>JAZNIY010000028.1:0-56704 GCA_045577735.1 Candidatus Stercoripulliclostridium sp. | reverse complement strand
CTAGGATGTTGGCTTGGAAGCAGCCATACATTTAAAGAGTGCGTAACAGCTCACTAGTCGAGCGGTGTTGCATGGATGATGAACGGGTATAAGCGCAGTACCGAAGCCCGGGAATACGCAGTATTGGTAGGGGAGCATTCCGACGGCGCCGAAGGTTCACCGCGAGGTGTGCTGGAGCTTTCGGAAAAGCAAATGTAGGCATAAGTAACGATAAGGAGGGTGAAAAACCCTCCCGCCGGAAGACCAAGGTTTCCTGAACAACGATAATCGGTTCAGGGTTAGTCGGGTCCTAAGGATAAGCCGAAGGGCGAGGCCGATGGACAGCTGGTTAATATTCCAGCACCCGCTGAAGATTCGAAGGAGGGACGGAGGAGTGAAAGACCCGCGCGCTGACGGATATGCGCGTTGAAGCCTGTAGGGCAGCCAGGTTGGCAAATCCGCCTGGTGATCCTGACGGTGATAGTACCGCGGAGCCTCGGCCGAGCGGACAGCGGTCCTAAGCATACTCCCGGGAAAAACTTCTAAGGTACGTCTTCAGCGGCCCGTACCGGAAACCGACACAGGTGGTCGAGGAGAGAATCCAAAGGCGCTCGAGTGATCCGTGGCTAAGGAACTAGGCAAAATAGCCCTGTAACTTCGGGAGAAAGGGCCCTCCAGTGATGGAGGCGCAGAGAAATGGCCCAGGCGACTGTTTAACAAAAACACATGGCTTTGCAAAACCGAAAGGTGACGTATAAGGCCTGACACCTGCCCGGTGACGGAAGGTTAAGAGGAGATGTCATCGCAAGAGAAGCATTGAATTGAAGCCCCGTTAAACGGCGGCCGTAACTATAACGGGCCTAAGGTAGCGAAATTCCTTGTCGGGTAAGTTCCGACCTGCACGAATGGTGTAATGATCCGGACACTGTCTCAACCGTGAGCCCAGTGAAATTGTAGTATCGGTGAAGATGCCGATTACCCGCGATGGGACGAAAAGACCCCGTGAACCTTTACTATAGCTTATCATTGAATTTGGGCACGTGATGTGTAGGATAGGTCGGAGGCAATGAATCGGGTACGCCAGTATCCGTGGAGCCGTTGTTGAAATACGACCCTTCATTTGTTTGAGTTCTAACCCGTGGTATCGGGGACACTGATTGGTGGGTAGTTTGACTGGGGTGGTCGCCTCCAAAAGCGTAACGGAGGCTTCCCAAGGTCCGCTCAGCACGAATGGTAACCGTGCGCAGAGTGTATTGGTATAAGCGGGCTTGACTGGGAGACAAACAAGTCGAGCAGGTGCGAAAGCAGGGCAAAGTGATCCGGTGGTTCCTCATGGGAGGGCCATCGCTCAAAGGATAAAAGGTACTCCGGGGATAACAGGCTGATCGCTCCCAAGAGCTCAAATCGACGGAGCGGTTTGGCACCTCGATGTCGGCTCGTCACATCCTGGGGCTGGAGCAGGTTCCAAGGGTTCGGCTGTTCGCCGATTAAAGTGGCACGCGAGCTGGGTTCAGAACGTCGTGAGACAGTTCGGTCCCTATCCATCGTGGGCGTAGGATATTTGAGAGGCGCTGTCCTTAGTACGAGAGGACCGGGATGGACGTACCTATGGTGCACCAGTTGTTGTGCCAACAGCATAGCTGGGTAGCGAAGTACGGATGAGATAAACGCTGAAGGCATCTAAGCGTGAAACTCACCTCAAGATTAGATATCCCATATCGTAAGGTAGTAAGACCCCTTGAAGACGACAAGGTTGATAGGTCGGGAGTGTAAGTGCAGTAATGTATTGAGCGGACCGATACTAATAGGTCGAGGGCTTAATCAAGACGAAATTGAAGAACCGTTTTAATTAAGATCGATATACGAAGAACACAAAGTTATTAGATTTCACTTGGAAGGTAGTTTACTTTAAAGGTATGCAGTTGTGAACGTGCAAGGAACGTTCAACGAATTCCGGTGACGATGGCGTAAGGGAACCACCTGTTCTCATCCCGAACACAGAAGTTAAGCCTTACCGCGCCGATGGTACTTGGTTGGAGACGACCTGGGAGAGTAGGGCGTTGCCGGATTTTTTTAACAACGAAGAGCATTAGCTCTCACCATATATTCTCTCACGCAAGACAGCAGCGTGGGAAGCTAATCCTCCTTAGCTCAGTTGGGGCAACGCGTAAAGCCAAGCAACACAGTGTGTTGATTGTAGCCAAAGCCGAGCGCGAGGGAAGCCGACGCCAGTGGGACGGTGTCGAAAAAGCGACGAGCGGTCTGGAAGTAAGCGAGCAGCGAGCTACTACCGCGAATCAAAAACAACAATCCCTGCAAAGGGTGAAATAATCCTCCTTAGCTCAGTTGGTAGTAGCGAGCGGCTGTTAACCGCTAGGTCGTTGGTTCGAGTCCAACAGGGGGAGCCACAAAAGGGAAGCAAGTCTTATGACTTGCTTTTTCTTTTGTCCCTCCTCCCTGTTGTCCATCTCACCTATATTGCTTTAGCAATACTTGGTGCGCTAGTTGCGTAGCAACCTGGCGAAAGTAAAAGCCAACGGATTTTATGCTTATATACAAACTAACAAATATTACAAGAACAATGGATATATTATATCTTTATTAAAAAATGAGACACCATTTCGCGGTCCAACAGGGGGAGCCAATCAAGAACTAATTCGAACCAAGAATTAGTTCTTTTTTATGCCTTTTTGCAAGAAATACACTATTTTTTAACACCTCAAATTTTATCAAAATTTCCAAAGCAACCCATTTTGCCCTAAAAAACATATACCCGATACGAAACTAATTCGAACTAACAATTTTATTAACAAATTTTTAACTTTATCATTTTTTAATTAATGATAAAATTGATATTGACAAAAGATATTATTATGCGTATAATAAGGATATAATACAATGATAGAGGTATGTATGAGGCATTTTAATTACAATAAAAAGTGGAATAAGCTTTTAACCCCGGAAATTGTTTCTATGTTAACGCAAATCCATGAATATAAAGGTGAACAAACATTGTTCATTGAGGCGAAGGCAGATACTTTAACTCAATTGTTGGAAATTGCTAAAATCCAAAGTACAGAAGCTTCAAATAAGATAGAAGGAATTTATACTTCAGATGAAAGGCTTAAAGGTCTAATTTCAAATAAGACTACACCTAGAACAAGAAATGAGCAAGAAATTGCCGGTTATCGTGATGTACTTGCAACTATACATGAAAATCATGATTTTATACCGGTAAAGCCTGCACTAATTTTACAGCTTCATAGAGATCTATACAAATTTAGTGGAAAATCTATAGGCGGTATATACAAAAATGCAGATAATATAATCGCAGAAGAGGATGAAAATGGCAATAGATTTGTTAGATTCCAACCTGTTTCTGCGTGGGAAACACCTATTGCTATAAATGAGTTATGTGTAGCATTTGACCAAGCAATAAATACTATGGGAGCTGATCCGTTGTTAATTATTCCCATGTTCATACTCGATTTTCTATGTATACACCCATTTAATGACGGAAACGGAAGAATGAGTAGGTTGCTAACCTTATTGCTTTTGTATAGAGCTGGGTATCTTGTGGGTAAATACATTAGTATAGAAAAAATAATTGAGCAAAGCAAAGAAACCTATTATGAAGCATTGCAAGCAAGTTCATTAGGTTGGCATGATGACGAAAATGATTATGCACCCTTTGTTCAATATATGTTGGGAGTAATAGTTTCGGCATATCGAGATTTTTCTTCTAGATTAAAAGTACTTTCTAATAATAACTTATCTAAACCTGAACGTATTAGAGAAATCATTAAAAATACTATTGGAAAAACGACAAAGACAAAAATAATGGAGCAATGCCCGGATATAAGCCAAATTACAATACAAAGAACGTTGATTGATTTAGTTAATAGTGGCGACATATTAAAAATAGGTGGTGGCAGATATACGGAATATGTTTGGAACCATAACAAGGAGGAAAAGAAATGATTACAGGTGAATTAAAAAATAGAATAGATGGACTTTGGGATGTGTTTGCAGCGGGCGGACTTGTAAATCCACTTGACGTAATAGAACAAGTAACATATTTGATGTTTATACATGACCTTGATGAAACGGATAATCTTCGTGCAAAAGAGGCCGTAATGCTTGGATTACCACATAAAAGTATATTTGCTGATAGAGTAAAGATCGGTGAAAGAGAGATTGATGGAAATCAACTAAAATGGTCGGTATTCCATGACTTTCCTGCTGGTAAAATGTATTCAACCATACAAGAATGGGTTTTCCCATTTATAAAAGGTTTGCATGAGAGTAAGGACAGTGCATATTCCAAATATATGGATGATGCGATATTCAAAATTCCTACTCCGCTACTTCTTGATAAAGTTATAACCATTTTAGATGACATTTATGCACAAATGGCACAAATCAAAGATAGCGATATTCGTGGGGACGTTTATGAGTATTTACTTTCAAAAATATCTCAGTCAGGTTTAAACGGTCAATTCCGTACACCACGTCATATTATTCGTATGATGGTAGAGTTGATGGACCCCAAGGCAGATGAAGTCATTTGTGACCCGGCTTGTGGTACGAGTGGATTCCTTGTTGCAGCAGGGGACTATTTGAAGGAAAAGAGAAAAGAAGAAATTTTCTACAATAGGCAAAAGAAAGCCCATTATATGAACGGCATGTTCCATGGTTACGATATGGATAGAACTATGTTACGTATTGGAGCTATGAACATGATGACACATGGTGTAGATAATCCGTATATTGAGTATCGTGATAGTTTGTCTGACCAAAACCTTGATAAGGATAAATACTCTCTTATTCTTGCGAACCCACCTTTTAAGGGTAGCTTGGATTACGATATTGTTTCTGCCGATTTATTAAAGGTATGCAAAACGAAGAAAACAGAATTATTGTTCCTTGCATTGATGCTACGCATGTTAAGAGTGGGTGGAAGATGCGCTTGTATAGTTCCAGATGGAGTACTATTTGGTTCTTCCAATGCGCATAAGGCAATTCGTAAGGCACTTGTTGACGAAAACCGTCTTGAGGCAGTGATCTCAATGCCGTCTGGTGTATTTAAACCTTATGCGGGAGTTTCTACAGGAATACTTATTTTTACTAAAACCGGACATGGTGGAACAGATAAAGTATGGTTCTACGATATGCAAGCGGATGGCTTTAGTCTTGATGATAAGAGAAATATTATTAATGAAAACGATATACCAGATATCGTAAATCGTTTTCACAATCTTGCAGGAGAAGGTTCTCGTGCTCGCACGGAAAAGTCTTTCTTTGTTCCAAAGGATGAAATCGTTGGCAACGATTATGACTTATCAATCAATAAGTATAAGAAAACAGAATATAAAGCAGTAGAATATCCATCTACTACTCAGATATTAACAGAACTTAACGAGATAGAATTGGAGATAACAAAAGGTCTTGCCGAATTGGAGGAAATGCTTTAATGGATGATAAGATTAACGAAAAGAGAAATGATAGGGAATATAATAAAATCGTTTTAGAATCGATGGCAAAATTAGTAGAAGAAAAAATAGATGCCTGTAAAACAGGCTTACCATTGATTTTGACCATAATAACCACTATAATTGCTTACTTATTTGTGGAAAAGTATTCATCTCAAACGCTATTTTCACTTGTAATAATCGCTATGGTTTTTTTGCTTTTAGCATTTATTGCTTTGTTATTGGCGAGTTTTCCTAATGGGAGATATAAACATATTAATTGTTTCAAAAAGAAAACAATTAAGTTTTCTCCTGTAAACATAGTCTCTTATTGGGAATTGACAAATGAGCAGTTTATTCAAAGAATACAGGAATATCTTGATACAGATTTTACTACACATGAATTATTAAATGCAGAAATATTGAAAGAAAAAATCAATGAATACCGATTTAAAAGTCTATTACTAAAAATAGCATATGGTGTTCTAATAGTTGGGGCAATGATACTGGTTGTAATATTCTTCATAGGATTATTTGTGCTATAAGGTGAAAAATGGGAAAAGTTAAACTAATAGATGTATGTAATATACAATATGGATATTCTTTTGACTCATCACATTTCTCTAACGATAAAAGAGGAATGCCACTTGTGCGTATAAGAGACGTAGTAAGAGGATTTACGGATACATATACGACAGAAGAATGTTCAGAAGAATACATAATTAACAAAGACGATTTGCTAATAGGAATGGATGGTGAATCCACCTACGAAATGGAGGTGGCAGCATGAGAATTGAACTGAAACAAGTGCTTTTTCCCCAACCAAAGTCAAAAATTAAAGCCGGCGACGGAAAAGCAGAAGGAAAATACAAGTTTTTCACATCAAGCCCTATCCAATCAAAATTCGTTGACGAAGCAAATTACGACAAACCGTCTCTGATTTTTGGAACTGGTGGTAATGCAAGCGTCCATTTTTGCAATGAGCCATTCTCGACTTCTACTGATTGCTTGGTTATGTACGGAAGAAGCGAAACTGAACTTGAAACCATATATAACTACCTAAAAAGCAACATCGGTATTTTGGAAAATGGCTTCAAAGGCGCAGGATTAAAGCACATTTCCAAAGACTATATACTGGCGATAGAAATCGATCTGCCGAGCGAAGAAATCCAACTTGATTTTTTGCAAAAAAATCGTATTATTGATGGATTAATTGAAGCAAAACAAGCGCAACTTCATTTGAGCGAAGAACTCGTCAAGTCCCGATTTATCGAGATGTTCGGTGACGGGAAATATCCGATGAAAACTCTTCCACAAATAATAACCAAAGATAAACACTCTTTAAAGCGAGGCCCCTTTGGTGGTGCACTTAAAAAAGAAGATTTCGTTGAGAATGGTTATTTGGTATATGAGCAAAGACACGCTATCCACAATGACTTTGAATACGAGAAATACTATATAGCACCGAAAAAGTATCAAGAAATGATAATGTTCAAAGTCGACCCCGGCGATCTTATTATTAGTTGCTCGGGAGTAACATTGGGTAGAATAGCAGAGATTCCTCCATATGCTAAAGAAGGAATCATAAATCAAGCTTTACTGAAAGTAACCTTGGATCAGAGCATTATGACCAACACTTTTTTCATTCATCAATTCCGTAGTGACAGGGTTCAAGACATCTTGTTCGGATTTTGTCGTGGAAGTGGTATTCCTAACTTTCCATCTATGAGTGAGGTAAAAGCAGTTGAATTCATATGTCCTCCAATAGAACTTCAACAGCAATTTGCAGCCTTCGTCGAACAGATCGACAAATCGAAATTTGAAATTCAAAAGAGTCTTGAAAAACTTGAGATACTAAAAAAAGCATTAATGCAAAAATACTTCGGGTAAAGTTCGGGAAAATATAGTAATTATACTTGTTATAATAAAGATAGTACTTCATGATACACTTTTTGTGTTATGCTTTAAGTAGAAAAGGAGGAATATTATGGATAATATAAAGTTGACAGTAGGGTTAGAGCCTACGGATAAATATTTAAAAGCAAAACAAGACTTGTTGCAAGCAATCAAGTCTATTGGTGAACTATGCCCACAGCAAAGAAGGCATTTAGCAGAAGAACTATTCGGAATACAAAAGGTTTTAATATTCGAAAAAGTTTTTTCTCATTATATGAAATAAGGAGGAATACACCATGACTTGGGATAATTTGGCGCCATGGATTGCTATTGCTTTTACATTAGCATTGTCGATTTTAGTACCATTGTTTACACAAATAGCGAATAATGTTCATCAGCGAAAACTACAGCAAGAAAAAATCAAGCATGAGGAAAGCCACCAGGTAATTGAAACCTATAGAGATTTTCTGTCTGAAGTGGGAGGTTTGATTACAGCTTATGGGCATGTGGAAAAAGAACATTTACTAAAAGCTGGTGCAGCACTACATAAGTTATATATTTATGCACCTTCCGAATGGCATGCTGGCTTAGATCAACTAATGGAACTTATAATGGAATTTAAATGGCGTGAAGCAAAGCCATTAATTCATAAATTTAGTAGATTAATTTCAGAAGAACTAAAATTGATAGACAATAAGAGGTAGATATGAATATTACATTTTTGATAGGGAATGGATTTGATCTTGGTCTAGGGCTTAAGACACAATACGAAGATTTTTATGATAGCTATTGTAAAAACACGGATGGTGACAATGAAAATATTATAGCATTTAAGAGTTTATTGGCGAGTTGGAATAAAAACAAAGAGACAAAAATAATCGACTGGTCGGATTTTGAAAGGGCGTTTGGACAACACTCTATAGACTTTACCATAGAACAAAAAAATTTGTATTTAGAGAGATTTGAAGACTTTGTTTATAAGTTCAATGAGTATTTGGAAAAGGAAGAGGGAACATTAGAATATCAAGATGTGGAAATAATAGCTAAAACGATGAAAAATGCCGTTTCGCAATATTATTATGTTCGCAAGGGAGATAAACATGAAATCCAAGAGGCGATTAATTACTATAATGGGAAAACTACAGTTAATTTTGTATCGTTTAATTATACGCATAGCGTTGATAAATGCGCTACAATTTTCAAAGAAAGTTTAAAAAATGATGTTAGTTTGGGCGTTGGAAACATTGTGCATATACATGGCTATATTGATTCTAATATGATTATGGGAGTGAATGATGCCTCACAAATAACCAATCCCGATTTTGCCAAAGACAACGATATTCTTAAAGAGATTGTAAAACCAATACAAAACACTGAAATAAAAAGTAGATATGAATCCATGCTTATAGACGTGATTAATGCTAGTCATATAATTTGTATTTACGGAATGTCGCTTGGAGAAACAGATAAGAAATGGTGGGATATGATTTCCAAATGGCTAACTGCAAACAACTTAAGACATTTGTTAATTCTAAAATACGATAACAATTACAATGAACGCTTTCCACATTTGCAGATTAAAAAAACAGATAATATTATAGAAAAATTTCTATCATATTCAACTTTGGCAGTTCCTGTGAAAGAGGTTATTAAGAAGCGTATACATGTAGGATTCAATCACAATGTATTCGCAATGAAGCTAAGAAAAGAAGAAATTATAAAAGTAGATAGGGATCATGAACAATTTGATATAGTATTTAAAAATCAAAACAGCAATAGTACATGGAAAATTTCATAATACTTTTTCTTAAAAAATAACAATCAATAAAACAAGAATTAACAATAGTCTCATAGGAGGCATCAGTATATGACCAACTTTGATTTCTTAAAACAAAATGCTAAATTTGATACGTTTGCGGACGTAGCGATTTCAGCAGAAAAGTTATTTAATATTGACGTAGAAGCCTGCGTGCTAAATTGTCGCAGGGCTATGGAGTTTGCTGTCAAATGGATGTATTCCGTTGATAGCGAACTTGTTGTGCCATATCAAGATAGTTTAATTAGCTTGATGAATGATGAAAAGTTCCGTGACATAGTTGGAAACAACGTATGGCGTCGCATGGACTTCATTCGTAAAGCTGGTAATAACGTGGCGCATGGTAGTAAAAAAATTACTCACGAGCAAGCTCAATTGTGTCTTGAAAACCTATTCGTTTTCCTTGATTGTGTTGCTTATTTCTATTCAGCTAATTATGAGGAGCATCAGTTCGATAAGAGTTTACTATCACAAACAGATTGTACTTGTAAGTCTACTAACATTGATAATGAAGTTAACATTCAAGAATTAATTGAAGAAAATAGGGCATTAAAAGATGAGCTAACCGCAAGACGTGCAGAGCAACAACAAACATACGCACCTAAACCTCTTGAAATTACTGAATTTGAAACACGTAAAATTTATATAGATTTCATGCTTCAAGATGCCGGTTGGGTAGAAGGTAGAGATTGGCTTAATGAAGTAGAATTATATGGAATGCCTAACGCGAGTGAAGTAGGGTATGCTGATTACGTTTTGTATGGCGATGATGGAAAAGCGCTTGCCGTTCTTGAAGCAAAACGCACTTGCGTTGACGTTGCTAAAGGAAGGCAACAAGCAAAATTGTATGCAGATTTATTGGAGAAAAAGCATGGTCGTAGACCAGTGATTTTCCTTTCTAATGGATTTGATACGCGAATTTGGGATGATAAGTACTATCCAGAAAGGGAAGTCGCTTGTGTTTATTCCAAAAGAGATTTGGAAAAATTATTCAACCTGCATACTATGCGCGTTAGCCTAAAGAATGTAATGGTAGATAAGGATATCGCAGGTAGATATTATCAAGAAGGAGCAATAAAAGCAGTATGTGAATCGTTTGATAAGAAGAATAGGCGCAAAGCACTTCTTGTTATGGCAACAGGATCGGGTAAAACAAGAACGGTTATCGCTCTTTGTAAGGTATTACTTGAGCATGGTTGGGTAAAGAATATTTTATTCCTTGCAGATAGAAATTCACTTGTGTTACAAGCAAAGCGTGCGTTTGTAAATTTGCTACCCGATTTATCAGTAACCAATCTTTGTGAGGATAAGGAAAACTTTGACTCTCGTTGCGTGTTCTCTACCTATCAAACAATGATGAATTGTATTGATACCATAAAAGATGAACAAGACAAAAAATTATTTACAAGTGGTCATTTTGACCTTGTAATTATAGACGAGGCACACCGCTCTATTTACAATAAATATAAAGATATTTTTAACTATTTTGATGCACCATTAGTTGGATTAACTGCGACGCCTAAAGATGAAATAGATAAAAATACTTATGAAATATTTGAGCTTGAAAACGGAGTTCCTACATATGGTTATGAACTTGCGCAAGCTGTAACAGATGGATTCCTTGTGGACTTTATGTCAGTTGAAAGCAAACTTAAGTTTATAGAGCAAGGTATAGTTTATGATGATCTTTCAGAAGAAGATAGGGAGGCGTACGAAAATACTTTTGAAGATGAAAACGGCGAGTTACCGGAGAGTATCGCATCATCTGCACTTAATGAATGGGTGTTTAATGAAGACACTATTCGTCAGGTTTTGCATGTTTTAATGCAAGATGGATTGCGTATTGATTATGGTGAGAAGTTGGGCAAAACTATCATTTTTGCTAAAAATCATGAGCACGCAGAAAAAATCCATGAAATATTCGGCAAAGAATTCCCACAATTGCCAGGATACACAAAAGTCATTGATAATTATATGACCTATGCTCAAAGTGCAATTGACGAGTTTTCTAATCCTAATAAGTTGCCTCAAATTGCAATTTCCGTTGATATGCTTGATACAGGTATCGATATCCCCGAGATTTTGAACTTAGTCTTCTTTAAGAAGGTAATGAGCAAAGCAAAGTTTTGGCAAATGATAGGTCGTGGTACTCGTAGATGCGATGGCCTTATTGATGGCAAAGACAAAGACAAGTTCTATATTTTTGATTTTTGTGGAAACTTTGAATTCTTCCGTATGAATCAGGGTAGGCCTACGGCAAATCAAATTGCTTTGCAAGGGGCAATATTCCGTTTAAAAGCACAAATCATTTATAAACTACAAGATATCGTTTATCAAACAACGGAATTAATTGCTTTCAGAAATAAACTAATTGATGAATTAGTATCAAAGGTTAGAGAATTAAATAAAGAAAATTTTGCAGTACGCCAACATTTACGTTATGTTGAACAGTATGCAAATCCAGAAAATTACAATTCGCTTATCTATGAAGACACTCTTTTAATGGCAGAAGAAATTGCTCCTCTTATCATTCCAGACGAAGATGAGCCGTCGGCAGTAAGATTTGATGCTTTAATGTATGGGATAGAATTAGCATATCTAGCGGGTAAGAAATATGCCCGTGCTCGTACAGATTTATTGAAGAGAGTAAATGGAATAGCAAGCGTAGCAAATATTCCAGAAATAATGGTACAAGCAGAATTGATAAATACAATACTACATACCGATTATTTGGAAAATGCGGGCATCAATGAATTTGAACACATTCGCGAGAGCTTGCGTGATTTAATGAAGTATATTCCACGTACGGGCATTAAATATATTACAAACTTTAATGATGAAATTCTTTCAACCGAATGGTGTGAGTCTGAATTGGAAAGTGATGATCTTAGGAATTACAAGGCTAAAGCAGAGTTTTATATTCGCCAACACCAAAATGAAGATGTGATTGCAAAACTAAAGAGCAATGTTCCCTTGAGTGGAGAAGACATACAAGCTCTTGAACGTATTCTATGGAGTGAAATAGGAAGCCGAAATGACTATGAAGCGGAATATGGGGATAAGCCACTTGGCGAATTTGTTCGCGAAATAGTTGGTTTAGATATGGCGGCGGCAAAGTCGGCATTTGCCAAATACTTGAATGATGTTAGTTTAGATGCAAATCAAATCTATTTCGTTAACCAAATTGTAGAATACATAGTTCGCAATGGTGTTATGAAGGACATGTCTGTATTGCAAGAGGCACCTTTCACCGACAGGGGAAGTATTGTTGATGTATTTACCGACATATCTGTTTGGTTGGGTATTAGAAGCATAATTGAACAAATTAATGCGAACGCAGTAGCATAGTAGTTTAGTAAATAGTAGATAGCTAATCATGGGAGGCCACAATAATGATTATATTGAAAAATTTTTGCCAGAAAGAAGAAAATTGATGGCTCAAAAAGTTAAAGAATATTATAATAAGTTATAAGAAAAAATGCTTAATATCGAGATTCTCACGTGTGCTTGTTAAGTACAAGTGGCGTCGCAATGCTCCGCCAAACAAGCACACGTGATAGGGTAAACTTAACTGAAATAGACTTGATTTAGGACAACTAAATCAGGTCTTTTTTATAGCCAAAAACTTGGCTAAAAACCTCGATTGAGAGCCTGGCGTGTGCTTGTTTTTATACAAGTAGAACCAATTTCAAAAGAAAAATATTTTTGGTTTGGTGGGGGATATTAATTCCTTATTGAAATCAGGCGTATAGTGTGATAAAATGATTATGAAGAAGTAAATTGGGGAGATTTAGTAATGAATAAAGCTAAAAGGATAACGTTAAACATATTTGGCGTAATATTTACTATTATCGCAATAGGTTTCTTTTTGATTGCTGTTTTAGGCTTGATTGGTTCATTTTTGAATATTCCTCCCGAATTGGTTCATGATGATGCAAACTACCATAAAGGGCGCGTCGTTGAGGTTTCTTTCAAGGGCTATGACGGTGGCTTGAATTTGCACGAAGTATACTTTAAAGTTGTAGATGAAAATGGTGTTACTCACAAAACCTCCGTTTTGGCTGAACAAAATCTTAACGTTTTGGAAAGGAACCGCTTTATTTTTGAATATGAAGGAAAGGAGATTGAGTGTGTGTTTAGCAATTATGGTGAGGGATATGAAGAAGACAAATACATAGTTGCAGTATCTACCGAGGACAAAGAATATCTAAACTACGAGGTTGGTAAGTTGTACCTCGCAACGGAACTTCTAGATAACAGCTCTCTTTATGTCGGTGTTATATTCTTTGGAGTAATATCTATAATAGCACTACTTATTGCCATCAAACTATTTAGAAAGACAAAGAGTGACAAGAAGGAGAAGACAGAAAATAAAGCTCAAAAAAGACCACGTGGAAGCAAACTGCTTGCATTCTTTAGTGGATATATGATTACTTGGGGTACTTTTGCAGGAGTATTAGTTATAATTTTTGCTATTAGTGGAATGTTTCAAGTTGACGTTAATAACGTTGCAAAGGAAGAACTATGTTACCAGTGTGCTATATCTGAAATAGAAATTTCGGAGCGTGATGGAATTAATTCTTATAGGTTTTTAATTAATGAAGACGAAGAAGTGTTATTTAGGTCGGTAGAAAATGAAGAGTTGGCAGTAGACAACGGAGTGATTAAGGATTATCTAAACGGCAAAGAAATTTTATGCATATACACTTACGTTGAAGACAACAACGATGCCGATATAGTTGCGCTTTTCTCGGAAGATAGCGTATATCTCGATAGGGACACTAGCATTGTAAATTTGAAAGAATATTACGTAAAGACAAATGCTTCGGCAAAGATAGGCATACTTATATTCGGCATTTCGTCACCAATCTTTATAATAATCGGCATTGTTTTAGTATTTGCAAATAAAAAAATGAAAAATAAGGTGGAACAAAAGGCGGAACCCGTTGTAGATTATATGCGCTATGCAAAATAACCAAAAATTGTAATTGTAAATAGGTTGTCTATAAAAAGAACGTCTAGTTTGGTCTTTGCGTTTTATGATTACAAACTTTCTTGTAACTGCTTGGGTTCTATGCTAAAATATCGTTACTTGATATGATTAGGTGTGAAAATTAGAGAAGATATTAAAACGTTTCTACAAGAATATGGCTTTAAAGATTGCGGTATGCTTGTGGATTGGTCGCATGAATTTAATAATAGTTCCTATTGTTACAATACTAAAATGCTGGTTGCAGGCGCGCACTCAACCGATTATGCCAATTTGTATTACGTTAGTGAAACTACCCTTGAGGGGCTATGCTACTCAAGCTCTTTGCTGGAATATTTGTTGACGGATTTTAATAACCATGGTATAGAGATGATTATTAAGAAAATTGGCAAATATATGGGCATAAAAGTGGAACTTTACAAAGAGGTATACGTACCATTAGTTGTTATGAGTTGTAACGAAAACACCTTTAATCCCAACGTGATGGCAAGAAAAATAGGCGATATGCTTAAAGTAATAGGTGCGTTGGATTACCTATTGCAACAAAGATTGGAGTATTTGAGAAAAAAGTAATGGAACACTTTGAAGAAATAAAAAACTATCTTCAAGACGAAGAATGGCCACTTGAATATACCGATCACGATAGGGAAATTGTGAGAGGTATAGTGTTCGATAATGACGGTTATTTTTATTTTGCCCAGTTGATTCGCAATGATATCTTTTGTAATGGTAGGGTTGTGGAAACCTCAGGTGGTGGCGTGGAAAATGGAGAGGAACTAAGAACGGCTATCGTTAGAGAACTTAAAGAGGAACTCGGCGTGGACGTAGAAATAGTTTGTAAAATAGGCGTCGTAAGCGATTACTATAATCTAATACATAGGCACAATATAAACAATTATTACCTTTGCAAGGTCGTAGGCTTTGGCGAAAATCATCTTACGGATGACGAAAGGGACAGCTTCCATTTGACCACCTTGAAACTCACCTATGAAGAAGCGTTAAACGAATACGAAAAATGTCGTGACAATAAGCTTGGAAGACTGATAGCAAATAGGGAATTGCCAATATTAAAGCAAGCAAAGCTGATTATGGATAGTATACGATAAATATATTTAGAGAACTATTACGTAGAAAACGGTACTATTAAAATGAAACATAGAACATATTCGCGGTAAAAAAGCCAGGGAGGAATAATATATGAATAGTATGAAAAATGAGCAGTTTTATACGCCACAGCAAAAGGAAAAGATAAGAGCGATGGTAAGGACGCTTAAAGCAAGTCAATTATCCTTTTACGTTGCATTGGGCTTTGAAATAGCTTTAATGGTGATATATCGCTTTTTGCGTGCAAAGGAATTTTTTGGTATAGATAGTCTTTTGTACGTCATGCTTGCCATAATGGCAGTATTCATACTCGTGTTAGCACTTGTTTTTATAAAGTTCATAGCATCCTATCGCAAGATAAAAAAATATCTCCAAAAAATAGATAAAGAAAGAGGAAAATAACCTGGTTGTATTAATAAATTAGAGTAATGATTGAGAATGATGATTAAGTAAGGGCGATAATTGGTAATTGGGGGAAATAGAAGAAAACTATGATACTGGAAAACGGAAATGGTAAATATTTGGACATCGTTGAGTACAATAAGGATATGGGCAAGTATAGCATATCCGAAGAGGATTTGGAAAAGCTCCGTGGCAAGTCGCTTATGGAACAAGTAGATTGCTATAAGGCGATTGCGACAACCAGTTTGTGTACCTATTCCTATGGAAAAGAGGACGGCAGTAATTACCGAGGTATAGAGAATTCTTTTTGGAGTGATAGCGATATTGAAGGTATTATTGTCGACAACGGCATCATAGTCGGTGTTAAAGCAAAAAAGTTTTTGTATGGCATATGCAATTTGTTCCCAGGTGAAACCATAAACACCTATTCGGCTTGTGACGAGGACGGCACAGGTGGAAGGGATAGGGACGATTACCTTAGAATAGAAATAAAATAGTCCTAATTACGTAATAACGGAAAGGAGTACTGGGTGGTGCTCCTTTTTTTATATGCGTGGTAAGCACGTTTCCATCTTGAAAAGGTTGGGCTATTATGCTACAATTAAAATAATATTGCTCAAGGAGAAAAGCATGAAAATAACTTTCATTGGTGCAGGTAGCACGGTATTTTGTAAAAACGTATTGGGTGACTGTATGCTTGCCGAGAATTTGCCCTCTTTTGAGTTGGCACTACTTGATATAGACGCTGAAAGATTGGAAGAATCATATTTACTGATTTGTGCACTTCGCGACAAATATAAACCTGCAGTCACCGTAAAAAAATATCTTGCGACCGATGCTTCCCAAACGGAAGAAGCTTTTAGGGATGCTAATTACGTTATTAACGCTATTCAGGTAGGTGGATATAAGCCTTGCACGGTAACGGATTTTAAAATACCCAGAAGATACGGCTTACAGCAAACCATTGGCGATACTATCGGTATAGGTGGCATTTTTAGGGCCCTTCGCACCATACCCGTTATGGACGAATATGCTAGGGTGATGGAAAGGGTATGCCCCGATGCCCTTCTTTTAAACTACACCAACCCTATGAGCATCCTTTCGGGCTATTTACAGAGGAATACGAAGATAAAAACGGTGGGATTGTGTCATTCATGCCAAGTGGTGGTTTCGCACGTTAATAAGCGTTTAAAAGAGCCAAAATTAAATGACGCCGAGTACACTCTTGGTGGCATAAATCATATGTGCTGGCTACTAACGTTGACGGATAAAGAGGGAAACGACCTTTATCCCTTGTTTAAGAAGAGATTTAACGAAGTAAAGCCCTTCAATGATCTGGTTAGATTGGAAATTATGAATAGGTTTGGATACTACAACACCGAAAGTAGTGAGCACACGGCAGAGTATCATCCTTATTTTATAAAATCCAAGTACCCACACTTACTACTAAAATATTTGATACCATTAAATGAATATCCTAGGCGTTGTAGAAGTCAAATTAGGCGCTGGAAGAAATTGCGCAATGAAATTATGGCTGACGGCAACGTAACGCACGAACGCAGTAATGAGTATGGTTCTCGCATAATAGAGGCTTGTGAAACGGGCGTGCCTTTCAAGATATACGGTAACGTGCAGAACAACGGCTTGATTGAAAATTTACCACCTACGGCTTGCGTAGAGGTTCCTATTTTAGTAGACGCTAACGGACTTAATCCTCAAAAGGTTGGAGCGCTCCCGGAACAGCTGGCCGCTCTAAATATGACGCATATTGCCGTTCACGATATGGTACTAAAAGCCATAGAAACTGGTGAGAAGCAGTACGTTTATATGGCAGCATATCTTGATCCTCACACTCGTGATCAATTGTCGTTTGACAAGATTAAGGCTCTATGCGACGATCTAATAAAAGCTCACGGGGAATGGCTACCAAAATTTCATTAAAGGCAAGTGGGAATTATGAAAATAGATGCAAAAAATATGGTTTGGACAAGGGCTCCAAAGGAATACCAGGTGCAAGAAGACAGAGTGGAAATAGTAACCGAACCTTTTACCGATTTGTGGCAAAGAACCTATTACCATTTTAGGAACGATAACGCTCCCGTTTTGCAACTTACAAGCAAAGAAAAATACTTTTCATTTGTTGTCAAGACCACCTTTGATACGAAAGTGCGTTATGATCAAAGTGGTGTGGTAATGTATCTTGATAGTGAAAACTGGCTGAAAGCTTCCATAGAGTATGAAAACGACGTAATCCAAAGATTGGGAGCCGTTGTTACCAACAATGGTTATTCCGATTGGTCATCTTGCGACGTGGATGCATCCATAAAAACCGTATGGTTCAGATTAAGCCGACGCGATGACGATTTTGCGTAGAAAATTCCTTTGATGGGGTGAATTTTAAGCAAATGAGAATATGTCATATGTTCAACGTTAAAGATGAGATAAGCTTTGGCATATATGCGTGTAGCGCGGAAAAGTCTTCTTTCAAGGCCGTGTTTGAAGATATGGAGATAACGGAATGTAAGTGGCTTGCTCACGATGGGCAACAACCAGACGAGGAATAAGAATGTTAGATATAATAGAACAAAAACTAAAAGAGATAGAGCAAACCGAAAAGGTTAAAATCCTTTATTGTGTAGAATCGGGCAGTCGTGCTTGGGGCTTTGCATCGCCCGATAGCGATTATGACGTCAGATTCATTTACGTTAGAGAGAGGGACTACTATTTGCGCCTCAATCCTACTCGCGACGTTATAGAGTGGCAACTTGACGACGTTTTGGACATTAATGGATGGGATATAAAGAAGGCTTTGCAATTACTGCACAACTCTAACCCCACTTTGTTTGAGTGGAATGCTTCCCCCATTGTCTATAG
Source organism: Candidatus Stercoripulliclostridium sp. (assembly GCA_045577735.1). Lineage (GTDB taxonomy): Bacteria > Bacillota > Clostridia > Christensenellales > DTU072 > Stercoripulliclostridium_A. The sequence continues at coordinate 38,172 of JAZNIY010000028.1, read as the reverse complement.
AAAGGCAAAGGAGTGGGATGCAATTTCTACCCTAATAGATGAATACTTCATAGGTAAAAACGGGTTATACCATTATTTGAATATGGCGCGCAATAACGAGCGTGAATTCTTGCAAGGGGAGAGGGTAAGGTTGAAGAAATATTTCTACGTTCTTCGCCCCATACTTGCTTGCAAGTGGATACTCAAAAAAGGTACTCCTCCGCCTATGTTGTTTGATGACCTTGCAAAGGAATGCTTGGATGAGGAAATCAGAGAAGAGGTAGAAAGGCTATTGAAACTTAAGAAAGAGACGCCCGAATTGGGAGAGGGCGCAAGGATAGAAAAACTTAACGAATATATTGAGAAAAACATTATTAAGATTAAAGATGAAATAGAAAGACTTCCCACGGTGCATAGTAAAGATTGGGACAAACTAAACGACATTTTTATTTCATTATTATAGGAGATAGGTATGAAAAAAGTGATTAGATACGGAGTTTTTGAAACAAATAGTTCAAGCTCACACTCTATTACCGTTATGAAGCATGACTTAAACAGCAAATGGAGGGATGAAAAGGATATTCCTTGGGAGGAAAAAGAGATACGCTCTCCGGTGGAGAAAATGCTTTTTGTTTGGGGCATTGTCACAGCCGACGAGTGTTATTTGTTGCAACGTGAAATGCAAAATATCGAAGATATAGAAGACGAGCTTGAACGTGATGAATACGTTGCATATATTGAGAGCAAAAAGCAAAAAATAATCGAGAATAGGGAAGCGCTTATAAGAGAGTGCAAAAAGGTGCAAGACTTTGATGAAAACAAGGTTCGTGACCTTATGATAGAAGGGGAAAATAACCCATACTATCATCCATTATGTTTGAGATACTTTAATGAAGATTGTTTGGCCGATTGCACGTGTTACTTTGATCTTGGCAAGTTGTATAAAGAGCTTGGTTTGGACGAGGATAAAAATAGCATTGAAGAATTTGCCCAAGCACTCTTTGATGAAAGCATATATTTCTTGACAGAAGAAGGCTTTTATGGTGGTTTCTGGGGTATTGATAAGCTTGTATATTAATGGAACTACTAGCGCAGTATAGAAACGGCAACTACGACGTCAAACTCTATGAGGATGGCACCAAGGAACTTGTGACGGAAGACGATAGTTTTATCGCCTCTTTTCCCGATAGCATCGACCTTAAGATAACCGACTATTGCGACCTTAATTGCCCCATGTGTCACGAGAAGTCTTCGCCTAGTGGCAGGCATGCTAAGTTGGACGCAAGGTTCATTTCCACGTTGCGTTGTGGTACGGAACTTGCAATTGGTGGCGGAAATCCTTTATCACACCCCGAGTTAGTCCCGTTTTTGAGGAAACTAAAGGAGCAGGGGATAATTCCCAACGTAACTATTAACGAAAGGCATTTGCCCCGATATGAGGCCTTGTTGGAGCAGCTGATAGAAGAAAAGCTCATATATGGTTTGGGAATATCTTTGTCCACGTACGAAGAAAACACCTTTAATTTTGCTAGCAACCACTCGAACACGGTTTTTCACGTAATATGTGGCATAGCAAACGTAGAAAAACTTATTGAAGCAGGTCGAGGCGAGTATAAACTTTTGGTGCTGGGCTACAAGAGAATAGGGCGTGGAGAGGCGTATTATTCTAGCGAAATACAACGAAATATTTTTTCATTTTTTAAAGAGTTACCTCGCATAACGGCAAAATACGGCATAGTGAGTTTTGACAATCTTGCTTTGAGGCAATTAAAGGTTCAGGACCGCATTGAGCCCACCCTTTGGGAAGAGCGTTTTATGGGCGATGACGGACAAAGTACGATGTATATCGATTTAGTCAAGGGTGAGTTTGCAGTAAGTTCCACCTCTAAAAATAGGTATCCGATAATGGAAAAAATAGAAAATATGTTTGAGGTGGTACGCACAAAATAATAATTTGCTTTTTGCATATACTCCTAAAAAGGAGAAGTATGAAAAAGAACAAGGGAAGCAAGAACGATCCACTAGGCTCCTATACCGGAGTGCCGGTCGATGGTGGTAAACCCACGCAAGACGCAGACGATTTGTAAGAAAGCCGAGGAAAACCTCGGTTTTCTCGTGTATTCACACTTGTTTTACACAATAAACTCAAAATACCGTCATTGACAGCATATAATACCTGTGTTACAATAAAGAAAAAGGCGGTGATAATATGAAAAAGATTTTCATTATTGTTCCGGTTATTTTAATTGTTGTTTGTCTAGCTTTTTCATTAATAGCATGTTCCACCAAGGCGGATTATGCAGGGTCTGACTTTAATTTAAGTTATCAAAACAATATGAGTTTGGAAAATGGTGGCGAAAGTTACACAGAGATTGTAGAAAATCCTTTTGTGACCACCGAAACAACGGACACGAGCTATTTTTCTATTGATGCGAACACGGCTTCCTACCCGAATTTGCGCAATCGCATAATGAATAATCTTGACGTTCCTAAAGATGCCGTTAGAGTGGAAGAGATGCTCAACTATTTTAGTTATGATTATCATAAACCCACCGATGGTTCTATAATGTCGCTTACAACGTCGGTTTTTGATAACCCGTATAATCCTAATACAAAGCTAATGACGATAGGTCTTGCCTCAAAAGAGGTTGAGTTTAGCGCCGTTAAAAATAATTTAGTATTTTTAATTGACGTTAGTGGTTCTATGTATAGTGCAAATAAACTTCCTCTTGTGCAAGAGGCTTTCAAACTTCTTACTGAAAGCTTGAATGCAGAAGATAGGGTTTCTATTGTGACCTATGCGGGCTCCGATACTGTGGCATTAAATGGAGCTTACGGCAATGAAAAGCAAAAAATCATGGCAGTAATAGAGGATTTGACGGCGGGTGGTTCGACGGCCGGTAGCAAGGGTATAGAAACTGCGTATAATATTGCAAAGAATTATTTTATAGAGGGTGGTAATAACCGAGTTATTCTTGCAACTGATGGTGATTTTAACGTAGGTATATCTAACACCAAACAACTAGGCAAGTTCATTGAAGAAAAGCGTGCTAGTGGCATATATTTTTCCGTTTATGGTTTTGGAACCGGCAATATTCAGTCGGACAACATGGAAGAATTGGCACTAAAAGGAAATGGTGTATATAGCTATATTGACTCCGTAAAGGAGGCAAGGCGCGCGCTCGTTACCGACATAGGAGGCTCGCTTGTAACGGTTGCAAAGGACGTTAAGGCTGGGGTTACCTTTAATAGAGATTACGTAGAAAGTTTCCGTTTGATAGGTTACGAGAACAAACTTCTTACCGAGGAGGAGTTCAACAACGAAAATACCGATGCGGGTGAACTTGGTAGTGGGCACACTATAACCGTGGTTTACGAAATAAAGCTAAAGGAAAAGGAATTGGCAAGTGGTGAGAATTTTGCTAGCGTTATACTCAAGTACAAGCCTACGGAAAACTCGGGAGAGGGTGGTGACGAACTTAGTTTGACTTTGGATATTTCTACAGAGGCCTACCATTCCACAATGAGTGTTCAAGATTCTTTTATTGCTTCGGTAGTGGAGTTCGCGCTCATACTTCGAGATTCAAATTACAAGGCAAACGCCGATCTTAATGCTTTAATAACGCGCCTAGATAACTTGGACTTGTCCTCGGACGAATTCAAAGTGGAGTTTAGGGATCTTGTTAAAAAGTATCGTAACAACGTAGGAGGATAAGAAGAAAGCCGATTAAATCGGCTTTCATTTTTGTAGTAGCTAATCTATTATTCTTCTTGCAGTTATAAAATATTCCCATCGTTTTTGGGATATAGGTTCTATTACCGCATAGTCGCTTGCCGTATGTAATATGTAATTGTCGCCCAGATACATTCCTACGTGCCTAACGCGATTTATGCCACTAGCATAGTAGCCGTTTGCATTAGTGAAAAACATTAAGTCACCACGCTTTAGTTCATCAATGGCTTTGCCTTGGTAGAATTGCTTTTTGCTGGTTACTTCCAAAATGTCGCCACTACCGAAGTAGAACATATACTGTATGAGGGCAGAGCAATCGTATTTGCCGGGTACAAAGTTTGAGTTTAATCTACCATTGCCCCAGTGGTAACGTTCCGAGCCGTAAACGTAAGGGTAGCCAAGTAAACTTAGTCCAACGTCAATAACTTTTTCCGTTTGTTCATTTCCCTTTGCAATTTTTACTATTTGTACGTAGTCTTTATGTACGTAGGCGTCTTTTTCTTTGTAAACGGTGCGATACCAATTGCCACTTTCACCTTTATAGGACAGCATATCACCTTTGTTTATGCTTCCTAGTTTCGATGCCGTTGAACTATTGCTACTACGCACGTTAAGAGAGTCAACCTTGGAACTAAGATAGTAAGCATAATTTGTTTGTGTAGTGGGTGTTCCCATGTTGATTACTTCATCGTTATTGTCGCTAGGTTCGGTTGGTGGGACTGGCGTTTCTATTGTGGTTTGGGTATCTAAAATAGTGGAATCAGTTACAATATCTGGCGAGTTGTCATCTTCGATTATTTGAGTTTCTTTTTCCGGATTTTTATAACAAGCAGAAATGGTAAAGAGTAAACTAAACGTTACTAAAATGATTAAATATTTTTTCATAATTTTATTTTAAAATCAAATGAATATGAATGTCAATGCACAAAAAATGTAAATAGGGCGTTTTTCCTATTGAATGCGATGGTAAATTGTGGTAAAATCGAAGTATCAACGCTGGAGAGAAGGATATGAGAAAGTTAAAAAGAAAAATTATAAGTTTTTTAGTTATTGTTGTAATTATTGGAGCACTTGTATTTGGTGTTGCAATGTACGTTGGTTGTACCGACGTGCATTTGCCCACAAAGGCTAAGAAAGGACAAGTTAAAGTTGCTTGTGTAGGTGACAGCATAACCTATGGAATGAGTGTAATAAATTGGTTTGAAAACACCTATCCGGCCCAACTTGGAGATATGCTAGGCGATGATTATCACGTACAAAACTTTGGTTTTAGTGCAAAGACGGCTCAAGAGAATAATGATGAATCATATCGTGCAACAAAGCTTTATGAAAAGAGCAAGAAGTACCAACCCGATATCGTTATTTTAATGCTTGGCTCAAACGATAGCAAACCCTACAACTTTAATGGTGGAAAGGCCGATTTTAAGCAAGCGATGAAGGAACTTATTGAAATATATCAAGGACTTGAAAGTTCTCCCGAAATTATTCTTGCAACTGTAAATGCAGGTTTTTACGTTCATGGAGCAAATGAAGGCGACTATATGTATGACATTAACGGCGCGAACATCAACATTATAAACCAAGCCATTAAAGAACTTGCAGAAGAATATAATCTTACCCTTGTCGACACTTTTGCTATTACGAAAGACCATCCCGAATGGTACAAACTTGACGGCATACATCCCGACAAGAACGGACAAACAGCCATGGCGGAAGCCTTTGCAGAAGCCGTGATGGGGCTAGAAAAATAGGAGAAATAGGGAATAATATGTTTATTCATACTAGAGAAGCACTAAATAGAATCTCAAAAACTTGGAACGTAGTAAAATGGATATTTGATTACGGAATGAGTATATTGATGATAGTATATCTCATTCTTGCTCTTGTATTTTCACTTGGCAACGATATTGTAAACGGCATATTGCTTGGTATAACGGCATTGATGCTCGTGGTTACTATTGCCATTGGTCAAAAAGAACTCTTGAAAAAACAAAGGGTTATTACTATACGAGGAGTTCGCAAAACCAAACACGCATTAAAGTGTGTAAAGATAGTGGTTAAGGCATATTCTTTAGGCGTTACCCTTTACGGCATGTTCATTGCAGCAAGTATGGTGTCGCCATTGTCCATAATAATGACAACATTACTAATCATACTTTGGGTAATAACCGTCATTATTGAACTAATAAGCGTATTGATAGAAACGCTAAAGAATTACCTAATAGATAGCATTAATAGAGACATAGAGGAACTAAAAGAAGAATACCATTGGTTGATACATCTAAGAGAAACAATAGATGCCAAGGTGCAACAGGGTAGGGAGTTTGCCCAAGAAAAATATAATCAAGGCAAAGAGTTCGTTGGTGAAAAGTACAATCAAGGTGTAGAATACGCCCAAGCAATAGCCGAGCAAGGCAAGACAAAACTTGACGAAGCCAAGACGGCAGTACAAAACTTCTTTACTAAAAGTAAAAAGGCAGAATAGAAAATATTAAAATAAAACGACCAAGTTTGAACTTGGTCGTTTTTTATGGTTGTTTAAGAACTGTTTTATTGTTCTAACTTAAAAATTAATATAATGAATCATTTGTAATCACTTAATCCCAAGAGGTAAGAGGGTGAAACGTTTAGTGCAATAGCCATTTGCCTAAGGGTATCATAACCGGGTTTTGCCTTACCTTTTAACCATTCACTTACTTGACTTTGTTTTACACCTACAAGCTTAGCAAAAGCAACCTGAGTTAGGTTGTTTTCTATTAAAATATCCCTCAAAATCTCACTAAATTGCACGTTTTCCATAATGGTAGTATATAGAAAATTCTATTCAATATATTGACATATAGAAAATTCTATACTATAATTTACTTATCTTTTTTAGGAGGGTGAATTTATGAAAAAGAAAACTTTCATAATTACTATTGTCCTATTAGCGATAATGGTTTTCTCGCTTGCAGGATGTTCCATGGTGCAATCGATCTTGGATGTTCCGGAAAATTTGCACGTTGAAAATGGCGTAGCTAAGTGGAATAGTGTTGATGGAGCTAGCAAGTATTTAATATTTATTAATGGGAATGAGGAAGAAAGTCCAAACACTTCGTTTGATTTGTCTTCATTAAACTTGGTAAATGGACAAACTTACACAGTAAAAGTAAAAGCTGTCGGAGACGGATACATTAAACTAAGTTCAGATTATTCAGAGGAGATCACTTTTGTTTACTACAAAAATGCATCTAGTGGAAATGACAACAATATAAGTTCGGAAAAAGAAGAGCTAAACGATGAAGTAGTCGACTCAATTGTAAACTCTACTGATTCTAATTCAACCTATTACGGAATAGGAAGAACCATCAATGTAATTACGGATGAATACGCAAACTTTACTGCAGAGTCCATAGGCTATGGAAAGGTTTTCGATCCTACAAAACTGGCATCATTAAATTGGTATAGACAATACGTTGGAGATATGGAATCAGAAACCTATACTGGAAGCTCTATGGAAAAGTTCTATATTAACGTTAACGCTGATTTTAAACAATCGTTTAGTGCTGGCGCAAGTTATGGCAACGTGTTTAGTGCTGGTTTAGAAAATTCTTTTGGCTTTAGCGCTGGTGTTGAATATGAAAATACGGCAAATGAAATTTATCATATGTCTTCACAATACTTTGGAGCAAATCTAGTAGCAATAGACGAGTATTATAATATTAATCAATTCCAAAACGTTTTGTCAGAAAGTTTTCTTTCGGATATTAGCGCGTTAGAAAATGGAACGAAGAGTGCAGAGCAAATTGTTAGAAACTACGGCACACATGCTGTTTTGGCAGGTTATTATGGTGGAAAAATATCCTGTTATTCATACATTAGAAATACGTCTACCAAATGGGATGTTAACACAGCGTTCAAGTATGAATCTAGCGTTAATGCAGCACTAGGAAAACTAGTTTCGGCTGGAAGCTCCACGTCTATTAGTTTAGCAGCGCAATTAGGAATGGAAACAGGAACCACTAGTGAAAACTTTACCGCCAGGGCAATTGGTGGAGCAAATTTTAAAGCATTATCGTTAGAAGATTATCTTTCAAATTATGGTTCTTGGGTTGATTCTATGAATAATATGAGTGTAGAAAAGAGTGTTATTGTAGGATTACCGGCAAGAAGTTTGGTTTCTTTGTGGGACGTAATACCTAGCGAATATACTAATGCAAAAGCTAAATTATCAAGCTATTTTAATAACCAAGTAGAAACAAGCAATAGTGCATTCTTGGAGAAATATGAGCGTCATTATAATGCCCCAGTAGAACCTGTTTATAAAAATTCATATATAAATACTACGTCTTTAAGTTGCAAGCAAGACAATGGGTTCAATCACACACAGCCTGACACTCGTACTGATATCAAGTATAAACATGATCACTTTGAGTTTGGTAAGTTTTATGTTACAAACACAGAGGTTAGTGGAAATACGTTAAAAATGAAGAAAGGGGCAACTTCTTCTATTAACTTTTTCATAAATTATGACACTACTAATTTACCTATAGCAGGAAATGTTGAAAAGAGTTTTATATTTGATGATTATACAGAAAAAACTTTATATAATCTACCATATAATGTGGGAGCAAAACAGGTTGGATATGGGTTAATAGTAGCAACAGTAGACTACAATGACGGATCACCACAAAGAAAGATTTTACTGGAAGATGCCTTTAAGGAAAAAGGCGCAGAAAGCGTTCTAACAATTATTGATAGCAATTTGTTTACGCAAAACTGTACTGTCAACATCTCTGTATTGTATGAAATCAAGACTTGGGGTCCAAGTAGTCTTAAGAGTGATGATTTTTGGACGAATTGGCGCATAAATCAAACTTTTTACGTAGAAGTAGAATAAGGAGGAACGAAGATGAGCAGACATGATTATGAAGAAGATTATGGCTATGGTATGGATCCATTTGCGATGATGCCATACGGTGGACAGGGAAGACGCAGACGTCCTAGACCACCAAGAATTGTTATGGACACAGAACGCAGGTTGTGGAAGTACGTACTTTTTGGAGTGTTGACAGGTGGCATATATTCAGCATATATGTTGTATCGTATGCAAGTTGATTTAAACATTATGGAAAGTAGGCACGATGGCGAAAGAACCATGAGTTACTTCCTAATGATGGCTTTAAGCACCATTACTCTAGGTATATCAGTTTTCGTGTGGCAACATAAGTTCTGCGATAGAATAGGTAAAGCCCTAAAGCGTCGCAACATAGATTACAAGTTTAGCTCCGGCACGTTCTGGGGCTGGGGTATTGTTGGTATCCTACTCTTTGGGTTAGGACCTTGGATATTCTACTATAAACTAATTAAGTCCATGAATTATATTTCAGAAGACTTCAACGAGTTTAGCTAATCTTTATTGTTAATAAAGAGCCTACCTTCAAGGTAGGCTCTTTTGTATATAGTTGTAAAGAATATGTGTTCCTTGACACTTAATATAAAATGTAATATAATTTATTTATACACTTGTCATTTATGGGGAGGATTTATGAAATCAAAAGCTAGTATTGTTATAGTTATATTTATATCGCTTGTTTTGGCTTTGGCAATTCTTCTTGGCTGTTTTTTTGGTATTCCATATCTACAACAAAAACAGGAAGATATTGCCGACACCTATAGATTTATTTCCGTTGAAGGTGGCGTTAAAATATTGGGTTACCAAAATAATGTATTATACTCCAACTATGGGGATCTTATAATTCCTAATAAAATTAACGGTAGAAAGGTCGTAGAAATAGCTGAAGGCGCTTTTAGATCAAATAGTTATATAGTTTCCGTTGAAATACCTTCAACCGTAAAAGTGATTGGAGACAGAGCTTTTGAAAAATGTGTTAACATGGAAAGGGTTAAAATGGGAAATAGCGTGGAAACTATTGGCGTAGGAGCATTTAGTAATTGTGTGAAACTAAAAGAAATCGAATGGTCAAGGAAATTAACGAAAATTAAGGAAAGTGCATTTAGCAACTGTACAAAACTAGCCACTACAACCATTCCTGAAAATGTACGGCTGATTGAGAAACAAGCCTTTAAGAATTGTGTTCTGTTAGAAAGCGTATATTTTGAAAATGCAAATGGATGGGAAGTTGTAGATAGTAACAAGTCTATCACAATGGAACTTAATAACGCACAAGCAAACGCAAATTATCTTAAAAGCACATATTCAAACTATTTGTGGATATACATCGAATAAGCGGATTTTGGTGGAAGAATCCATACCCGTGTTTTTTTGTTACGTTATCCCGTATGCAATGGTTAAGTATTGTGATTTTATTAGAATAAAAACATAAAACATAAGGAGTAAATATGTTCCCGGAAGTTAAAAAGAATTTTGGTTTTGGATGCATGAGGTTGCCCACCAATAAGTTCAAAATGATAGACTACAAAGAACTTAATAAGATGGTAGATGCGTTTATAGGCGCAGGCTTTAACTATTTCGACACAGCTCACGGCTATATGTTAATGCGTTCGGAAAGGGCGTTGAGAAAGTGCTTAACTTCGCGTTACAAAAGGGAGGACTACGTTCTTACTAATAAACTATCCGGTGGCTTTTTTAGAAAGCAAGAGGATATTAGACCACTCTTTGAAAAGCAATTAAAGGCCTGTGGCGTTGAGTATTTCGATTTTTATTTGATGCACGCACAAGATAGAAAGATATATGAAACTTTCAAAGCTTGTAGAGCCTATGAAACAGCCTTTGAATTAAAAGCAGAGGGCAAAGTCAAGCACGTAGGTTTGTCATTCCATGACAAAGCAGAAGTCCTTGAACAAATCCTAACCGATTATCCCGAAATAGAGGTGGTACAAATTCAATTTAACTACGTTGACTATGACGATCCGTCTGTGGAGGGTAAAAAGTGCTATGACGTTTGCAGAAAATTCAATAAGCCCATTATAGTAATGGAGCCCGTTAAGGGGGGTACTCTTGTAAAACTGCCAGCCGAGGCTAAAAAAGTATTTGACGAGTTAGGCGGTGGCTCCTATGCTAGTTATGCTATTAGGTACGCTTGTTCATTCGAGGGTATATTTATGGTGCTTTCAGGCATGGGCAACATGCAAATGATGAACGACAATCTTAGTTATATGCAAGACTTTAAGCCCATTACCCAAGAGGAACAAAATGCCATTAATAGGGTAAAGCTAATATATCGCAAACAAAATGCAATTCAATGTACGGGATGCCGTTACTGCACGGATGGTTGCCCAAAGAAGATTGCAATACCCGATTTGTTTGCATGTTTAAACGATAAAAGGGCGAACTCAACGTTTAATTCTTCGTATTATTATAGCATTCACATAAAACACGGAGGAAAGGCTAGCGATTGCATTAAATGTGGTAAGTGCGAAGATGCTTGCCCCCAACATTTACCCATAAGAAAATTGCTTGAAGAAACGGCAAAGGAGTTCGGTAAATAATATGAGCAAGCCCTACGTAATACTACATATGCTAGTTTCCATAGACGGCAAGGTAACTGGTAAATATATGGATCTACCCACCACCACGGCATTAACGGAGGAGTATTATTCCATTAATAGAGAATATAAAGCCGATGCGTATTGTTGTGGTAGGGTTACTATGGAGGGAAGCTTTACCGGCGGGGTAAAACCCGATTTGAGCAACTATGTTGGAGTAAGTGTAGAGAGAGTGGACTACGTTGCAAAGAAGTGGGGGTACTACGCTATTTCCATTGACCCACACGGTAGGCTGGGTTGGTATGGTTCGGAAATAAAGGATTATGATCCCGGCTATGACAATGCCCATATTATAGAGATATTGACAGAGCAAGCAAGTGACGAATATTTTGCCTTTTTAAAAGACAAGGGAATATCCTATTTGATTTGTGGTAAAGAGGAAGTGGACGTTGACTTGATGCTAACTAAACTAAGTGATATTTTTTCAATAAAGACTATCTTGTTGGAGGGAGGTGGTCTAACAGATACGCTCTTCTTTAACGCAAAAGCGATTGATGAATTAAGTCTAGTAATGGTGCCTGTCATCGATGGTGACAAAGAGGGAAAAGACTTGTTTAGCGCTAAGGGAAAGGACGTGTTAGAATCCTTTAAACTCAAAGAAATAAAGCCACTTCCAAATAATGGATTATGGATAAATTACATAAAATAAAAAAGGAGCCTCGCTCCTTTTTTTGTTATAGTTTTCCGTAAAGCCAACCTTTAATATAGGCAGCAATAGGAGCAATGTCATAAAGAGGAGTTATGCCGAGTTCCTTGTATTTCAAAGTGCCTTCATAAGATATAGCATTTTTAAGCCCGGTTAAATATAACTTAATGCCGTTATCTTTGCAGTATTTATAAAACTCTAGTGCAGCGTCCGATGCCGTGTCTATCGTTCCACTATGGAAAGAATCTAGTAGCACGTATTTTACCGTTTTAGGGAAACGAGGGTAAACCATGCCAACGTAAGGGTATATGCGGTAAATAAAATTGCATTGTGGCCCCACGTTTAATCTACCGACAGGAGTAAAATCTCCCTCGAGGTCAACGTAGGCGGGGTTAGGTACAAAGTGTTCCTTTTCATCAAAATAGCCGTAGGGCATGTCAAAGATGGAATCTATTCTATCGGTGTAGACGTATCCGGCACGGAGTCTGTTCGCTCTATGAATCTTTGGGTACCTATCATCATCGTTTTTGTATACCACAAATGCACCTTTACCACCTTTTTCTTCTATAAACTTAATGGCTCCGCGAAGGTTGTCTATGCCGTTTGCATCGGGATGTTCAATGGGGTGATTGGAAGAAACTACACAAACCGGAATCGTATTATTTCCTAGTGCATAAGTAAGCACGGCGGAGGTGTATTGCAAGGTGTCGGTTCCGTGTGTTACGATAATTCCGTCATATCCGTCGTTAATGTTGTCGAAGATGCAATTAACCAAGTCAACGTAGTTCTTGCCAGTGTTGTTTTCGGAAAGCACCATATAGGGCGTGCGCGTTTCGTACTCAAAATTAAGCCCATATCTTTTGCGATAGGTTTCCATTAAAATGGAGGGCTTGCCACTATCTATCGATATACAATTCCCTTTAATGGTGCTACCAATCGTGCCACCGGCGAAAATAATAAGAATTTTCATTTTATATCTCCTTTTCGTGCCCACAAAATTATAGCATTGACTGTTTTTAAAGTCAATATTGCTTTTTTGCAATATTATTTACATTTTTCACATACTTTGAGTATGCAAAAAATGACTATTGAAAAACTATGGAAATGTAATACGATAATTGGCGTGATAGTGGCGTTATTGCTTTCAGCTTTACAGCACTTTTTGTACGATCTTGTGCCGTTAGGCGTGGTGGGCGTTTTTGCTCCACGAAGTGAGAGTCTAGCAGAGCACGTAAAAATAGTATTCTATCCTATGCTTATTTGGTGGACTACTACTTTTTTGATTTTTAGAAAGGCTAGGGGCATAAATGCTTACAAATGGTTCACTTCTGCATTCATTTCTACGTTTGTAGCAATAAGCTTACTGGTAATGCAATTCAGCGTTATTTTTTACGGATTTGAGCTAACGATGGACAGCTTTGTCGTCCACATTCTAATTGAGATAATATCTTTTGTATTATCTTTTTTGCTGGGTTTTCATCTTTACAAGCACGCTAAAGAATGCAAAGTATTGTTCATTTTTTGCTCGGTTATAATCGGCATAACCATAATTTTAATGGGTGTGTTTTCATTTTATCCACCTAAAGTACCTATTTTTATGGAATCTTAGGTAATATTAAAGTAACATTATTCATAACTTTCTTTATTTAATATTTACAAAATGCAATTCCTGTGTTAGACTTTATATATTAAAAATATATATGTGGAGGAATCGCAATGTCGAAAGTTGCTCAAAAAGTTGCAGTAGGTTCAGATAGACTTACTTCGCACAATTTGTGGTCATTCAGTTTAGGCGGTGTTGGTCGTGACTTTATGTATCAACTTTTCAATACCTATATGCTCAGTTGTATTTTGCTTACGAAAGGTGTTAATACGGCAGAGTTTGCTATTGTAGGTATTGTAATTATGTGCTGTCGTATTTTTGACGCATTGAACGATCCTATAATGGGTTCTATTATTGAAGTCACTCGTACCAAATGGGGTAAATTTAAGCCATGGATTATGATTGGCGCCGTTACAAACTCCATAGTTGTATTCCTAATGTTCTGGGTACCACTTAAGGGTATGGACTTCGTAATATTCTTCGCAATAATGTATATTATTTGGTCAATTACGTTCACCATGAACGACATAAGCTATTGGTCAATGCTACCCTCACTGACCTCTCACCATGAGGATAGAGATAGGCTTTCTTCCGTAGCAAATATTTGTGCAGGTATTGGTGCTGGTATGGCAACCATAGTTGTTCCTACCTTTACCAGCGGTGATTGGACAATAGGTGGAAGTGCAACTACTGCATATCCCGTTCTTGCCGTTATTATTGGACTCATATTTATAGGTTGCCAATTGATGACTTGCATTTGCGTTAAGGAAAAACCTCTACCTCCCCTAAATCTTAACCGTCCTAAAACTAACCCCCTGAAGCAAATAGTTAAAGTTCTAAAGGGAAATGACCAACTCCGTTGGACAGCAGTTATTATGTTGATCCACAACCTTGGTAGCTCCATTCTTGGTGGTCTTTCCACTTGGTACGTATATTTCCGTTTCGGTTATAATGGACTAATGGTTTCATTGTTTGGCATTTTGACCGGTATTGCAGGAGCAATTTTGGTTATCTATCCCTTGCTTGCAAGAAAATTTAACCGTAGGCAAATTAGTAAGATTTGTTTGGTAATGATATATATCGGTTACGGTTTGATGCTTGGCATTGGCCTTGCAACTCAAAACATTGATTCAGATTGGGCTTTCTATCCCATTGCTCTTTCTGGTGCATTCTGGGCTATTGGTCAAGCAGTATTCTATCAAGTACAAACTATTACTATCGCTAACTCTGTTGAATATAACGAATGGAAACATGGCGAGCGTGAAGAAGGTATCATCTTCTCCATCCGTCCTCTTGCAGCGAAGATGGGATCTGCAGCACAAATGGGTGTTGTTACGGTTATCCTTTCTATTTTAGGAATTGCTGATATAACCGATAAGATTTCCGAACAAGAAAACTTGGTAGATATGGGCGTCATTGACGTAGCTACAAAGCTCAGTAACATCGAGGCTATTATAGCTCAAGTACCTCAAAACACTGTAAACTGGCTGCTAATTTGCATGACCGTTCTTCCCATGATAATTATGACGATCGCTGTTGTACTATATCTCAAGAAGAGCGTTCTCGACGAAGAAATGTATGAACGCATGCATGCTGATATCGAAGCCCGCAAAAAAGACGAGCCTAACAAGAAACTTAAGAGAGTTAAGACCTATTATTAATATAGCGCACAATACGCCGAGTAAAAACTAACAAAACAAGTTAACCGGCAGGCAGAGGCTTGTCGGTTAATTATGTATGGGAGAGAGATGAAATATCTATTTTTTGATATTGAATGTAGTGATGGAAAACATATTTGCAGTTTTGGTTACGTGCTAACCGACTGCAATTTTGTTGTACTTGAGAAAAAAGATATTCTCATCAATCCGGAAGCAATATTCCACACCGGCGCCTGGTCCAAGGCAAAAAGGGAAAAAAGTGAAAGAGATAGGGGGATAACCCTTGCTTATCCCAAGGAAGAATTTTTGGCATCCCCCAAATTCACCGAATTTTATGAAACCATCAAAGGACTTTTGACGGATAAGGATACTAAGGTTATAGGCTTTGCTTGTGACAACGATGCCCGCTTCATTATGTGGGCTACGGAAAGATACAAGCTCGATTTTATTTGCTATACTCTTTACGACATGCAAAGGGCCTTCCGCGAGTACAAGGAATTAACTTGTCAGCCGGCGCTTGAAAAGGCGTTAGAAGAGTTTGGATTGGACGTTAGCGGACACGTAGCACATAGAAGTGACGAAGATGCAGAAGTAACCATGCTGATAGCAAAGGGCCTTACGGAAAGGCTGGGAATAACGCTAGAAGAGTTGGTGGAAAAGTATCCTTCTTGCCAAGGGCTGGTAGAAGAGGGCAAAATAGAGTTTAAAAAGGTAGAAGGGTCGGTCTGTGATGGAGGCAGATATACAGGAACCAACCTCACTAGAAGAAACTATAAAATCTTCCAAAGTCACATTAGAAAAACAAAACCTTCAAGAGGGGCGAGTTTGCCTTTAAAGGGCGAAAAGATATGCTTTAGTACAATCTTTGAGGACAAGCATTTTGCCGAAATGCTAGTGCTAATAGAGCTTATATCGAGGCAAGGTGGCAAGTGTGTCACGAGAGCATCGGAAGCAACTATTTACGTAGAAATAGACTCTACGAAGGTGTGCAGAAGATTGCGCATTATTGATGATAAAATAAAGAAGGGAAAGCCCGTTGAGAAAAAACACATTGACGAATTTTTAAAGGGACTAAACATGACCTATGCCGAACTATTGGAGCGTGGTGAAAAATTCAGACAAAGCCACTTGGGCAAGGTGTTAAAATAGTTTAATTTTGTATCTATAGCTACAATAAACCCACTTTTCGGTGGGTTTATTGCTTTTTTGAGGGAGAGAACAAAAGCCAAAAAATTAATCAATTGCTATTCCTAATTTTTCGGGTTTTTTAGGTTGAGTTTTTGGGATGGTGACAAGTAGTAAGCCATTTTCATATTTTGCTTTTAGGCTACTTTCTTCAATGTCGCCAACGTAATAACTACGTGCGCAACTAACGTTTCTTTCTTTGCGAATTACTTTGTCTTTTTCGTTAGTAGCATCGCTTCTTTCTGCTTTAATAGTAAGATATTTGTTTTGGTATTCTACGGTAATATCCTTTTTGTCAAAGCCGGGAAGTTCTACTTCTAACAAATATGCTTCATCCTTTTCTGTAATATCGGTTTTCATAAAATCGAATTTTTCGTAATATGGGGTGAAGAAGTTTTCAAAGGTGTCATTAAAGAAATTTAATGGGTTCCAGGTTCTTGTTGATAACGTTCTCATAATTTTCTCCTTTATCATAATTATTGTTGAGTTAGCACTCTTTGGTTTTAAGTGTTAGCACTCTCAACTCTTGACTGCTAAATTATATAATGGATTTTTGTCTTTGTCAATAGTTTGTGCAAAAATTTTTTTGTTAAAATAGAATTAAAAATAAATTTCCGTTTTGTTTTTATTGTAACACTATAAAATAGTGTTGTATAATTTAAACATGAGTAAAATTAATGGCAAAAAGTTCATTTTATTCGATTTGGACGGCACGATAATTGATTCTTACCCCTCAATTACGAGCTGTTTTTTGAGTGCTTCAAAAGAATATACAGATCGTGAGTTTACTTCCGACGAACTTGCCAGCATTATTGGCCCACCCCTTAGAGATAGTTATATGCGTCTTTTGAACGTAGATGCTTTTACGGCCTGGGACCTTGTTATTAAATTTCGTGAGTATTATAATGCAGGGGGTTTATTTAATTGCAAGGTATATGAAGGAATAGAGGATCTTTTAATTTCATTAATAGAAGCCGGACTAATTCCAATTGTAGCTACGTCGAAGCCCGAGGAACAAGCAATAAGAATACTAATGCATTTTGGGTTTGACAAATACTTTAAGCTTATTGCTGGTGATGACCAAGAGTGTACGCGTGCTGTGAAAAAAGACGTCATCACGTATTGCTTAAAGAAACTAGATTCACCTAGCTATAATGAGGTTGTTATGATTGGTGACAGGAAATATGATATGACTGGAGCAAGAGAGTTAGGAATTACTAGCATTGGTGTAACCTGGGGATATGGTAGCAAAAAGGAACTAGAGGATAGTTGTGCAGATTATCTTGTAAGTAGTGCAAAGGAATTAAAGGAGTTATTAATATAGATGGAAAAATATAAAGTTGAGGGACATCTACACGTTAAGGGCAATAGTTGGTGTGGTAAGACTGCTCCAAGTGAAATCATACGTATTTACAAAGAAAAAGGTTACGACGCAATAATTGTTACAAACCACTTTAATACTAAACTATATAACGATTACTTTAAAGGTAGTGATGAAGAAAAGCTTAATGAGTTTTTCAAGTCTTACAATGAGCTAAAAGACAATAAAGAAGGTATTAAGGTTTACTTTGGCGTTGAGTTTGCTCTTAAAGAGGACCATTATAATTTACCACTAAATAAAAAGTGTGTTGAATTACTTGTTTATGGCATCACTCCGGAAGAATTTGCTAAGTATGGTATATCAATTATATATATGGAATATGAAGAACTTAAGAAACTTGCAGACGAAATGGGATGGCTCGTATTCCAGGCACATCCATTTAGGGAGAGAACCAAGAGAGTTAAGCTCGACTGTATTCACGGGGTTGAAACATACAACGGCAATCCAAGGCATATTAATCGTAATAATATGGCTAAGTTTTATGCGACTAAGCACGGTCTGTTAGAGGTGGCAGGTTCAGATTTTCACCAACCTCACGACATCAGTTCCGCAATGATGTTTAATAAGTTACCTAAAGACGAAAAAGAATTGGTTTGGGTTCTTAAAAACCACGATTTTGAGATACTAAAAGGGAAAAAGGCAATAAGAAAAACAAAATAATGAACGTTGGAAAATTTGCAAATTACAGACCAATAGTGCTCGCTTCAATTTGCCTAGCATTGGGCATTTTTATTGGAGCGTTAACGGCAAACGTTGGCGTTGCATTTTTCGTGATTCTTTCAGTTTTTATCATTGCTACGGTAGTATCTTTTTTTCTTAAATTCACAAGCATAAAAATAGGGACTATATTTTTGCTCGTTGGATTTTTAGCAATGAGCATAACTTGCTTTACGGCGTTCACTGAAGAGGTAAAACAGGAAAGCTTCTATTTTGAAGGTAGAGTAAAAGAGATTACGGATATAGGAGAAAGTAAGAATCGTTACGTGCTAGAAGACGTTACAGCTCTTGGAGAAAACGTTGGAGGTAAAGTTTTAGTTGACCTTGAAGAGGATTATAAAATCGGTGATGTTATAGGCGTTGAAGGCAGTTTTGAAAATATACCTTTTAATCCATTTGACAGTTACTCGGTATCGAAGCATAGGAAAAACATTATATTTAAATCTAATGGTGAGAATAGTGTAAAACTTAGAGAAACTAAGCAAACGCTTATAGAAAAAATAAGAATAAAACTGGCATCAATATACCTAGAAGAACTTGGGGATGAAAATGGTGGCATTGCTTTAGGTCTAGTGCTTGGTGACACTTCATACGTTGATTATGAAACGGCAGAAGAGATGAGAGAAAGTGGGTTGTCACACTTGTTTTCAGTTTCCGGATTACACGTTGGTTTTATGTCGACAATAATTTTTGTACTATTCAAATTGTTTAGAGTTGATAAGAAAAAATCAATCATATGGGTAATATTAATTCTCCTTTTCTATGGAGCGTTAACAGGCTTTCCTGTAGGTGTTGTCAGAGCCTCTATAATGAGCATTCTTATACTTTTTGCAGAGATAAGATTAAAGAGGTACGACCAGCTAAATGGACTTGCTCTAACAGTGATAATTATATTGTTAGTAAATCCTCTAGAGTTATTTTCGGTCAGTTTCCTACTGAGCGTGGCAGCAATGTTTGGTATAGCTTGCTTCTATTGGTCCATAACGAATTTGTACAAAGGGGATAACTATTTTATAAAAAGTTTAGTTGGAAGCATGGCAGTGTCAATTTCGGCAAACGTATTTGTTTTGCCGGTTTCTGCATATTATTTTGGTACGGCGTCTTTGTATTTTGTTTTAGCAAATCTACTTGTTGTACCTCTTGCCTCTTTGTCCTATTTCTTACTTGTTCCATTAAGTGTCTTTTCCTTAATTATTCCGGAGTTGGGTATCCTGATGGTGTCAATAAGAGGCCCGTTGTTCCTAATAAGATTCTTTACCTCAATGGTATCCGCTTTACCTTTTGCGACTCTTAAGTTGGGTATGACTGCACTTGGAGCTTTGTTATATTCTTTTGGTTTTATAGTGGTTTCTAAGTTCTATATGGGAAGTAAATACTCAAAATTAGTGTTATCAGGCCTTTCTTTTATTGCGTGCGCGCTTATATTTTTCTTAATTTAGTTGTAAAATATATTTAAGTGTAGTATAATCACACTATGGCAGTATCCCAAACGGCTATAAAAGCCATTAAATTTAACGTGAATAATAGGGGTGGTAATGCGTTTTTACTCACAGGTGACGACTTGTATTGGCGTGACTATGTGATTAACGCAGTTTTATCCTTAGTGCCTGAAGCTGAGCGAGAGTTCAATTATCGCTCGTTTAGTGATATAAAATCAATAGAAGAAGCAGAATCGGCGTTCACCTCAATGGGCTTTTTCGGTGGCATTAATGTGGTGTCCATATCCGGTTATGGAGTTAAGAAAACAGGAAAGGGAGAAGCTAAGGCTTCGGATAGGGAAAAGAAGATTTTTGAGGATATAGTGACTGGTCTTGATGACAATACTATTCTAATTCTCTCAAATTCTAATATTCCTTTAAGTCTAGCAAGATATTTTATTGAGGTGGATTGTTCCAAGGCAGAGCCGGCCGTTTTGCGCGACTACGTACCAAAGTTGATTGCGCCTAAAAAGATAGACGGCAATGCGCTTTATACCTTAATGGAATATTGTAACCGTGATATGGCCAAAATATCCAATGAACTCAAGAAACTGACTTCCTATATGGGCTCAAGGCAGGTTATTTCCAACGATATGGTGGAATTACTTGTAGCAAATACAGTTGAGAATGAAATATATGACCTTGCTAACGCACTTGCAGACAAAAACAAAGCTAAAGCAATGGCGTTGTTTGATAAATTCGTTGCAAAGGGAGTGGATTATTCGGTAATTCTTTCTACGCTAGTAGGACAATATCGTAGGCTGTTGCATTGCGCTTTGTCTAACAAGAGTGATCGCGAACTTGCCGATGATCTAAAGGTAAAAGAGTGGGCTATAAAAAGGACGCGCGAAACGGCGTCTAGGTATGGTAAAGCAACTTTAAAGGCAAGTTTGGATGAGTTGGTGGATGCAGAATATAACTTTAAGAGTGGCGTTATGGTAGATGAAACAGCCGTTCGTACGGCAATGGCAAAGCTACTTGCTAAATAGGAGAAAAAATGATAGAAAAAATTTTTGAACGACTTAATAAATTACCTGCATGGATAGGGTACGTTGCTGTTTTAGTGGGATGCGTAGTTTCTGCAATTCCTACCATTTTGAACACCGACCCATTGCTTGCGGAGTTTAATTCCATTCTTCAAGAAGCCGGTGAATTTCAATATAAACTCAACGCAACTCCCGGATTTAAGTATCTGGTTGGTGCTTTTATGTTTATCATCATTTGGGCAATAATGGAACTTGTCGGCCAATTCATTTTTAGCTGGGCTGTTTCATCAAGATATACCAATAGAGGTAAAAAATATTTTCTAAATTCATTAAGATATGCTTATGGCCTAATTAGACTTGTTTACGGCCTTTATTCCTTGCTTTCCGTATGGGTTCCGAACGTATTTTTGTATAGTGCAGACGCCGTTCTGTTCATTGTACGTACTGCCGTTATCACTCTATTGTATATGGGCATAAGGAAAGAATGCTTGAATGATAAATATGTATTTAACTGCTACAGTAGGCTTTACTTTATATACTTTGTATATAACGGAGCAACGTGGCTCTTGAACTTTTTTACCACCGTTCTTAGCGCGCCAATCATCGTAGCAGACGCAATATACTCGGCTGTAATGGTTGCAATAATTGCCATTAGCGCATTGGCTCTTTATTTTACCATCTATAAGAAGCTCAAGAAAGAGCAAGAAGAAGCAAGAAAGATAATCATTCTTCCACCGACCTCAAGTGGTGGAGATAGCGAAATTTTTAAGGGTTACGGATTGTAATTCCAAGGAGAAGAAAGATGATACTTGCATACAAATTTTCATTATTAAGTATCGTAGACTTGGTTGCAGTAGCTGTATTGCTTGCAATCGTTTTTGCTTTCTTTATGACGAAGAAAAGCATCAAACTAACCATCATATATTCAGTGGTAGCATTGTTCTATTGTGCAATGGTACTTCTTGATGAGCTGTATGATATTCCAATTGCTAGGGCTGTTGCCGGGGTAATAGTCACCATTTCGGTTGTTGCTCTTGCAGTAGTATATCAATCGGATTTAAAGGTTGCCTTCTTTAACTTGACGAAGAATTACGATAAAAACGCCATAGTTGATAACGATCTTTCTGATGAAGAGTTGAGAAAGGCAGTTGATGAAATTATTCGTGCTTGTCAATCTATGTCTAAAACGAGAACGGGTGCACTAATTGTTATTGCACCTACCTCCATTGCAACTCACGTTCTGGAAACGGGTGTACCTCTTGAAGCACTTGTATCAAGCACGCTACTTGAAGCCATCTTCAATACACAAACACAATTTCACGACGGCGCAGTAATTGTTAAAGGTAACAAGGTTTTGGCGGCAGGATGCTTCTTGCCCCTTTCGCAAAGCCAAACCGTTGCTAAAAATTTAGGTACTCGTCATAGAGCGGGTATAGGTATCACCGAAGAAACCGACATGTTAACCATTATCGTTTCGGAGGAGACTGGAATTATATCTATTGCTAAGCACGGTGAACTTCGTCGTTTTGTTACACCCGACAGACTACGTGACATATTGCACGAAACCTTAAAAATTAGTCCCCAAACTCGTTCAAGAAGTATGAAATAGGAGCCTATATGAGTAACGTTAGGGTACCTAAAGTTTTAATTCCAAACAAAAGTATAGATCTTCAAAAGTGGTCTACCATTGCTTGTGATCAGTTTTGTGCTCGCCCCAAGTATTGGGAAGAGCTAGAAAGCTTTGTTAGCGATGCTCCCTCGACCTTAAGATTAACTTGTCCCGAAATTTACCTTAATAAAGGGGATCTTGAAGAACGTATTTTAAAAGTTCAAGCCCAAATGAAAAGATATTTGGAGCAAGGTATTTTTGAGGAGTACGAAAACTTTGTTTTGGTAGAAAGAGAGGTCGAGAATGGTCGTAAGCGTGTGGGCATAATGATTGCTATCGACCTTGATAAGTACAATTGGGAACGTGTGAGAGTGCCTATTAGAGCGACGGAAGGTACGCTCGTAGAAAGGCTTCCGGTTAGAATTAAGATTAGGGAAAAAGCTCCTCTGGAATTACCCCACGCAATAATTTTGATTGACGATCCCGACAAGAGTATCATAGAGCCCATATATAACCAAAGAGAAAGCTTACAAAAACTTTACGACTTCGAGTTGAATATGGGTGGTGGAAGAATCGCTGGTTACAAAATTGATGACTCTGAAAGTGTTCTTCAAAAGTTAGAAGACCTTCTTGATGCAGACGTTCAAGTTTCCAAATATGGCATAGACGCTGGCATACAATTTGCAGTAGGTGATGGAAACCATTCCATTGCAACGGCAAAGGTTATGTGGGAAGATTTGAAGAAAGGGTTAAGCGAGGAAGAAAGAGAGAATCACCCGGCAAGATATATGCTTGTCGAAATGGTTAACCTTTATGGCGAAGGAATGGACTTTAAACCCATTCATCGTCTAATATACAATCCTACCCCCGAATTTTTAGAGGGCTTAAAAGAAGCGTTAAATGGCGAAAGTAGGCTAAAAATCATTGTAGGCGACAAAGAAGAATATATTAATTGTCCCGACAAGGCTAGCTTAACAATAAGCGCAGTACAAAATTATATTGAAGGTTACCTAAAAAATAACCCACAAGTGGAAGTTGAGTACGTACATAACGAAGAGCATTTAATAGATGCTATTAAGGAAAGTGGAGGACTAGGTATAGTAATGCCAGAATTCCCAAAATCTGAACTTGTTAATTTTGTTGTAAACGTAGGTAATTTACCCAAAAAAGCTTTCTCCATAGGAGAACCAGAACACAAAAGATATTACCTTGAGTGTAAATCCATAATCTAGCGAGGTGTGAAATGAAAGTATGTAAATTTGGTGGCACTTCAATGGCAACCGCACAATCAATCTTGAACGTTAAGTCTATTATCGAAAGAGATTCGGAAAGAAAGTACGTTATAGTATCTGCGCCCGGTAAACGTTTTTCAAGTGATATAAAAATTACTGATATGCTTTACAGCGCATATCAAGAGAAGTTCGAAACCGGTGCTTGCACTAACAATATGTCCCTTATCAGGAACCGTTTCGTAGAGCTTGCAAAAGAACTTAATCTAGACGTCGATATGAATAAGTACATAGATGAAGTGGAAAAAGGTATCTTAAAATCTACTTCTCCCGATTACGCAGCAAGCCGTGGCGAATATTTGAGTGCAATAATTATGAGTGCTGTTTTAGGCTTTGATATGCTAGATGCAGGCGACATTATTAAGTTTAAGCACGATGGCACGTTTGATAGCGAACTTACCAACGACTTGGTAAAAAAACACGCTTCTAAAACCCAAAAAGGTTTAGTTATCCCCGGCTTTTATGGCAGAATGCCCGACAAGAGCATTAAGACTTTTACCCGTGGTGGTTCCGATTTTACCGGCGCAATTATTGCTCGTGGCGTAGGCGCAAAGGTATATGAAAACTGGACTGACGTTAATGGTTTCTTGGTAACCGATCCTCGTTTGGTAGACAAGCCCAAGCATATTGCAGTTTTGAGCTATGAAGAACTACGTGAACTTTCATATATGGGGGCAGGCGTGCTACATCCGGATTCCATATTCCCCGTTCAAATAGACAAGATTCCCATTAATATTCGTAACACTTTTGAGCCCGACCATAAGGGCACGTTTATTTTGGCATCTACCAAAGGCTATGATATTCCTAAAGTAACCGGTATTGCCGGAAGAAAGGGAAATACAACAATTTCACTTAAAAAGGCAATGATGAACGCAGAAATAGGTTTTTGCCGTAAGGTATTAAGCGTTCTTGAAAGACAGGGGCTTTCCGTAGAGCACGTACCAACCGGAATTGATACAATGAGTATCGTTCTTTCCGATGCCGGACTAAAAGGCGTTGATGAAAACAAACTCATAGATGATATTAGAGGCGCCGTAAATCCCGATCACATTGAAATTACCCATTCACTCGCCCTTATAGCCGTTGTAGGACACGGAATGGCTAACAGCCGTGGCGTAGCCGCAACTTTGTTTAATGCCCTTTATAAAGCTGGAGTAAACGTTAGAATGATAGACCAAGGCTCAAGCGAACTTAATATTATTGTTGGCGTGGAAGAAAAAGATTATAATGCTTCCATAAAATCTATCTATACTGCATTCTTTGGCTAAAATTAAAGTTGGAATAGCTATTAAAAACCCCATTAGATTTTCTAATGGGGTTATTTTTTGCTAATTTTCAATTAATACGTCGTGTAACATCTTGTAAAGTTCTGGCGCCTTGTTGTTCCAACTATTTCTAACAGATATTGCAAGGGTGCGACTTTCCACAACCATTTTTAAATCAACTATGGTTTTGGTCATATCTTGTATTTTTAGTGCGACCGTAAAACTACCATCGTCATTACGGAAATAATCGGAGGTGAACTCTTGACGCTTTCTGTATGATAGGCGATTCTCTTTCAAGAAGTCTTTTATTTCATTTTGAAGGGATAGGGGAATATCCTTGTAAAAATATGCTAAGCAGTTTCTACCATCTGTAGTTATGGAAAGAAGGGGGCTGTTTGAGCCGGGGACGTTAGTCTTGTTAATGAAAGCACTAGTGGTTAATTCGTTAATAACTTGTTTGCAGTAAAGATAGGGCATCCAAGTATTATCTACACAACAAAGCGAGAGGAATAGTTCCTCTGCAATGGGCATTTCGAATTTCTCTAATATGAACAATACTAATAATTTATTGTTAGTGCTTTCGTCGTTCATTTTTCTTCCTTCCAAAGTGTGCGGACTAAATTATAACACAAGAAAAAAATTTTGTGTCGAATAAAAAATAAAAGCCTCGGAAAAAATTTTCCCGAGGACAATTTTTTTACTATATGTTGTGGTGTGGATAACTAAAAATCACAAGCCCATTCATTAATGTTTAAAAGCAAGTATTTTCATACAGACGCAAGAAAAATCTTGTTCCAAGTTCAAGGCTTAGTACACTTTGTCTTTCGTTAATTCCGTGTATCCTTGCACCATCTTCAATGGTCTTTTCAAATGGAGTAAAACGATATACGCAGTTTGTTAAATTGTAGTAGTGTTTAGCGTCGGATGCAGCAATGAAAGGATATGGAGCAGCAACGTATCCGTTGAATACTTCACCTATGGTTTGTTGTAAATCTTTGAAAGCTTTCGTGTCAATGTCGCTTACAGGGCTAGGATCAATAGAGCCTTCAAGCATGGAGATCTTAACGTTTTTGCCGACAACCTTTTGGATGTAATCTTTTACTTGCTCAACCGTTTCTCCGGTATTTATACGGCTGTTAACAGTGCCTGTCGCAACTGGTGCAAGTGTGTTTGGAGTGTGGGCGCCTTTCATTTGGGTAGGCGCTAAAGTTGTGCGCATCAAACCATTGGTAAATGGGCTAACTAAGGTTAAAACTAGTTTTAGAAGGGGAGAAAGTATATCTCGATTTACTAGTGCAAGTTTGAATCCAAAATTCATGTGAGGAGCAATGGTTTTAAACATATCCTTCGTGGGCTTTGTCCAGTAGGCTCTTCTCTTATGTTTTTCAATTTTGTAAAGAGCTTCGCTAAGAAGACCAACTGACGTGCGTCTGTCTGGTGCGGAGCTATGACCACCGTCTTTTTCTACTTCTAGAACGTAGTCTGCATATCCCTTTTCGCAGGTACCAATAAGAGCTATTTTATTGTCGATACCTAACATTTTACCATCCAAAATGGTGCCACCTTCGTCCAAAACGTATTCTAGCTTAATGTTTTGACTTTCTAGGTACTTGCTAATTTCAAGTGCGCCGTAAGTGCCTCTTAATTCTTCATCGTGACCAAAGCAGAACAATATGGTGCGCTTGGGAAGTCTGCCGTCTTCAAGTAGTATTTCCAAGCCTTCAAGGGCAACAATCATTTGTGATTTCATGTCTTGGGAGCCACGGCCATATATATAGCCATCTTTAATTGTTCCACTAAATGGGGGAACCTCCCAGCCCTCTTCGGGTGCCGGAACAACGTCTTGGTGTGCGAGTATTGCGCAAGGAAGTAGGCTGTCATCCGTTCCTTTTACGGTGTATATAACAGAATACTTATTCACGTTCTTTTTTTCTGCAATGGACATAATTTTTGGGTAGCATTTTTCAAGATACTCTTGGTATTTGTAAAATATGGAGCCATCGCAGTCATTATTTTCTAGAGTAATGGTAGGAATTTGTACTGCACCTACAAGGTGAGAAGCAACTCGATCGATATCAATTTCGTGAGGAACGTAGTTACGATCTTCAAGCTTTGGCTTTTTAGTACATAGCGTTCTAATAATCATAAAAGCTAATAAAGCAACGAATAGTGCTAAAAGGGTATAACCAATAATTTCTAGCATAGTTTTTTCTCCATAAATAGTTTATTGCATTATACAACCAATTACATAAAAAATCAATAGAGAAAGAAAATCATAATAAAAAAAGGAGCAGTTTTGTATTTAGACAGACCAGTTGCAAAAAACACTAAAATTCGACAAAAAATGCACTTGCAAAGCATGTTATTTGTTTTTTAATTGCTAAAATGGGGACAAATCGCGCACTTTTTGCTAAAAATGGGTATAAGCTTGTGGACAAGGGGGTAGTTATCCACATTTTTAACGTCAGTTATCCACAATAAAGAGAGTTTGTCCACAAAAAAATAGTGGAAAAGTCATCACAAAATCATATTTGGGGTGAATTCGTTGTCTAAAACAGCTGTATTTTTGTCTTTTGGGGCACCTGATATCGCTATAAAATTATAGGTTAATTTTTAAACGAAAATCAACGTTTTTTGCTCAGCATTTTTTCTATAGCCTAAAAATGGGCGAAAAGTTTAGAAAACAATGTTTTTTTATCTTCGGGTGAGTGAAGAAGATATCCCCTGCATTAAACGACAAAGAATTACTAATTACAGTAAAATTTTAGTACAATCAAAGAGTATAATTTTATAATCGAAATTGACAATGCGCGTGCGCGTATAGTAAAATAATATATAAGCGTTCGCGTGCAAATATATTAAGGAGTAGGATTATGCATATTTCCAGAGCATTTTTTAAGTTAAGCGACTTGTTTAATCACCCTTTACGCAACTATAAGCGTTATAAGGGGGTAATTGTGGAAAGAAATTTACGCTATTCTATGGCTCATAAGCTGGACAATAAATTTGACGTATACTACTCTCCTACAAAGAAAAATGGTCCCTACCCCGTACTTTTTAACATTCATGGTGGTGGGTTCGTTCGTGGTGGAAAGCAATATCGTTCCGGTTTTGCAAAACGTTTTGCCGACAAGGGTTGGTTCGTTGTAAATATTGACTATCGTTTGGCGCCCTATGGTACTTTCCCTTCAGCAACAGAGGATAGCATACTTGCGTTAAATTACGTTAATGCTCTAAAGGATATATATGATTTAGACCTTAATAAAATAGTCATCACAGGAGATTCTGCAGGTGGATACTATGCTGCTCATCTTGTAGCGGTGCTCTACTCGGAGAGGCTTAAAAACTCTTTAGGACTCCCGGACTATAAAGGTGTTAAGCCACGTGGTCTTATGACTTTTTGCGCACCATTTGACGTAATAAAATGTTTTACTGCGCCCACGCCATTTGATATTAGCGTTGATATTACCAATTGTGTATTTGGCACTCACTATCGTGACAACCATATACCAAGTGAGTTTCCCTTCAAAGACGAAGACGTTAATATCTTAAAGAACGTCAACAAAGACTGGTGCGAATGTCTAATTATCGCTGCTCAAAACGATAGTTTCTGTGGTGGACAAATAGAGGATATGCTAGTGGCTTTAGAAGAGGCTGGAGTAACCTATGATTATTTTATCGCTAGAGCAAGAGGAGATGGCCACTGCTCGCACTTATTACCTTTTATGAAAGGTACTCCGGCAATAATGGCGAAAGCAGATGAATTTTTAGACAAAATAAAAGCTGAATAATATCTTAATATTATTTTAATTTATAAATGTTAAAACATATTGATTAATAAAACCGAGGCAATAAATGGCAAAAGAAGGAAAAAAAGAAATAGCTATAGACGAGCCTTTTAAGATAGATATAAAAAACATATCTTTTAAAAAGTTCTTTTCTTGCATAAAGGGATATGAAGTACCCACCATACTTTCTCCGCTTTTTATAGTGATGGAAGTAATTTTAGAGGTGTTCATTCCTTTTATTATGGGTAGTCTAATAGACAAGGGAATAGGTAACGGACAAATCCCTCCAAACTTGAACGAGGTTTGGAAATATGGTGGAATTATGCTTGCACTAGCATTTGGCGCGCTTATTACTGGTGTGCTTTCTGCAAGATTTGCGGCAATTGCATCCCAAGGATTTGGTAAGAACCTACGCAAAAAGTTGTTTGATGCAGTGCAAGAATTCAGCTTCCGTAACGTGGACAAGTTTTCCCACGGTAGTTTAATAACCCGTCTTACTACGGACGTAACGTTCATACAAAACACCTTTATGATGCTCATTCGTATTGCGTTTAGAGCACCCGTTATGTTTTCTTTCAGTATAGCTATGGCAATGAGCATTAATGCCAAATTGAGTTTAATTTTCGTGGCAGTTGCTCCTTTAATGGTAATAGGAATCATCATAGTAGGCACGCTAGTATTCCCACTCTTTGGTAAGATGTTCAAAAAGTTTGACAAGATGAATAGCCGTTTACAAGAAAATCTTCGTGCTATACGTGTTGTTAAAGCTTTTGTAAGAGAGGACCATGAAACCGAAAACTTCCGTAAGACGGCGGCGGATATCCAAAGGGCACAAGTAAGAGCGGAAAGAGTAATGGTTTATTCGCAACCTATGGTACAGCTATTTATGTATGCTTGTATGGTAGCTGTAATATGGTTTGGCGGAAACATGGTGCTAAACAAAACGGGGATGACTCTCGGTGAACTTAACTCATTTATTTCCTACATTAGCCAAATACTAATGTCATTACTAACCCTTGCAATGATATTCGTAAACATCTTTATGACCATGCAATCTGCAGCACGTACGTCGGAGGTTCTTTCTGAATATCCAGACATTAATGACGACAATGCAGATGCTAGTTTGGTGGTTGAAGACAGTTCTATTAGCTTTGAAAACGTAAACTTTGGATATTCCAAAGGGGAAGATAAGCTTGTACTAAAGAACGTTAATTTAGAAATTAAAGCTGGTGAAACCGTGGGTATTATAGGTGGCACCGGTTCAAGCAAATCTACTTTAGTGCAATTGATCCCAAGACTTTATGACGTTACAAGCGGTAGCGTAAAAGTCGGTGGTAGAGACATTAGAGAATACACTATTCATACTTTGCGTGACAACGTAGCTATGGTTCTTCAAAAGAACGTACTGTTTAGTGGCACCATAAAAGAAAACCTAAAATGGGGTAACGAGAATGCGAGTGATGAAGAAATAGTATCTGCTTGCAAAGTGGCACAAGCCCACGATTTTGTTTCTAGCTTCCCTAATGGATATGAAACAGATTTGGGACAAGGTGGCGTGAACGTTTCCGGTGGCCAAAAACAGCGTTTGTGTATCGCAAGAGCATTGATTAAGAAACCCAAAATAATGATTTTGGATGATTCGACAAGTGCTGTTGATACTGCAACCGATGCTCATATTAGACGCGCGTTTAGAGAAGAGTTAAAGGGAACAACGGTAATCATTATTGCTCAACGTATAACCTCTATTAGCGACTGTGACAAGATAATAGTTATGGATAAGGGTGAAATAATAAACGTTGGTACTCACGAAGAATTGTATGAAGAATCGGCAATTTATCGTGAAATTTGTCTTTCTCAACAAAAGGGGGTTAAGTAATATGCCTAGACCTCAAATGAAAAAAATAGAAAAGCCCAAAAATCCTATTAAGACCTTCAAAAAGCTATTCTCTTTTGTTGGAAAATATAAATGGCAATTATTAATAGTAGTGTTTGCGACAATAGGTGCAGTAGGTGCAAACCTAGGTGGTACCTATATGATTCAAGGAGCTTTGAGTGTTGTAGAAAACTATAATCCAGCCGTTGACTCTATGAGCGAAACGCTTGGAAAACTTGGTGCACAAGTGGGCGCTATGATAGCCGTTTACTTGGTGGGTATTTTATGTGCCGTAACCAGCAGTAGACTTGTTCTTAACATTCAAACGGGTACGTTACGTGCGTTCCGTGAAGCGATGTTTGAAAAAATGGAAAGGTTGCCTATAAAATACTTCGACACACGCACCAATGGTGAGATCATGGCACGCTATACCACCGACGTAGATGCCATTCGTGAAATGATATCAAATGGTATTCCGTCTATCATTAATTCCACGTTGACTATAGTAGGTGCGTTTACGGTAATGCTAATATTTAGTCCGTTACTAACGCTGTTCGTAATTGGTATGTTAATACTCATGTTAATTTCAGTTACGATAGTAGGAGGAAAGGGCTCTAAGTATTTTATTAAACAACAATCTTCCCTTGCAACCGTTAACGGATACGTTGAGGAATATATAAGTGGACAAAAAGTAGTACAAGTTTTCTGTCGTGAAGACAAGGTAAAAGAGGGCTTTAACGAACTTAACGAAGAATTGTGCAAAACGGCAACCAGTGCACAATCATTTGCTCATATTCTTATGCCCATAATGGGTAATTTGAGCTATATCAATTACGTTGTGACTGCAATAGTTGGAGCAATTTTAGTTGTAAATGGTAAAATGGATGGTGTTGCAACTCTTATTCCATTCTTAAACCTTTCTAGACAATTTAGCATGCCCCTCACGCAAATATCTCAACAATTCAATGGCATATTGAGTGCACTTGCTGGTGCAGAAAGAATTTTTGCTCTAATGGAAGAAACGCCCGAAGTAGACGAAGGGTACGTTACTTTGGTAAACGCTCAAGTTGATGAAAATGGAAATATAACCGAATGTGAAGAAAGAACGGGCAAATGGGCTTGGAAGCATTTCCACAAAGCAGACGGTACTACAACTTACGTAGAACTGAAAGGTGCTGTTGAGTTTGAAAACGTAACCTTTGGCTATGAGGAGAATAAAACTGTTCTTAAGAACGTTTCTTTGTATGCTAAACCCGGACAAAAGATAGCGCTTGTAGGTTCAACGGGGGCTGGTAAAACAACCATCACGAACCTAATTAATCGCTTCTATGACGTGCCCGATGGTAAGATTAGATACGATGGAATTAACATCAATAAGATTAAGAAAGACGATCTCCGTCGTTCTCTTGCAATGGTACTACAAGATACTCACTTGTTTACTGGAACGGTGCGCGAAAACATACGTTATGGTAACCTAAACGCAACTGATGAACAAGTTGAAAAAGCTGCAAAACTTGCAAATGCACACAGTTTTATAATGTTGATGCCCGAGGGATACGATACAATAATTAACGCCGATGGATCCAACCTTTCACAAGGTCAACGTCAGCTTCTTGCAATAGCTCGTGCTGCCGTTGCCGATCCACCCGTACTAATTTTGGACGAAGCAACAAGCTCCATTGATACTAGAACGGAAGCTTTAATAGAGCAAGGCATGGACAAGTTGATGGAGGGAAGAACGGTATTTGTCATAGCACATAGATTATCGACTGTTAGAAATTCCCATGCAATTATGGTTATGGAACACGGGGAGATAATAGAAAGAGGCAATCACGAGCAATTAATAGAAAAGAAAGGTAAGTACTATCAACTCTACAATGGTCTAACTGAACTAACCTAAAAGTATGATTTAATTATTCAAAGTGCACTCAAAAGAGTGCACTTTTTCATTTGTATACGGTATTGACGATTTAGCATATATATGCTAAAATTGAAGCATTAGGAGATATGGAGATAAAAAATGAAAAAGAAATTGTTTTTATCGGCATTGGTAGTATGTTTACTATTGGTTTTTTTACTTACCGGTTGTGAGTTGTTTGGTGGTTCATCAGACGAGGATAAAAAAGAGTACAAGGTTATTTTTGTTAGCACAAGCTTGGACCCCGCTCCCATAGTGGATGGTGTTATCACTATGCCTAAAAATCCCACGAAAGAGGGGTATGATTTTGCTGGCTGGTACGTTGATAGCGCTTGTACCATTCCATTTGATCAAAATTATTTGAGCACCCATACGATTACTAGCGATATACGTGTTTATCCTAAATGGATTGAAAAGGGTACCAATGCTGTTAAGATTACTTTAGAAGTTAATGGTGGTGACGAGCTTTTAGAAAACGTTGTAACCATCACCAAGGGTATGAACGTTGCTCAAGAACTTGGCGTACCTACTAGAGGCGGTTACGTTTTCGTAGGTTGGTATACGGCTCCTAATGGTGGTGTGCAAATGACAGATGAGAGTGGCGAAATAATCAACTATAATGGTAATGATGCTACTTTCTATGCAATATGGGAAGCAACCACCTACGACGTTGTAGTTAGCTCCTCCGTTGATGCAATCGGGACTGTTGGTGGTGGAAAGGTTAATGCTATCTATCGTGAAACCATAACGATAACGGCAACAACATTGAATGATAACTACCAATTTATAGGTTGGTTTGAAGGGGATGAACTTTTTTCTAGCGAGGCAACGTATCAATTCAAGGTAGAAAGAGACGTTACGTTAGTCGCAAAGTGGGTTGGAGAGGAAAGAACGATTCTATTCTATCGCAACTACGTTTCCGATGACGATACTTTTGTTGAAAAGACCTATAATTACGGTGAAACCATTACTTATACCCCCTCTAGAAGAGCAGGTTATACTTTCATCGGATGGTATGATAATAGAGAATGCGTAGGTGCCCCTGTTTGTGTAAACGGCACTTTTGAAAATGCCACGTATCCTAATAATACTACGTTCTATGCAAAATGGAGTGAAGGTCACGATCAATTGGAATATGAACATATTGTTGGCACAAACGAAGTTAAAGTCGTAGGTGTTAAAGACGGCGCAGGCGCCATAATTCATATTCCCACAAAATGGAGTGGATACGACGTAACGACGATTGGTGCAAACGTATTTGCAAACAGCAATAAAAACGCTATCGTTATTCCTTCTAGTATCGATACCATAGAGGCAAACGCCTTTAGTGGCGCAACTGCAAGCATCTACTTTGACAAAGGCGCTGACGTTTCTTTAATAAGTAACGCTCATTTCACTAATGCTCAAAAGATATACGTTCACCTTATGCTTGAAGAAGAGGTGGGTGGTTTAATTGATGGTGAATACGTTGAGGCAAACGGAATACTCGCCGATACTTTTATAGATACGAGAGAAGAAGGACGCGCTTTCTATTCATACTGCTGGCTCTATACTTATGAAGAACCCTTTACGTTGACCATAAGCGATGCTTTGTACAATGGTTCAGAAGATGGATTTGCAGAGGCAATGATTGCTGAAGGTGGTCTATTTAAGAACGTAAATCTAGAATTAGGTTTGAAGAGCGAAACGGAGAGCACGTTTACTTACTCAGTAAGAAGTTCTCAAAATGAAATCACATTTGACTTTAGTAAGAAAGGTGGTAATGCTCTAGCGAGTGGATATACCGATGGTGGCAAATTGCAAACCCAAAGCAAGGGCTTAATTGATATTAAAAACGTTGGTGTAGCACACGATTTTGAAATTGATAGTATGCCCGAATACGTAGTATATAATTCCGAGCAGTTGGTATATGCCGTTGAACATGGATATAAACCCATTTTTGGAACGAGTGGAACTTCTGCAGAAAACTGCTATAATTTGGCGCGTACAGCGTTGACTAGGATTATTAATCCCGAGATGAACGTGTTCCAAAAGGTTACCGCAATACACGATTACATCGCTTTAACCGTGACTTATGATAGTGCTTTATTAACTTTAAGTACGGCAGAGGGCGTTGATGCCGGTGATGTTAGCCATTATCGTGGCTTTAACCTCGAGGGTGTATTTGAAGATGGTAAAGCTGTATGTGACGGAATAACAAAGGCATTCATGTTGATGTGTCGCATAGAAGGCATCGAGGTAATTCGTGTTTCAGGCAAGAGCGTTTCTTGGAATAGTGACTTGGGACGTTACGTGGAAGTTGGCCACGCTTGGAATAAAGTTCACGTTGACGAAATCTGGTATACCGTTGACGTAACCAACGATGATAGCATTATTAAGTCGGATGGTGATCATTATGAAGTATTAAATCACCAATTCTTCATGGTAAGTGACGATAAGATTGCTACCTCTCACGTTGAAGACACTTTCATAGAGCTACCTGTTTCTACTGGAAATTATAACTACCATAAGAACAATACTTATGATGGAACAAGAGATTTGGTTATTACTTCACAAGTAGAATTAGAACACGTTATTACCTATTTAAAGGCACTCCAAAACGAAAATGATACTTTCTACACTGTTGAAGTAATCCTTGAAGGAGTGAGCGCCGATGCATTGGACTTCTCAGCGGGACTTGCTGGACTCAGGTACGTTCCAAAGTACCAAATTGGTAATAGTGGTATCTATCTAGTTAACTTCTTGAAAGATTAAATTTAATAAGGTAGTAGAAAATATGCAACCTAATCAAACGATAGAACTAAACGTTATTGATCTAGGAATGGATGGAGAGGGTATAGCTAAATATGAAGGCTATACCTTCTTCGTTCCCTATGCATTGCCCGGCGAAGTGATAAAGGCGAAGATTACACACCTTAAAAAGGGTAAAAACGTTGGTTATGCAACGCTAAAGGATATTGTTACAGCATCCCCCTATAGAATTAAGACTCCTTGTAATCGTTTTGGAAGATGTGGTGGTTGCACGTTAATGCACCTTGACTACCAAAAGCAGTTGGAATACAAAAAGAAAAACGTGCAAACCATATTGCGTAAAAATGCTGGGTATGAAGGGGGGATTAACGACGTTGTACCCTCTAACCAATACGCATATCGCAATAAAGCACAATTACCATTTGGTATGGTTAATGGTAAGGTAGCAGTGGGTTTTTATGGCACGGGCACACACAAAATCGTTTCTTCCACCAAATGCTTTTTGCATGGTGAGTGGCTGGAAAAACTCATACGAATAACGCTGGATTTTGCAAATGAACAGGGGTTGACGGCATATGACGAGGAAAGCAAACAAGGATTGCTAAGACACCTTGTCGCCCGCTTTTTGGGTGGTAAAATGGTGGTTACTCTTGTCATAAACGGCAATTCCATAAAGGGAATAGAGAAGTATTTAAGTGTCCTAGAAAGCGAATTCCCGGGTGTTGCACTTTACTTAAGCCCCAATACGCGTGATACTAACGTAATTATGGGCAATAGCCTTATACCCATTGCTCCCACACCACAATTGGTAGAAATTATGGGTATAAAAATTGGCGTAAATCCATTTTCATTTTTCCAAGTAAATGATGAAATTAGAGAAAAGCTATACAATTACGTTATTGATAAAGTGGACCCAAACGAAAATACCGTTGTCATAGATGCCTATGCCGGAGTAGGATTACTAGGTGCTGTTATGGCAAAACGTGGAGCACGTGTTTTTAACGTGGAAATTATTAAAGAGGCAACGGCCGATGCTAATAAATTGTATCAAGCAAACGGCATACTTGATAAAGTAACCAATATATGTGGCGATGCTAGTGTTGAACTTAAAGAACTAGTAAAGGGTAGTATAAAGTCAAACACGGGATCCCAAAACAATCAATTCAACCAATTAGTGGAACAAGGCAAAAGGGTAAAGATTATACTCGATCCACCCAGGAAGGGAATATCAAAAGAGGTTGCCGACACTTTGAATGAACTTTCAAAGGTGCTTGACTTTGACTTAATCTATATTTCTTGCAATCCTGCAACCTTGTCGCGCGACATTGCAAACCTAACAGCCTTTGTGCCTAGTGAAATCACTCCCTTCGACATGTTTCCTAATACGGCTCACGTTGAAACTATTGTTTGTTTTTGCAAACAATAGTTTCAACATCGATATGTGCCACTTCGTGTCACTCGATATAGCCTGCGGCTCGATATATTGCTTCACAACTCGATATGCCCTGCGGGCAAGAAGGTGGCACATATCCATATCGAATGCGAATGAAATGAGCATATATCGAATTTCCAGTGTAACGAGAAATATATCGAGTTCGCCATCGGCGAACATATCGACAAAATAAAGGAGTAAAACAAAATGACCGATAACAAAAATCAACTCCGTGAAGATGCAATTGAATTTGCAATTCAAATATCCGACCTCTGTGATGAAATAAAAGGTTGCTCCGTTTATGTGAATCAGATTGTCCGTTCTTCATCGTCAATCGGAGCCAATATTCACGAAGCAAAATACGCACAAAGCAAAGCGGATTTCATAAACAAGCTTGAAATCTCTTTGAAAGAGTGCTCGGAAACAGAGTATTGGCTTGAACTTATATTCAGAAAAGGTAAAATGACCGAACCTATGTATAAGGATTTAAGAAACAGATGCGGTTCAATTAGGCGCAGACTCATCGCCTCCATCACCACCGCAAAGGAGAACAATTGAGGACAAATGTGAGTTTTGAGCGAAACTCAAAACTTCAATTTATATCTGTTTGGTATAACATATCGAAAGGAGATTGCCCAAATTGACTTATGGAATTATAAAAAACAAAGACGGTTCGACCTATGTGTCACCGATATTTGCTTTGAAATATGCAGGTTGGAAATCAGAGGCGATTGTCTTTGATGAAACATTTGAAAAAATCAAAAAGATTGAAATGTGGAATTCTGGTTTTAGTGGAATTCACAGAATTGTATTTGTGCTTGAAAATGATTTTGACACAAGCGGTGGAGAGTTTGCCGGATATGATTGGGTAATCAACGATAAAGTTCTTTTCAAGGCACTTCGGTCAAAGAAAGGTGCGAATATAGAGGATTTCCCTTTATTCAAAGAGTATTGCAAGGATATATGTGTGCCTGATCTCTTTGAGATAAAAGATGAGAAAGATATCGCTGCTCTCGAAGATGTTTCATTTGGATTTCACGATTCCCTCATACGTGAGTATGAGGAAAAGGACGGCAGTATTGTAATACGCTTTGATACAACGTGGGATTGCTACATTACCGTAACCTTTGACGGAGTTGTCGAGGCTGATTTCAAAGAAAAAGTAGGTCAGATATTAGAGTCGGAAATCAAGAAAACGGACGAAGGTTTTTCATTCACGGTATTAGGCGGATTTGCAGGTTGGATTGACGGCTGTGATTACGAGGCCGAGATGGGAGAGCCGTATATCAAGTGTAAAAGAATTTTTTGGCAAATTGAAATTGCCTAAAATATACTTTTGAGAAGATTTACGATAAAAAGTGAGACTTTAAGG
>JAZNIY010000027.1:0-89905 GCA_045577735.1 Candidatus Stercoripulliclostridium sp. | reverse complement strand
CGACTTGCATGTGTTAGGCATGCCGCCAGCGTTCGTCCTGAGCCAGGATCAAACTCTTTAGTTCAATCTTAGCTTAAAACTTCTCTTTTACTAGCGTAAAATTTTGAAGCATTTAATTCTCAAAAAAATTAACTGTCATCTTACGATGACCTGTGTGTTTAGTGTTATTTAACACTTTATTCTCGCTTCTTACTGTCTGTTCAATTTTCAAGGTACATTTAAACTGCCCATCGCGGACAGCCTTTATATAATATACCAAAAGATTTTAGGTGTCAACAAATTTTTTATAATTTTTTTAAAAATTTTTTAATAATTTTTTTGTCACCCGTTTTCTTTGGTTTATTAACTTTTTAAAGTGCTATTTTCTCCTAAAGGAATCTTCCTTTTTGACTCGATTGTTATTATCCTACACTTTAAAACACTTAATGTCAATCAATTTTCTATAAATTACGTACGCGCGTAAATAAAATTATGATATAAGCTGAAAGAGAGGCACAAATCCAAGAAGCAAACGCGCGCAGACAAGTTGCAGAAGAACGTATTGCCAATGCCAAAAAGTAGTATCCCACAAGGGATAATTCTCTTCCCCTTTTTTGCGGGCTTTACTGAACGGTAGGCCCGCCCCTAAAAAGAATAATGAAACCATAGGAGATATAAATCATGAATTACAGAGAAACCGTTAAGAAAATTACCGCATCATACGAAGAAAAGAAACCTTCAAGAGTTGACGAACTAAAAAAACTCGACAGAAAAATCAAACGCCCCGCAACGGCATTTGCATACACATTCGGCATCATTTCCGCCCTTGTACTAGGCTTTGGTATGTGCCTAGCAATGAAAGTATTATTTGACCTTATGGCAGTAGGCATCGTAATAGGTATTGGTGGTATCGTTATGTGCCTAATCACCTACCCCATATACAATAAAATGCTCACCTCAGCAAAAAGAAAGAATGCAAGCAAAATAAACGCTCTCGCAGAAGATATCTTAAAGGCTTAATAAAACTGCGCCAACAAAAAGCCCCACGTTAAACGTGGGGCTTTTTGTTATTCCATACTAAATTCATCTTTGCCTACGCCACAGAGGGGGCAAACGAAATCTTCGGGAACATTTTCCCATTTTGTTCCGGCTTCAATGCCGTTTTCTACGTCACCAAGATCTTCGTCATAAACGTAACCACAAACGTCACATACGTATTTCATATTTATTCTCCTTTTATTTCTATAGTTTTAGAGCTAAATCTCTATTGTATTTTGGTAAAATCCGTTGCGCCGTGTTTGCACAAAGGACAAATAATATCGTCAGGGAGCACCTCTCCTTCATAGATGTATCCACATACGTTACATACGTAGCCCTTCTTGCTGTCGGTTTCGGGTCTAGGTTTAACGTTATTCATATAATAGGTATAGGTCATGGTTTCCTTGTCCGACAAAACACGAGCTTCCGTAATTGAACAAATAAACATACCATGGGTATCCATATCAACATATTTGTCTACCTTTAATGACATAAATGAGTTAATATGTCTTGGAAGGAATATAAGCCCGTTATCGGAACGGTTTGGGGTGCAATCCTTGAACTTGTCCTCGTTTCTTCCGGAGGTAAACCCAAACTTTTCAAACACTTGGAAAGGCGCGTCCGTCGTTAAGCAGTTAACGTTCATTTTACCAGTTTGCTTAATAATGTGGTGTGAATAGTTTTCCTTGTTGATCGTAACTGCCACTCTATTGGGAGTATTGGTTAATTGAGTTACGGTATTAACAATTAGTCCATTGTCCTTTTTACCATCGTTAGAAGTTACAACGTAAAGGCCGTAACCAATATTAAATAACGCACTCATATCATTCTTGTTAGCCGTTTCATCTTGACTTGCAAGGTACTCTTTGCAAAGTTCATTAGCAAGGGCCTCAACTTGTGCCGTACTCTCTTCATTAAGTGTAGAAATTATCTTTACTGTGTTTTCAGCATAGTTCAAATTCTTGCTCTTTTCAAGCAGTCCTTTCATAACCTTGGTTGCCATGGGAGCCCAGCTACCATTTTCAATGAATGCAACCGTTCTATTCATAAAGTTGCGCTCGGTTAGGTGGTTTATAAACTCACGCATAAAGGGGAATATCTCTGCGTTATAGGTAGTAGTAGCAAACACTATCTTGTTATAACGGAAGGCATCCTCAACGGCTTCTGCCATGTCGCATCTTGCTAGATCGTTAACTACAACTTTGGGGCAACCGTTCGCTTTTAGTTTTTCTTCAAGAAGCATTACTGCCTTTTTCGTGTTGCCGTAAACGGAGGTGTATGCAATAACTATTCCCTCTTCCTCCGGTTGATAACTTGACCAGGTGTTGTAAAGGTTTAGGTAATACCCTAAGTTCTCTTTTAGTACAGGTCCGTGCAAAGGGCATATAATTTCTATGTCGAGATTGGACGCTTTTTTTAGAAGGTGTTGAACTTGAACACCGTATTTGCCCACTATGCCAATATAATAACGTCTTGCCTCACAAGCCCAATTTTCTTCAACGTCAAGAGCACCGAATTTACCAAAACCGTCGGCAGAGAATAGTATTTTGTCGGTTGAATCATAGGTGACGATTACTTCCGGCCAGTGTACCATGGGTGCCGTAACAAACGTAAGGTTATGCTTGCCAAGTGACAACGTAGATCCTTCACCCACCACCAAACGTCTACCCTCAAAGTCGGTGCCGAAAAAGTTTTTCATCATTTGGAATGCTCTTTGAGAAGCCACTATGGTAACGTTAGGATATGCCTTAACGAAATTCATTATATTAGCAGAATGATCGGGCTCCATATGCTGAATAATTAGGTAATCGGGTTGCCTTTTACCAAGTGCGTTTTGTACGTTATCCAACCATTCGTGGGTAAAGTTTTGGTCAACCGTATCCATAATGGCAATTTTGTCGTCTAAAATAGCATATGAATTGTATGCCATACCATTAGGAACAACGTATTGTCCCTCAAACAAATCAATGTTGTGATCGTTTACGCCAATATACTTAATATCGTTAGTTACTTTCATGTTTTTACTCTCTTAAAGTCTTATTGTAATTATACCACCATTCAACTTTTTTTGCTATTACTATTCCAAAATTTTTCCATCTGTTGATATCGTAATTATTTGCCAAGGTATAAATTTACCGCTACTCATAAGTGCGTTTTTCACTGCATTTTCTATTCCACCACAGCAAGGTACTTCCATTCTAACCACCTTAACACTCTTAATATTGTTATTCTTTATTATTGCCGTCAACTTTTCGGTGTAATCAACCATATCAAGTTTTGGGCACCCTATTAATGTAATGTGGTTTCTCATAAACTCATTGTGGAAGTTGCCGTATGCGTATGCCGTGCAGTCTGCGGTAATAAGCAAATTTGCTTCGTCAAAGTATGGAGCATTGACGGGAACAAGTTTAATTTGACAAGGCCATTGCATTAGTTGGCTTGGTGCCGTTACGTTTCTTTGTGTTTGAGGATGGCTCAATGGGCGTACCATACTCTTTATTGCGACGCCGGGACAACCTCCTTGACAAGGACTCTTAGGCTTTGTGCCCTTTGATTTTGCTTCCATAACCGCTTTTTCATCGTAGGCAGGAGCCTCTCTTTCTTCAAAACTTATGGCTCCCGTAGGACAAGCAGGAAGACAATCTCCCAGTCCGTCGCAATAGTGTTCCTTGGTAAGTTTTGCCTTGCCGTTTACCATCTCTATAGCCCCTTCGTGACAGGCCGTTGCGCAAGCGCCACATCCGTTACATTTTTCTTCGTCTATTTTAATTATCTTTCTTATCATAGGTACTCTCCTTAAAAACATTTTCCTACTTTGCAGTCCTCGGCACTTCCACACCTAAAACACAATTCGTTGGGACATTCCCCATTTTTAAAAAATTGTATTAAGTTATTAATCGTCGTTTCTGCAATATTCATAAGCGCTTCTTCCGTCAAAAATGCTTGGTGCGAAGTAACTATTACGTTGGGCATAGAAATCAATCTAGCCAAAATATCGTCGTCAATGATGTGCCCTGAATAATCTTCAAAGAAAAAGTCTGATTCTTCCTCATAAACGTCCAAGCAAGCAGCACCGACCTTTCTCGACTTTATCGCATTTAGCAAAGCCTCTGCGTCTACAAGCGCACCACGTGAAGTGTTTAGTACCACCACTCCTTTCTTGCACTTTGCAAGTGACTCTTCATTTATCAAATGATAGGTCTCTTCCGTCAACGGACAATGAAGAGATATAATATCGCTTTTTTCCATTAATTCGTCGAGAGTGGCGTATCTAACCCTTTCTCCGTCTTCAATTTCCTTTGCTTGATATTTATCATAGGCTAGCACTTTCATCCCAAATCCTTTGCAAATATCAATAAAAGCTCTACCTATCCTTCCCGTACCCACTACGCCTACGGTTTTGCCATGGAGGTCAAATCCTGTCATGCCTTGTAAACTAAAATTGAAGTCACGAGTGCGAATATAAGCTTTGTGTATGCGTCTAACCGAGGTTAATAACAACGCCATTGTATGCTCTGCAACGGCATAAGGTGAGTAAGCAGGCACACGTAGAACGTGCACTTTACCATAGGCGTGCTTTACGTCAACGTTGTTAAATCCGGCAGAGCGCAACGCAACGACCCCCACTCCCATATCCTCAAGTCTATCTATAACCGTAGCGTTTACGGTGTCGTTTACGAAAACGCAAACTGCATCGTATCCACTAGCGAGCTCAACGGTATCCTCGTTAAGTTTGGTTTCAAAATATTTGATTTCCACACCCCTGTCTTGTGCATATCTATTAAAAGTATTTTTATCGTAAGGCTTGGTATCGAAAAATGCTATTTTCATTGTTTTACTCCTTGATTTTATAAATCAATTATAGTATATTATTGACAATAAGTATGTTGAATTTTCAACAAAAGGAGGATATTTTGAAAAAATATTTTGACGTCCTAAAAACTTGCCCTCTATTTTTCGACATTAAGGAAGAAAAACTTTCCGTAATGCTCGCTTGTCTAGGCGCAAAGGTTGAAAAATTTGACAAGAAATATACCATATTTGCAGAGGGAAAGCCCACCAAATATATTGGGGTGCTCCTTTCGGGCTCTGCTCAGATTATACAAATTGACTATTTTGGCAATAGGAGCATACTTTCCGGCATCGAAAAAGGCAACTCCTTTGCAGAAGCCTTTGCTTGCAATGACAATAGCATACTTCCCGTTTCGGTAATTGCAAACGAGCCCTGCGAGGTAATGTTCATAGACGGCCGTCACATTCTTCATACGTGCACGAATTGTTGTGACTTTCACCAACAGCTTATATATAACCTAATGAAAGAGCTTGCAAAAAAGAACATAGCTTTCCACCAAAAAATTGATGTTACTTCCAAGCGTAGCACCAGAGAAAAATTGCTAACCTACCTTAATTATCAAGCTATAAAAGCAGGAAGCAATAGTTTTAATATTCCCTTTGATAGGCAAGCCCTTGCAGATTATCTTGAAGTTGATCGCAGTGGTCTTTCCACAGAAATTGGTAAACTAAAAAAAGAAGGGATAATAGATTCCAATAAGAATTATTTTAAATTATTATAATTACTTTTAGTTTATATTTAAACGACCTATCACCAAGTCTTGAACTATTACGAGTTTCCGTTTTACTCGTTAGGTTTGCTTTAAAACTAGCGCATCCCACCACGCTAAAGCGTGGGGAATACTTCGTTCCTAACCATTCTTCGTTAACGGAGCCACTCGAATTTACTCTAGTTCGTTTACCTTGCAACGACCTATCACTAAGTCTTGAACTATTACAAGTTTCCGTTTTACTCGTCAGGTTTGCTTCGCAAACTAGCGCATCCCACCACGCTAAAGCGTGGGGAATGCGCTACTCCGTGAAGCCAACGTCAAAAGAAAAAGGATGCACATCCGTACATCCTTTTTCTTTTGGCGCGGCTTAAGGAGCTCGAATCCCTAACCTTTGGTTCCGTAGACCAACGCTCTATCCAATTGAGCTAAAGCCGCAAATTCAGTCAACGATAGTTATTATATATTTATCGTTGACTTTTGTCAAACAATTTTTATTCTATTTTGCGTAAAGTTCGTCTAAATAATCATAAACTGCTTTCATAGTGTCCTTGGAAGTCTTTGTCCAGAAGTTGAAATGGTAGCAGTGATTATCAATTAACTTCGTAGAATGCTTTTCTACAAGGGGAACACCAGCCTTTCTAATGTTCTCACAAAGAAATTCTCCTTGTCCTTTACAGAATAAATCTTTTTCAGAAAGGGTAATTACGCAAGCAGGCCACTTCTCGTTAACGTAGGTGGAAGGACTAATCTCGTTAAAATATTGGTACTCTTCTTTGTTGGAATAGTCTTCGTTAAACTTAAAGTGAGTATATCCTTCAGCAATACATCTTACCATGCCAAAAGGTATCTTTAGCTTTAAAGATGAAACTAGGTCATAAATACCACAATAGCTTACCAAACCGGCTGGCTTAATCTTAGCCGTAGGTAGTCCTACTTTAGCTGTGAGTTCATCGTCGTATGCTGCTGCTACACAGTAAGTTGCAGCGTATGCACCTGCAGAGTCACCGGTTAATACTACTTTATCTAGGTTAAGATTGTACTTTTCTTTTAGCGTTTCAAGATAATTAAGTGCAGTAATAACGTCATAAGGTAGTGCCGGGAAAGCATATTCGGGGCTCAAGCGATAGTTGATATTCCAAACAA
This sequence comes from Candidatus Stercoripulliclostridium sp., assembly GCA_045577735.1. Classification (GTDB taxonomy): domain Bacteria; phylum Bacillota; class Clostridia; order Christensenellales; family DTU072; genus Stercoripulliclostridium_A. Next base: position 83,180 of record JAZNIY010000027.1, on the reverse strand, counting down.
ACCATCCTCTGTCTGCATAAAGATGAGCAATACTCTTGCGGTGCTTTTTGTCACCCTTTACGAAGCCACCACCATGAACGTTAAGAACAACGGGCATAGGCTCGGTTGCGCCCTCTTTAAAGTATACGTCGCCTTTGCATGCCTCGTATTCATCATTGTAAGAAATATCCTTAACACATTTTACGCCTTCCTTGTTGATATAGTTTTGGAAGGGATGGAATAATACGTCGATAACTTTAAAAACGAATTCACCTCTATTCATAATCTCTCTCCTTAATATGATTACTTTTGGATTACTGTTAAAAACTCTGCGTCGCCACCCATGGGAACTTGGGCGTGTGGAAGAGAAGCATTAAAGTAGATGCTATCCCCTGCTCTCAAATAATATTCTTTGTCACCAAGCATTAGTAGAAGCTTTCCCTTAAGAACGTAGTTTAGCTCTTGACCACTATGTCTAACGAGTTCGGGAGTAATTCCCTCTTTAATCGTAACGATCATAGGTTCAAGTTCGGGGTTAATAAAGTCTGCATTTAGGGATACGAAAGAATAGCCTTCATATCTTTCGATGCTAGTGCCCTTACCTGCATAAATAATGGTTGCATCGTGCTTGGTTGCACCTTTGCCAAATAGTATTACGCTTGGGTCAATTTCCAAAACACCTGCTATGTTGTAGAGTATACCAATTGGTATGTCACGTTCGGCATTCTCATATTCCGAATACTCTCCGGCAGTCATGCCAAGTTTGTCTGCAAAAGCTTCCACGGTATAATCGGAAAACTCTCTTAGGTCTTTGATTCTAGCTGAAATTTCTTGTAGTTGTTTGTGTTCTAGCATAATTTATTACCTTCCATAGGGAAATTGTTTGTTCTTTCTTCTCTTGTCCTTCATTTTGAATTTATACGGGTCAATCTTATTTTTTGCAAACTCACAAAACTCAATAAAATTACCCTCGGTCATACTGTCGTATTTAACGTAATACATAGAGGCCGCACCAGCATAAATATATACTCTATCCTTCCTTAAAGCCACTTTTTCCACTTGGTCGTAGGAACGCTTTTCGGTGTAGGCATCCTCTCCACCCTGCTCGTTTATGGTTATGTCAAATCCATCCTCGTGAAATGCAAACTCCCAAGAAGACGTGTTTCTCTTTTTAAATTCTTCAACGTAATTCTTCTTCGATACAAACAAATATACCGCTACCGCTCCAGCCATAAGAAGGATGGTAATTACGGCCAGAATGGCAACTATGATTTGGTTAAAAGCAAAATACATCACGAAAGCGCCCACAAGAAGTGCGAGCACAAGGAGAATTTCCTTAATTCCTACGTACTTGCGCAAATAGTAAGTTGAGCAAGCCATGTAGTCTTTTTCGTTAATTTTTACCGTTGCTTTAAATTTATTCATTATACTCCGACCAAGGTAGGATATACGCCGTTTTCGATGTCAAGGTTGCTCAAATTCCAAAGGTTTCTATCAAAGGCCATACCATTGGCATCTTCCAGATTGCCTTGATAGTTTAACCAAGCATAGGTTCTCGTTTCCGTAGTATTGGGATAGGTATTTTGTTCTTCCTCTCCGTCTACGATATATTTACCACTAAAATCTTCGCCGTTTCTCATAACGCTTATGCCATCAATTGCATATACGTCGCGATAATCGGCACCTATAACGCTATTCGTGGTTTGCCCTGCAAAGTTACCTGCAAACGCCGTGTTATAGGTTAGGTCATCGGGATCATCACTATTCTTCGGCCTATTAGAAATTGCTTCTACGTCACCAAAAGCAACGCAAGCGTGTACGAGTTGTTCATAAGATTGACCAAATAGTGCACCGGCAAATACCGAATAGTATACGTGTCCTTGAATTACGTTGCCTTTTTCATCTTTAAATTCGGTTTCACTAGCGTTTGCTTCTACGTCACCATAAGCAAAACAGTGTTCGATTATTGCATAGGTGTTCTTGGCACTATCGCTAGAATATTCTTTGTCATCATCAAAAATGCTAGGATGGAAATCTTCTCTACCAAAAATGGGAAGATCTGCAGTCGCTCTTCCAACCAAACCGCCGGCATATTCACTAGCTTTAACGTTACCCATAGCATATGCGTTTCTAATAGTACCACCGCCTGCCGTTGCGTAATCAAACACGTTTATGCCAACAAGGCCACCTGCCGTTCTTGCATTAACGGCACCCTCTGCGTAACATCTTTCAATGACACCCTCGGTAAAGTTGTAAGCTACAAGGCCACCTGCAACTGCGGGATATGATTCCGAGCCACTAGCCTTTCCTAGCGCATAACTTCTACTAATGGTTCCGTTATTGTAACCTACCAAACCACCAGCATATCTACCATATACTTCTACGTTTGCATTAGAAGAAGTTATTCTTCCCTTCAAGTTGTAACCAACTACGCCACCAAGATATACGGCATCTGCCACAGATTTAGAATCAATGACACCGTTACTGGAAATCTTGTTTGCAGTTGCCTCTTCCAAATAACCTATTACGCCACCAAAATATACGTTAGTCGTGGGTTCAGCGTATGAACCAAACAAGCTGTCCCACATATTGCCAGTGTACTCTATTTCTAGGTTGATAATTTCGCCCGATGAACTGCAATTTTCAACAACACCATATTGGGTAGGACTGGTATCACCCTCGTTTTCATAATCATAGAAAGAGTTCCAACCCACAACGCCACCTACGTAGAAACGAGAGGCGTCACCGTCCATTTGAATGTGATAATCAACTAAATTAACGTTCTTTACGGTTCCGGAAACCTTGCCAAACAAGCCAATGGGAACGTGATGGAATTCAGGGTCTGCGTCATATTTGGTAACAACAATTTCCATGCCCTTAATTTCATAACCAGCGCCATCGAAGGTAGCGCCAAAGCACTCGCCTACTCCACCGGCAATTGGTACCCAACTGTTGGCATAGAGTCCACCCTTGCCGTCAGCGCCATAGAGTCTTACTCTTTCAGCTTCCATTTCTGCTTCGCTGTCAAAATCATCGGGATTTAGTGTCTTTTTATCGGCATGTTCATGGTGTTTAAAGTCGGACAAATCAATATCGCTAGTCAAGACGAAAACCAAATTATTGGCCTCTCTTCTCGCCTCGTCTTCCGTCTTTACTTTTATGTCTTTATCCATTTCATGTTGTATTTTGGACTCTAGGATGATCCTATCTATTTCAGCTAGATATACATCGTATATTTCTACCAAATCCTCAGCAGTCGATATCTCTTTATAACCTTGCTTTATCCACTTTGCATAAAGATTAATGACTAGTGTTCCATCTTCATCCGGATGTCTTTCCTTTACTTCGTTTAAGAATTTTTCAGTGGTCATACGTCCAACGTCAACACCTTCGAAATCTTCAGTAAAGTACCAACCCTTAAAATCATACCCCGGCATACTTTTAGCATCAGGACTATCAAAATTCGTAGGATTAACATCCGATAATGCGTAGTCTTTTACCCAAATTGCTTGCGACGAAAGAGTGATGAAACGTATGCTCAAGATATCCTCTTTTTCCTCCACATTTTCATCATCTATAACAGGTGAAGCGTTTGCAGAATTAGATAGACAGCCTGCAAGAGAGCAAACTATTGCTAATACCAAAATACTTGTTATTAAGATAAGCTTAAAATTACGCATACGCACTCCTAAAAAATACTATATACGCGTATATTGTAACACACGCGCGCAATGAAATCAAGTACAAATTTTAGTAAGTGCTAAAAAATACCTATTTTTTAGTTTGATTTAACCCTGTAAAACGCTTAAAATATGCCTTGCATAGGCCCCGGCAACACTAACGCCAGTTGCTCCCTCAATGCCCTTAAAGAAGGCGTTTGAGTTGACTTCTATTACATAAATTCCACCATTTTCATCCATGAGAAAATCTATACCACAGTATTCCAAACCTAGCCTTTGGGATACCTCTATTGCCATTTTTTGCATTTCTTGACTTATTGTAACAGCCTTACCTACGCCACCTTGTTCAACGTTGGAACGGAAGTCGTGTTCGTTCACTCTTTCCATTGCACAAATCACCCTAGAACCTACCACTATAACTCTAGTGTCGCGCCCTGAAGAAAAAGAAATAAATTTTTGGTAAAGGTGCGAAATAGTCCTAAAACGCGTGACGTAAGCGTTTAATTCCTCTCTATCTTTAACAAGGAACACTCCCTCTCCCCTGGATTGCTTGTTTATTTTTAGCACCATAGGATAGCCCAACATTTCTTCCAAATAGTTGAGTTCATTGTCACTTATCGGCGCATCTGAATAGGCAAATGACGAGGGTATCGTGAGGGGCTGATTGACAACGCCTTCAAGGGCTAGATAGGTAAGCATTTTGTCATCGCAAAGAGCAATTGCTTCGCTTGAGTTAAAAAGCCTAACACCTCTATTTTCCAAGCTTTTAGCCGTATACAAATCTTTATCTAGAAATACACAAAAATCAGCATTCGAAGGAATGGCACCCACCTCGTTACGAACGATGGGCACGTCAAAACCTAGCTTAGCAAACTCCTCGCGCAGTCTACTTGCTTGATGTTCTCCTATTCCACTAAATGCATTGATTAATATAAATCCTTTCATATTTTAATTTTACCACACCTCTACGCAACTTTCAACCTAATATGTTTATGGTTTATTAATATTTTAGTGTGCGTTGCTGTGATTATACGTATGATATAAAAGTGTTATGTTGGGGATGCTAGGCGACGCAAAATGAAAAACTCTCATGACGGGAGTTTACTAAGCGTAAATGACCGAGTGAGAGTTTTATTTTCTATGGATAGCGCCCAAATATTTCACAATAAAAACATATTAGTTGGGATGCTAGGCGACGCAAAATGGAAAACTCTCATGACGGGAGTTTACTAAGCGTAAATGACCAAGTGAGAGTTTTATTTTGCTAAGGATAGCGCCCAAATAATTTGTTTTTAGTTTTTGCGCCACGTAGTAGGAGTAAACAACAATAATATTGGGAATATTTCCAATCTACCGGCTAGCATATCAATTATCAAAATTAGGGTACTGAAATTGGAATATCCACTAAAGTTTCCAAGAGGCCCGACCAATTCTAGTCCGGGACCGACGTTGTTAAAACAGGTTAAAACAGCGGAAAGATTGGTTACAATACCGCCGTACCCTTCAATAGAAACGAGTAAAACGGAAATTACGATGATTCCTACGTATGCAACCAAATAAGTTTTAGTGTTACGAATGGTATCTTCGAACAAAACATCCCCATCCAATTTCGTCTTGATAACTTGCCTTGGATGTAACATTTTACGCAAATCTGTTACGGATGATTTCGATAAAATTAACATTCTTGATATCTTAAATCCACCCGCGGTAGAACCTGCACAAGCACCTATTATTAAAAGGAATAGCAATATTATCTTTGCAAAAGTAGGCCAAGCATCAAAATTTGCAGTAGTGAAGCCGGTTGTTGTTATTATGGAGCTAACTTGGAAGAAAGAATACCTTAATGCCTCTCCAAAATTATTGTATAAGGTCATTATATCTAATGCAATTAAAATGGTGGCAATTATGACAATTATAAAGTAGGCTCTCACCTCTTCCATTTTTATAACATCACTAAATTTCTTAATAAGTATTAGATAGAAAACGTTAAAGTTGATGCCAAAGATAAACATGAATATGGCTGTAACCATCTCTAGATATACACTATTATAGTGTGCCAAAGAATTGTTCCATACACCAAATCCACCCGTTCCAGCAGTACCTAGCGCAGTACAAATGGAATCAAAAACAGGCATTTTTCCGGCCACCAAAAAGATGAAACAAGCAACCGTTAAAACGGCATAAATGGCATAAAGAATACGTGCTGTTAGGTTCATTTTTGAAACCAGCTTACCAACGTTTGGACCTGTTGATTCTGCGCGTAAAATATGCATACTGCCACCCTCTTGGTTTGGTATGAGTGCAAGCACGAAAACAAGTATTCCCATACCACCTATCCAGTGCATAAATGAACGCCAGAATAGTATGGAGCGTGGAAGAATTTCTAAGTTTTGTATTACGCTTGCTCCCGTTGTGGTAAAGCCGGAAACTGCTTCAAAAAGAGCTTCGAAAAAGTTCGGTAGAGCACCTGCGATCACGAACGGAATGGCACCAAACAAAGACATGAACACCCAAGCAAGAGAGGTTATTACAAAACCTTCTTTTGCATACAAACGCTTGTCTTTGGGTTTTACAAAAAGCACAATTGGAACACTAATTACCAATAAACAAGCCAAAGGAATAAGGAATGAGAGCCAAATTCCTTCTTTATAGATTAGATCTACTATAATAGGGAAGCATAGTAAAACAGCTTCTAATAAAAGTATTCTTCCCAATACGTTAACGACTGCCCTATAGTTCATAATTATCTAATAATATCCTCTAGTCCGGTAACGTTCTTTTCGGTTGTAACGACCAGCACTTCATCGCCCTCCATAAAGAAGGTATCACCCGTGGGGATAATAAACTCCCTATCTCTAACTATGCCGTTTACAAGATAATTCTTTTTAATGTTGAGGTCTTTAAGGGGTATGCCTTTATGTTCGAAGTCAGCGGTAACGGGGAACTCCAATGCTTCCACTTTATCGTTAATTTTGTAAAGCTGATTAATGCGAGCCTTACCCTCGGAAGCAATCTCTCTAATGAATTTCTCTATAGAAGATGCAATAACCGTACGAGGACTCAAAACGGAGTCTAGTCCCAAGTGGCTTACCATTTGAGCAATGGTGGGACGGTCCACCTTGGTTATAACCTTTGTAACCTTTTTACGCGTTGCATACAAAGAAACGATGACGTTTTCTTCGTCCATACCCGTAAGGGTTACAACGGCGTTGCACTTGTCGATACCCTCTTCATCGAGTACTTCGTGGTCGGTTCCGTCACCATGTAAAATGGTAGCTTCCGGCAATTCCTCGCTTAACCATTCACAACGAGCTTCGTCCTTTTCTATTATCTTAACCGAAACTTTGCGTTCAATTAGCTCCTTAGCAAGATAGTAGGCAATTTTACCACCACCTACGATAAATACCGAACGAGCACGTCTACGGAAAGTTTGTGTTTTCCTAGAAAAGTCGTTTATGCCCTTTTCACTCGCAGTAAGGTGAACGATATCCCCCTCTTGAATTAGGAAATCACCACGTGGGATATAAACTTTGTTTTCTCTTATAACAGCGCTAAATAAGGCTTTAATTTTAAATTCTCGAATAATCTCCATAACGGTCTTACCAACCAAAGGATTATCCTTTTTAACCTTTATTTCCACCATAACGGCCGCACCGTCTGCGAACGTTTCAACGTTAATAGCTGTTGGGAATGAAAGTATTTCACAAATTTCTTGCGCCGTACGTCTTTCCGGGTTAAACCACATGTCAAGGTCAAGTTCCCCTTTCATATGTTCCATTTCTACAAAATATTCGGGGTCTCTAACACGGGCGATCGTATGAGCAACGCCCAATTTTTTCGCTAGCATACAGCACAAAATGTTTAGTTCGTCACGATTGGTGCAAGCAATAACGAAGTCCGAGTTAGCAACGTCGGCTTCTTCTAAAATCACTCTGTCTGCTCCACCACCACAAATACCCATTACGTCATAGCGGTTAACGATTTGCTCCACTATTTTAGGGTCCTTGTCCACGATTACTATGTCGTGCTTATCCTTTGACAACTTTTCTACAAGCGTTGCGCCTATTTTACCTGCGCCTACTATTATAAGTCTCATATATCTCCTCGGATAATTTTAGCCTTCTAGTTGATATCTTAACACAAAATAAAAATATGTCAACTAATTTTAATACGTGCGTACGTGCGCACACGCTTATCACTATGGTTCATTTATTACTATTACATAGTAATGCGTGGTACTTGAGTATTGCAAAAGCCGTCTTGCCATCACGCAACTCGCCCCGCATTACCATTTCATAAGCTTTCTCAAAAGGAATACGAACAACATCAAGAAATTCGCCTTCATCAAGATGCCTTTCCACCAACCTTAAGTCAGTCGCAAGAAAGATATAAAGTGGCTCGTTGGTATACCCGGGCGTGGGATACAGCAACCCAAATTCTTCAATTTTTCCCTGCAAGCCAGTTTCTTCTTCAAGCTCTCTACTCGCCGTCACAATGGGTGGCTCTCCCTCTTCGAGTTTGCCGGCGGGAATCTCTAACAAGTCCTCTCTATAGGCATAACGATATTGCCTAACAAGATATACGTACCCATCGTTATCCACGGCAAGCACCCCTGCTCCACCACGATGTTCAACATATTCTCTCGTTGCTATTTTTCCATCGGGAGTTAAAATATCGTCTACCTTAAGTTTTAATATTTTACCATCGTATATGACCTTGGATTTTACTTCTATTTCTTCGTATCTCATAAAATAAATTTGGGCCGGTAGTCCCGGCCCATCACACTATGGAATGTTGTTATTTGATTAGGAATGTCTTTATCTCAAATGGTTTGAAGGTAACGTTTTCTAGACTTGCTTCACCAATAACCTCTTCTATTAAGTTGGTTTCATAAACCTTACCTTCTAGTGTGGTAGCAATATCGACGGTGCGTTCAATGCCCGTGTCTTCATATGCACGAACAACGATGCCCTCTCCGTTTTCTGCTCTCTTAACCGTTTCCACAACAACGTGCTTGTCGCTTGATGTAAACAATGAGTCCAAATCAAAGGCTCTATCGGTGATGAATAGTCCGTTGTTATAACGATAGGAAACAGCTTGTACGTTTGCTTCGTTATAATCACCGGTGTGAGGATACAAAGCATAACGAATAGTGTGCGTGCCACGGTCGGCCTTAGGATCGGGATATACGGGTGAACGCAACAAGTTAAGGCTCATTAATCCTTCCTTTACTCTCCAACCATACTTGCCACCGGTCAAAATAGCAAAGCCTTCACCACCCTCTGAAACGTCAACCCACTTGTGAGCGCAAATTTCAAACTGAGCCTTTTCGACCTTGGTTTCATTCTTGGTTGAACGCTTCAAGTTGCCCATTTGGATATCGCAAGTTACTTGATCTGCAAATACTCTGGGACGGAACTCTGCGCGAAGCATCTTGTGAGTTTCGTTCCAATCTACTATGGTTTCAAAATCAACAAGGGGGCAACCAAGCCTTAAGATAACCTTTTGGACTATCTTAGACTTGCCGTATTTATATACGTTTTCGCGAACGATTTGACCATCGCTTACGCTAACGTGCTTGTCTATGAGCTTGAATTCCGCGGGTGATTGCTTGGTGTAATTAATATCGATATCCCAAGCATTGTAGTGCAAACGCTTATCGTTATATACGTTAAGTTTGTTCAAGTATGTGCCGACGTGTTCTTTTTCCGTCTTCTTTTCATAAAGACTTCTTATGTTACCAGCCTCATCAAATTTTACAACGTATACGTCGTTTTCTATAGTGTCGTCGGTATATTTAAAAGGTGATCTTTCGGGTGCAACGTAAGGAGTGAGCTCTGCACTGCCGTAAGCGGGAACGTCAACGATATACCATTTTTCTTTGTAACACTCTAGTCCCTTTGCCGGGTAAGAGGTATAGTTTATTGCTCTAGGCATTTCTGCTTTGGGAGCAAGGTATGCTAGTATATCGTCACGGATGAGAGCAAGCTCGTGTAACATTTCGTCATAGCGTGCTTGTGACTCTACGTAAACGCGATTAATGGAGCTACCGGGAATGATGTCATGGAATTGGTACAAGAGCACTTCTTTCCAAATTTCATCCAGTTTCTCTTTGGGGTAAGCATATCCCTTTAACGTAGCAATAGTTGCTAAAAACTCGACGTTATGTAGCATAAACTCTATTCTACGGTTACCCAATTTGTTCTTTGATTGAGTTGTATAGGTTCCTTGGTGTTTCTCCAAATACAGTTCGCCCTTGTGTCTTACGAGCTTGTCTTTTTGTGCACCTAGAACGTCAAAGTAGTCTATTGCATTAGCAAATTTAACCTTAGGTAGGCCCTTCATATTTTGCTCGCGTTTTAGCATTTCTATGTGGCCTTCACCGGGGCCACCGCCACCGTCACCAACGCCGTAGAGTAAACCAAATTCTTTTACCTTATCCCTTTCGGGGAAGTTATTAATAGCATTATGTAGGCTCCAAGCAGTTGCTTCTGAATTGTAGGTTTCATCCGGAGGCATATGTACTACTACTTCACTATCGTCTATTCCCTCCCAAATGAAGGCGCGATGTGGGAACTTATTGTGCTCGTTCCAAGAAAGTTTGATAGTTTCAAAGTAATCCATACCACACTTCTTCAAAATTTGAGGCAGGTTACCACTAAAGCCGAATACGTCGGGAAGCCAGCACATACGCATTTCTTTGCCGAACTTTTCTAACCAATACTTCTTGCCATACAGATTTTGACGAATTAGCGATTCACCCGAGGTCACGTTGGTATCACACTCTACCCACATACCACCTTGTACTTCTATTTGACCACGCTTAACGGCCTCTTGAAGCTCTTTGAAGAGTTCGGGGTAACGTTTTTCCATCCATTCGAATTGTTGGGGTTGGCTTGCACCAAATATGAATTCGGGATAGCGCTCCATATTACGTAGTTGGCTAGCAAAGGTACGTGCAGCCTTTCTCTTAGTTTCGCGAATGGGCCACAACCAAGCGAGGTCCAGGTGTGCGTGACCGGTTGCATATACCGTAAATGGAGATTCTTCACCCACTTCATATTCTGCCTTAAAGACCTTTTCTGCTTCTTGCAAGTTGCCCTTTGAGGCAAGGCTTAAACCTTTACGAAGTGCCTTCTTTATAGAAGCACGCTTTTCCTTTTTACAATCATCATCGGTTGCTTGGAAAACGAGGGCAAGCGCATCGTAATACACGCTCTTTGCATATTCGTTAATGATAACGACGTCTGCTTGCTTGAACTTGGCAGTTTTATCTATCTCGCCCAAGGGATGGTTGTTACCACAGTCCATCCAAAGGTCTATTACTTCGTTACCCTCGGCGCAGTCGGTTAGTTCATATAGTTTTTTACCACGTGCAGGTTGAGAAAACTCTATAACTGCCATAAGCCCTGTAATACCACGCTTGGGTGTGCCGTCGGGAGTAAAGATACATCCTTCTGCACCTACTGAGAGTAGCACGCCCACCTTTTTACCTTGTGCCTTTTCGGGAATAGCACCCTTAAAATGGAACCATGCACAGTCGTAACATTTGTTCGACCAGGTTTGTCCCAAATTTATAGTACGATATGATAATTCTTCCCTATCTTCAAACTCAACAGGCTCTTTAGAGGGAGAATACTCTGCACTCAAAGATCCAACTTTGGTGTAGCATTTATTTGCTAGTTTAAATAGGTTGATATCAAATCCGTTTCCGAATATATATCTAATAATATTTGAAGCTTTCATTTGAATCTCCTTCCTCGCGCTCATTCAAAGCACATAGTATTTATTATATTATACAACGCGCGCACGCAAATTGCAATATGCAATTTTTAACCTTTGTCCCAATAAAAAAGCCCCTCTAAAAAGAAGGGCTGTTTTAACAATCTTTAATTAAGAATTTATGCCTTTTCTTCTTCTGCAATTTGCTCTGCCGTCTTAATAAGTCGCCTATATTGCGAAGGTCTGTGGGTAATACCAAAGTATACTCCAACAGCTACGAGCACGGCGCCGACAACGGCAATTGATACCCAAAGTATCCACATATTATCTTGTTGCGAGCCTTTAACTCTTTCCCACATCTTAATTGTTGCAGAGTTTCTTTCGCCAAAGTCTTTCATAACGCCTAGAGTAGTGGCGCTTGCGATATCGGGATAACGAAGCTCGTCATCAAAATATTCTTCTATTTCGTACTCGTTTTCTTCAACAATGGCTAAAGCTTCTTCACTCGCTAAAACAACGTCTTTATCTATGCCGGAAGTGTAACCGATTGCCATGGCGTTGCGCATTGCTATATCGGGACGGCAAACGTAATCTAGGAACATATAAGCAGCATCAACGTTTTGTGCATCATTTAACATTACCCAACCGTCAAACCAAATATTTCCACCAATTTCAGGAACAAAGTAGGCCAAGTTGTCGGCATCTTCCATAGCCCACAAAGCATCCCCCGACCAAGCAAGGTCAACGTAGGCTCTACCAGAGGTAAGTTGTGCTTTTCCGAAGTCTACTTCGTAGCCCTTTAAGACGTCGTTTTGTTCGGTTAGTATTTGTTCGACAGCAGTTAGTAAAACGTCGTCAACCGTGTTTATTAGTTCTTGAACCGAGCGATTTTCGTATCCTGCGGGAAGCCTATTGGTTTCCTTAAGTCGCATTACTCCAGCAACGTAACTATCTCTGATGGAATCTTTCATTAGGATTTTTCCTTGGAGTTCGGGATTGCCACCAGAATTCCAAAGTAGGCCGTATCCCTCTTTAATGTCATCCTCGGTTACTACGTCGGAATTATATAGAATACCAAGCGTACCCCACATATAAGGCACAAAATAGTCAACCATGCTTTCATTGTTTCCAACGTTTGGAACGGTAATTCCGGTAAAAACTTCGGAAACTTTTGCGTAGATATCTTGGTCGATATTGGAATAGGTGGAAATCTTAGAGTAATCCAACTTCTTTAGGTGCCCACCTTCCATAAGTTTTTGTATGGCATATTCCGAGGGGCATATAAGGTCTATTTTCTCTTCGCCCTTCTCTATTGCAGTTAACATTATTTCATTGGTTTCAAAGGTAGAATAAACAATGTCCAAAGGCTTACCCGTTTTCTCTAAGTAATATGCTTCGAAATCTGCTTCCAAATCTTCATCAATGTAGTCACCCCAGTTGTATATGACTAGCGTATTGCTTTCGTCGGCATAGGAGCAACCAATTAAGCCACCGAGTGCAAAGCTACATAGAAGCAACAACACCAAAACCAAAGACGTCTTTCTCTTCATTATTTGGCCTCCTTTTTGCCCTCGTTTTTGTAGGAGCGAAGATTGGAAAATAGTACGATGAAAACAACGACTACTATTATGATACTAAATACCGGGAGCCAGAAAGGCTTTAGTCCGCTTGCGTTGCGCAAGGAGCTGTATAGATAGGTAGAAAGTGTGTCTATTCCCGTTGAAGACCCCTTAGTTAATTGGGTAATAATAAAGTCGTCGAGAGAGATGGTAAACGCCATTGCAAAGCCACTTATTACGCCAGGCAAAATGGTTGGAATTATTACTTTAAAGAGTGCCTTTATGGGACTTGCACCAAGGTCTAACGCCGCTTCGTAAATGTTGGGGTCCATTTGCATAAGTCTTGGCATAACCGAAAGTATGACGTAAGGCGTACAGAACGAAACGTGCCCTATTATCAACCTAACATAGCCTTGCGGGAACCCAAAAGTCGCAAAGAATAACATTAAGGATACTGCCATTACTATTTCCGAGTTGATGATTGGGAGTTGGTTTACGTTTTCTATAACTCTACGTGCGCGAGGCTTTAGGTGGTAAATACCAACGGCGCTTACAGCACCTATCAACGTTGAAAGCACGCTGGAAACAACGGCAATAATAATAGTATTTAACAAACTATCCCAAAGTTTTTTTGGAGCATTTGTGAATAGTTGTGAGTATGCTTCAAAAGTGAAACCTTCTGGGAAGGTAAAGTTATTGGTGTTTGAGAAGGAGTAAATGATTATCATCAAAATGGGGGCATACAATACGCCTAACATCAAGAAGATATAACCTTTTTCCGCAATTTTTCTTACCATAGGTTTTTCGCAGCCTCCCCTTTATTTATTTTGTTCATGAAGAAGTTGGAAATTAGAACCAGTGCAAGCATTATTAGACTCATTACAGAACCCACTCCGTAAAGTTGCTCACCGGCGTGGAATTTAAGATTGATGCTATCGCCAAAGAGCATTATGCTATTGTTAGAAAGCATTTCGCTTATTGCAAAAGCACTTATGGTAGGAATAAATACCATAGTAATACCACTTATGATACCGGGTAGTGATAAAGGCAAAGTGGTCTTAAAGAAAGTTTGAACGGGGCTTGCGCCTAGATCTTGTGCAGCCTCTTTGTAACTCTTGTCTATATTGCTAATCGTAGTATGTAACGGCATTATCATAAATGGTATAAAGTTGTAAACCATACCGAAAATTACCGTTCCTATTCCCAAGGTAATGCCCATATTTTCAAATATTGTTTGCAAGGCATAGGTGCGAATAAGGAAGTTAACCCACATTGGAAGCAGGAATAGCATAACTATTATGCTTCCACTCTTCCATCTTGCAAGAATATAGGCTATTGGATATCCCAAAAGTAGGCATATTAGCGTTGTTATTATGCCAACCACTATGGATATACCGAGGATTTCCAGGCTTGAACCATCCGTTGCAAGGTCCACAAAATTTTGAAGTGTAATCTGCCCCTCTTTTAGGAATGCGTTTATAAGCACTATGACAAGGGGGGTAACTACGAAGATTAGCAAAAATAGTATATAAGGATAAGCAAACACCCTACGAGTAAGGCGGAAATTCTTAACCTTATCTATTGCTTTCTTTGGTAGGTCCTTGAATTTCATTATTCTTCATCCTTCTTTTCTATTTGTTCAATTATAATCTTATCGGGAGCAACCGATAGACCAACTCTATCGCCTTTTAGCCAGTCATCGTCAGTGTCAACGAAGAAGTTATAATAGTTGTCGGCACGAATTATACATTGATAGTAACTGCCCTTATAGATTGAAGATACTACTTCGCCACCAATTATTCCATCCTCTTCGTCGTCGTGAACAATAACGTCGTCAAAGTCAATAGATACCTTAACAGGAGTACCGCTGGGTAAGGTTGAATTACATGGGAATTTACCACCGCAAATTTCAACGATGCCTTCATCCCACATTTCGGTTTCGATTTCATTAATGATACGTGCCTTGTGCATTATGTGTAGGTCGAAAGGTTTAATGAAAATGCCTATTTCGTCCCCTACCTTAACTTCGGTATTATCGTGAATGAGTAGCTCGTTAACTTCGTCTCCGTCGGCTATAAGCGCAACTATTTGATAGTGGTCGCCTTTGAACACACAACTATCGACCTTACCAACCATCATAACAGCGTGGTTGTCTGCGGGTAAAACGTATATGTCCTCCGGGCGAATTATGACGTCAATGGGCTCGTCTTTCTTAAAGCCTTTATCAACACACTCGAATTCTCTACCAAAAAATTCAACCACACAGTCCTTTCTCATGATACCACTAAAAATATTGGATTCTCCAATAAAGTCGGCAACGAAAGCGTTTGCAGGCTCATCATATATCTTTTGAGGGGTTGCAATTTGTTGTATAACGCCGTCACGCATAACCACTATGGTATCACTCATGGTTAGCGCTTCTTCTTGATCGTGAGTAACGTAAACAAAGGTTATGCCTAATTTCTTGTGCATACTCATAAGTTCTATTTGCATATCCTTTCTCATTTTGAGGTCAAGGGCGCCAAGAGGCTCGTCAAGGAGCAAAACTTCGGGCTCGTTAACAAGAGCGCGCGCAATGGCTACACGTTGTTGTTGACCTCCTGAGAGGCTGTTAACGTTACGATGACCATAATCTTCAAGGTCAACAAGCTTAAGAGCATAGTCTACCTTGTCCTTAATCTCTTGCTTGGTGAACTTTCTTAACTTTTCGTAAAGATTACCCTTTCTGTCCTTGAAGGTTTCGCCCGTTGGGATTTTCTTGTTCTTCAATCCAAAAGCTATGTTATTAAAAACGTTCAAATGAGGGAACAAGGCATATTTTTGGAATACTGTATTAACGGGACGAAGATGGGGAGGTGTTTCGGTAATATCTTTGCCGTTAAAAAGTACGGTTCCACTCGTGGGCTTTTCAAAGCCAGCAATCATTCGCAATGTGGTTGACTTACCACACCCCGAAGGTCCCAAGAAAGTAACGAATTCTCCGCGCTTAACGGAAAAACTGACGTTCTTAACAGCAGGCTTGCCATCGTAGTCCTTTTGGACGTTCTTTAACTCGATGATAACATCTTTGGCTTGTACGGTATCTTTTGTTTGTTTGCTCATCTTCACTCCTAAAAATTGCTAGGCGTAGTTACCCAAATTATTCTTGCTTCTCGTGAACCGATATTTACTATTTTGTGCTCGCGCGCACCGTTTATATAAAAAGCCTCACCACGTTTAGCGATGTGGTTTTTCCCATCCGTTTCGATGGAAACCTTTCCTTCTAGTACGTAACCGAACTCCTCACCCTCGAAAGGATACCTAACGTCGGACTCGCCGTTTTCCGGCAATATCAGCAAAATGGGTTCCATGTCGTTCTTTTGGGAATTAGGTATCAACCAAGTTGCACTACCCGTGCCGTTTTGCGAAAGGAAAAAGTCATTCTTGCCAAAAACCAATTGCTCCTCTTTTTCCTCTGCAAAAAATGCTTGTGGCGTAACACCCAATACGTTCAAGATATCAATAAGGGTGGCAATGGAGGGTGATGCCAAATCGTTTTCAAGTTGGCTTATGTACCCCTTCGTCAACTCGGCTCTCATTGCAAGCTCCTCTTGCGTGAGCCCCCTTCTTAATCTTATTGACTTAATTTTAGTGCCGATTTCCATCATTTTCTCCCAAAAACTTACGCGTTTACGCGCTCTAAATAAATCATATCAACAATACTTAATGCTGTCAATAATTTTGTTTAATTTTATTAAACTTATTTTTGTTTAGTAGCACTAAACTTTTTTATTAAAATACAAAAAAATACGGAAGGCTGTTCGCCTTCCGTTTGTTTTGATTATTGCGTTATTAAACGCTATACGTAGAAACTGCTATGTAGCGGAGCTTTCCTTCGTAGTTCCAAGTTGACTTCCACAACGTTTCGATTGAGCCACCAACTTCTTTACAATCTTCCCAGTATGCCTTGTTGGTTTGACCGCGACCTGCCTCTATCGTGCCACTTACGTTCCAATCGGGAGCGTAAGACCATGCACTTGAGCTTTCCATATTATAGAAGTATACGCTTGCAGAGCCTTGCAAGTATCCGGTTGCTTCAAAGCCCCAAGTGAAACCTGCCTCTATGCTTGCAGGATTGTAAATGGCACCTCCACCAACGTACTCTGCCGTAGCGTGTACCGTGCCCCTAGCTGTGGAGCCGGTGCCGTTGCCCTTAAGGTTTCCAATGAATGCAGTCATACTTTGATTTACGTCGGTTGCTTGGTCAACCCAAATATAATGGAAGAACTTGACGTATGCCGTGCCGGAAGCAGATATCTCGTTGTTAGTGCTGAATCCACAAATTGCACCTACGTAAGAAACATTGGTTTGTTCATCGTTAGATCTTCTGTTTACCATCAACTTAGAGTTGTTTATAACGCTGTCCACTCCACCGATGTTGTAACCGACTACACCACCAACGTAGATGTTGGTATTATCGACTCCGGGATCGCCGTCCATCAAGCCGTTTGAGCCCTTGACCGGTACGTAAACGCCTATGTCGTTGGTAACAACCTCGTATGCTGCAGTCGTTTGGTTATAATCGTTTGTTACCGCCTTAGCGCCAACGATGCTACCTCCCTTAATCGTACCAACGTTAAAGCCAATCATACCACCATAAGCGCCACCTTCATATGAAGTACCCTTTTGACGAGAGGTATAGATTCTTGCTACAACGTTTGAATTCTCAACGGAACCAAGGTTTACACCGACCAATCCACCAACCATAGAGCCGGTTATACTTAATCTATAATCACCGGACGTGGTTACTTGAGAGGAACGAATCCTACCATTGTTATAGCCGGCAATACCGCCGCCACCATAGTTCACATAGTTGCCGTCAACCCCTGCACTAGGTGCGGTAAAGCCTGACGTTGCGCTGTTGGACGTGATGGTTGCATCGTTGCTAACTACTTGATATTGAGCGTTATTTACCACTCTATTTGCGCCTACTGCACCAACGATACCACCAATAGCTACTTTGTTGTTTTCGTTTGCAAGACGGGTATCTATTGCAATAACGTTTAGTATAGCCGTGTGGCCCGAGCTACTTGAGAATGCTTGAACGGTTCCTACAACGCCACCGGCACCAACGCCGTTAGCACCGAGGGAGCTACCACTTACAACGGTTACGTTATTAACGGTATATCCGCCCTTCGTTCCTTGTACTCTACCATAGTTACCAATAGAGCCGACTATACCACCAACGCCACCGGTGTAATCGCTACCTAGTCCAAGATAACTTCCGCCTATGGTTGCGCTTACCGTCATGGAGCTAATAGCACAATTATTAATTATACCTTCTGCTTCGCTTTCACCAGAGAGCAAACCTACTAGACCACCAACGAAGTTAGAGCCTATGACACTGTTAGAAATGGTTATTGCGCCCTTTTCGGTGTAATATACGTTCTCGATGGTACCACCAAATACGCTACCTGCAAGAATACCAACGTTTACAGCACTTGTGTTAACGGTTGATCTACCGATTGCAACGTTCTTAACAACGCCACCACGATATATCTTACTGAAGATGCCTACGTTTTCGTAAATACCGGATGAACGGAGTTCAAACTGTAGGTTGTACAAGCTATAGTTAGCACCATCGTATACACCATTAAATCCATTGGAGTAGTAGTTGCCGTTAGAAGCATAGAATGCCGAGCACAAAGGTGCCGTTAGAGCATTATTTACTTCGTTCAAATTGATGTCTGCTACTTGAACGAAGTTAACGCGTAAAATGGTGGAGCCTTGTTGTCCATAAACGAAGGTACCATTATTGCCCTTGTACAAGTTGTCGATATTACGCAAATGATCGATAGTTGCAATCTTAAAGGGTTTTGCTTCGGAGCCGTCACCGGCAGAGCCTACGACACCACCATCTGCGAAGGGATAATCGTACAAGCTGGTTCTAGTGTATTCAACAGCAGTCAATACGTCGTCTACGTATTCGTATTCTGCCCAAGTTGCTTGTCCGTAGTAAACAATGTTTTGAACCTTCTTGGTTATGCTTGAACCATCGAAGTTTACGCCTAGACTGATGTTATCGCTATCTAGAACGTTGGAATTTTCTATTAAGCGAGTTGCATAATCGCCACTTACTTGACCATCAAAGCTACGTGATGACAAGATCGGTATGCTGTTTATTGCAATAATGCCGTCTACAACACCACCGTTATAACTGTCGCCAATGCCACCGTCTTTGACGTAGTAAGCATCGTCGCCGTTAGCATCGGTAGCAATTTCAACAGAGTTGGGATTTGCATTGTACAAAACTTCACCAAGTTCGTTGGGTAGTTTGATTGCAGAGCCAACGTATACGTTGTGAAGAACTAGCGTACCAAACGATTCAAAGTTGATGTTAACGGTCTTATCATCGTTTGCAGTAACTATAACTTCCATTTGGGTAATTGCATTATTGTATGCAGTCAAGTCACCTATCGTGCCACCCAAAATGTAATTGTTAAGATCATTTTGTTTTGGTATGTTGGACTCGGTTGCATCAAGCGAGCCGTTGCCATCCCAAACGTTCAAATTGTCATAATTTACAGCCGTTATTCCGGCGAATCTATCGAACATCGGATTATAACGAGTGCTATCGTTCATATTGCCGGAGAAGTTGGTTGACAACGTGAACTTCAACTTGCTTCCTACGCGTGCGTTATCTATAGTAATCATTCTGTTGCCGGAAAGCTCACCTTGATATACCCATGCGCCGTCTACCAACATATAACAATTCAACGTAGGCATAGAGTCGGTTAGAATTTGACTGAAACCGGAGAGATTAGAAACCCTAACGCTAATGTTGTATATGCGTATGTAACGTGCGAATATCTTAAATGAAGAATCCATTAGCACGTAGGCTTGGTTGGTAACGGGGTTTACGCTATACGAGATAAACTTGCCCGTACCGTTGCCGTTAGTATCCAAAATTTCTTCCGTCTTCAAGTAATATATCGTGCCGTTTTGCTCTACAACCTTGTCGTGATCACTTAACGTACCTTGCAAGTTGAGGCGTTGATATCCACCATTACCGTTTTCGGTAACGTACCAGCCGGCAAAGACGTAATCTAAGCCTGCTGAAGGCAGTATTGTTTGAACGGTATAGTAATTGAAATATCCGTTAGAACGTGAGTTACTATTAATCTTGGGTTCTGCTTCACCTTGGCCGTCAATGAATATGGTTTCATCATAAAGAGCCGTGGACTTAACAAGGGTTAAGTTTTCAACCTTTTGGAATAAAGGTCTAATTCTAATTGCACTAATCGTCTTGAACGAAGTGTAATTGCCATTGTAATCGTATACGGATGCGTTATAGTAGAAACCACTAGCAGATAGCGTTCCCGAAGAAGAAACGTATGCTAAGTAAGATGTATCAAACAAGCATGAAACCGGGAATGTAAATGTTCCCTTCGTTACAAGGTTTGTTTGCGACGTGGGATCAACGTAAGGAATATTCTTCCAAGCAAACGTGCCGGATTGTGGATCATAAGCATAGTATTGCCATGCAATAAAGCTGAAGCTTTCGGACTCTGCCTCGCCACCTACCCAATTTAGGGTTATAGTGTTGTCGTTCCAAGTATTGTATGAGGAATTTGCTGAATTCTTGTTAGAAGTATCTATCGTGTTAATCTTGCCAAGCATTTGGAAGGACATATCGGTATTATAGGATACTCCTGCGCCAAGTTTGGGTTCCACGTTGGAAGAAGAAGTGAAGTATTGTGTCAATCCTTCATCGTACATTATTGCAGAGGCGGTAATTTGTCCCGGATTCAAATACTCACCGTTGTCAAGATACTCGTTCTCTATTACAATGTTATAAACGGGAATAAACTTCGCCACTATTTCAACGGAGAAGTAAGTGCTGGAAACACCGTTATCTACGACCGTTCTTTCCTCAATATTAACGCCGTTCGGCAGTCCGTCAAGATCGTTAAGGACAAACCTGCCTTCGTAGGTTGAGGGATAGTTTTGTACTAGTTGCGTGTAGGCGTTAACGCCGTTAATGAAGTAACCGACAAATTGATAATACTTGTTGAAGCCAGAGTAGATTGAGTCTGACAATTTTAATTGAACGTTATAGAGAAGCTCCGTATTGTAATCGTACAAACCATCGGGATTATTATCGTTAATAATCGTAGGAGCGAATGGAAGATCTTTTTCGTCGACGAAGCTTACGCCACTCTTAACTTCAATTTGCTTCCAGAATCTAATCTTGAAGATGGAGTTCTCTGCCAGATTATTAATAGTTACTTCTACACGAGTAATTCTAATGATCTTATTGCTATCTAGGTCAGTCCTTTCAACTTCTTCGGTTTGACCACCATCACCTAACTGAAGAACTGTATACTTAAACGTAATGCGACCATCTGAAGTAGCCGTCAAGGGACTATAGGTAGAACTAAATTGTCTGAAGCCTTGTGCATCGGGCGTGGACAATGGTAGAAGTTCCATTATGCTGTCAAACCTATAATTTGCTTTAGGTTGGATGGTTATAGTCAAGGTTTGGTTGGGTGACATGGTTAGAGAGTTGTTGGACAAGCTACCAACCATTGCGCCGTTCCTTGCATAGGTAACGGTACCACCTTCACTGCTTACGGTTTCACCTATGGTTTCCATAGCAAAGCTTGCATACATTACGTTGTTAAAGTATGCGTAAACCAATCTATCTTCCAACGTTTCAACACCGGTGTTATATCCGTCTTCACGTTGTACCATCTTATTGCCTACGTAGGTTATTACGGAATATGAATAGCCCTTCGTAGCGTTAATGTTTACGTTATCACTACCACGTAGAACCAAACGTGCGCCACTTAGCACTCTATAAGTGTAGGTTGCATCTACAACGCCATCACTATCAGAAAGGGTTTCCATCGTGCCAACAACGTTGGGTAGGATTACTCCGTTCTCGGCATCTTGAGTATAGGTTGCCGTTGCACTCAAGCTTGCATATTGACGATACTTCATTCTAGAGGGATCGTTGTTTGCAAACGAGCCTTCATAGTACTTGTATTCGGGATGTATTTGAACGGTTACTTCGTAAACACGGAAGAATACTGCTCTAAACGTGCGAGTTCCTTTCATTGTGTAACGCAATACTTGACCATTGGATTGTAGCGTGATATCGCCGTTAGAATCGTTCTTTACGTAGCTCCAAACGCCATTCTTGTATTCTTGGAATCCTTGGAATGAATACATATGGGCGGCTGATGCGTTGATGTTTATGGTTAAGGTTGCTTCCGTGCCATATTCGTGTCTTACAACGTCCTTTCTATCACTAAACGAAGTGGTTAAAGTAAAGGCCTTTTTACCACCAACTAGTGGTACTGCACCACTACTTATTTCTGCGCCCTTATTTACTGCTCTTTCATTTTGTATTTCGGATTGAACAAGATACATGCTGGTGTTTGCATCGTATTGGTCAATTGCCGTCGTGTAATAAATACGAATTACGTTTTGAGATGCAGAGTGGAAATCCATCATACTTAAAATATCTCTTTCAAGCATTACGGAAAGCGTCTTACCTTTTGCAGTAAAGGTATTGTACGTACGACCTCCGCTTGACTCAAGAGCAAAGTTATAGTAAGGTCCGCCCAAATGTTTGGGTGCATTGTAGAATGCAACGCTCGTAATTGAGTAACCTTCTTTTAGGGTATGATTAATGGTTGACGGTACTTCTGCGTCATATACAAGTTCATTATTCTCAAGTGAGAGTCCAAGCGTTTCATCTTGATATAATGAGGTGATTTGTTGGTTGTTAACAAAGAAGATGACTTCATACCTTTGCTTTTCGTAGGTGGGAAGTATGGTTATCTTGTCTTCACCGTTTACCAACTCGTCGTTAACTTCCAAATATTTCTCTTTTTCGGAAATTGTCGCCGTGGTAGTATATTGATAACGCATTTCATCCTTGCTATATACGGTAGCGATGCTTCTTCCGTTAATATCCAAATTGGAAAGATAGAAGCCGTTATATGAAATCATTCTAATTTCTATGAGTTCGTGGTGGCTTACCAATGTTTCAAGGCTACCGTCATATTGTCCACCACTTGAGAATACGTATTCTACTACGTATTGCTTAATTGCATAGGTTACGCTAATCTTAACGTTACCTGTCATGCTGGGTATAGTATAGGTACGTCTACCACTACCATCATCGGCATCGAGTCCACCTTCGTTTATTACGAGGTTGGAAACCACTCCGCCATCGTTTTCCATAGTGATAAATACGGAGGTGATTCTATATCCGTTGGGTGCAATTAAAACAAAGGTGAGTTTGTCGGCGTATACAGCCCTATTCAAAAGCGTACCACCGTCTGAGAATGCACCTTCGTCACTCGTGTAATAAGAACGCATATCTTTGCCAAATACGTTTTCATTTATTACAACACCACTAACAGCGCTAACGGAACCCGTCTTTTCACCCTTTTGAATTACGTCATATTTGGTTGCAAAGTTGCCGTCAAAGTCAATGTCATATTCCTTATTTAATAGGGTTATTACGATGTCCCAATTGGAAGTTACGCTGGTAGTATAACTGCCGTTTGAAGCAAGTTCGCTTGCGATACCGGGTTTCTCTTCGCCGTTAACCAATACGCTACCCATTACGTAACCACGATTAATGATAAGTCTAATCGTTAGACTCTTGTTCCATTCTACGGTAGAGGTGCTTAATTGTGCTACACCACCAACAAAGGTGTTGACTTTAATACTATAGGTGTGGATGGTAAATAGAACTTCACACGTCGTTTCATTCGTAACCACTTGGTTTGCCGTCATCGTAGCATCTTCATTTCTTATGGTGCGATTCGAGCCGTTTACTCTGAACGTTGCAATTCTGAATCCTATGCTATTGTCGGGAGTTGCAGAGAATACTACTTCCGTTCCATAAGTAACTTCAAGTCCGTCTACGTTTGCCCAAATTATGCCGGATTCGGTTTCACGCTTGGAAAGAACCCATTTACCTTGGCTATCCTCGTCCCAATCTTCGGGTTCTTCATCTAAAACGGTAACGCCGGGCATCCAAAGTAGGGTATCATCCATGCCATAAATAGCATAATGACCACCGCTGTTTGCAACCATATCAACTTTAAATCTTTGAATGGTATAAACAACGTTGAAATCAAGGTCGGAGTTGATGGTACCAACGTATGAGTTATTTCTTAGTGAAGTCAATCTATCACTGCCGTTTAATTCAAATAGACCGTGAGTATATCCTTCACCGGGGATTGCGTTAACGGTATAGGTTAGACCATACTCGTACAAGCCGTTTTCTGCAATAACGGGAGCGTTGCTGTAGGGATTCTTAAAGGTAGTTGATAAGCTACCATTAGAAAGCCATGGTGAACCTTCACTTTCTATTCTTAGGTTTTGTGAATAAGCATAAGCACGTCTCTTAAACTCAACGTTAACGATAATATTTCTAGATATTCCCACTTGAATATAAGAGCCACCGTTTTCGTTAATAGAGTTTATTACGTCGTATCTAATTTGACCATTATCATCAACGTATTGTAACTCGAGCTTATAAATATAATAGCCACGTGCCGTTCTGGGTGTTACAACGAACTTAACGTTGCTTCCGTGGGTATAGGTGGTATCATCACTAGGATTTTGACCGTTTACAGTCAATGCTACGCAATAAGTATTGGTATCAACGTCAATCGCGCTAAAGTTGGGGCTTACGTTAGATGTGTTAACGTTAATTGAATATTGGTTAACGGCATACTTAACGATAACGGTAATGTTTCCCGTAACCTCTCCTAGATCATAGAAGATTTGGTTAAGATCGTTTTCAGAAACGTTGCCTTCCTTCCAGTTGTCTACCTCTCTACCGGGCACTTCAAAAGATGCAATATGGTATCCTACTTCTGCTTGCATCTTTAGGGATACGTTGTCCCCTGCGCTAAGCTTGATGTCTCTTGCAGGCAAGTAAGCGCTATTGTCTTTCTTAACAAGCGTGGTTCCACCAAGAGATTCGTTAATCGTAATGGTATATACCATTGGTGAGAAAACAACGTCTAGAGTAACGTCACCGGAAACGTTAATTTGTAGTTTACCGGAAACGTATTCTCCGTTTGCCGTGGGGGTACCAAGCAAAGTCTTCGTTGAAATGCTTTCGTTATTTATTCTAATTTCATCAATAAAGAAGCCGTCGTTTGCATTAATTTCTATTGATTTGGTTTCACCATAGAAAACTTCTAGGTCGCCGGTGGTACCAACGCCACTGATGGTTCCGTTTGCACTATGGGTATACTTTAATACGTATACGCAAGGTGCAAATTGAGCAGTAATGGTAATATTTCCGGTTACGAATGCGCCGTCAAGCACGTCTGACTTGAAGCCTGCCTCGTTATTACCCAAGAAGAATTGGTGTATGATACTGGAGCCTTCTACGGTAATTGAACAAACGGAAACGTAGTATCCTTCAACAGGGGTTAGTTTGAATTCAACGCTCTCGTTTTCTTCAACCATAGTTTCTCTGGTTGCAATAACGCCGTGTTCAGCTTCTACAATAGTAATCGTATATCTGGTCTTGCCAAATACTGCGCAAGCATTAATATCCTCTTTAACGGTAAGCTCGTAAGTTCCGTCTACTAGCGGTACCTCTTTACCATTAATAATTAGTGCCTTTACCTCGCTACCCTCTAGTGGTTGGAGTGCAAATTTAACAACCGAGTTTACCATAACGGCACTACCGGTGGTTAAAGAATTTCCTGAAGCATCGGTTACCAAGAGGTCGCCTACACCCTCAGTTGTGAAATTCAATACGTTCGTAGCAACGTCAGCATCTTCTTCTTCAAAGTAGATATAAACGTCTATGGAGGTTTGTACGTCGTAAACGAAGAGGGTTAGCACTTCTTCAAAGATGGTATCGTCAAAGGATGATAAGATGGAATACCAGCCGTTGCCTTCGGTCTTGTTGTACTCTCCCTCTAGAGGTAGATAACTATAGTTATCTCTTGCGTCCATGTTGTTTATTGTAACGTTTGAAAGTGCTACGCCATAACCCTCATCGGGATTAATATTAACGTTGATTTCTCCGCCATAGGACATCGTCGTTGAATAACTATTACCGACTATTTCCTCATTATTTATGGAAACGCTGTTGCTCTTCTTGTTAATCAAATATACGTTATAATCCAAAGTGATGGGCAAGCAGTTTATTTCAATTGAGTAACTCGCTCTTATGTCACTAATGGTTAAAACGTGACTCTTTTCATTGTGGTTAATATCCTCTTCATAACCTAGACCTACGTTAGGTGTTACCGTTATCTTGTTGATATAGTAACCCTCTTTTGCAGTAATAACAAAGTCTGACGTGGTGGCGTGCTCTACACCGGTAAAGGTATATCCTTCGCCACTAACGATATTGATAGTTTGGTTATTATAGGTTACGGAAGAATATCCGTTAGCATCTTCAAAGCGTACGAAATAGGTCGTTCTCTTGAAAATAAACTTAATATTGTAATCTCTAGCTACGCCACTTACGTTATACTCACGTGCAAGTTGAACGTCGCCATAGGTTTCTTGATAGATTACTTCACCATTATCGGTAACTTCAATGGAGTGTACGTAATAGCCACTTGAGGTTACAGCTTGAACTTGGAATGCGGAGTTGTAACTGGTAACGAAGGGAGCATCCACACTACCAATACCTTCGTACGAAGTAGTTACGTTATAGTAAAGTTGTGCGTATTCTACGTTAAAGGTAACGTCCTTTTCAATACTTACTATTGCAAGGTCCATTTGGGTAACTCTATAATCGTTAGAAACGCCATCGTAATCTTTACCATTAATCTTAATCTCGTCTACAGAATATCCGGTAGCAGAGGTATATGGATCGATAATCGTACCGTTTGCAGTTACTCTGCGAATGTAATATCCGTCTATTGCCTTAATAGTAAATTCACACTTGTCCCCTCTCGTGTAACCAACAACGTCTTCGGCTTTAGCTATCATTTCACCATACACGCTTTGAGGAACGGTTACGTTATAGGTAAATTCACGATAGGTTATTACTATGTTTTGGTTTTCCGTAATATTTTCAATAACAAGATTATAGTATACGGCTTCGGTGGGAACGTTAAGGTTTACGCCATTATGAGATATGGAAGCAATATAGTATTTTGCACTATTATTAACTTCGTCACCAACGCTTTCTCTTAGAGGATTAATTTCCACGGAAAGGCTGGAACCATAGTTTACAACGGCATTAATGTTTTCTTGAGTAGAAGATGCGCTACTGGTTGTTCCCAATAGTCCGTAGGTAATAGTACCGTTATTGGTAACTGCAGTACCATTCAAAATGGAAACGTTCAAATTGTTTAAGGTAAAGTTTGCCTTAATCTCGTAATCGGTAGCAATAACCGCTTCGATAGTAACGTCATAATATCCACTGGTTCCTGCTAAGTTAGATCCCGTAGTGGTAGCGCCGTTAATAGTAACGCTTGAGAGAGAATAACCTTCGCTGGGACGAATACGTATAGAATAATTTTTAGTTACAGGCATTTCAATTCTACTAGAAATACTTCTTTCTTGATATACGCCGTTACCTAAATTGATCAAAGAATATATTGAACCCGAGCCAGACATTGAAACAGTCAAGGTTTTGGTGTTTTCTTCAAATACGGGAACTATGTAGCAAACGGGAGTTTCTAGTTTGAAGGTTCTGTCTACCACTTTAGAAGTGGGAAGTCTGTCTGCGTCTGCAAGATACCAGCCTTTAAAAGTATAGTTTTCCTTAACGGGTATTTCTTCCGGGAATGCTCCGGTAATAGCCCCGGCCAGATTATCTTGATAGTATGCCGTAACAACTCTACCATTTACCCCATGTTGACCACCAAAGTCCTCAACGTAACCCTGGCTGGGATCGGTAAAGGAAGTGCTTTCGTTATCACCCTTTAGGAATACTGCCGTAAATATTTCTTTTTCCCAGTATGCTATTAGTTCGGTGGGTTGAGTAAATTTGGTTTCATTATTTACCAAAACGGGGGAACCGTCTTCTTTAACTTCGCCGTCTCCTACGTACCAGCCCTTAAAGCTGTAACCCAACATATCAAGAACGGAAAGATCTTCAACGTTAAATAATTCGCCAATGGGCGTTTGGTAACCAATAGTCAAGGGAGCACGTGCTTCGTTACCATTAGAAACAAAGGTTATCGTGCTGTTCTTGTATACAAAATGAGCTTTAACGTTAATTTCATCCACGTTTTCATCGGGAGTAAAGCTCAAAACGTATTCATTAGTAGTACCTATGCGTGAAGAAATAAATTCTATAGCGTGGTTAACGCCTACTCTAACGAGTTTGTTGACGTTCTTTTCACCCTCTTCGCTATCGGTAGTATCTCTCTTGGGAGGATCTATTGCAACCCAAGCTTGTAAATCAACGTCATAAACAGACCAGCCCATAAACAAATAATCTTGGTAGGTCGGTTGAACGCGAACTGTAGCAACCTCGTCGTTTTGATAATATTCAAGAGCATCGGAAGAGCCTAGTGCGTTACCCTCTCTGTCTATGGTACATTCAAGATTGAAATCAGCAGAATACTTTTCAAACAAGGGATAAATGTTGGTGTCTTTTGTGATATGGGTATAGTCAACGTCCCAACCCACAAAGCGATATCCGTACATTTCCATGTTGTGTTCGTCGGGACGAGGAACGCGTAAAGGTGCTTCGTTGTACGCAACGACTTCTTCTCTTGCAGTAGTGCCGTCGGGATAATAGAATACTACGGTATAGCGCAACTTCTCGAACTTAGCGATTAGACGCATGCTCTTGGAAATTTGCTTGTCCATACGGCTAGCATTAATGTCGCCGTCACTCCAACCTGCAAAATAATATCCTTCGTCTGGAATTGCTTCGACGCGCGTAGCATCTGCGCCCGCAGTAATAGATTGACTGGTTTCGCCGTCAATTCTACCGCCGGTTGCAGCAATATATTCAACTTTTAACTCTGTTGGAACTACGTTAAAGGAAACCGTTTGTTTAAAACCGCCGTAATCCAAAACAACGCCGTCAAGCGTGCCTTCACTACTCGTGTCGAGACCGGTGACTACAAGTTCAGAAAGCGCGACTTGTTGCGAAGAACCGTCACTATATTTGACCGTGACGAAAACTTGGGATGGATCCGCCCCAATCGAAATAAGCCCGTTGTCAGGTGCAACAATAGCAATAACGTCGGGTGTTTCGTGCTCTGTCACTTCCGCGTACTGCGGTAATATAACGGCAGCAGCCACTAAAGATGCAACTGCTACTACTAAAACGGCTATCATAGTGATGCCTAACATTCCGTTAACGGAAAAACGTTTGCCTGTCATTTTCATTCTTGCCATAATCCGGTCTCCATGGAGTTACGTCGATATATGGCACTATTATATATAATAAAAAGCGCGCACGCAAGTAACGTACGCGTTGTTTTACTAAAATTTTATCTTGCGGGAGCGCGTGCGCACATTAAATTATGTAAACACGTGCTTTTATCGCTTGTCCGTCACCTTTTCACACACCCTGGAAATGACGAATTTGTTGGGTGGAATATCGTTCGTAATCGTAGAGCCACCAGCGACGTAGGAATTGTCCCCGATTTTTAACGGCGCTATTAAGTTGGAATTACATCCTATGAAAACGCCCTCTCCCACCTCGGTTTTACGCTTTATTTTTCCATTATAATTTGCAAAAACAGTACCGCATCCAACGTTGGTTTTTGCACCGATAGTAGCATCTCCTATGTAACTCAAATGCGCCGCTTTAACTCCGTTTCCCAGCACCGAGTTTTTCACCTCTACGTAGTCGCCCACCCTGCAACCCTCACCAATGACGGCACCCTTTCGTAACGTTGCAAACGGCCCTATGGTAGAATTTTTGCCTATAACGGCTTGCATAGCATAGGTTGACCTCAGATCAGCTCCCTCACCAATAATCGTGTCGGTTAAATCGCAATAAGAATATATCGTTACGTTTTTTGCAATCTCGGTCTTCCCCCGAATGACGTTAAAAGGATATACCACACTCCCTTGACCAATCTTTACTCCCTCTTCAATAAACGTTGTTTCCGGAGAAAGTATTACGACGCCTTGCTTAGCATATTCTTCAAACTTTGATTGGTCGAATACCGATTTTTGGATTCCCATTATTTCGTTTTTAGGTATCTCTTTTCTAATATTTGACGATAATCCAGCCATTATTATACTTTTTATTTCTTCTGCCTTTTCTCTTGCACTTTCATACCTTTCCGCCTCCACAAGAATACGTATTTTCGGCTCCGTTCCACTGGGGCGAACCACCACGCGCACGTTATCGCTAACTATTTTAGCAATATCCTCCTTAAGAGCTTCATTACTCTTAAAGTTTTCTTTGTCCACCTCGCTTGCTTCCACAAAGGTTTCCTCAACCGGATAATCTACCATGTCGACCAAATTTTCCAGTCCTCTCTCCTTGTCCATTAAACAAACCATTAAAGAGGTTAAAATGCCATCCCCAGTTTCACAATGTTCACTAAAAATAACGTGCCCACTACTTTCACCCCCTACTAACGCACCCCTTTTTTTCATTTCTTTATAGACGTTTTTATCCCCAACGTCAGCTCTCACAAGTTCAACACCTTTGTTTTCAAGCGCCTTTTCCATGCCCAAATTGGAATTAAGAGTACCAACTATCGCTTTTGGATTTAGCTTTTCTCCCAAATAATTAGCATAGGCATAGGCTATTTGATCGCCGTTGTAGACACTGCCTCCCTTAACACAAATTACCCTATCACCATCACCATCGTATGCAAAAGCTAGGTCATACTCACCATCGGCGCATGCCTTTAACAGATGGGATACGCAAGTTGCCCCACATTCTACGTTTATCCTTGCGCCGTCACGCACGTCGTTTATGCTAAAAACATCACAACCCAACTTTTCAAAAATACGCTTTGCCACACCTACCGTAGCCCCGTAACACGCATCTATTAGCACGCGCGTTCCTTTTAATTTGTCTTTGAATTTTTCGAGTAGAGCCTTCTCGTATTCACCCACGTCAAGCAAGCGAACCTTGCCAAATCGGCCATTTTTAGGGGCAAGATGGCGCGAAAATAATTGTTCCAACTCTTTCTCCACCTCGCTTTCAATTTTCGCTCCCTCGCCCGAAAACAGCTTTATTCCGTTATATTCCGGTGGGTTATGGCTTGCAGATACCATAATTCCAATTATGCAACCATTTTTCGAAGCCAAATAGGCAAGCGCAGGCGTGGGCACAATGCCACAATCAAAAACGTTGATACCATAAGAGATTAAAAGTTCGCAGAGTTTTTCCACTATACGCTCACCGCTCAGGCGAGTATCACGCCCAATGCAAACGCTACATTCTCCAAATTTTAAAAATAGCGCGGAAGCGAACCTACTTAAAAACTCATCGTTAAACCTATCCCACCTTCCTCTTATGCCGTCGGTACCAAAATTCATACCACTCCTTTATGAATATAGTATATGCGTGCGCTATTCTAGTTGTTAAAAAAAGCGCCACCAAAAGGTAGCGCTCCAAAGTTGATTTTAGGCTTATTATAGCTGTTTAATTGCCTTAAGAAGGGTTGTTGCGTTTATTTCACACGCTCTTGAAGAAAGCTCCTCATAGGTCAAAGCAGAGCCGTCACCTGCAGAGTCGCTAATAACCTTTAAGGCTCCGAACTTAACGCCCGCGATGAAGCAAACTTGTGCGCAAGCGCCACATTCCATATCGCAAGCAATAGCGCCAAAGGTTTCTCTAATGTGTCCAGACTCAACGTCGCTAGCGATAAACTTATCCCCTGTTGCAACGCGTCCTACGGCAGTATTTCCAGCCTCTTTTATGACGTTAACAACTTCTTCGTCACAGTCAAAATAGACCTTGTTTAGTCCGCTTATTAACCCTATGGGGTCGCCTAAGGCCGTAGTGTCGCTGTCGTGTTGACAAACGCTAGATACGGAAAGAGGAGTTAGGGGCTTTAACATACCTACGCCCCCGGCAATTCCAGTATTAATTACGTAATCGACCGAGTAACGCTCAATCATAATCGTGGTAGTAAAGGAAGCGTTGACCTTGCCAATGCCGGCAAGAGCAAGAACGACCTCGTTCTCCCCTATTTTACCTATGGTAAAGGTTTTGCCCTTGTAACTTTCGGTATATACGTTTGAAAGCCCTTGGACTATGCCTTGGGCTTCCTTTTGCATTGCTATTAATAAACCAATTCTTTTCATTATTCGGTATAGGTTTCTACTACGATAGCTCCGTTCTTAACTTCTACGGGCTTACCAAGATTGGATACGATGGAAACGAATGCTTTGCCGATTTCATCGTTAACAACGTTTTCGGAAGTGTCGATATTTTCACCCTCTTCTTCAGCAGTTTCTTGTGCTTTTCTTGCAAGAACCTTCATAATTGCCTTGGAAATGGGGTTGTCGCTGTCGTTAATCTTCAAAGATTGAGAAGTGGTTACCAATTCGCCTTCTACGTTAATAACCATATCGCTGTAGCTTACTAGGAATACCTTTTCGGGAAGGGTGAGGAGGCCACCTACTCCAGATTCGTTAAGAACCTCTTTAACTTCACCAGCAATAGAATCAAGTTCAATTGAAGCAACGATACGCAAGGTTGCGCTTGCATCACCCTTAGAGATGGTTACTTCGTTGATGGAAGCATCGATTTCTTGTAGGAACTTAACAGCTTCTTCATCACTTTCTGCGCCATCGGCTACCATTTGGTTGAATATGTATGCTAGAGTGGTATCGTTATATTCAATATTTTGCTTTGTGGGATAAATGATCTTATCGGTTACGATGGATGAGTAATCGATGGTGCCGTCTTCTTTCTTTTGAACGCTACTTTCAGCAACTTTATCTTCGGCGGCGGTCTTGTCTTCTTCAGTATAGGTATTGGTTACGATTTTGCTCTCGTCAACGTTCATTAATTCCTTTAAGAATGCGGGAATTTCCTTGAGCTTAACATCAGCTAATCCCAAAGTTGCCAGCGTTTCGCCATCAAATAGTTCAATGTCGGCAATTCCCAAATCTGCTGGAGTCATGTTTAGTAGAATGAGTGCTCCACCTACTACAACGATTACGAGAACTAATAGAACGATAAGGGGTATAATAATACATCCCTTAATGCATCCGGGTGTTACAGGTTGTGCCATAATCTTTCTCCTTTCTTTATGTTTACCCTTTTAGGGTAGTTTCTTTTATTATTATTGCACGGTCGTACAAAAATGTCAATACTAATTATTGTCCATTGCACCAACTAATTTTGCGTAAAGTTCCTTACTGTTCGGCACGGGATCGCCAGGTTTAATTTCGGGCTCATAGTCCACAAAGTCGGTACAAGCAAGGTACGTAGCGTTGGTTATATGCAAAGGTTTAGATGGTCTTACAATAGTATTTAAAAGGGGCATTAAATCGGCCAACGTTCCCTTTGGATTACCTTGTTCATCTTCAAGAGGAATATCATACACGCCCATAGGTGAAGTTGTATTGACGTTGATTGACTCCGAGTCTACTTTTGCTATGAGGCCAATAGCAAGGAAAGAAAAACTTGCGTACTCTTCACCACCATACTCGTAGAACAATCTATCATACTCGTCGTTATGAATAAATGAATCAATAACGTCGGCAACTCCATCAACAAAAGTGTCTCTTATTATTCCAGCAGGGATTATGTCGGTGCCGACTAAGCTAACTACAACGTTTGCGAATATGGTTTTGAAATCTTCGCGCTTCTTCCAATTATATACGTCAAAGAAGCCTTCTATATTAAATTCAGCTTTTATCGTTTTATCCATAACAGATTCGCCAAAATAACTTGTTACGAGCTGAATCGCAGCACCGCCTTGTTGCTTAAAGATATTATTCTTGAAGGTAAATTTGGCAACTTCCGCACGGTTGGGTTCGTGTTGTATATTAACACCACTATTTTCGTTTTCACCAAAGATACAACCCTCTATAGTAACTTCCAAAGCATTACGCAAAGAAACGCCCTCGCTGAAGCCGGAAAGTTGGCAATATCTTATTTCTATTGGACAATAATACCAATAGAAATTAATAAAAGTTAATATGTTAGATACGTCCTTAAACAACGTTGATCCAATCGCTATAACGTCTTCCACAACGATTTTACCCGTTCCCGTTTCTTGATACTCCCAGTGTCCTTTACCAAATCTATCTGCGCTTATAACCCAGTTTCTAAAATTACCGGGATCAACAACCGGGAAATTTGTAGCATCAATTTTAAATCCATTTCCGTAAATGTCACTACGAATGCCGGACGTATAAGTCGGATACAGGTCTGCTTGAAGCACGATATCGTTGTGGTTCAACTCGGATACCCTATTGAATTGGTCCCAAGTATATACGTTTATAGCATCTCTTTCACGAAGGTTAAAGGTAAAACTACGTTTTACTCTTTGTTGGAGTAAAGCATTGGTTTTAAGGGTGGCCGTAACGGTTACCGATTGTCCTTTGCTTGCTTCCGGGAACTCCAAAATTACGTCTTGTGAGTTTTCTTTTCTAGTAATATTCACAAGCGTGGGATCACTTGCCGACCAAACGACGTCAAATTTGTTCTCTTTGTTAGTTAAACCAAACTCAAATGTACCAATTCTATTGCCGTCAGCGTCAAGCCAATACCTTCCCCAAGTACGGGTAAGTTGTATGCCAAGCCTTTCATCGGCAGAGCCTAATTCCAACTCAAAGGCTACGGGGTTTTCTCTTACTGTTACCTCTTTTTGAACGTAGGAACCATTGTAAATAGCAGTAACCATAACGTTACCAGCCTTTAGGGGGATTAGCATACCCGTTACGGGTTCGAGTTCTAGTACGTCAGGATTGGAGAAGGATATTTCTACTCCTTCATAAACTTCACCGGTTGCTAGATTACCAACAAGTGGGAAGTAACCACCATTTCTAGTATACATTGTAGAGGCAAGGTCTATGAATCCCATTTCGCCTTCCGCAACTTTTATAACCTCCACGACAATAACGTCTTCATTAATAGAGAAAGCATATTTATTGTCTTCAACAAAACTAACTTCTACGTCTTCATCCAATGCATAATTTGATTTTAAGTAGTCGTTGGTTACGTTGTCTTGCGTTGTATAGATTGTCTTTGATGTAACTATTGCTTTGTCCGTGTCAATATCAAAGTAATCACTTACTGTATTACCATCTTTATCAATAGCTTTTGCCTCGATTCTGGTAAGTCCTTTGCCAATGATTTTAAGTTCGCCGTTAGCACTAATTTCTGCAACGTTGGTGTTAGAAGAAGACCATTGTACGTCGTTATTACGAAGTGCTTCTATGGGATTAATATCAACGTAATATCTTCCACCGGTTAATAAATCGACGTTTTGTTCAACAAACGCACCGTTTTCATCATAAATTTCTATGGTTTCAATAGAGTCGCTCGTAACGTAAATAGTAAGCGTTTTTACAATGCTATAGTTTGCCTTTGCGCGAATTTCCAACCTACATATGCCAACGTTTTCGGGTATTACGTAGTATCTATTGGTTTCACCAATGCGCTCCAATTTAACCCTACCATCCCCAGCATTTTCGTCAATTTCTACTTCAATTGATTTGTCCGGTGTTATTGAGGGAAGAACGTCTATAACAATGAATTCTTCAAAATTCTTGGAGTCAAGTTTTAAATCATAATGCTCGCCCTTGGCTTCATTATCCTTCCTCAAATCATCAACGTTAACGTTCTCGTTATTTTTAATGACAATTTCCGTTGGATTTGGAGGAGAGGTTAAAGTAATCATTGCGCCGGTTGCAGAAAGCGCAATAACTACTACTATTGGTATTAAAAATATAACTCCTACTAGAAACTTCTTCATTTTGCTACCTAATAATGTGTTACTCTATTTTTGTCTAAGTTTTTCATATAATTCTCTACTGTTTGGTACGGGATCACCGGGATTTATTTCCGGCTCTTTACTTGAAAAGTCCATACAAACAATGGTAGATGGATTACACAACGTATCAGCGTTTTTTAATCCCAAACTGGTATGCAATGATTGCATTAATTGTTCAAGGTATTCCATTTGACCAACCGGATTGCCTTGGCTATCGCGGAAAGGTAAATCGGTGATCATAAGTCCTTCCGATTCAACGGTAACTTTATTAGCATCAAAGTAAAACAATGCACCAAGCCCCATAGCACCAAACGATACGTATTGTTCACCAGCATAGGTGTAATACAAATCTTGTACGGCGTCACCCTCCGCAACGTCATCAAGAACGTCTCCAAGTATGGGCATAAGAAGGCTGTTAATCGCAGATCCAAGACTAGAATTGCCGTCAACGAACATATTGACGTATCCACCGATAAGAGATGCTACGCTATCGTAAAACTCCTCTTTCGTTTGCCAATTATAAAAATCGTTAAACCCTTCAAATTTAAGATTAGGAGCACAATTAACGTATGAATCAATGCCAAAATCAATCGGAACGCTAGCGAGCATTATGCTTGGTCCCTTGCTAATTTTAAACACGTTATTACGGAAAGTTAGGTTATTGCCTTTTTCCGGGAATCTACGGTCATTTTCGTTATAGAAATAGGCAAATACGCTGTCTTCAGCGTTATCGCCCAAGATACAGCCCTCAACAAGTACGTTGTAGTGGTAACCAATTTCTATACCACGATGCGTATTATAAATTTGCAAATAACGGAAGTTTACCGGTATATCTTCAGGATAATTATCAAAATTAGACCTCGTTTCGTGCCACAAGGAAGTAGATTTAATACCGGAGCCACGATTCGTAGCCTCTTCTAGCGTAACTGCATTGAACATTATTATATCTTCAAAGTTAATGCAATCGTTTCCTTCTTGTACGAAAAATTCATAGTTTGCAAGATGTTCTCCTCTACGCGAATAGCCTACGAAATCTTCAAAGTCATATTCTATTGTACCATCGTCAAAGGCAATGTCTTTAATTTGAGAACCATCCCATTGGAAACCATTGCCATATACGCTTCCGGTAAGGTCTTCCAGTCTTTCCTTTGCTATAATATTGCTTTGTAGCGCCATATTATAAAAGCGGAAATCTCTAATCCATTTAGCTTGTTCAAAAGTATACACGTTAATGGTGTTCTTTTGCTCTCGAATGTTGAAAGTAAAACTACGTTTTACCCTATGTTGGAGTAAATTATTAATTTTAAGGATTGCCGTCACGGTCACCGCGTTACCTGCCGATTCCTCTTTGAAATTAATGATTATATCTTGACTGTCGGGAACACGAGTAATCTCAGCAAAGGCTGTGTCGTTCACACTCCATTCAACGTCAAACGTATTGGATTTGTCGTTAAGGCCAAACTTAAACTCCGTAGTAAGAGCATTGTTTTCGTCCAACCAGTATAGTCCCCAAGTACGCGAGAGTTGAATTCCCAATTTTTGATCACCACTTCCAAGCTCTAATTCAAAAGCAATTGGGTTGTCTTTTATGGTGATAACCCTTTCTTTTGTTTCGCCATTATAAGTAAACTTAATCGTGGCAACACCCGTCTTAAGAGGTATAAGTTGTCCAAGCTCTTTTTCATATTCAATAAGGTCACTTGTCACACATTCTACTTCAAGACCCGTTAATTCCTCTCCACTAATTAGATTGATGCCCATGACTGCATAACCACCATTTCTAAGGTATATGGTTTCGGGCAAATCTACTATTTTCCAATCATTATCGTCGGAAATTATCGTTGTAACGATAACTTCACCCTCCTCACAACTAATGGTAAAGGTTCCGTCTTCGTTATCAATAACGATTGCTTCCGCATCA
This sequence comes from Candidatus Stercoripulliclostridium sp., assembly GCA_045577735.1. Classification (GTDB taxonomy): domain Bacteria; phylum Bacillota; class Clostridia; order Christensenellales; family DTU072; genus Stercoripulliclostridium_A. The sequence continues at coordinate 45,439 of JAZNIY010000027.1, read as the reverse complement.
AGTACAACGTTTGCCATAATCCAATTGCGATCTACAGCTTCCGTAACGTACACTTTGTTTGATTTAACAACGGCACGATTAGTATTGACGTCAACGTAATCGCTGACAGTGTTACCATCTTTATCAACGGCCGTAACCTTAATACGTGTGTCACCACGTCCCACTATTTGCACCAACCCGTTTTGAGAGACCGTTGCTACGTTAGTGTTAGAAGAGTCCCAATGTATATTGTTATCACGTACGGCGTCAAAGGGGTTAATATCAACGTAAAGCCTCTCATTCGTCGTTATTTCCCGATGTTCGCCAACTTCTGCCCCGTCTTTATCATAGATAGTCATCGTCTCTATGCTGTCCGAAGAAACGTAGAAAGTAACCTCTCTAAATACGTTTACGTTAGCCTTTGCGTTAATGATTAGCTTCGTCGTACCAATTTTCTTGGGGATGATTGCGTAACGATTACTATCTCCAATTTGCTCTAATTCTATTTCACCATTACCAATTTCTTCCACTCGCTCATACTCTATTGCTTTATTTTGAGTAATTCCCGGCAAAACGTCGATAATAATGAATTCTTCAAAGTTTTTAGAGTCAATTTTAACGATGTCATCCCTAGTAATTTCCACGTTATCGCTATTTCTAATAACAATGTCGGTAGGATTAACAGGCGTGGTAAGACTAATTATTGCTCCAGTTGCAGAAAGTGCAATAACTACTACTATTGGTATTAAAAAAATTACGCCTACTAGAAATTTTTTCATATTTTTCCCTATTTTTCTATTTTTTCTTTGGCGAAAACACGTTTCGCCGGTAGCCTAAACACACTATTTTAGGTATACTATTTTGCGATTTTATTGTATGTTTTCTTCAATTTGAAACAATAGTTGAAAATTGAACAAATTAAGAAGATTCCAGCGAATGCCGTACAGATAATATACATCAATTCTATTGTAATTACGTACTCCGTTCCCGGAACCATGAATGATTGACTTGCTAGGTATGAAAGGAACATACAAAGCACGCCCTCAACTATTGCAACCACAAAGCCTAATGCAACGCTAAAAGTTGTGGAAGCATTGTTGTTTACTACTTCGCCCTCTCCCGAAAGATTAAAATAGGGACGCTTTATGTCAAATCGCATGGACGTCAAAGTTAAACCAATCGATAGTGCTTCAACGATTAAGAATATCCAAAGACCAACCATTAACTCTACTTGTTTGGTGTATACTAGAACAGCCACACAAATGCCGTTTGCTATTACGGAAACAAGCAAATACATAAAGAATTTTACGAAAAGCTGTTTAACTATGGAAACGGGTGCTACTTTGGTGTGATAGAAGTTGTCACCTTCACGGCTAACCGAAGTTGCACTAAAGGAGGTAATAACGGTAGCAAAAATTAACATAACAAGCAAGGTCATACCAAGCGCGATTTGTTCACCGATTTGGTCTTTACCTAGTTGCATGGTAATATTGTTACAGAAATATACCATAACCGGCATAGCACAAGCGAGCACGAAGTACTGGAAGGAGTAGTTTACCGAACGGAAAACTTGTAAAAATTCCTTGTGTAATAGTGCTAAGAAGATGGGGCGACGGCGATTTTTGGTCTTACGCTTGAATGCTGAACCTTCAACTTCTATGTTATTAAGCAAGGTTTTGGGGTAAAGTTTTGCAATAACAAGTATGGTTCCAATTAAGCTTAGTCCCGTAATACCAATTAGTACGGGGTATGCAATATAAAGTTCGTGCCCTACCAAAACGTCGGCAAAATACTTTGTCGGTATAAGATAGGTTGCAACGTCCTTAATAATTTGAACGAAACCATCGCTAAATACCGAAAATTCGGTATCGTTCATAAAGGTTACCATCTTGTCGAAAATCAACATATAGATGGCAAACATTGCAGTTACCAAAATTGCAAGACCTATTATAATTAAACCAAACTTATTACGTATTCTATTGGTTACGTGCATAATCGGTATTGCAAGGATGTTGCTTAGCAAGAAGGGTATAACCATCATAAACAGCACCGAAACAGGTATTAATTTATAAAATTCCACACCAAGCCCCATTGTTTTGGCATATCCCAAAAGGAAGGGAGTAATAACAACTGCGGTTATTGCAAATTGGGTAATTATTAGGAATAGTGTTTTACTTATGAAAACCTCAACGCCGGAAACGGGATAACGCATCAAAATTTCGTTATCGCCCTTGTAATACAGCACCTTTATGGTGGACGAGGTTCCTATAAAACACATAAATAGGAAGAAAACGGTATAGATTATTACGAGAGCTTCGTATGCTATGTCCGCTTTATCAAACATTTCAAAGAATATTTCGGCAACAAGATAGAGGCCATATACCGCAACTCCGACAAGAGCAACGGTAAACAAACTCTTCAACCAAGAGTATTTACTCTGCGAGTTACCTTTCATTCTATTTTTTAACTCTAATTTGAGTAGGGTTTTAATATTCATATCTTTTTCCTTAGTTTCTAACTAGTCGTGTAAAACGATATTTCTTGAAAGTGTACTTGCTTCGTTAATAATATCTTGTTCTGTTGCAGTTATCTTACAGAAAGTGGTTTCCAAAGCCTCTTTGTTTCCCTTAACGTGCAAATCGATAACCGTTTGCAAACGCCCATCCTTAATTATTGCTACTCTGTCACATATTTTGGAAACAAGATCCAAGTTGTGTGAACTGAAGAATACGGTGTTACCTTCCAAGCAGTGGTCGTCCATTCTCTTTAAGATTTCTACCATTGATTGGTGGTCAAGACCCATCATAGGTTCGTCTAGTACCCAAAGCTTCGGATTGTGTATAAGCGCTGCAATAATACATATTTTTTGCTTCATACCGTGTGAATAAGACTTAATTTGGTTATCAACTGCCTTGGTGAGCTTAAATTGGTTAACGTATTTTTCAAATCTTTCATTACGATCACGTTTGGAAACTTTGTAAAGGTCTGCAGTATAGTTAACGTATTCTCTTCCGGTAAGTTTTTCATATACCGAGTGGTTATCCGGAACGTAACCCATATTAAGTTTTGCATTTATGGGGTCCTTTTGAATATCGTGACCACAAATAGTAATTGTGCCAGAGTTAAAAGGATATATTCCGGTCAAGCATTTGATAGTGGTTGATTTACCGGCACCGTTTTGTCCCAAGAAGCCAAAAATCTCGCCCGGCTTAAGAGAAAGATTAAGGTCTTCAACGGAAAAACGCTCACTATTCATATACTTTTTGTAAAGGTGACTAATTTCTAACATATTTCTCCTCGTATGTACGCGCGCGCACGCGCTCTATTTATATAAAATATAGTATAATATTAACATATATATAATATAGTGTCAAGAATAAAAACAACTATATAACCATGCAAATATTAGTAAAATAATCTTTTTTGCAAAAATCAGGGCTTAACACCCCCATCTCTTGCATAAATAGAGTTTTTGTGTTAAAATAGCGCTTAACAACGTATATTAACCTTGTCAAGGAGTTATTATGATAGTTCTAAAACACGCAAAAGATTATAATGAAATGAGCAAAATTGCATACTCATTTGTAAAAAACGTAGTAAAAAATAATGAAAACGCCACTTTGGGCCTAGCAACAGGAAGCACTCCCATCGGTCTTTACAAAGAAATGATAGCCGACTACCAAGCAGGTGAAGTCAGCTACAAAAATATGATTTCCATCAACTTGGACGAATACGTAGGTCTTCCCGTAGAACATCCCGAAAGCTATCGTAGTTTTATGAATACCAACCTATTCAATCACGTTGATATCAACAAAGACAACACCCACGTACCCAATGGCCTCGCTAAAAATGTGGAAGATGCTTGCAAAGAATACACCGATTTCATTAAGAATCACCCCATCGATATTCAAATTTTAGGTATTGGCGCCAATGGCCACATCGGTTTTAACGAGCCCGGAACCCCTCTTGATTCCACAACCCACCTTGTAGAATTAAAAGAAAAGACTCGTCTTGATAACGCTCGTTTCTTTGAAGGCGATATCAACAAGGTTCCCACCCACGCCGTAACCATGGGATTACAAGACATAATGAGTGCAAAACAAATACTACTTCTTGCAAGTGGCGCAAACAAAGCCGAAGCCGTTAGGGACATGGTTTATGGTCCTGTTTCTACCAATTGCCCTGCTTCCGTTTTACAAGCACACGACAACGTAATAGTAATCGTTGATGAAGCTGCAGGATATTATTTAAAGGCTTAATCGGTATCTAGAGATACAAATACTACAGTATTTTAGCACCTCATTATTTTTCTAAACCAACAAAAAACGCTCGCATTCAGCGAGCGTTTGTCTTTAAATTCGACCTATTTTGTAATAGTTATTTTCTTGCGATTTCTCGGGCAATCCACGTTAATACCCTTGGCTTCTGCAACGTACACAACGAAGAGTTCACTTGCTAGCGCATAAACAAAAGGAAGGGTTAATCCACGGTACGAAGGCATATGGAACGACTTGGTTGCCATGCGTGCTACTTCCGGAATATCGGTAAATGCTATTACCTCAGCTCCAAGCAAACTTAATCTTGTGGTAATAGATATGAATTCATCGGTAAATTCGCTATCCGGAGCAAGTAGTATTACCTTCGTTCCCTCTTCTACTATAGATATGGGGCCATGCATGAACTCCGAAGTAGAGAAATAGTTGGAAAGAGTACGGCAAGTATCCATAATCTTTAGGGAAAGCTCACTAGCTACGCTTTGGAGAATACCACGAGTTAGCACTATTCCACCAACACTCTCTTTTGCTTCTTCAGCAAAACTCTTTAATTCCTCGCTACGTTCATCGATGAATAGGCGAAGTATTTGGGGTAGCTCCATTACGTTCATCTTTGCAGTAACGGGGCTAAGCGCATTTGAAAGCATAAACATTGCAACCATTTCTGCAAGATAAGTCTTGGTTGCATAAACGCTTTGTTCTACACCTGCTTGAAGGTCGATGTGGTAATTAGCAACTTTAGCAAGGTCACTTTCGGGATTATTGGTAACGGCAACCGTTAGAGCACCGGTTTCTTTTGCAGATTTAAGCACCATTACGGAGTCGGTTGACATACCGCTTTGGGAAATTGCAATAACCATAGTGTTCTTTAAGTTAACTTTTGAACCATATACCGTGGTAATAGAGGGAGAAAGTTTTGCAACCACTATTTCCCCTATTGCCTCAACTATATACTTAAAATAGGTAGCTGCGCTATCGCTAGTACCTCTTGCAACCGTTGCTATATTCGTAATTCCACGATCTTTGAATTCTTTGGCTATTTCAGCAATAACTTTCTTATTTGCAATAGCAACCGACTTAACAACTTCGGGAGCAGCCAAAAATTCATTTAGCATTATAGACATAACTACCTCTCATATTTTATGTACTTTTGTATTATTGCACAAAAAATAAAATTTGTAAAACAAAATAAGGTAAATTTAATTGACAACTCCAAAAACTATCAATATAATATAGTAGTGCCTTAAGAGAGCACGCCTTGGAGTGCTGATGTAGCTCAGCAGGTAGAGCGCGTCCTTGGTAAGGACGAGGTCACGGGTTCAAGTCCCGTCATTAGCTCCATTAAAAGAAAGAACACGCAAAAGATTGCGTGTTCTTTCTTTTAATCGTACTAAAGCGGACAATATACTCGTTTGCTTTAGCAAATTGGGTGCACTAGTTTGGCTTTGCCAAACCTGGCGAAAGCAAGCCTTGCGCTTGTGTTTTTCACCGGATTTATTGCAAATTACAAGTTTTTTTGCATTTTGACCCACTTGGACTGGTTGAGATAGCCTTTCGCGGTCCCGTAACACACTCTCGTTCACGCAAAAGATTGCGTGTTCTTTCTTTTAATCGTACTAAAACGGACAATATACTCGTTTGCTTTAGCAAATTGGGTGCACTAGTTTGGCTTTGCCAAACCTGGCGAAAGCAAGCCTTGTGCTTGTGTTTTTCACCGGATTTATTGCAAATTACAAGTTTTTTTTGCATTTTGACCCACTTGGACTGGTTGAGACAGCCTTTCGCGGTCCCGTAACACACCCTCGTTCACGCAAAAGATTGCGTGTTCTTTCTTTTAATCGTACTAAAACGGACAATGTACTCGTTTGCTTTAGCAAACTGGGTGCACTAGTTTGGCTTTGCCAAACCTGGCGAAAGCAAACGCTTTGCGTTTTTATATTTCTAATTATATATTTTTATTAATGATTTTACGAAATCTATATTTCTAGTACGTTTTTTTATGATATAATATCATTAATATATAAAAGGACTCGATAATATGGCTAAGTTATACTTTTTACCTATGTTTGAAGACGTTTATAAACCATACTATAAACACAACGACGATATATCTTTGTACAAAAAAACAGCTTTCGAAAAAGTAGTTATGCCCGTTTTTCACGAGGGCGCAGTACAAGTGCTACAAAAATACGAAAAGGTTGGCGACTATCAGAATTTTGGCGATAGCCGTTGGCTTAGAAAGCCGTTTAATGCAAAAGAATATTACCATAACGTTGTTACCCTAACCATTGACGGCGCTCCTAAAAACATTAAACATTTGGTTCATTGTGAAAACCTATCAAGTGGTGATCACCATATCAAAATAGAAATGATAGCCTACAACTATAATCCACGCGAAAAGTCAGGCAAAGGATTACAGGGTACTCAAATTGCAAAGGACTATGCTGAACTCGACTTGTGTGTAGGCGATGGCGATTATTATATTGTTGCTACACACAAAACGCAAAAAGGTGCATACGTGTACAATAGTCCCTATAACGATGGTAACTCCAGAATTAAAAACACCTTTTTTGAATATCACTCTGTCCAAGCAAGCGTAGTTTCTCGCACAGCCTTTCTTTCCCATCTTAAGGGCGGAATAGAGCTTTCAAACATTGACGTTAACGCCCTTAAAGATAGCACTAATCATACTGCGAAGTCCCACGTTGAAGAGAGCAAAAAAGTTGGAAATATATCGACGGCGACTCCCACAAAACCAAACGTTAAAGAGAGTGTTTCGGCAACCAGTTTTAGTAACAATGTATCCCATAATCAAAATAATTACATACAACCCACACAAATTAAGCCACAAAAGAAACTAAGCAACGACGAGTATTTCGATCTCCTCGTCGATAGTGTTACTACTACCCAAAAGAAAGATTATACTCCACCTCAAAAGCAAAAGGAAAAACCAGCTCCCACTCCCATTAAATACGTAACCGATAAGGATCCACTATATTCTGAATTATACGAGGACGGCACACTGGTTTACAAGCGTCAAAGTGAGGTGTACGTACCAAGACAAGTGACTACCATAGACAAATACTTCTTGTGGAAAAACGAGTACGTTAAAAAGGTAGTATTAGCCGATGGTATAACCAAACTCGTTGAGTCAGAGTTGCGCGAATGTCCCAACCTTGAAGAAGTGGTTCTGCCAAAGAATTTACAAGAATTTTCTTACAACTGTATTCAGTTCTGTCCCAATCTTAAAAACGTATATTTGGACGATAGCAACCCCTATTTCACTATTATAGATGGGGCTTTGTACAAGAAAATTGAAGGTTGCAATCTTTCTCTTATACTCTATCCCCCCAAAAAGGATAACGAATATTTCACAGCTCCTTCTAATTGTACCATTATAGATGCTTATGCCTTCAATGGTAACAAGTTCTTAAAACGAGCTGATCTAACGAGCGTTAAGTATATTGAGTTAAGTGCTTTCTCGTTCTGCTCCCACCTTGAAGAAGTATCATTTGGCAAAGGGCTAACTAATATTAGATCATTTGGGTTTGAAAGCACAGCTCTCACTAAGGTGGAACTCCCCATGTCTACCAAAGTTGGTAGCTTTGCCTTCCCCGAAGATTGTAAGGTAAAGAAAAAACTATTCTTCAAATAAGCAAACACCTTTTTCTGCAATAAAAGCATATAATTACGCGCGCCCGAAGTTTTATGCGCGCGTATACTTGATTTTTGCGCGCTTCTTATGTATAATTGTTAAATCGAATTGTTGGAGGCCTATTATGGATTACTCGAAAATTATCAGCCAAAAAGCACAATCTATTCCGCCATCGGGCATAAGAAAGTTCTTTGACATAGCGGCTGATATGAAAGACTGCATTTCACTTGGCATTGGTGAGCCCGATTTTATTACTGCGGCTTCTTTTAGTGATGCAGGCATTGCGAGCATAAAAGAGGGTAAAACCCAGTACACCTCTAACGATGGTTTGTTCGCACTAAGACAAAATATTTGTAAATACGTTCATATGCTAGGTGGCCCACTTTATTCTCCCGAAGACGAGGTTTTGGTTACCGTAGGCGCCTCTGAAGCAATAGACGTTTCATTCCGCGCACTACTAGATCCCGGCGACGAAGTACTAATTCCCGCCCCCTCTTACGTGTCCTACGCTCCTTGTGTAGAACTTTGCCACGCTATTCCAAAAGCCATTAATTGTAAGGCTGAAAACCAATTTAAGCTTACGCCCGAGGAGCTAGAGGAAACCATTACCGAAAAGACCAAGGTGCTCGTTCTCCCCTATCCAAACAACCCCACCGGCGCTATTATGGAAAAGGAATACTTGGAAGCCATTGCTCCCGTAATAATCAAACATAATCTTGTTGTTGTTTCAGACGAAGTTTACGGCGAACTAACTTATGGTGCCACCCATACCTCTATTGCAAACGTAGAAGGCATGCGCGAAAGGACCATTCTTATTAACGGCTTCTCCAAAATATTTGCAATGACCGGCTGGAGAATTGGTTATCTTTGTGCCCCTCGTGAGCTTGTAAGCGTAATTAGAAAGATACACCAATACGTTATCATGTGCGCTCCTACGGCCTCACAATACGCAGCTACTGCCGCTCTTGAACTCAGCTTCAAGAATGGTTTCCAAGAAGTAGAAGATATGTGCCGTCAATACAATGAACGTCGCGTATATCTTGTAAAACGCCTTAATGAAATGGGTCTCACTTGCTTTGAACCCAAAGGTGCTTTCTATGCCTTCCCCTCCGTTGCATCAACCGGACTAGACGGCAAAGAGTTCGCAGAGCAACTCCTTCTAACCCACAAAGTAGCCGTTGTTCCCGGTATTGCTTTTGGTGAAAGTGGTAGAAATCACGTACGTATTTCTTACGCTTCCTCACTCGATAACATAAAAATTGCCTTGGATAGAATGGAGCACTTTGTAAATTCCCTCAAAAAATAACCTATACATCGCAATAAAAAAGAGCCCAACGATTGGGCTCTTTTCATTTAACGAACCTTATTATTCAACGTCAATCCAGCTGGGGTCTTGAGGATTCGCTTGGAAAGCCGAGACCATTCTGTATTCTTTTTCAGTAATATATCCTCTTTCGAGTGCTACCTTTGAAAGGGTGGTAAAGCAAGAAAGTGAAACGTTCTTAACACTCGCTTCTTTGAGTCTTTCAACGCCCTTTTTCATTTCATAAGTAAATATAGAAACTATGCCAAGAACTTCTGCGCCAGCTTCACGTAGTGCGTTAACAACTTCGATTGCACTACCACCGGTGGAGATAAGATCTTCTACAACAACTACCTTCTTAGCGTTGGGATCGGCTCCCTCAATACGATTGCCCCTACCATGCTCTTTGTTGCCACCACGAACGTAGCCCATGGGAAGGTTTAGTATTTCGGAAACAATAGCTGCGTGAGGGATACCTGCAGTAGAAGTGCCCATAACAACTTCAACCTCGGGATACTCTTCCCTGATTACGCTCGCAATACCATTTTCCACTATTTTTCTTATAGCAGGTACGGAAAGAGTAAGACGGTTGTCACAGTAGATGGGGCTCTTTATGCCACTTGCCCAAGTAAACGGTTCACTGGGACGTAAGAAAACTGCTTTGATAGAAAGTAATGCTTCGGCAACAGAAGTTGCAAGTGCTTGTTTATCCATAATTATTCTCCTTTAAATTCCTTAGTACATCTTAAGTATGCTTCACGAGGATCCTCTGCGCCTGTAATAGAACGACCAACCACGATATAGGTGCTACCCATTTCTCTTGCCTTAGAAGGTGTAGTAACTCTCTTTTGATCGTCTACGGAGTCGCCTGCAAGACGAATACCGGGGGTTACGCTAATAAGACCGAGGTCTTTTATTATGGAAGCTTCTAGGGGTGAACAAACCACACCATCAAGACCTGCTGTCTTTGCGTTAAGTGCATAATGCTTAACCGTGTTTTCCAAAGTTTCGCCAATGAGTAATTCATTTTTGAGCGTTTCGGCATCCGTAGACGTGAGTTGTGTTACCGCAATTAGCTTTGGCATTGCGCCCTCTCCTGCTCCTTCACGAAGTCCCTTGAGTGCGGCAGCCATCATTTTAACGCCACCGGAAGCGTGAACGTTAGTAATATCTACGCCCAACTCACCAAGGTTTCTCATTGCCTTATAAACGGTGTTTGGTATATCGTGCAATTTTAGGTCAAGGAAAATCTTAAAGCCCTTTGCCTTAAGTTCTCTTACCATAGGAGCACCCTCTTTATAGTAGAGTTCCATGCCGACTTTAAGATAGGGTTTTTGGTCACCTAGTTTTTCTAGGAAGCTATAAAGCTCTTCTTTGGATGAAAAATCACAAGCAATAATTACGTCTTTACACATTATGTGCCCTCCCAATTATATCGGTTAATTTATTTATTCCTAGTTTTTGCATCTCTATGGGAAGACTGTCTATGATTTCCTTGCATCCATAGGGATTAATTAGATTCAACGAACCCACCATAACGGCATTAGCACCCGCATACATCATCTCTATAGCGTCGCTAGCGCTACTTATGCCACCCATTCCGATAATAGGTAGATTTGTTTTTTCTCTTACTTTGTAGACCATATTTACAGCGACTGGGAAAACCCCGGGTCCACTATAACCACCACTCTTAACGGAGATTATAGGTTTTCCGGTTTTTAAGTCGATGCGCATACCAACCAAAGTGTTAATCAAGCTCAGCCCGTCTGCTCCACCATTCTCAGATGCTTTTGCAAGCACGGTCACGTCGGTTACGTTGGGACTGAGTTTTACTATTATGGGTTTAGTAGAAACCTTTTTAATTTCCTTTACAAGTGTTTCAACCGTTTCGGGATTGGTGCCAAACGCCATTCCACCACCCTTGACGTTGGGACAGCTGATATTAAGCTCAACGGCAAACACTTTGTCACACTCGTTAAATTTAGCGACTGTTTCGGTATACTCGTAAAAGCTGTGTCCCCCGACGTTTGCTATAACGGGCTTAGAGTAAACCTCGTTAAGCTTTGGTATCTCTTTACCAATAACGGCATCCACACCGGGGTTTTGTAGCCCTATTGCATTAATAAGACCAGCGGGGCATTCTGCAATGCGTGGTAGAGGATTGCCATAACGCTTTTCTAACGTGGTTCCTTTTAAAGAAATGGACCCTAGGCAGTTAATGTCATAATACTCACTAAACTCATACCCAAAGCCAAAGGTTCCACTTGCCGGGATAATGGGATTATCTAATTTTACGCCAAAAAGTTCAATTTGGGTATCTAAAATTAAGTTTGAAGTACTCATAACTCAACCTCCTCAGCAGAGAACACTGGTCCTTCCTTACACACTCTCTTGTACCCTGAGATTGTCTTAATACTGCAACCCATGCAAGCGCCAAAGCCACAACCCATTCTTGCTTCTAGGGAAAGTTCCCCTTTCGTTGAGTGCATTTTAAGGAAGTGCATCATTACCATTGGTCCACAAGAATAGTAATAATCCCATTCGTTGTCTAGCGTTTTTACGCAAGCAACGGGGTTACCGTTAAAGCCTTTTGAGCCGTCGTCGGTTGTAACGTAGAGGTCGGCTATTTCACTAAGTTCTTTTTCTAAAACGATCTCCCCTTCATTTCTAAAGCCGATTACTACTGTGGGACGAATACCATTTTTAGCAAATGCTTTTGCGAGGTAATATATGGGAGCAATTCCTATCCCTCCGCTAACCAGCAATGGTTTTTTTGCTTTTTGCATATCAAACCCGTTGCCTAGCTCATATATAACCTTTAGCTTTTCGCCCTCTTTTATTTCGGTCATTTTATCGGTGCCTTGCCCTACAACCTTATAAAATATAGTTAACTCTCCGTTTTCATAGTTACCCACGCCAAAAGGACGGTTAAGATAGAAACCGGGCACGGTAACTTCTACAAAACTACCTGGACAGACGTAACCAGCGCCACTAAAGCGCATTTCAAATATGCCGTCGGCAAGTTTTCTATTGAGAGTAACTGTTAATTCCTTTTGAATCATATGGTGGATACTCCCATGGTGTTTTCTTCAAGAACGTCAAGTAGTACGCGAACGGTATCGAGAGAGGTGAATACGGGAACGTTGTTATCTATCGCGCATCTTCTAATCACGTGGCCGTCTGCTTGTCCTGCAGTACCTTCGGTAATGGTGTTAACTACGTAGGTAACGTATCCTTTTCTCAAACTTTCAAGGATTTCTTCGCTTCCGTGTGAAATCTTTTTACGCACTCTCGTACGGATGCCGTGCTCTTTTAGGAATTTAGCAGTGCCTTCGGTTGCCTCAATGTTAAATCCCATATCGTAGAAACGCTTAATGAGAGGCAAGGCTTGTTCTTTTTCCGCATTTGCTATGGTTGCAAATACCGTTCCGTAATTGGCTACTCTAAGGCCACTAGCTTTTAGTGACTTGTAGAGAGCGCGTGTTAAGGTCTTATCGTAACCGATTGCTTCACCCGTTGACTTCATTTCGGGGCTGAGAACGGCGTCTAAGCCGGTCAATTTGCTGTATGAGAAGGTGGGCGTCTTAACGAACCATCTGTCCTTCTTTGGGAACACGCCTTGGTAACCTTGCTCTTCTAGGCTTACGCCGAGCATAACCTTGGTTGCGATGTCGGCAATGGGCGCGCCGGTAGTCTTAGCAAGGAATGGTACGGTACGGCTAGAGCGTGGGTTTACCTCAATGATATAAACCTTGTCGGAGGAATCGACTACGAACTGGATGTTGAAGGGACCTTTAACGTCAAGGCCGATACCAATGCGATTGGTATAATCTATAATAGTCTTTTGAACCTCTTCGGACAAGGAGTAGCAAGGATATACGCTCATACTATCACCGCTGTGAACGCCTGCTCTTTCGATGTGTTCCATAATGCCGGGAATGAATACTTCCTTTCCGTCACAAACGGCATCGACTTCACACTCTTGACCTAGGATATATTTGTCAATTAGTACGGGGTGCTTCTTATTGATTTTAACAGCCTCTGCAAGAATGGGTTCAAGTTGTTTTCTATCGTAAACGATGTGCATCATTCTGCCACCAAGAACGAAGGAGGGGCGGACGAGAACGGGGTATCCGATTTCTTCAGCTGCCTTTATGCCGTCTTTGATATTAAATACGCTTCTACCTTCGGGCATGGGAATGCCTAGACGATTGAGTGCTGCGTTAAAGAGGTCACGATCTTCTGCAGCGGCAATGGATTCGGCAGAACTTCCTAAAATCTTAACGCCGGCCTTATCGAGGTCTTCAGCAAGGTTGATTGCCGTTTGGCCACCAAGAGCTACTATAACGCCTTCTGGCTTTTCGAAGTCGATAATATTCATAACGTCTTCAAAAGTTAGAGGCTCAAAGTAGAGCTTGTCGGAAATAGTATAGTCAGTGGAAACTGTTTCCGGATTATTATTTATAATAATCGCTTCGTATCCTGCTTCACGAATGGCCCAAATTGCGTGAACGGTAGAGTAGTCAAACTCTATACCTTGACCAATTCTGATGGGGCCTGAACCCATAACTATAACCTTCTTGCGATCGGAACGGATGGACTCGTTTTCCGACTCGTAAGTGGAGTACATATAGGGAATGTAGGACTCGTACTCTGCAGCACAAGTATCTATCATTTTGTAAACGGGGTATAGATTATTCGCTTTGCGAAGCTCATACATTTCTCTTTCGCTCTTTCCCCATTTTTCACCTATATAGGCATCGCTAAAGCCCATCTTCTTGGCTTGCTTTAGGATTTCGAAATTGTCCTTATTGGAAGCGATGACCTTCTCCATATTGGTGATGTTTTGAATCTTTTCTAGGAAGAAACGATCTATTTGGGTTAGGTCGTAAAGGTAATCCAATTTAACGTCGCGACGGAGTGCTTCTGCTACTGCAAAAATGCGCTCGTCGGTGTTCTTTATGATGAGGTCAATAAGATCATGGGTAGAAAGTTCTTTGAGCGCCTTTATTTCGAGGTGATCAAGTCCAGTTTCCAAGGAGCGAACTGCTTTTAGCATTGCTTCTTCAAAAGTTCTACCTATGCTCATAACTTCGCCCGTTGCTTTCATTTGGGTATTGAGTACACGATTGGCTTTCGTAAACTTGTCAAAGGGGAAGCGTGGTACTTTGGCTACTATGTAGTCAAGGCTGGGTTCAAAGGCCGCTTTACCACAACCAATGTCTATTTCATCAAGGGTTAAACCACAAGCAATTTTTGCACTAACCCTAGCGATTGGGAACCCACTTGCCTTACTTGCGAGTGCTGAAGAACGAGAAACACGTGGGTTAACCTCTATTACGAAATACTCGAAGCTGTATGGGTCGAGTGCAAATTGAACGTTGCATCCGCCCTCTATTTTTAGAGCCTTAATAATATTAAGAGCTGCGCTCTTTAGCATATTGTACTCTTTTAACGTCAGCGTTTGTGAGGGGGCAACCACTATGCTGTCACCCGTGTGAATACCAACGGGATCAACGTTTTCCATACAGCATATTGCAATTGCCGTTCCAGCCTTGTCGCGCATAACTTCAAACTCGATTTCCTTGTAACCTTTAATTGATTTTTCGATTAGCACCTGGGTTACGGGACTTAACTTAAGAGCGTTTTTTGCAAGATCGCGAAGTTCTTCTTCGGTGTCGGCAAAACCACCACCGGTGCCACCCAGAGTAAATGCGGGACGAACGATTATGGGGTAACCTATTTCTTCGGCAATTCTTACACATTCCTCAACGGTGTTTGCTGTTTCCGATTGAAGTACGGGTTCGCCTATTTCTATGCACAAATCTTTGAAGAGCTGGCGATCTTCTGCCTTTGCAATGGCTTCATAGGAAGTGCCGAGAAGCTCCACTTGACATTCGTCAAGAATGCCCTTGGTTGCAAGTTGCATACCAAGGTTAAGACCGGTTTGCCCACCTATTGAACAAAGAAGACCGTCGGGACGCTCGTGACGGATAATTTTTGCAACGTGTTCAAGGTCCAACGGCTCCATATAAACCTTGTCGGCCATGGTGTTGTCGGTCATAATGGTTGCTGGGTTGGAGTTTACGAGAATTACCTCGTATCCTTCTTCCTTTAGTGCCAAACAAGCTTGGGTGCCTGCGTAGTCGAATTCTGCGGCTTGCCCTATAACGATGGGGCCGGAGCCTATCATCATAATTTTCTTAATATCTGTTCTCTTTGGCATTTTTGCGTCCTCCAAATTTCTTCATAAAGTTGATAAAGTTTTCAAAGAGGTAACCGGTACCCTCTTCCAATGGATGGTATTGCATAGCAATAACTCCGTTGTCCTCGTCTATAACGCCCTCGCAAGTGCCGTCTATTATGCTAACGTGCGTGAGCTTTAATCCTGTACCCTCAAGGGAGTCTTTGTCGATTACGTGAATGTGGTTTTGGGAAGTGATTTCTATTTCCCCGGTCAAAACGTTTTTAACGGGTTGGTTTGCTCCGTTGTGACCAAACTTCATTTTTGCTATTTTAGCACCATAGGTATCTGCAATAAGGTGTGCGCCTAGGCCAATACCCATAATAGGAAGTTTTCCTTTGAATTCTTTAATGAGCTCGGTGATTTCTTGTACTGCTTCCGGCGCATCGGGTCCGTCGGAGATGAACAAACCATTGGGACGGTGCTTTAGGATTTCTTCTTCCGTTGCGTCATAGGGGAAAACCACTGCGTTGCAACCGTTGTTCTTAAATTTTCTAATCATCGTGCTTCTTACGCCACAATCGATTATGCCAACGGTGAATTGTGGGTTACGCGTACGCGCATACCACACGCTTTTTGATGACACTTCCTTGACGGCATGGGATACCAAACTGTATGCTTTGATTTCCTTAATACACTCGTTCACATCACGATCGGCATCGGTAATCATAGCGCGCATACTACCCTCGTTGCGAATTATTCTTACTATTTCGCGTGTGTCTACTCCTTGAAGACCGGGGGCTCCGTTGTCGCGTAGCACTTCTGCAAGGGTACGCGTGAAACGGTAGTTGGAGGGAGAGTCGTTGTACTCTCTTACTATCATTCCACTAACGTGAACGGCCTTGGACTCGAAGTCATCGTCGGTTAAACCGTAGTTACCAATAAGTGGGTAGCTCATTACGAGCATACAATTACGGTAAGCCGGGTCGGAAATAATCTCTTGATAACCAACCATAGAGGTATTAAAAACCAATTCGGCAATGCGAGTTTCATTTGCGCCGAAACCCTCACCGAAGAAGCATTTGCCATTTTCTAGCACCAACATTCGTTTATTCATTTACGCCTCCAAATCGAGTTGTATAAATTTTATTTTTCCGTCGACCAAAGTCAACTTGTTAAATCCGTAAAACTCCCAGCCAATAAAGGGCGAGTTTTTAGAAAGGGAGAGTATTTCCTCTTCCGTGTATACGCGAGAGTGATTAATATCAAGCGCGCACAAATTTGCTTTTTCTCCTACTGCGAGCGTGGGCACGGGTAGATTAAACCTACGTGCAGGCGAGGAAGAAACAAGCTCTATGAACCTAGCGTGGCTAATCTTGCCGGTTTTTACAAAGTGAGTATATATGCTGGGCAAGAAGGTTTCCAGCCCGATTATGCCGTTAAGACTTTTTGCATATTCCCCTTTTTCGTGCTTTGCGTGAGGTGCGTGGTCGGTTGCAATCATATCTACCGTGCCGTCAAGAAGGGCGTTTATGGTTGCTTCCATATCGCTACGAGGGCGAAGGGGTGGGTTCATTTTCGTATTGCCGTCCTTGATATTTTCGTCACACAATAGAAGGTGATGAGGACAGGCTTCAACGGTGACGTCATATCCATCTTTCTTTGCTTGGCGCACGATTTCGTAGGCATCAGTGGTGGAAATATGGCAAAAATGATATTTTACACCCGTCTTTTTTGCAAGCTCGGTTTCTCTCCTTACTGCAACGATTTCTGCCTCGCGTGAGGTTCCCAAGTTTTCGGCTTCGGCGTGAGAAGCAATGACGATGTTATTGTCCTTTGCAACGGCCATTGCGCGTTCTAGTATACCAAGGTCGTTAACACCCTTTCCGTCATCGGTAAAAGCCTTAACTAGTGGTGCTAGGGCAACGAGGTCGCTCATTTCTTTTCCCATTTCACCCACCGTAACCGATGCAAACGGATAGCATTTATTAACGGCATTACGCTCTATTAGGTCCGTTTGTACTTTAAGGTGCTCAACCGAATCGGGACAGGGATTAAGGTTGGGCATGGGCATTATGGTTCCAACACCACCTTTTACTGCGGAAGTAGTGCCGGAAAGTATGGTTTCTTTGTATTCGTAACCGGGCTCACGAAGATGAACGTGCACGTCAACGGCAGAGGGCATAACCCAAAGTCCGCTTACGTCAATAACGTTTTCACCATAAATAGATGGTGCAATGTTCGTAATAACGCCGTTGTCGTCAATGGATACGTCGCGTTGAAGGAGCTCGTCCCCTATTAAAACCAAGCCGTTTTTTAATATCATTAAAGTTTTCCTTGTAATGCCAGAGTAATTACTGCCATTCTTACGTACACGCCGTTTGTCATTTGCTTATAGATGCGACTCTTGTCACATTCTGCTACCTCGGAAGCAATTTCTATGCCACGATTGATGGGTGCGGGGTGCATAATGATGCCACGATGTTTCATTTTTGCCACGCGCTCAACCGTCATACCATACTTCTCATGGTACTCTTCCTTGGTGATTTGCATGGATTCTTCATGTCTTTCGAATTGCACGCGTAGGAGGTTTATGATGTCGCAAGTTTCCACAGCTTTATCGAGGTCGATATACTCTGCAGTATTGTCGGAAGCAAATTCTTTGGGCCCGGAGATGTAGACCTTCATACCAAGACGGCGCATAACTTCGGCATTGCCGTGCGCTACTCTGGAGTGAGCTATATCGCCGACCAAAGCAATTTTTAATCCTTCGAACCTACCGAACTCTTCATAGATGGTCATAAGGTCAAGTAGCGTTTGAGTGGGGTGGTCGGACTTGCCGTCGCCACCATTAAAAATAGGGACCTTGATACCTTCAAGCTCCCTATAATATTCATCCTTAGTATGGCGAATAACAACGCCGTCAACACCTAGAGCTTCAAAAGTTCTAACGGTGTCGTAAAGGGTTTCTCCCTTTTGAACGCTAGACGTTGCAAGGTTAACGGAAAGAGGAGTGATGCCCAAATTAATCATAGCTACTTGGAAGCTATATTGGGTACGGGTGGAATTCTCATAAAAAAGGTTGACCATTTTCTTCCCCGGGAAGTTAACTGTCCAACCTTTTTTAAAACGAATAGCAAGCTCTATGATGTCCATTATTTCCGGGGAAGAAAGATCCCTCAACGTTAACAATCCTCTCATAAATACCTCGCGTATATATTTAAATTTTTTATTATTATATACTAATAGCAGTAATATGTAAAGTGATTTTTAAAAAAAGTTGAAATCATATTCTTCCGGTTTCGGATTAAAAACATAGCCTTGTTGGGGAGAATTCATAGTTCCAACAAGGCTCTTCTTTTTTTGCAATATTGACACTAATAAACGTAGTGATTACTATTCCAAAAACTAGGTGTTTTGGGTTCCCCGAGTTTTAAATTCGGCACCCTATTTGCTCAAATATTTCCTTTCTGCACTTTCTACGGTTTGTCTCATCAGCATTGCGATTGTACAAGGCCCGACACCTCCCGGAACCGGGGTATAGGCGCTAGAAATGGGAGCGCAATTAACCAGGTCAATGTCCCCTACGTTTCCTGCATTGTAGCCGGCATCGACGAGAACCACGCCCTCTTTTAACCATTCCTTTTTAACAAAATTTGCCCTACCTACACAAGCAACTACCACGTCGGCACTCTTGACGATTTCGGGAAGGTTTTTGGTGCGAGAATGGCATATGGTTACCGTGGCATTTTCGTTAAGAAGTAGCATGGAAACGGGTTTACCGAGAATGGGACTTCTGCCAATTACGACAGCGTGTTTTCCCTCAAGGTCCACGTTATAGTATTTGAGTATTGTCATTATGGAATATGGGGTTGCGCACTTGAACCCACTTCCACCCATCGTTACCGAACCAAACGAAGCAGTATTTACGCCGTCGGTGTCCTTTTCAAGTGCTATAGCGTTAAAACATTTTTGTTCGTCAATGTGTCTGGGGACGGGGTGTTGGAGAAGTATGCCGGAAACTCTTTCGTCAGCGTTAAGCTCTTCTATTACTGCTAGAAGTTCTTCCGTGGTGGTTTCCTCAGGTAGTTCAATTTTGCGTGGTTCAATCCCTACGCGCAAACAAGCGTTGCCCTTCATTTTAACGTAGGTTTGCGAGGCGGGATTCGTGCCGACAATAATGGTTGCAAGCACGGGCGTTACCCCCGTTTTCTCCACCAATACTTTTACTCTTTCTTGCAAATCACTTTCAACGGCTTTTGCTACCACTCTTCCATCTAAAACTAAGGGTTGGGACATATTATTTCTCCTTGAATTGCGTTAGAAATATTGTAGAGAAGGATTCGGCTTTTGTCAATAGGAGGAGGCAAAAAACAGCTTAGGTTTGGTTTGGAAAATTATATTGTTTTCAATAAGTATATAGCGCACATAGCACTCGCACGCGCCCACACGGTATAATTATAGTAAAAGATGCCCCTATTTGTCTTGACCGAGGTAGGAAGTGGGGCTATAATTTGCGTATATTTATATAACACGCACAAGGGCGCAAATAGAGTTGTGCACGCGCCCGACTTAAAAATCGCTAAAAAATAGCACCCCATAAGGAGGCGTCTATGAAAAAGAATATAGTTAGAAATGCAAGCAAGCTCTCGGTTTTCCTAGTGCTTTTCTTAATGCTTACTTTGGTGTTTACGTTGTATCAAACCTCGATTAACGCCTATGTCGTTGACGTTATTGACGAGCTTAACATCACCGACGTTGAAAGCAATCCTAACATTTTGCAAATAATGCCTGTTACTGCAGAAGCAATAAGTTCTTTTACTTATCACACTTTCTGGAGTAGTAAGTCGATGAGCAATACTTGGGGTAGCGTTGTAGAAAAAAAGGAAACTTATACCGCAACTACTTCGCTTGACAGCGATGCTTACAAAAGGGCGGGTTACGGCAATGCTATAAAATTTTATGCTTATTATTCCGTTACCTCTTCCGGAAACGGCTCGCAAGCTTTTTACGTTACTGCCTCTGGTGGAGCAAGTAGCCAAAACACCTTGTCTATGTCTAACTCTTCCGGCACACATAGTTCAAGCAAATACAATCTGCCCGGAGGTACAACGACCTTTACGGCAACCTTAACTATGCAAACCAATGGTAAAGCTTTTACTCAACAAACTGCGACTGTAGCCGATTGTAGAGTATATTTGGAAAAAGCAGATACCACGTCTCCCACGATAAGCACTGGAAGTACAAATCTTTCCTCGGCATATTGGCAAACAAGCAACACTGTTTCCATATCCGACACAGGCGCTGGCATAAATACTGTTTCCGTAACCTATACAAACCTTGCCGGTACCAACACCTCTCACAGTCTAAACTGGAACGCCAGTGGCACTTCTTCAAGTTCACGTTCGACCTCTAGAACCCTTACCCTTCCCGGTCAAGGTAAGTATGTTATTACAGTAACTGATAACGTTGGCAATTCCACTAGCAAAACCGTTTGGTACTATAGTTCCGTCATAACCGCTACCGTAAATAATTCTGCAGGTGGTAGCGCTTACGTTACAACAAGTTCCACGGCTTCCGGTTCTGACACGCAACTAACAGGTAGATTTGGTACTGAAAGTTATTATTTGTACGCCACCCCCAACACCAAATACTATTTCACCGGTTGGAGTGGTTACAGCACCCTCGGTGTAGGAAGCTACGTAGATAACAAATGGAGACAATCACAAACCATTGCTTCCGCACCAAAAGATTATGAATTTAATTGGCAAGCAAATTTTAGCGAAATTGTTCCTTTAATTAAAAACAATGGTACGGCAAGCCCGTCGGGAACAGAGAGCTTTACATTTAATTATAATGGTAGCCCCATCCCGCTCTCGTTAAGCGTGCCGTCGGGGTACGCTGGAAGCATAACCTACACGGGCACCTCGTATGGTGGTGTTTCCTACAATAGCACAACCGCTCCCACATATGCAGGAACCTACACGGCTTACGTTACCTTAACCTCCGGTGGTTCTACCATTGGTACGGGTTCCTACAGCGTTACTATAAACAAGATTAACGTTTACGCCAAGCCCACCTTCCCGGCCGGCGCTCCCAACGGCGCTGAAAACTCCAAGGTTTACGATGGCAACAACGTAATAACCCAAGCGAACGCAACCGACTGGACTTTGGGCTCTGAAAGCGCAAGCAATAGCATTATAACTGCAGATAAACTCCAGTTTACTTCGCCCAGCACGGCTTCTTTTACTTATAACAATGAAAACGTAGGCACCGGCAAGGTCATTACCGTAAACGCAACGGCAACTATAGCCTCCACCAAGACAAACGATGCCAACACAAACGCAAACATTGCTGGAAGTTATACCTTTAATAACTCCGGGGACGTCATCACCGGCACCATAACGCCCAAGATGTTAATCATCTCTTCGGCGGGATATGGACAATGCTACGATGGCACCGCTGAAATTACCAGCTTGAAGGGCTATTACGTCGATGGAGCAAAAATTACAACCGATGCGATGGGCAAGGTTTACGATGGTAAAACCAATAATGCCTATTTTGCAGGTATAATTATTCAAGGTTATATCACTGACGACGAAATCGGTTTTTCCACAGAGAAGGGCAATAATACCGGTTACCAAAAGAAATCCAATGAAACCAAAGTAGGTAACGACAATCGCGCCTCCATTTTACAATCCTTCTCCGGAACCTATGGTGACCAACACGCCGGCACCAATAAGACCATCACCTCTACGTCCTTGTACCTTTCCGGTAACGATAGAAAGAATTATTACGTAAGTGGTCTAGCCAACAATAATAATACTACTTCATACAACGATCAACCCATCACTTTGTATCAAGGTAACTGCACTATTGCCCAAAAAGACGTAAGAATAGCAATAGAATCTCATAGTAACAAGATTTATGATGGTAACGATTACGCTACCGTAGATTATAAGTGGGTAGACCCTGCCGACGGAAAAACCACGGTAGATCCCATTCAAATCCAAGACAATGGTACTGCAGACAACTTGTACATAGATGCTACCAAAGCAGAAGCCAAATTCAGCACGAGCAATGCAAACTATTATGCAGGCGTAAAAAAACCCACTAATGGACAACGTTGGTATGGTAATAACATAACCATTCAATCCACCTACCTTGCCATCGCTCTTGGAAGCAAGGACGATGCTAATGTTGCTGGAAACACAAGGCTAACCAATTATCGCTTGGTTTCCACAGAAACACTTGTTTATAGTGGTGAAATTTACTCGGAACAAAACTACATCAACGGTCTTTTCATTGCTATTGCCACCAAAGAACTTGAACTTACTTTAAATTCAAAAGGTAAAGTATACGATGGTAACAGAACGTGTTACGACTACTCATGGGTATCCAAAGAATGTGATTGTGATGCTGGTAAGATTACAATTTCCGCAACGGTAACCTACAGCGACTACGAAGCAAAAATAGTAACTGCAACTGCAAAAAATATAACTATATCAAGTGAAGACGGCGTTCACAAGAATTATCACCTTAAAGAAGATGCAAACGGCGCACTTCCCGTAGACGACCAAAAAACCGTTTCGATTTCACCCAAAGAGATTAGCACCGTTATCGTTGACGCCATCGAAGACGTATATTACGGCTTCTATCAATCATACACCGACACCAATCAAAACGGTCAATACGACGAAGGCGAACCCTTCATTGACGTTAATCAAGACGGCATCTATAACGATGCATATTCCTACGCCCCTACTCCTGCCGTAAAGGACAACGCCGTCGCGGGAACCGAGGGTCGTACAACGTTACAAGTAGGCACTGACTTCTCGTACGATTATAGTGGCAGTGACTTCACCACCGTTACCGGAACACAACCTAACGGCACCGTAATCCAGCACCTTGTTGTAATTAAAGGTACCGGCAACTATACCGGAGAAATCAGCACCGAAGCAAAGATTTTGAAAGCACGCGTTGCAATTGGTGAAATCTCACCCGTTATTGTCACCTATGGTCAAAGCGTAACCACTGCAAACATTAAAGCATCGTCCATCACCAATAGCGACCTCTCTTTCGCCGTAAACGTTGTAGGTGGCTGGGCGTTTGATGAAAGTGAAAAACTTGCAACCTCTGCCGTACCCGTTGTTGCAGACTCCGGCGAAGTAACAATTCAATTTACTCCCACCGACACTTGGAATTACGTTATCCCAGACCCCTGCAAACTCTCTCTTACAGTAAATCTTCGTCCTATAACCATTAGAGCAAAAGCTCAAACCCTAGAATTTGGTAGTAACATTTCATTCGCCAAGAGTGATATGACCTATTCCGCTACCGACTCCATTAACCATACCGGTTTATATGGTAGCGATACTTTCGGAGAGTTATATTGCGAAGTTTCTAAAATGGTTTATGCACTTCCCGGTGCATCCTTAGAAGAGGGCAAAATTATTTGTATGGTTGGCGAATACGCCATTACCGATGAAAATGAAAATGGTGAAAAAACCATAGCTAACCCCAACTATGACATCACTTTTGTCCCCTCGGTATTCTCCATCACCAAGCACAAGGTAACAATTAAGGCAGACCAAAACACGCTCACCAAGACTTACGGCGAGGCTGACCCCACTATAACCTATAGTATTACTTCAGGTAGTACCACTCACGTTACAACCAGCTTGATAGAGGGTACTTTGGCCCGTACTCAAGGTGAACTACAAGGCAACTATAACATAAACAAAGGTACGATTGGAACTAGCGAATTCAACTTGAATAACTATGATATAACGCTAGCTCCTTCCTCATTTGTCATTTCGCGTAGACAGGTACTCGTTAGACCCGTTGACGTGATTGGCCACTATTTTGGCGAAACCATTACCATTAGTCAAACGGCATTCACGGCATCTCCTGTAACCGAGGGCGATACAACTAGTGGTATTGCAGAGCGCGACAAGAGCGTTTCCCTTGCAACGCTTCTCCCCTTAACCATAATTCGCACCCGCACCGGACTCTCCGATTCACTAAACAACGACCTTGCAAACGTCGTTGTAGGTAGCTATGACCTATATATACTCACCACCGCATATCAAGCTAATGATAATTATGAAATCATTACAGAACGCGCACTCTTCACCATAATACCTCGTCCCGTTTTGATCACTCCTATTGCTACGGGAAGGGAATATGACGGAATCGGAATGGCTTCTGATGGTGATAACGCTTTGAACTATAAAGTTGAACTCAACGTTGAAGGCCTTGAAAACACAGCCGGAGAAGTTGGCTATGCATTGGTTGGTAAACTAGTACGTAAAGATGGCGCCGACGTTGGTAACTACCTCATCCAACAAGGAACCCTCTCTAACAACGTTAACGGAGCAAACCCCAACCCCAACTATGAGATTAGCTTTAGCTTGAATCCCGTTTACTATACTATTAAACCACTTGAAGTAAACGTAACAGCAGATCCCGTACTAATTTCCGTAGGCGATCCTCTACCCGACAATAGTGAGCTCACCTACTCTACCTATCCCGAAGTATTGCCCACACCCCTAGTTGGTGGACTTATGATATTGGGCAACCCCGAAGACGTTGGTCTATACGATATTGTTGCAGATGACGTTCTACTACAAGAAAACAAAAACTACAGCATCACCTACGAAGGTGCAAAAAAATTGACCATCCAAAAACTTGTCGCTGTAATCACTCCCGAAGCAGTACAAATTACCTTTGGTGAAAAGGTAGTATTTGGTTCCGAAAGTGGTCAGTTAAACATTAACTTTAGCATTAAAGACAACCTTAAAGGTCATGACTTAAGCCACCTCCTAAGTGGTGATGATGCTGAGTTTAGTGGTTCATTGTCCATTGACATAAGCAGTATACTACCCAAGAATGCCGGTGAAAGCGAAGCAGAATACCACGAAAGAAAGAATGAGTACTTGGAAAACAATTACCTCCCTGCCGGCAAGTACAAGATTGCTATAGGCTCTTTCCAAGCAAAATTACACGAATCTATTAAGGACGGCGAACCCATTCAAGATACCAACTATACAATTTCACTAAGTGCGGAATACTTCACCATCAATAAGAAGAACGTAATCGTAAAGGTTCCGACTCTAAAGACCGATGGCACAAGTAACCTAACCAAGCCCTATGACAATACTGCCGGTAGACCTGTAGATTACTTCATTGAGCCTAGCGACGTTGTACCAGGCTATGAAATAGACTCACGCAGTGCTCTTACCAGAACCGCAGGCAATAAGGTAGGTTCATACGCTATTGCTCTTGGCAACTTTAACAGCCTTGCCAACTCTGCAAACAACAACTACCTCTTCTCTCTTGAAGAGAATCTCAATAACGATAACACCGAGGACAAGCTCTTCTACTTCACTATCACCAAGCGTGAAATAGTTGCAGTTCCCGTCATCCCGGAGGGTGCAGACAAGATATCTCACGTTTACGGCAATAATGACGTTACCATAGGCTACACTACCTACCTAAAGGCCGACCCAACACAACCAGGACTACTCGGCAATGAAAAACTTGGTGGTGCCCTTGGAAGAGTTGGTGGCAGAGACGTTACCGAAGAGGGTTACGAAATTATCAAGGGTGACTTGAACGATGACAAGTCCACCGGCTACAACGCCAACTACAAAGTTGAACTTGATACCAACGGCATCAGGTATTACATCACTCGCCGTGACGTTACGGTTACTGCAGTTTCTATCATAAATGAAAGACAAGCTCACGTATTCGGCGACGCCCAAGACAAAACGTTGACGGCAACTTATTCTGCAGGTGGCCTTGTTTATGGTCAAACGGAACTCGTTGGCGACCTCGAACGTGAACCCGGCATCACTCCCGGTGAGTACAAAATCACCCGTGGTTCCATAACCAATGAAAACAACCCCAACTACAACGTTATCTTCGTTGAAGGTAAATATAAGATTTACCCACGTGAAATAACGCTAGAAGCTCTAGATGGTCAAAAGAAAGGCTACACCGACCCAGATCCTGCAAGCTTTGAGTATGTAATAAAAACCGGCTTCTTCGTAGCTGGTTACGAACCCAGTTTCGAACTAGTTCGCGCTAAGGGCGAAACAGTTGGCAAGTACAACTTCATATTCATTCTTGAAGACAACAGCGCTTGTGTTAACAATAGTTACTACAAGTTCTCACAATTCTCCAACAACACCAATAACGCCTATGGCAAGCGTATCTTCATAGACAGTGTTCATCAATTTAGCATCGACCACGGTCAAGCTGAATTTGGTTTCAACGATGCTACCATAGCAGATGCAGAAGGTAACCTCTCACTCACCCTCGAATACAATGGTCAACCACAAACCGTTGACGCATATCTCATAAAGGGTGGCGACGAAGAATACGTTGATGCAAACGGCAACGGCCAATATGACGAAGGCGAAGAATACGTCGATATTAACGAAAACGGCAAGCACGACAAAGCTGTTGACGTAATATATCGTATTAACGGCAAGATAGGTAAAACCTTTAAGGATGCCGGCACCTACAACGTTCAAATCCAAGCAGTTGCTAACGATTTCTTCTGGGGTACCAGCGTAAACGTTACCGTTACCGTTAAACCCATGAATTTGGGAACCGTAAATCCTGCTGATAGGCTAACTGAAAACGACCTAACTAAGATTTATGATGACGAAGATCAATCCAACTTTACCTTCACTATCGATACCGGATACGGCGACATAATCACTGCTACTATGGTTCGTGAAGAAGGCGAAGACGTTGGCACCTACGACCTTGTTTCCATAGCAATAGACAACACCAACTACGAACTCGTATTCGAAGAAGGAACAAACCTTGACGTATACGAAATTTTACCAAGAGAAATTAACGTTGTTCCATCTGCTAAATCAATAGCATACGGCACCGAGCTCTCCGTTTGGGACGAAGTTGTTACCGATGACCACGGCAACCAAGTTACCATTACCTTTACCCGTACCGATGCTACTAACAATAACGCAAATACTTACGACATCGCAAGCTACGTTATTGACAGCACCAACCACGTTGTAAACATCAATGCCGACGATCTACTCGGTAGATTCGTAATCACCAAGCGTATCGCAAGCGTCAAAGCCGTTGCAGTAATCAAAGTATTCGACGGCACCGCTATCGACCTAAGCTCCCTTGCCTATGAAGTAACGGGTATGGTAGACGGCGAAGTACCCGTTGGCAACCTAACCATTGTCGCAGAAGGAACGCTAGACCTCACTAACGTAGGTAAATACACCATCGTAGCAGAAGGTTTCGATAACGCATCTAACCCCAACTACGAAATGTCGTTCACCCCTGCTGTTTATGAAATTCAACCCGCCTCCATAATCATTTCTCCCGTAGCTGTAAGTTATGAATATGGTCAAGTAATCGCTCCCTTCACCTACACCATCCAAAGTGGCTCTGTATTCGCAGGATATCCCTTGGAAGGTTCTCTCGGTGACGCAACCCAAACCAACGTTGGCTCTTGGGACATCCCACAAGGCACTCTCGACAACGCCGAGGGTAGAAACCCCAACTATCAAATCCAATACTTGACCCTAGATCAAGACGGCAACGATATCCGTTACGAAATCACTAAACGCTACATTAAGATTAAGGTTGATAGCGCAACCAAGGTTTATGGCGATCCTATGCCCGATCTCGAATATGAATTCGTTGACGGCACTTCGTTAATTGACGGGGACCAACTACACGGTTCACTCTCCGCAACCGGCACCGACGTTGGCACCTACGAAATCATCATGTCCGACGAGTTCAAGAACGACAACCCCAACTATGAGGTAGATCTTGACAGCTCCGAAGCAATATTCACAATCACGGCTCGTCCCGTCACCGTCACCCCCGAAGTTAAAACTTCTGTATATGGCGAACGCACTCTCGCACTCAGCTATACCACCGAAGGCCTAATTGAAGGCGACACCCTAGAAGGCGAACTTGCTTGTGATCTTGGCAAAGACGTTGGTACCTATCCCATCACAAAGGGCACCCTCTTCAACAAGAACTACGTAATAACCGTAGTAGAAGGCGTAGAATACGAAATAACTCCCAGAGCTATTACCATTACCATCAATGATGCAGAAAGTGAATATGGTCAAGCAGACGCCACCCTAACCTACTCCGTAACCAAGGGCAACGTTGTTGGCGAAGATAACTTGAACGTAACCCTAACAAGAGAAAGTGGTAGTGCAATGGGCTTCTACGAAATAAGTGGTGTTCACAACAACAGTAACTACACCGTAACCTTCATAAACGGCACCTACACCATTAAGAAGTATAAGGCAGTTATCACCGTTGAAGCTCAATACATCAACTTCGTTGAAGACGGCGAAGCAAGAATGATTTCCGCAACCTGTTCTTCCGGCGCAGAAATCACCTACGCTATCGACTTTGAAACTGTTCACAACTTCTTCAAGAACGCCGGTAAATACGTTGTTGTATTAAACGCTCCCGAAACCGAAAGCTATTACGCTCCCGATCCCGTTACCGTATACATTACCATCAACCGTCCCTTCATTAAGTCCGAAGCAAACGGCATCGATATTAAGCTTGAAACGGAAAACGGCTTCGATCCCAATATGTCCATAGAAATGAACAAGTTGCCTTCCGACTTCGAAGACATCCAAGCAGAGCTAAAGTCCAACCAAAAGATAGTTCGTGCATTTACCCTTACCACCACCGGTGATCAAGATTCCACCGAAATGGTTCCCGGTAAGACCACGATAACCATCAGGGTTCCTTCCACTCTCCAAGAAGAAAAGGCAGTTCAAGTAATGGTTCAAGAGGATGGCGTTTACAACCTTATCGAAGTTGACGTAATAGACGGCTACGTAACCCTAGAAGTTGATAGCCTCTCCAGCTTTGCGTTCATCCAAGAAGAAAGCAATAACTACCTACTACTAATTATCGCAGGCGTTGCTGTTCTAATTATGCTCGGTTCCGTAATGGTATTCTTGTTCAGAAAGAGAGTATAATACCGCACCCCAAACAATAATCACCGAGGGGAACGCAAGTTCCCCTTTCATTTTCTTACTATGGAGTACTAAAAATGTCAAACACTAAAAAAATCTACAAAGCCGAAATGTGGGATAAGATGCAATATCTTTTCCGTGCATACTACAATCGTACAATGCACGCCGCCTATTACTATGACGGCACGATAGATGAAGTGGCTTTAGCACAAGTTTACGAGGCTGTAATTAAAGAAATTCCCGTACTACACAGCACCTATCACAACAATTTTATAAAGCCTTATTGGACCTTGAACGAGACTTTTTCGGCAAGTGATTTCTTCACCCTCATCGAAACCGATGACCCGGAAAAAGAACTTGACCATTTTATGGGCTATACCGTGCCTGCTGACGGCAAAGTTCAAATGAGAGCCTGCATAATCCGTTCAAATGGCAAAGATATTCTCGCAACCGTTGTTAACCATATGTGTTTTGACGGCTCCGATATGCGCTATCTTAATATGAAAGTTGTGGAAACCTACAACAAATACAAAGAAACCGGCGTTATCGCTCCCGAAATCAAAAAGGGAACAAGATGTGCCGATCAAGTATACTACGAACTCCCCCCCGAAGACCAAAAAATCGCAAAAGGCCTTTACAAAAACATCTCTACCGTAGAAAACAAGGTTACCTTCCCCTTTGCTCAAGACGATGGTAGCGAAAAATGTAGGCTCGTGCGTGAAAAATTGTGCCGTGATGACTTCCTAGCAATGAAAGCAAAAGGTAAGTCTATGGGCGCAACCATAAACGACGTACTGCTCGCAGCCTATTTCCGCGCTCTATACAATCACGTAGGACGCAAAGAAACCATCACCGTTCCTTGTATGTACGACCTACGTCGTTACACGGGTGGAAAATCTCTTGGGTTAACTAATATGATTGGTTTTATGCCTTGCACTATATCCCCTGACGTAGGAGCAACGATGGCCGATACCATTAGGAAAATACAAGAGGCTCTAAAAGGTGCAAAAGAGGATAAATTTACCGGTTTATACTCCCTTCCTCTACTAAAGCTTGCATATGCAATATTCCCCCATTTTATTTCCGAAATTGCAATTAGAATGGGCTATACCAATCCCTATATCGGCATGTCGAACATAGGAATAATTAACCCTAGCGAGTTTGGTTTTAACGGCTTAACTTTGGTTGACGCTTTCTACTCGGGTGCCATAAAGTACAAGCCCTATATGCAACTTGCACTCACGACTTTCCAAAATGAAATAACCTTCTCGGTTGGCATTCGTGGCAATGACGAAGACGCAAAAATTTTCCACGTCTTTATAAAAGACGTAATTCAGGAAATTAAAGATTTTGCATATTAAAAAACTTTATAACAATAAAAATCCCCGCCTAAAAATTTTAGCGGGGATTTTGTTTTTTAAAAGGGCCAAATGATTGCTACCGGAGGGGTAAGGACTAAAAAAAAAGGTGGGTAACATAAAGTTTGTGGTAATAATCATTTGGCTTCAACTAGTTATACCACCTTATCGAAAAAAAAGCAACAAAATAACGGTAAATTTTTACAACTTTTTTATCTTATTTTTTATGCTTA
The DNA here is from genome assembly GCA_045577735.1 of Candidatus Stercoripulliclostridium sp. Classification (GTDB taxonomy): domain Bacteria; phylum Bacillota; class Clostridia; order Christensenellales; family DTU072; genus Stercoripulliclostridium_A. Next base: position 14,447 of record JAZNIY010000027.1, on the reverse strand, counting down.
CTTGGCATTGCAATTTTATGGTATAAATGCTATAATAAATCATAACTCTACAAGGGCTAAACTATGGAAAATACGAAGTATAATTTATTTTTACAGATACTAAAAGAAGAACTCGTTCCTGCTATGGGCTGTACCGAACCCGCAGCTATTGCCTATGCCGGCGCAAAGGTTAGATCGGTACTCGACAAGACGGGCGAGTCCCCCACTCGCGCACTAATTGAAGTAAGTGGAAACATCGTTAAAAACGTTAAGAGCGTAACCGTCCCCAACACTTGTGGCCTAAAAGGTATAGAAGCCGCACTTGCTGCTGGTATTGCTCTTGGTAAACACGAAAAAGAGCTTTCCGTTCTTTCCGAAATCAAAGAAGAAGAGGCTCCCATCGTTGCAAAGTTCCTACAAACGTTCCCAATTGAAGTAAAACGCTCTTGCTCCGATGAAATTTTTGAAATTGCAGTTACTTTATATTCCCCCTCTCACGTTGCATACATAAAGCTTGTCGGCGACCACACCAACGTTGCTTTATTAAAACTTGACGACGAGGTCTTGTTTGCAAACGACAAGGCAATTCCAAAAAAACAAGCGGACAGAAGCTCCCTTTCCATAGAAAGTATTATAGAATTTGCCGACAACGTAAAAATAGAAGATATCAGAGAGGTGATAGAAAGGCAAATAGAATGCAATATGGCAATTGCAGAAGAAGGTCTGACAAACGATTACGGAGCAAATATTGGCAAGGTATACCTTTCTAGCGACCCCAAAAATATCAAGGTGCGTGCTAAGGCTTATGCCGCTGCAGGCTCCGATGCCAGAATGAACGGATGCGAACTTCCCGTTATTATTAACAGTGGCTCCGGCAACCAAGGAATGACCACCTCTATACCGGTTATTGTTTACGCCTCACATTTGGGCGTAGAACGCGAAGTTTTACTGCGCGCGCTCACTTTGTCAAACCTAATAACAATCCACCTCAAAACGGGCATTGGCACGCTCTCAGCCTATTGTGGCGTTATCTCGGCCGGTGCCGCCGCCGCTTGTGGCATCGTTTACCTCCGTGGTGGCAAATTCGAAGCCATTGCTCACACTCTTGTGAACGCACTAGCCTCTTCAAGTGGTATTATTTGTGACGGAGCCAAAGCAAGCTGTGCTGCAAAGATAGCTCTTGCAGTTGAAAGTGGTCTACTCGGCATGGATATGTACTATCACGACTGCGAATTTTACGCAGGTGACGGCATTGTTAAACAAGGCGTAGAAGCAACGATAAAATCCATCTCTCGCCTAGCCTACGTTGGCATGAAAGAAACGGACAAAGAAATAATAAGCATAATGATAGACGATTAAAACAAAAAGAGCCAAACGGCTCTTTTATTATGCTTTGAGTTTAAAATAATTCTCGACTATATCGGCATATTTGTCCAAGAAATCAATAGCTCCGACGTAAGATACCACATTTCCTTCCGGGGAATAGGTCCCAACGTAACTTCCTTTTTGAGCATCACCCCAAATAATTAAAAAATTACCATTGGAATAATTAAGTTTCAAACACTCTCCTTGGGGAGAATCGTAGGTATAGTACTCTCCCAAAGTTTCAAGTTCACCCAATTCCAATAATAGATTGGGTATTTGGTCTTCACTTAAAGTTTCAACAACCTCCATTTTTTCAAGGTTGAAAGTTTTTAGTTTTCGCGTACCCATTTGCGCCCATAATTTAAACGCTTTTTGCTTTGGATTGTCATATCGTATTAGTTGAACGCTTACAATCTCGTCATCCAGCACGCCGGTGTCTTTCATTTGATAGTACAAAGGATCACAAGCATAAATTGGAATACAAACTAAACATAGTAATGCTACAATTAATACGACTGCTATCTTTTTCATATTATCTCCTTATCCCGCAAGTTCCTCTTCCCTTTTAGGTAACGTGCGCCATAATACGATTGCGTACACAATTGCAACCACTATTATAACACCCGCCTCTATTATCTCTAGGTAACTACCTTGAACTGCCGTCACGTTTTGGAAGGTGGAGCAAGCATTAACCAAGCTATGGGTTATTATGCAAGGGATAAGTGACTTACCACGATAGAACATAACAACAAACATGAAGCCGACAGCCATTGCGTAACATACTTGCAAGAGATTAGAAAGTATATTTTCTCCACCACTTGATATAAGATTGATAATATGCCCTATCCCAAAGGTTACACTACTTACTATGATTGCCACCTTTACGTTTTCTTTAGCAATAGCTTTAAAGAGTAAACCACGGAATATGATTTCTTCCACGAAGCCTACGAGTAGCATACTAACGGCGTATAACGTACTTTCAAGGGGAGAATAATTAAGTTTTACACCAAACCAAAAATTTATGGATACGAGCACTAAAAGTGGAATATAGAAAAGATAATTCTTTACCTTTCCAATGGGCTTACAAAGTCCATACTTATCCTTTAGGTTGCTTTTAAATATCCAAACAACGAAAAATGCGGAAAGCAAGATGAGGAAGGGAAGCGTTATGCTCTTTTCCACACCAACCATTCCCGACAGCATATCTGCAAGAGAGGCGCCTACGACGTAAACGACTATCCAGATTACTGCAAACCATATTTCGTTCTTTTCGTAAAATTTATTCATTGTTATTTCTTAATTTTGTCCAGAAAGCTCAGTCCGTTGGTCTTTTCTTGGTCAATTCCCAGCATCTCCAACACCGTTGCGGAAATGTCACTAAAACTTGCTCTAGTACCAAGGTCGACGCCCGCCTTTATTTCATTACCATAAACTAGCACGGGTACGTACTCACGCGAATGGTCGGTTGAGGGGGTAACGGGATCACAGCCGTGATCAGCGGTGATTATTAGTACGTCGTCATTGCCCATTTTAGGAATAAACTTACCAAGCGCAACGTCAAACTCGGCAAGTGCGTTTGCATAACCTGCAACGTCATTACGGTGCCCAAACTTCATATCAAAGTCCACCAAATTAACAAAACACAAACCATTGAAGTCTTTATCGAGTAGTTCAATCGCTACACGCATACCATCGTCGTTAGACTTCGTTCTGTAACTTTCGGTAATACCCTTACCTGCAAAGATGTCCACTATTTTGCCAACAGAAACAACGTCTAGCCCCGCTTTCTTGATTAGGTCCAACATCGTGTCTTTTGGGGGCAAAAGGGAATAATCATGCCTATTTGCCGTTCTGGTAAAGGGATAATCGCCGTTAAAGGGACGGGCAATAATTCTACCCACTCCGTGTTCACCGACAAGCAATTCGCGAGCAATTTCGCAATACTTATAAAGCTCCGGCACGGGTACGTAATCTTCATGCGCTGCAATTTGGAATACGGAGTCTGCAGAAGTATAAACGATTAGCGCGCCACTTTCAATGTGCTCGCGACCATAATCTTTAATTACTTCGGTGCCGGAATAGGGCTTGTTACAAAGAACCTTTCTTCCGGTACGCTTTTCAAATTCCTCGATTATCTCTTGTGGGAAGCCATCAGGGTAGGTGGGAAGTGGGCTGTCGGAAACAAGCCCCGCCATCTCCCAGTGACCAATCGTAGTATCCTTACCCTTACTTAGCTCTCCCAGCCTTGCAAAGCTAGCCTTGGGCGCACTAACCTTTTCGCCCATTACGCCGTTAATGTTAAAAATTCCTAGTTCCGTTAAGTTAGGTATAACGCATTTTGGATGACTGCTTACCACCTTGAAAGTATTGGCATCGGCATCACCAAAAGCTACCGCATCGGGTAGCGCACCTATACCTAGGCTATCAAGAACGATAATAAACACCCTTTTCATTATTCAGCTATCTCCAATGCTATTTCCATCATGGTAGTAAAGGAATTTTGTCTTTCCTCTGCCGTTGTGTTTTCTTCAGGATATATGAAAGAATCACTAACGGTACAAATACAAAGTGCCTTTTTTCCCAATCTTGCTGCATTACAATACAACGCTGCCGACTCCATTTCTACACCAAGAACGCCCATCTTTGCCCAATCCATACCTGAATTAGCATCGTCATAGAAGGTGTCACTTGACAAAATGTTGCCTACCATAAAGTTTACACCCTTGTCCTTGCAAGCATTAACTGCCTTTTCAACAAGTGAATAATCGGCTATGGGGGCAAAGGTGCCGGGAAGTCTATATTGTGATGCGTAGTTGCCATTTGTGCAAGCGCCCATGGCAATAATGATATCACGTGCGTGAAGATCTTTGTGGAAAGAACCACAACTACCAACGCGAATAATATTTTCTACGCCATAGAATGCATAAAGCTCATAAGAATATATGCCAATGCTGGGTTGTCCCATACCAGATGCCATAACTGACACTCTTTTACCTTTATAGTAACCGGTGTAGCCGTTTACGCCTCTTACGTCGTTAACCAATACTGCATTTTCAAGAAAGTTTTCTGCAATAAATTTTGCACGCTTGGGATCGCCTGGCATTAATACGGTTTTAGCAAAATCGCCTTCTTTGGCTGTTATATGTGGTGTAGGTATCATATTGTCCTCCTATTTCTCTTTTACAATTTTCACAATACGGCTTGTGCCTAGTCTGCTTGCACCAAGGTTGATAAAGTCTTCTGCGTCTTGAATACTACTTATGCCACCCGCTGCCTTCATCTTAACGTTAGGGCCAACGTTTTCGCTAAACAACTTGATGTCTTCGCGCGTTGCTCCTGCTTTAGAGAATCCCGTTGAAGTCTTGATGTACTCGGCGCCAGCTTCGGTAACAAGACGGCACATAGTAATCTTTTCCTCATCGGTAAGCAAGCAGGTTTCGATGATAACCTTTAGTAGCGCGCCACCACAAGCTTCTTTTATAGCTTTAATCTCGTTCAAAACGTAATCGTTATTACCGGCCTTTAATTCGCCGATGTTAATAACCATATCGATTTCGTCTGCTCCGTTTTGTACGGCATCCTTAGTTTCAAAAACTTTACACTCGGTGGTGTTATATCCGTTTGGGAAGCCTATAACCGTGCAAATTTGTAGATTGTCGCCCACGTATTCTTTTGCTCTTTTTACAAATGACGGGGGGATGCAAACCGATGCCGTTTTGTACTTCATGCCATCGTCGCAGATGTCTTTAATTTGGGCCCAAGTTGAAGTTTGAGCTAGTAAAGTATGATCACATTTTGATAAAATTACGTTAATATCCATATTTCACCTATCCTATTACCTTTATTATTAAAGGCGTATTTTCTTTTTTATCACCTATCTCCGTTGCCGAAAGAATAATCTTTTCTGCTCCGGATATTGATTTTGCATTGTTGGTATATAAGGTTGCTAAAACGTCGCCTTTGGAAACCTTATCTCCAGTCTTTTTACAAAGAACTATGCCTGCAGAATAATCTATGGGATCGTCTTGAACGTTTCTGCCTGCACCAAGCGTCAAGCTTGCAACGCCGTAAGCTTCGGTATCTATGCGCCTAATATATCCCTCTTTCTCCGCAAGAACTTCGTGACTAATAGTTGCCTTTTCAAACAAGCTAACGTCGTCAATAACGCTGACGTCGCCACCTTGTGCAACCACCATTTCTTTTAGTTTTGCTAGAGCCTTTCCACTCTTTATGCTGTCCTTTGCCATTTCGTAGCAATTCTCGTAAGTCCCCTTCCCGGAAAGCTCTAAAATGTGGCTCGCTAAAGCAAGGCATATCTCTTCAAAGTCGTCGGCGCCCCTACCTTTCAAAGTCTCGACAGCCTCTATAACTTCAAGGGCGTTACCAATATTGCTACCAAGTGGAACGTCCATATCGGTTATTAGCGCACGTACGCGCTTACCTGCACTCTTGCCTATTTCTACCATTGCGCTTGCTAACTCTTCAGCTTGCTCCACGGTTTTCATAAACGCGCCACTTCCACACTTTACGTCTAGCACTATAACGTCATCGTCAGCGCAAAGTTTTTTCCCCATTATGGAGCTTACTATGAGAGGCAAACTATCTATCGTTGCAGTAACGTCCCTAAGGGCATAAAGGATCTTGTCCGCAGGCGCAAGCCCCTTGCTTTGTCCCACTATTGCTATGCCCGTTTTGTTTACGATATCAATGAATTTTTCTTCCTCAATATCTACGTCAAACCCCGGAATGGAAAGAAGTTTATCTATGGTGCCACCGGTGTGACCTAGGCCACGCCCACTCATTTTCGCCACCTTCAACCCAAGGGATGCGACTATGGGACATACAACTAGCGAAGTCTTGTCACCCACGCCACCCGTAGAATGTTTATCTACGCGAAGTCCGTTAACCCTAGTAAAATCCAAACGAGGGCCACTATCTCTAATTGCAAAAGTAAGGTCGCGCGTTTCACGCACGCTCATACCTTTAAAGTATACCGCCATCAAAAAGGCAGAAACTTGGTAGTCTGGTACACTGCCATCAACTGCGCCCGAAATAATAAAGTTTATTTCTTCTTGGCTCAGCTCTAGGCCGTCTCTTTTTTTCTTAATAATATCGAAAGTTCTCATAATACTATTTTATAACAATATTACAATATCGTCAATACCCAATACTCCAAATAAGCCCTTTTTCGACCACTAAAACGGCTTAGTTTTACATCCAAATATTTTTTTACAAAATTCGACAATATTTTTGTAAAAAATTATTAAAAGATTTCGATATATTATTGCAAAATATTATAAATATTGATATAATGCCGTTGTCTTAAGAAAAAAATCTTCGTTTATTACGAGACTCCAATAAACAAATGACAAATAAATAGTTCCAAACCAAAGCAAAACGCCCTCGTTTTGTTAATTATCACGCACCATTTTAAGGAGGTATCTTTCATGCTAAAATTATCATGCCTTTCAGTTGGCATACCCGAGGAACTTTTACTAGAGCTAAAGTCTTGTAGACCCTATGAACTAACCTTTAGTGCTTGCGCAAATAACGTTCAAGAAGGAGAACTTCTCCTTGAAAACTTAATTGTGCAATCGGTGCTAATTTATGCCGAAAAGCAAGATGAAAAAGTTATAAAGTTTATTGAATTTTGTAAATCTCTACCAGCCCGCCCCATCGTCGCCGTCATTTCTAACGACAAAGCCCAATATGAACACGTTGCACATTTGAGCCTTTCTAAAACGGAGCATGCGCCTGACGTAGCGAACAAATTACTTCGCCTTCCCACGGAAAGAAAAGAAACCATAGAAATTATGGCCCCAAAAGATAAACTCCTTGACGAACGATTGGCAAACATTTTTATTTCCGCAGGAATTCCTCCTCACATTAAAGGATACCAATTTTTGCGCGAAGCAGTAAAACAAGCCGTAACCGACCCTAGCATGATAAATAACATAACGAAGATGCTTTACCCGGCAGTAGCCGAGCGCTTTAATACCAGCCCCAGTAAAGTTGAGCGAGCCATTAGACACGCAATCGAAGTCGCTTGGTCACGTGGTAAAATAGAAAACATAAATAACATATACGGCATTAAGATATTCTCTCGTGGTGACAAGCCAACCAACGGCGAACTAATTGCGCTAGTAAGCGACAAACTTCTTATTGAATGTAGTTAATCTTTTGCCACGCGCGAAAGCATTTTAACAAGAGGTCTAAAAAGAAGAGAAACCGTAATAAGCGTGCACATCAATTGTGGCACGAGCGCATACAGCGAGGTACCCAAATATCCCAACCACGCCTCTTTATTAAATCCATAGTAAAGAGGCGTGATAAGGTTATCTAGAGCGGTAAACGCAAGCGTCAGCATAAGCGCCACTATAACCACAATAACGTGCTTTAGGGGCGAGGTGTCTCTATTAAATATTTTACCCAAAGCCCCTATTACCAAAACGAACAAATTATAGTAGACAAGATATAAAATTAGTACGTTGGGAAAAAAGCCAAAGACCAATGCACGTAAAATAGAAAAGGCGCTTGCCACGAGAGCGCCTCTTTTTACACCAAAATAGTAAGCAAAACCAAGTAGCAATATCGTAACTACTTCCACTCCCGAAACAGCGGACAAAACGACCTGTCCACCTATCAGTAGCGCGGTATATACCCCTATTATTGCTATATCCTTAGTTTTCTTAATCTTCATTTTAGAAAGTTTGATATACTAACACGTAAGTTGCATCCTTATTTAAGGGTAGTGCCGTCGCGCCAAGTGTTGCCGAGCCGAGCGTTTTGCCCTTAAATTCGTAAGTACCCCATTGGGAATTGGAATAGTTTTCATCAGAAGTATAAATCATCCAATAAGAATTAAGGGTGTTTGCCTTGCCATTAATGGAAATTATCATACCATCCTCTTCTTCATAATCGAGTTTGCCCTTGTCTTCCAAATAGTCCATATAGTCCTCAAGGGTGTCTTCAGCCTCCATTTTATAAGCATTATCCACTTTAATAACGACTTCGTCCACGTTTTGATTGCAAGCAAATAGCCCCAAAACCATTACTAATACAAGCACTACTAGAAGTATTTTAGTTAAAGTCTTCACATTGCCTCCTATATAATAAAATTTGCGCACCAAGGGTACGCAAAACTAGAGTATAACTACTCTGCGCTTTTTCTTCGTAACCAAGATATTTCGCATCTCGGGGTGGATGGGCTATCGGACTATACCGTAATGAACGTTGTGGCGTAATTTCAACGCGCTTCCCCCACTCTCTACCGGCGCAATGCCGGTAACTCGCACCCTGTATTTAATTATTTGTTTTTCGCAACTTCTTCGGCGTATCTTACCGTTTCCATCCCGTCTTTACAATATTTATCAGCACCTATCTTCAAGGCATATTCTTTAGTCATAACGGCGCCTCCAACACATATTTTACACCACGGTGCACTCTCGCGCAATAGTTTTATGGTTTTCTCCATCGCCGGTACGGTTGTAGTCATAAGGGCACTCAACCCGCAAAGAGGAGCATTATGCTCTTTAACTGCTTCAACCACTTTTTCCGGAGCAACGTCCTTGCCAAGGTCAACCACCTTAAATCCGTAATTTTCCAAAAGAAGCTTAACGATGTTTTTGCCTATATCGTGTATATCTCCTTGCACCGTTGCAATAACAAGTACTCCTTTGGCTTCGCCACTTTTTGGGACGGTCTTTTTAATTCTTTCAAACACAGCTTTGCTGGTGTCTGCAGAAAGTAGGAGTCCCGGGAGATATACCTCCCCTTTTTCATACCCAGCCCCGACAACGTCAAGTGCCGGTATGATTTCTTTGTTGATAATGTCCATCGCCGTATGATCATTAAGCAGTTTATCCACTTCTTCTAGCGCCATTTCCTTAAGCCCTTTTATGATTGCGTGCTTAAGCGTAGAGTCACACTCTCCGTCACCATTATTTATCCTTGCGCCGGCAGAAATACTTTCTGTTCTAATGGAGGTGTTTTGAGCAAAGGCTATGTACTTTTCAAAGTTGTTGTCTTTACCTTTAAGCACATTAAAGGTATGGTATGCTTTCATCATCTCTTGAGAATTGGGGTTTATTATCCCCGCAGAAAGCCCTTTACTCATCGCAAGCGTGAAGAAGGTCGAGTTTATAAAGTCACGCATGGGTAACCCAAACGAAATGTTAGATACCCCAAGAATGGTTTTAATGTCATTGGACGTTAAATATTCAACTGCTTTTAAGGTTTCCTCACCGGCCATTGCGTCTGCACTTATAGTTAGTGCCAACGGATCTACTATAATATCTTTTTTGGTGATGCCGTAATCTTTTGCGCGCTCGATAATCCTACGTGCAATTGCCACTCTACCTTCTGCTTTTTCCGGTATTCCGTTTTCATCTAAAGTTAGTGCGACGACAACGCCACCATACTTTTTCACAAGTGGGAATACGGCACTCATACTCTCTTCTTTACCGTTTACCGAGTTGACCAACGCTTTGCCGTTGTATAGGCGCAACGCACCCTCCATAGCAACAGGATTAGAGGTGTCAATTTGCAATGGGATGGGGATTACGGCTTGCAATTCTTTAACCACTCTCGCAAGCACTTCGGCTTCGTCAATATCGGGTATACCAACGTTTACGTCAAGAACGTGCACCCCTCTTTCTTCTTGTGACACGCCCTCTTTTAAAACGTAATCTATATCTCCATTTTTAAGCGCTTCACGGAATACTTTTTTACCCGTAGGATTAATCCTTTCTCCAATAAGGGTAACGCTACCAGCACCAATTTCTACCCCTTTTGCATATGAAGAAATAAGAGTGTGATGCTTGGGAAGAATCTCCAAAGGAACAAGGTCTTTGGTTGCATTCGTAAGCGCCTCTACGTACCTTGGCGTTGTCCCACAGCATCCTCCGACAACCCTAACACCTTCGCCAATGAGAGCCTTGCACTCCAGAGCGAATTCTTCTTCAGAAATATCGTACATGGTTGCCCCATTCTCGACTTTTGGTAGTCCGGCATTTGGTTTTAATAAAATTGGTACGCTAGCGTATTTAAGATACTCTCTGCAAATTGGAGCCAACATCTTAGGCCCAAACGAGCAGTTCACACCAATGGCATCTGCCCCCATACCCTCAAGAAGCGCCACCATGCTTTTAGGGTCGGCCCCCGTCATCAACGCTCCGTTTTCGCTGTATGCATTTGAAACAAACACCGGGATATCGGTAGTTTCCTTAACGGCGAGAAGTGCTGCTTTGGTTTCATATGAGTCATTCATAGTTTCTATGATGACCAAATCAACACCATATTTTACGCCCAGTTTAACTGTAGTTTTAAAAATTTCAACAGCCCTTTCAAACTCTAGTTCGCCATAGGGTGCTAGCATTTTGCCGGTCGGCCCCACGTCAAGAGCCACCCACTTAGGTTGCAAAGTCTGGCTTTCTTGTTGAGCGCGTCTTGCGTTTTCTACGGCACATTTTATTATTTCTTCCAGTTCGGATTCATTAAATTTTAAAATATTTGCTCCAAAAGTATTGGTGGAAACAACGTTGCTTCCAGCATCGTAATATGCTTTGTGTGTTTCTTTGATAACCTCTGAATGAGTAACGTTCCATCTTTCGGGAAGTTCGCCCGCCTTTAAGCCTTTTGCTTGCAACAGCGTGCCCATACCACCATCAAGATAAACTATATTCTTTTTAAGATAACTGCGTAAATCCATTCTATCTCCTATATTCACAGCTTTTATCACTACAAGCCTCGCAACCGACCTTGGCTACTTTTCCATTCTCCGATATCCCCACAACTGCCGTAACCGATTTCGATGGGGACATAATTAGGCTACTATTTAAGGTGAGGCCTATGGTTTTAACGTTATCTAATAACTCAAAAAATAGCGTTTGATTTTCTATTCTGAAATCACCGTATCCTGCGCTAAATCTTGGTCTTACCGAAAGTCCTTCTTTACTAACTTCTTTTTCCAAAAAGGCACAAAAAGCATCTCCTAAACTCTCTATACGCTCCACGCCTATCGAGTGCATTATTAGTGCTTTTAACGGAAAAATCGTACTATATTTTTCAATAACCCTATCTATTCCCAGCCCAATGGTTGCGCCAAACAAATAGGCTTCTTTGCAGTCTTTAAGATTTTTGGCAAGGTCTTTTGATACAATCTTTCTACCACCTAGAAGAACCTCGTTCCCAAACACCACGCACTCCACTCTTTTATAGCAAACGTTAAACGTCAAGGTATCTGCGATTTCTTTTAGGCACTCTTCTATTACCAAGTTTATGGTTTCGTCATCACCCTTTTGCCCTGCATACCTTGCAATTTCTTTCAAATTAATAGGTGGTGGCGAGAAGCTTTTTAACGTTGACGGCGCCATATTACCCAATTATCCCTTTTAGATTTTCCATTATTCTTCTTGCCACTTCGGGCTTATTCATAGAATACACGTGAACGTTCTTTATGCCGTTTGCAAACAAATCTATTATTTGATCGGTAGCATAAGCAATGCCTGCTTGCATCATTGCGTTGGGGTTTGAACCAAACTTATCAACCAACGTTTTGAAACGCGTAGGCATAAACGACCCGGAAAGTTTAATTGCCCTATCCACTTGAACAGCATTCGTAATGGGCATAATGCCGGGCATAACTGGAACGTCTATGCCAGCTTCTCTAATTTTATAAAGGAAATTATATAGTATATTGTTGTCAAAAAACATTTGAGTGGTTAAGAAATCGCACCCTGCATCAACCTTTTCTTTTAGATACTTGATGTCTTCTTTGCTGGATTTGCTTTCGGGGTGTACTTCGGGGTAACAAGCGCCACCAATGCAAAAGTTGCCACCACTCTCTTTAATGTTCCTTATTAATTCCACGGCATAATGATAGTGCCAATTCGTGCGATCGGCATTTTCAAGTTCTTTGGGAATATCTCCACGGAGAGCCATTATGTTTGTAATTCCAGCTTCTTTTATTTCTTTAATGCGTTCTTTGACAGTATCTCTTGACGATGAAACACAGGTAAGATGAGCAAGAGATGGTACGTCGAAATTGTGTTTTATATCTTTTGCAATATCAAGGGTATACCTGCTCGTACCACCACCTGCACCATAAGTTACGCTCATAAAAGCAGGCTTAAGTTTGGCAATTTCTTCCGTTGCCGTTTTTACCGATTCAAAGTTAGTTTCCGTCTTTGGTGGAAAAACTTCAAAAGAAATAGTTAATTTGTCCTCTGTTAATAAGTCGATTATTTTCATATTACGCCTTCCATTTTTTTCATTATATCATTACTTAAAGTCATAATCAATAGGCATTTTAATAAATTAAGTATTTCAATACTTAAAACTTCACAATATCGTTTGAGTTTATGATAATCCTATGCTAAAATACTTTGGATAAAAACGAAAGAGAAGAATATGAGCGAAGAAGTTTTAGTACAAGAAAAAATAGAAATTAAAGAAAGCCCCATGGGTACAAAGTCAATACCCAAACTACTCCTTTCCCTAGCAATACCTGCTATTATTGCAAACCTAGTCAACTCACTTTACAACATTGTTGACCAAATATTCATTGGACACGGTGTTGGATATCTCGGCAACGCCGCAACATCGGTAGCATTCCCCCTTACCACCATTTGTATGGCAATAGGACTAATGGTAGGACTAGGTGCTTCTGCCAACTTCAACCTTGAAATTGGTAGAAAGAACCCTGAAAAAGCAAAAATGATAGTGGGTACAGCCGTCACGTTACTCGTTATTAGCGGACTAGTAATAATGACCGTAACTAACATATTCCTAAAAGACTTATTGTACCTTTTTGGAGCAACCGAACTAACCATAGATTATGCCGTTGAGTACACTAGAATCACCTCTTTCGGTATCCCATTCTTGCTTTTCTCCACCGGGTTTAATCCAATCATCAGAGCAGACAGCTCGCCTATTTACAGCATGCTTTCCGTGCTAACCGGTGCAATACTAAACACCATACTCGACCCCGTATTTATATTCGTTTGTGGCTGGGGAATGTCTGGTGCCGCTTGGGCAACTCTAATTAGCCAAATCCTTTCTGCCGTTATGTGCGCCCTATACTTTATTTGGTTTAGAAACGTTCGCGTAAAAATAAAAGACTTTATTCCCAAATTAAATATTGCAAAAATTATTGCCAGCGTTGGAATATCCTCTTTTATATTCCAAATTAGCACCATGGTAATACAAATCGTGTCCAACAACATGCTCAAAAAATATGGTGCCGACTCCATTTATGGTAGCGATATCCCAATTGCAATTGCCGGTATAACGTCTAAAATTTCTCTCATATTCCTTGCCGTTGTAATCGGCATAATACAAGGAGCGCAACCGATATTCGGCTACAATTACGGGGCGAAAAACTATAAGCGCGTGCGCGATACCTTAAAGCTTGCGATAATATCGTCATTCATATTCTCGCTTTTTGCATTCGCCCTATTTATGTTTGCTCCACGCCCACTAATCTCTCTATTCGGTGAAGGCAGTGAACTATACTTTGATTTTGGCACCAAGTATCTACGCGTCTTCCTATTCTTCACTTTCCTAAACGGCATACAAATAGCCTCCACTACCTTCTTCCAAGCAATAGGTAAGGCAGTAAAAGGCGCCATACTTTCACTCATAAAGCAAGTAATATTCCTACTTCCCCTACTAATTATTCTCCCCATTTTCCTAGGCGTAGAAGGGGTAATGTTTGCAGCCCCAATCTCTGACTTTATTGCTTTCATTTCCGCAACAATAATGCTATTCTTCGAGCTAAAACATATGCCAAAATAACAATTATATATAAAAAAGAGCCTACTAATAGGACTTTACTTTAGGTAAGCACCCTTAAGGGGCTCTTTTTTGTTAAATTATTCGCCAAAATGCGCTTAGTATGTTATTTGAATATGTGGTGCCTCTTAAAACGCGTTAGTTTGGATGCTAGGCGAAAGAAAACCTTATTATTATTCAGTTTGAGTGCCCTCTTACTTTTCCTAGACCTCTGATAGACTTTGGTTTTTAGATGCTAGACAAGGAAAAGTGAAAAAACCGAAAGGTTGCTGTACTAGCGTACTGCTCCTTGAGATTTTTTTGCTATTGAC
>JAZNIY010000026.1:0-1508 GCA_045577735.1 Candidatus Stercoripulliclostridium sp. | reverse complement strand
TCTGCGGATCGTAAGTCATTTGCACTTCCCCGCAGCTTATCGCAGCTTGTCACGTCCTTCTTCGGCGCCTAGTGCCAAGGCATCCACCCTACGCTCTTTATAGCTTAATCTCGTCTTAATCTTCGATCTAAAAGAACTTTTTATTGTTTTAGGTTTTTCCTCAGCAAAATATCTCAGTCTTTTTAATTCCAGCTTAACTATACGTTTATCGTATTACTCAAACTTTTATTCTTTTCTTTAAGATATTTTTCTAGATTTTGTCTACTCTATCTGTATGCAGTTGTCAAGGTGCAAGGTCCATCTTTAATTAGATGGTAGGCTGAAGTGGACTCGAACCACCGACCTCGCGCTTATCAGGCGCGTGCTCTAACCTGCTGAGCTACCAGCCTATGTGGTGGAGATATGCGGATTCGAACCGCAGACTTCCTGCTTGCAAAGCAGGCGCTCTACCAACTGAGCTATACCCCCATAAGATTTGGATTTAAGGTGCGTTTATATACTATCGTTGCGCGACAGCCTAGTTATAATAACACCTTATTATTTTATTGTCAAACTTTTTTAACAAATTTTTTTAAATTTTTTGTGAAAATTTTTTCTCACTTTTTATTAGTTGATTTTTCGTTAAATTTTTGACTTTTTTTAATACTGTACGCACTATATTATATAAAAGAAAGGGCGTCCACTCGAAACGCCCTCTCGTTTGTTCTTTGATTTTATACTAAATCTTTTTGAAGTACTTCCGTTGCTAAGCAAATCATAAAGATATAGAAGAGGTTGCCTTTCTCATGCATTCTTACTTGATATACTTCTTCGTCCTTGGGGAAAGGTATAACGTTAGCTACTACCTCACTGCCGTCAAAAACGTCAAAGCCATATTCGCTGGGTTTGCCCCATATGCTAAATTTGTATGATTGCTTACCCTTTACGTTTTGAATGTATTTGTCATCACCTTTGTCGATAACGTTCGTGTGGAAAGAGAAATTGTCTTTACCATTCATAACCATTTTGATCGAGCCGGGATAAACGGGATTGGGTGTAGCGATTGACATGGTTGCTACGTTACCCTCAAAAGATAGTTGTGCTACTTGATCACCAAACTTGTTGTAGATGTAATAGCCTGATTTTATATATGCAGCTTTGCAAATCAAATCACCCATTTCGGTACGAAGTGCAAAATCACCTGCTCTACCATAAAGTTTTTTTAATATTCTGAAAATCATAATACTACCTCGCTAAATGTAATTTTACAATAAAACGCAAAGTATGTCAAGACTTAATAAACGCGAATATGCCAAAAACTGCGTTAAAATTGCATCTATATATTAATTATGTATCGCGCGCGTACATACGCGTAGCAAATTGGAGACAATAAATATCCACCCGTCTAACGGGTGGTTTTTCATTTTCGGGTATAACCCTACCCATTACTGGCAACGCACAAGTGCGTCTTTTGTTGGCCTCCCAGCCATGCAACTCCTACTTACTACCCATGAATGGGTCCCGTGGGT
>JAZNIY010000025.1:0-218993 GCA_045577735.1 Candidatus Stercoripulliclostridium sp. | reverse complement strand
CGTCGGGAATTTCCCCTCCGTGTGTTGCGGTAGGTGAAGTTGCGCCCATTGAAATAATGACGTCGTTTCCGTCGGCTTCAACGCCTACCGAATAAACTACGGTTCCTGCTACCTTATAAAACGCAAGCTCGGAATCCTCTGCGGTATAACCTTTTGTAAGCATCTCTGCTTTTATGCTGTTATAATAATCTGTCGCCGTTGTGTTTGCGCCCGAAACGGTTACAACGTATGCACTCACGTTGCCTACCGTATAAACTTGCGCGTTATAACTTCCTTCGGGAAGGTTAAGGTCTACACCAAACACTTCGTCAATTGCGTTTTCTATCGCATTTTCTTCAGTCGATACCGGCATATCCTGCACCTTTTCTACCACTTGTTCAAGTGTAGGTGGAAGACCGCCACCGCCCGTGTTATCATTACAAGCGGCGAGTGAAAATGCCATCATCAGCGCCATTACCATTGATATAATAAACGTTGTTTTCTTTTTCATTGTCGCCTATTCTCCTTATTTTTTATATATAATGTTTTGAATTTTTTATTTGGTGTCTTTTGTATATAACTTTCAAGAGCTACTCGCCTTGTGTGTTTGGTAAGTCATATCCGTCAAAAGAGGTCACCGTTTCATCCCATTCCGTTACTTGACTGGTTCTGCTTCCCGAAATAACTTTAAGGATTAAACCCGTTTGTGCGTCTGCGTAATATTCGTTAATTATACTTTCGCCTTCAAAAATATATTTGTTCGCCGTTCTGGTTAACACGGTAGCCGTTCCGTCCGCTTGATATTCAGAAAACATTGAATAGTCTACCATAAACGCAAACGCTATACTTTGAACGATACTTTCGGAAGTGGTCGTATACCTGTTATTGCCCATATAATCATAGTATCCCCAATTGGTGCCGTAATTCCAATCGTAGAGCGTCCATGTTTGCGTAGCTTCATCGTATTCCGAGAAATATTTCATTACAACGATTCCGCCACTTCTATATTCACTATAATAATTGTTTCCGATTTTTACGGCGACCATCGTTATACCGTCATCGTTATATACGACTTTTAAGTTCTCGGGAACGTTCACTTGCGGATTCCATACTTCCACGTATTCATAGGCGTTTATTTGGATTCTTATCCATCCGTTTCTACCGTCGATTTCAAACGTATAAACGATATCGCCTATCACCTTTCCGAAAGACAACGTTGCGTCTTCGCCTTCGTATCCTGCGGCTACCATCGTCGGTTTTATAGAATTATAAAAACCTTCTCCCGTCTGCTCGGTGTTGTCTACCGTAACAACGTAATACGAATAAGTTTGGTTTCCCATAGAACCGCTTCCGTCGCTTGAATAAATTCTTTCTGCCGTCGGGAAGGTTAAGTCAATTCCAAACGCATCTTGTAAAATATTATCTACTTCGGCTGCGCTACTTCCACTTGGCAAATTTTCGAAATATTGATATGCACCGTCTACCGTCGTAACCGAGGTTATCGGAGCAACACCGCCACCACCTCCGGGTGGAAGTCCTCCGCCTCCGCCACCGTCCGTGTTATCTTTACAAGCGATTAGACTGAACGCCATCGTCATTGCCATAATTATTGATATAAATAATGTTATTTTCTTTTTCATTTGAGTTTCCTCCATAATAAATTAAAATTTGTCGTGGGAGTTAAAGTTCTTTTATTATTTCATTGTATTGTTCATTAGCTCCTACCTCCATAATCAAAAGTTAAATTATTTTATCGTTTTGCACAATCAATACATAAGTCCTCGTCTTCATCCATCGCAAAACATTCGTCGCAAATAATTCGTCCGCAGGAATTGCATTGATTGAATCTTAACCTTGCTTCCAAATTTGCTCGCTCTAACGCCGCATCGTGCTCTACTTTCCACATAATATTTTTTGCTCTTTGTTCACCTTCGGTAAGCTTTTCGGGAAATCCGTGCTCGAAACAATACGTTTCACTCTCCCATCCTGCTCCGCATCTATCGCAATGAAATTCAAATTTGAAAAACGCATCCGTAGACCTATCTATGATTTTTTTGGTTATTGTTTTTAGCATCGTTTCCCCTCCTTTCAAGATTAGGTCTGCCGTCTTCTTGTTTTGCAGACCTATATTTTACCCAAATTATACACGGGAATCTATCGAAAGTATATTACCCGTTCGGGTACTTTTCGGGTAAAAACGGGTACTTTTTGCCCAAAACACCCTACCCAAACGGGTATACACGCAGTTTTTTAACAATTTTACGCGCAAAAAAAAAGCCCGATTGATAAAATCGGACTTTTCTCGTTTTCAGTTATTCAGTTTTACTTGAAAAGAGCAAATAGTTCGCTCCTTGACGAAACGTTAAGCTTCGTGTAAATGCTCGAAATATTTTTCTTAACCGTGTTTTCGCTAATATACAAGATTGTCGCAATTTCATTTCTTTGCTTGCCTTGTAAAAGCAACTCCAACACTTCCTTCTCACGTTGCGAAAGCATACTCGTATCAGGTAATACTTTTTCTTCGGGAATCGGTGTTCCAGAGTCGGTTGCAGGTACCATGTGCGGATGCTTTCTTCTATAAATCGCAAATCCAGCCAAAACAGCAACGCTTATAATAAGCACAGTGCCCACAATAGAAATTACAACGTAGAATACAGGAAATTCCTTTTCATAATATGCGTAGAAGGTAATATCGCTTGCCGTATCGTAATTGCTACCAACCACAAGCTTATCCCCCTTTCCATCTTCTTGGGTAAACCAACCGATAAATCTGTATCCGTTTCTTTCTTGTGGTGTAGGTGGAATAAGTTTTTCGTTATACGTCTGCTCCACTTCTTCTTTGGCTTCACCAAAATCAAAAGTTATCATATAAGTATTCGGGGTAAATACTGCGTGGAAGTCCACGCTTCCGGTTTCGTTGCCGACGATGAAGGAACGGTCTGCCTGATACTCAAAATCCTCGGTAAGCGTCCAAGCGGTGAGCGTGTAGCCGACCTTTTCAAAGGCAGGGCGCGGAGGATGCACGCCGGAAGGAAGAACAACGGTTTCCTTGCAAACGCCGTCCATAAAGAACTTGAATGTTACCTCGTGGTTGTTTGCGCCTACCGTAAACGTGCCGTAATAGCTTCTGTCACCGAGCTTCTCCTTGATGAAATCGGTGGAAACCGTGGGGGCGTGTACGAGATGACCTTCCTCGTTGTACCACTGTGCAGGAGCTGCGCTACCGAAGAAGTTGTATCCGTTTTCCTCGGTGGGCTGTTCGTTTTTCGGATTGTGGGTTTCATATAGCTCGTCAACCACCAAATTTCCGTAGTAGTTGAGATAATCTATATCAAAGAAATCGGGATACCACGAAAACCACAGCCATCTATCCTCGCCGTAGCCAATGCAATCAGACATTGCCGTTTTACAGGTGTTTTCCGCTATCGTGCAGAAAAGCAAATCCACCGAGCGAGTGCTGTAATCAAGCGAGGGATTATAATCCGTGAAAATCGCGCTCATTGCGTTTTCGGCATAATTATGGCGAATTTCGGTATTACCTATCGTGACGCTCGTTGCGCCGTTGAGATAAATCGCACCGCCAAGTCCTTGATTGCTTGCAAGTCCGAACGTGCTTCGCTTATCCTCGGTTTCGGGGATCGCCTTGTTTTCGGTTATATAGCAGTCCTCGATATCCGCATTTGATATGCTCACGCCGATACCTCCGCCAACCGATGCCTTGTTGCCGATAATTTGACAGCTACGGACGGTAAGCTTTGAGCCGTCGTCGCATCCGATAGCACCGCCACTTAACTGATCAGACCAAATCTTTCACCGCCGTAATAATAATTCGCTTCGTTATCCTCGAAAACACATCCCTCGAAGGTTGCAATGGTATTCTTTACGAACACCGCACCACCTCCGACAGCATTTTGAACGAAGCCCGATTTGTTATCGTTAAAACTGCAATCCGTAACGTTCAGCGTAACATTTTTGTCAATCGCTTCCACGTACACAGCACCGCCACCGTAAAGCGAGGCGTTGGAGGAAAAGCTACAACCCTTCAGATTAAGCTCTAATTTATACGGCACGTTGTCACCATGCTCTGCTTCAAGCGAGGGAGTCAACGTGTAATCCGCATAAAACGCGCGGATTGCGGGGCCGTATGTATGCATATAATTTTTGAATTCACAGTTTGCAAAGGATGCGGTTGCATTGCCCTTGCATTGGATAGCATATTGATTCTTTAACGGGTATGGGGATAATTCCTCACCCATACTATCGTAGGCAAGCTGCCAATCCTCGTCCGTCAGCGTACTCGTATCAAGTCCTTCGTCAAACGTGATTCCCTCAAAGACGAAGGAGGAACTTTCGCCACCGATCTTCGTTCCATTCAATATGAAACTCGCGCCTGTAAAGACAGCTTTTCCATCCGTCTTTCCGCTTTTTATCGTAACGCTTTTATCAATGATTATTCTTTCAAGCGTGTTAACCGCGCCTGTCGAATTAAGGTTGAAATCAATATCGTCAACGAGAATGGTATCGCCGTTCTCCGCTTTATTGAGAGCGTTAATGAAATCGTTTCTCGTCGTAATCAGCTCTCCCTCACGGGCGCTTGCCTCCGCACCAACCACCGCACTCGTCGCAAAAATCAAGCACAAAAACAGCAAAAACGAAAAAATATGTATAAACTTATGTTTTATCCTCACCTTAGTTTTCCTCCAAGTCCGATAAATCTATACCGTTTTTCTTGCACCAAATTATGAGCTTGCCGATGGCTCTCGCCTGTGGCTTGCGTTTTTCACGCTCCCAACGGCTGACGGTTGAATAGGAAACGCCCACCGCATCGGCAAATTCCTGTTGGCTTAGTAATCTCTCGGCTCTTATGTATCTTACCTTCTGTGACAGATTCATGCGTTTTCCTCCATATTCATTCTTAATATGTCATATTATAGCACATTTTGCCAAATAAAACAAGTAAGAATTAAGGGTGTAAAAAAATAAAGAAAAAAGAGCTCTAAGAATGAAATCTTTATAAAATAGGCACAATTTATTAAAATTATCAGATTATTCATAGACAGTCCAAAGTCTCTTTTGAATATACACCTCCGATTTTTCTATGCGACAATAGCCACAACCGAAAGGGAAAATCGGAGATTATATTTCAATATATTAAAATACCGAACTGAACTTATCTGTTCAATTCGGTATTTCGTTGTTTTAACATTATTGCGAACCATATTACATTTAAATTATTTCGCTAGTTTCAAATTGTTTTGCTCTTGAGGTGCGTTTTTTGTTTTATACTTCCCTATTATTCTGTACGGAGTGCAACGGCAGGTTCTTTCTTTGCTGCAATGGATGCCGGTATCAAGCTAGCAATTAGGAGCAGTACGGTAGAAAGTGCTATTAGTGCAAACGCCGTACCAACGGACAAGCTTGCGATTGTCGACACACCTACGAGGTCGGTAAGCACTGCGTTTATAATAACGTTTACGACTAGCGTTACCAAAATTGCAATGGTGCCACTGCTTACGCCCAAAATTACGGCTTCTGCACGGAACACGCGCGATACGTCTTTTTTCCTTGCTCCCATTGAGCGAAGAACGCCGATTTCCTTTGTTCTTTCTATTACCGAAGCGTAGATAATAATAGCAATCATAACGGATGAAATTACAAGGGATACTATTGAGAAAGCCATTAGTACGTAGGTTACTATTTCCACTATTCTACCAAGGATGCTGGTTACTAAATTAGACATATCTATATATTCCACAACAGCATCGGTATTTGCCTTTTGGGTATTCCATTCATCAAGTTTTTGGATGATAATCTCGCGACTATTGACGTCAATAGGATAAACCATGATGCTGGATGGGGTTTGGGTATAGCCTAGTTTTTCCAGTAGTCCCTCATAGGTTTCGGTGCTACCGCCAAAAATACCGCCGAGGCCACCACCGGTGCCTGCGTCAAAGACTAGACCGTTAGTTACGTTGGTTGTAGTGTTAGCTACTTGACTAAGGGCAATAGCTGAGTTTTTATTAGCGTCTAAAACAGCCTTAGTGAGTGCGGGAGAGTAGGCAATACCACTAGAAAGCCAAGAGGACGGTGAGTCCTTTTTCTCTCTTAAAATGCTACTTATTTTAACCGTGATACCATTGTCGTTTTGGTATGCAGATTGGTAATTAGTTGTATTAGCACCTTTGTACCAACCATCCACTCCTTGGGTGTACCAACCATCGTTGAATACAACGCGGAATTCCTTGCCTAGAAGGTCGGTATATTTTATTTCGTCAAGCGTTTCTGCATTATAGGTTATGCCAAGGGAGTCCAAGGTGTTGGTAGAAAGGCGATTGTAGGTATCGACTACAAGTGCAATTTCATTTGCTTTGGAGGGTATGTGGGAGGTTACGCCATCCCCTTTTGCAAGCACGTCATAGTAGGCATTCAAGTAGTCCACGTTGGAGAGGCACTCGTGCCAAGCAGAACTGCTAACGGCAACGTAGGCGCCATCCTTTTGGGTAAGGATGTTCATATCAACGTCATAGGAGTAAGCAATATCCACTACCATTGATTCTTCCCCTGCCGGCTTACAAATGCTTTCCAAATAGCTTACGAAAGCGGTGTCTAGTTTTTGCTTTTTAACTTCAGCCGTAACGGGTACGTAGGGTTTAACGCCGGTAGTATTGTCGGGGTATTCTACAAGGCCGTCGGTGTTACTACCACCAAAGTTCATACTGGTTGTGGTGGAGTTAATCATAACGTAGTTAAAAGAGGTGCTGTCAAGCATGGTTTTGTCTATGTATGCTTGCATACCAGAGCTTACGGAAAGAATTACGGCAATACCGATTATGCCTATGCTTGCTGCAAGCGAGGTTATGATGGTACGCTTATATTTAGAAATGAGGTTTTTACCCGAAAGACGAAGGGCTGTTAGGAAACTCATAGAGGAGTTTTTCTTTTTGTACACTATGCCTTGTTTGGTGGATTGTCCTTCTTCTGGAGTCTGTGTTTCTTCCACCATCTCTTCGTTTTGAGAGGTGTTTTCTTCCGTTGTATCTTGGGTTTGAGTGGTGCTTTCACCCTCTTCACTTGCCTCTTCATTAGGCTCGTAGGGGTTCGTGTCCTCTATTACTACGCCGTCCAACATCTTTATTATTCTATCGGAGTATTCTTGGGCAAGTTCGGGGTTATGGGTAACCATAATTACGAGTTTGGTCTTGGAAATTTCCTTTAGTAGTGCCATAACGCTCTTGCTGGTTTCGGTATCGAGCGCGCCGGTGGGCTCGTCTGCAAGAATGATATCGGGTTCGGAAGCAAGGGCACGTGCAATGGATACACGTTGCATTTGACCACCACTAAGCTCGTTGGGCCTCTTGCCGATTTTCTCTTCTAGTCCTACGGAAATGAGGGCATCTTTGGCGCGTTTTCTTCTTTCTGCCTTAGGTACGCCACCAAGCGTCATAGAAAGCTCTACGTTTTCAAGAATGGTTTGGTGGGGAATAAGGTTATAACTTTGGAAAACGAAGCCTATGGAGTGGTTACGATAGGTATCCCAGTCGTGGTCCTTGTAATCCAAGGTGGACTTACCGTTAATGATAAGGTCGCCGTCGGTGTAACGGTCCAAGCCACCAATAATATTAAGCAAAGTGGTTTTACCACAACCCGATTGTCCAAGTATGGAAACGAACTCACACTCCCTAAAGGAAAGGTTGATGCCTTTTAGTGCGTTAACAGCGCTATCGGTCTTTTCGGCATAGGTTTTTTGGATGTTGATTAAACGTAGCATAAATGTCCTCTAAATTAAGATAACTAAATTGTAACACTATTAAAGAAATATAGTATTAAATATATATTAAATAGTATTAAAAATAAGCAGTCAATAAATAGTAAAAACGCCCGACCTTTGTCGAGCGAATTGCTTATGCGTGCTTACGCCGTAATGGGTATTGACGCGCACTCACAAGGAAACCTTACACGGATTATTTATCACCCTCTAGGAAGTAATCGTAAGGACTGACGATTTCTCCGTTTAGAGTTACTGCAAAGTGTACGTGTGCGCCGTCGGTCATTTCCTTGGTTGACGAGGTGGAAATGGTAGCCAGCTTACTGCCCTTGTATACCTTTTGACCTTCCACTACTACGGGCTCGGAAAGGGAGCTGTATTCGCTAACCAAACCGGAACCATGGTCAACGGTTACTTTGTGGCCGTTTAGAGCATCGTAACTCACACTCTTAACAACGCCGTCATAGACCGCAACAACGTTGGTATTTTCCTCACCTGCGTAGTCAATGCCACCGTGTACTTGGTATTGCTTGAGTGTAGAAGACCAAACGAGAGTGTCCATAGTGTAATCTTTAATTACGGAGCCACTTTCAACTGGTAGACCAAATATTATAGGGGTGGGCTCAACAGACACGTCGGTGTCGGGGATATTGGTATCGGGGGGAGTGATAACGGGAGTATCCGTATCGGGCGTAGGTACAACTACGTCGGGCACGACGTTTTCATTAGGGGTGGGATCGCTATTATTTTCCCCTACTACCACCGCCACGGTAATCATAGCACCAATAACAAGCACACAAACACCCATAATCATATAATACATATTCTTCTTAAAGAACGCCTTGATTTTTTGGGAATTAAACTTAACTTTCATAATAACCTCCGCTTTGTTGTTGCTTTGATTATTACCGCGAAGGAAATGATTTATACAAAAGAAAAATATTTTATTGACAAATAATTAATTAAAAAACCTTGCTAGGAGCTTCCAGCAAGGTTTATATGTTGATAATTTATTTTAACAATTATATTAAAGTTTAATCATCAAAGCAGGTACAACGCCACTACTAGTGCTTAGGACGTAATAACCACCATCCAAACGTCCATCATTACGAACACCGGAGGCATCACAACCGCAGAAACTGTCAGGTGAGCGTAGCCACCACCAGCCTTTTCCGGAGTAATTCGGGTTCGTACTGGGGCAAGCTCCTTGTATTTTAGCATAATCGCTCGTTTGTTTTCTACGTGCCGTATCGTATGCATCGCCCTCTTTATTAAAACCATATTCTTCGTTTACCATATCTTCGTATGAAAGTAAGAATACTTTATCTGACGTTTCTCTTTGAGAAATTGCATAATTATTATTAACACCATTGTAAGCAGTTTCCGTATTATTCAAAGACTGTTCTACTATATTTTGGCTTTGTGAATCATTGAACGCAGTATTATAGAAGTCGTTGTTTAACCAGCTTCTAATAGTGCTATACTCCCAGTTGTTGGCATGTATGGTGGGTACGAACACGGGACCTTCGTTATTAAATACCAAGCTATCTGCGCTTGAATTAAACTGTTGTGAATCTAGTATAAGATCTGCTAATAGTAAAGCGTACCCATTCTCTTCCGATAATATTCTCCATTTGATAGGTTCATAACGGAACCAATAAACGGTACCTAAAGTATATCCGTTATTATCTTGAGAAGAATTCTCGGTACCAGTTGCAAACGAGGTATAATACGGACGATATGAAGTAAAGTATACGCCACGGTATTTGATTTCATTTAATTCCAGGTCAGTATACCACATATAGTCACCCGGTGTATTGGCGATATAATAATCATACGAATACCAAGTACAATTGAGTTCTGTTGCAAAAGTATTTAGTAAATCGATTTGAACGGAATCGGTGACCAAACTTTGAGGATATGATCCAAAATAGATATAGTCGTTTTCACGCTCATATACCTCCTGCTCAGATCCTCCATTTTCATTCAAAACATATTGGGAAGAAGCAAGATTATTCTTGATTTCCTCGCTACCTTCAAAGATACCAATCAAGCTGGAATCATCAGAGAGTTTTTTGGCATGATTCTTTTTGTACGTAGTATCCTCATTATAATTACAAGCAAACAACGTGCACGTCACAATCATAACTAGAACGAGAACCAAAGAAATCAAAGTAATCTTCCTTTTCATACTAAACACCTTACCTATAGTAATCTATAATTAAATTATATGGGACATTTTAACCTAAGTCAAGATATTTGTTAAAATTCTTACTATTATATATTTATGGAAGAAATATATAATAACAAATTTGCCGAAAGATTAAGAGAATTACGCTTAGAGGCGAGGCTTACAAGACAAGCCCTTGCTGACAAACTTAACGTATTGGTAAGACTGCTTTCATACTGGGAAAATGGTCAAAGGGAGTGTAATTTTGACACGCTCATAACCCTAGCCACGCTCCTTAACTCCACCACCGACTACTTGCTTGGAAAAAGCGAATTTTAATACAAAAAAGAGCCGATTAGTCGCTCTTCCCGTAGGGAATTGCGACAACTAAATAAATCCTTACGGATTTGTGATATTCGTCTAACGACGAGTGATATTGCCTTTCGGCAGTGATATTCGCCTACGGCGAGTTATGGATTTATTTAATATCACTTTGGCTTTGCCAAAATATAACTGCTTGCAAAACAAGCAATACAACTTTTAGCCACAAGGCTAAAAATATAACTTATTAAAACTTAATCTTTTGTGGATAAGAAAAGCCCACCATATTTCGCTTTTTGCGAAGTATAGTGGGCTATACTTTTGTTACGAACTAAAAATCCCTAATGGAAGAGCGACTAATCGGCTCTTTTCTTTAACTAATTGTTTCGCGTTTAAGCTATTGCTTTTTTTGACTTAATTAGTTCCTCAATCTTTTCACCTACAATGCTTGCAATAGGAGTAATTATCAAGGACTCTGCCATGCAGAATACACCAATCATGGGGCTCTTCTTTATGCCTAAACTCAAGAATTGTCCAAAGGTGGTTGCACCCATTATGTCACCAAAGACGAATATGAGTATAATGGTGGTTACCAAGCAACCGGTAATGGAGGCGTATGCTCCGTATTTGTTGGACTTTTTGAGGTATAGTCCGTAAATATAAGGTCCAATGAAACAGCCGGCTAAGGTACCCCAAGAGAGGGACATTAGGGTAACAATTGCATCAACTTCGAGTATTGCGAAGAGTGCTGAAAGGATAACGAAGAAGAAGCAAAGTATTCTAACCAAAATTCTAACTTTCTTGTCGTCGGCATCCTTCTTAATATAGCCTTTGTAGATGTCCACGCCAATGCTAGAAGCGCTAACAAGTGACAAGGAAGAAAGGGTTGACATACTTGCTGAAAGTACGAGTACGCAAATGAACCCTAGTACCGCGTAGTTCATTAGTGAGTTGGAAAGTAGAATATTAGGAATTATGTTAGCCGTTCCTTCTAAGGGCATTTCGGGATAGAACAAGCGAGCAAGTGAGCCGTTAAAGTATGCGCCACCACCTACTATAATTGCAAACAAGAAGGATATAACCGTTCCTTGCGTTATGGCCCTATCGTTCTTAATTGCATAGAACTTTTGTACAGATTGAGGTACTGCCCAAATACCAACAGAGGTAAGCAAAATGTTGAATATGAGTTGGACGGCAGGAGCATCAAACCAATGCTCGGTGGGACTTACTGCAGAGGGGAAGAAACCATAGCCACTATCGATTAGTTTGTTTAGACCCTCCACACCTTTGACCTCAGGTGCCATTAGCATTAGGGTTATCATAATTACAACACCAATAAGCATTATAATGCCTTGTATAAAGTTGGATACGGCGTTAGCAAAGAAGCCACCAACAAACAAGTATGCACCAACCAGCACTGCCATAATGATTACGCTCCAAACAAATGGAATACCAAGTACGGCTTCCATAATATAACCAATACCTTGGTATACCGAAGTGCAATAAGGAATAATAAAGAATGCTATTACAATTGCAGAATATAGCTTGAGCCCTTTGTCGTCATAACGCTTTTCAAAGAACTCGGGCATGGTCTTGGCATCCAATTCTTGAGTCATATCGCGAGTGCGCTTTGCAAGAACTATCCAAGCAAGAAGGCATCCAACTACTGCGTTTGCTATACCTATCCATACGGCACCAAGTCCTAGCGACATACCAAAAGTGCCGGCATATCCAATGAATACTACGGCACTAAAATAGGTGGTACCATACCCAAAAGCACTCATCCAACCACCAATACCGCGGTTGCCAAGTAAGAATCCGTCCAATGAACCGGACTTTTTGGAAGTAACCACACTAACCGCTATCATAGAAGCAATAAATAGAGCAAGTATAAGGTATGCGCTCCATCTGCCACCACTAACGGCAATCATGTTCGTAAACATCGTTCTTCTCCTTCGTATTTTATAATAAAATTAGTATCTATTATACAACAATATTTTAAAAATGCAATACCTATTCTTTAATTAATACACAATTATATAACATAAAAAAGGAGCATATGCTCCTTTCTCCCATTTTCTAAATCGATTTTACTATTTCTCCATTTTTTGCGTTTTGGAACATCACCCAATACCCCTCTCCTATGCTACTTTCCACTTCCACAAAGTCACAAAGCTCTTCGGCATCCTTTGGTGGCTTAACACTCCTCACCCCGGGCACACCATAAGCTAGAAAGGTTACTTCGCCATCCTCGGTCAATATGCCGACAACGTAATATTCCCCCTTCTCGTAGTAAACACGCACCCACTTGGAGTCGGGGATTAGTTCTTCCAATTTTTTCTCACTTGGGTTTGCTGTCATTATCTCACTTAGTTTACTCCTAACGTTTCTGTAAAAGTTTTCGCCCTTTACGTTCTTGAATGGTGTAATCAAAGGCTCTACGCCCACTGTTTCCTCAAACACCACGTTCTCTTCTTCATTAACCGCAACCTCTTGTGATTCACCTTCCTCAACTTCAGCCTCTTCACCACCTTCGTTCGCACCCACACTTTCTTCCACAATCGCTTCGATTTCTTCCTTAATCGCTTCGATTTCTTCCTTTTTGGTACCCTCTAATTCAACTTTTGGCTCACCAGAGTCCGTTGTATTTGCTTCTTCTTCCTTTTCTCTCTCTACCAACTTTTCATTAACTATTCCCTTTAGTCCACCACTTGCAAGCACTCCGTCCTTGCCCACTATAAGGGCACCTATTTGATCGTTTGGCTCCACGTTCCCCTCTAGAGCATACTCGTTTTTTAGCCCTACTATACTAAAATTCTCTTGTGGTTTTCCACCCACTTTCAACATAAGGTAAGCACCTTCAAAGGGCTTGGCGAG
The DNA here is from genome assembly GCA_045577735.1 of Candidatus Stercoripulliclostridium sp. Lineage (GTDB taxonomy): Bacteria > Bacillota > Clostridia > Christensenellales > DTU072 > Stercoripulliclostridium_A. Next base: position 205,881 of record JAZNIY010000025.1, on the reverse strand, counting down.
GGTAAGTTTAGCACCCGTTTCATTCCCTACCCTAATCAAACTCAAATGACCAACGGCATTTGTTCCGTCACCTAATACTATAGTTTTTTTAATAAGCATAAAAAAATCTCCCACATTATAATATGCGAGAGATTGCTTCATATACCTAATATTACGCGCGTAGGGCTTCGGCTATTTTAATGTAATCTTCTATTGAAAGTGCTTCACCTCGTATGCTTTCACTATATCCTAAGCTAACAAGCACTTCCTTTGCCCTTTCCTTTGTTATTCCCAGCGAGGCACCTATGTTGTTGACCAAGGTCTTTCGCCTCATTTGGAATCCGGCTCTAACTAGCTTTTGCAAAAATTCTTTGTCCTTAATATCATATTTGTTGTCGTCAATATCAACGTGTACTACGGCACTATCGACCTTGGGCGCAGGATGGAAAAGCAATCTACTTACGTTACGCGTAACCTTTGCCGTTCCTCTCATCTCCACAGCAAGCGTAATTGCCCCGTAATTTTCGGTATCGGGCTCGGCAATAAGACGATCTGCCACCTCTTTTTGCACCATAACCGTGAGAGAAAGGCACTTTAAGTCACTTTCCAAAAACCTCATAATTAATGGTGTGGTTACGTAATAGGGAATGTTGGCGACTACTCTAAAAGGCTCGTCCCCTATTATCTCCTTTAACCTTTGGTCACTAATCTTTAAAACGTCAAGAAAATTAAGGGTGATATTATCCCTTCCTGCAAGAGTTTCATCAAGGACGGGTTTTAGGCAGGTATCAACGTCAAAGGTATATACGTGCTTGGCTTTCTCGCTAATAGCAGAAGTTAACGTGCCCGCACCAGTGCCAATTTCTACAACGATATCCTCACTTGTAACGCCAGCATCCTTAACTATAGCACGAAGAAGTGAACCCTCGGTCAAAAAGTTTTGTCCTAGGTTTTTCTTGAACGTAAAGCCATGTTTTCTAAGGATTTCTTTAACTTCCATATTTTTCCTACCAGTTTTTCGTATGTTTTGGCACCCTTTCGCCATACTACTTGCGTACTAAAGATGAAATATCCGAGGTACCAAAGAGAAATAACCGTGCCCACGTGGCGCGGTTATGATTTTTTAGGATATATACGCCCTAATCCTCAATTCAATACCCAAACTTTCACAAAGTTCTTTTGCCTTTTTAATTTCTTCCTCGCCGACAACGTCAACTAGAGAAAGTTTTACGCTGGGAACGTATTCCTTTGCCTCTTTTGCAAAATTGAGAAGTGAGTAGAACGCCTTTTCACCAAACTCGCTGTGACATATATCTTGATACGCCTTTGCACTTGAAGCATTCAACGAAATTGATATTACGTCAATGTATCCGGCAAGTTTTTTTGCAACGCTTTCACCATGAATAAGGTCCCCTTGTCCGTTGGTATTAAGGCGCACCTTCTTGCCATGCTTATGCAAATATTCACTAATTTCTATAATCTCTTGTAACTTATATATCGGCTCGCCGTATCCACAAAATACGAACTCACTCGTGCCATCAAAGTCCAACTTTTGGAATGAGTTTATAACTTCTTCCGTAGTCGGCTCTTTGTCAAGCCACAAACTATGTTCGCTATAGCTATCGTTTACGCGCACGCAAAAATCACAAGCGTTAGAGCAACGATTGGTTAAATTGATATATATTTTTCCGTCTATAGAATAAGAATAAGTATTCATTATATCTTAAACAAACTCCTTGCGTTTCGAGTGGTAACGCTTTCAACGTCAACGTCATCGCGCCACTCTTGAATTTTGTCCCTTACTAGAGTGATATATTCCGGCATATTAGTTTTGCCACGATATGGTACGGGCGTCATATAGGGACAGTCGGTTTCAAGTAGTAGTCTATCACTAGGACAGTACTTAACTACCTCTGCCTTGCCAAAATTTTTAAACGTGGTAACGCCACCAAATGATGCATACAAACCAAGATCAACGAACTCTTTTAGCAATTCCTTGCTACCGGCATAGCAATGCATGACTCCGGAATATTCCAAAAATCTCTTGTTTTCCTTGAGTATTTCTAACGCCAAACCATAAGCGTCACGCACGTGCATTACAACGGGTAGTTTGAGAGCGTGCGCTAGTTCAAGTTGCTCTACGAACACCCTTTTTTGAACGTCACGATCACTCAAATCATAGTAGAAATCCAGCCCGATTTCCCCTATTGCAACCACCTTTTTATCCTGACTTACACTTTCAAAATACCTGTAGTCATCCTGTGTTTGAGCCTTTGCATCGTGTGGGTGAATACCTACTACGGCATAGAGGTTTTCATACTCCCTCGCTTGCTTAAGGGCAAGTTCACTAGAGGGTCTATCATAGCCCACGTTAATTATGGCACCAAGCCCTTTTTCTTGCATGGTGCCCATAATCTCTTGTACAAGAGGCGCTAGCCTCTCATCGTTAAGATGTGCGTGAGTATCTATAATCATTATGAAATTTTAGATCCACTTTGAACAACTTGTTCGGGGGTAAGTAATACTACGTTGCCATTAGGATCGCTTGCGCAAAGAAGCATACCTTCCGAGATGGTTCCACAAAGTTTTACAGGAGCAAGATTGGTTACAACAACTACTAGTTTGCCTACCATTTCCTCAGGAGTATAGTACTTAGCAATACCACTTAAAATGGTTCTTGTTTCGTCACCAATTTCAACGGTGGACTTAAGAAGCTTGTTGGACTTTTGAAGCTTTTCACAAGCAATAACCTTACCAACTTTGAGTTCAATTTGTGCAAATGTATCGATGGTTATGGTTTCCTTTTTGTCTTCTTCGGGAGCCTTAACTTCGGATTTTTGTTCAGCCTTAACTTCGGTTGCCTTTTTGCGTTCAGCGTACATTGCTTCTACCTTTTCGTTAATTTCCTTGTTAACCAAACGAGTAAACAACTTCTTTTCGCTAGGAACAACCTTGGTTCCACTTGCTAGCAATCCGAATTTTTCAAGATCGCAAACATCCCTTCTGGTTGCACCAAATTGTGTGTAAACTTCTTTAGCTAAAGTGGGCATTGCGTTTTCCATTAGCGTGGTTCCAATTATGATGGTTTCAGCAAGATTGTAAAGAACTGTCTTTAGCCTTCCTTGCTTGCTTTCGTCCTTTGCAAGTGCCCAAGGCATCGTTTCATCAATGTACTTGTTAGCACGGCGGAATACGTGCATAATTTCTTGCATTGCATCAGCTATTCTATATTGGTCAACCTTGTCGGCAACCTTCTTGTAAGCAGAGGTTACAACCTCTTTTAGTTCTTTGTCAACGTCCTCTTCAACGCCTGCGTTTTCGAGCACACCATCAAAATACTTTTGGCTCATAGCAACGGTACGGCTTACCAAATTACCATATATGTTTGCAAGGTCGCTGTTAACGGAATCGGTTACGATATCCCAGCTGATAACGCCATCGTTATCGAAAGGCATTTGGGAAAGTAGGAAGTAACGAAGAGGATCTACGCCATAGAACTTTACCATATCATCGGCATACATTACGTTTCCTCTTGACTTGCTCATCTTGTCTCCGTCTTGGAGTAGCCAGGGGTGACCAAATACCTTCTTGGGTAAGGGCTCTCCCATTGCCATTAGGAATATGGGCCAATAGATAGTGTGGAATCTTACGATATCTTTGCCGATAACGTGAACGTCGGCAGGCCACCATTTTTTGTATTCATCACTGCTGTTACCTTCGGCATCGTATCCTATACCGGTAATATAGTTGGTGAGTGCGTCTAGCCAAACGTATACAACGTGACCGGGATCGAATTCAACGGGGATCCCCCACTTAAAAGAGGTACGAGAAACGCATAGGTCGTGAAGACCGGGCTTCAAGAAATTGTTCATCATCTCGTTTCTTCTTGACACGGGCGTGATAAAGTCGGGGTGCTCTTCATAATACTTAATGAGAGCGTCGGCGTATTTGCTCATCTTAAAGAAATAGGCTTCCTCTTCTGCAAGCTTTACCTCTCTACCACAGTCGGGGCACTTGCCGTCAACAAGTTGAGATTCCGTCCAGAAGGATTCACAGGGCGTGCAGTACCAGCCTTTGTATGAGCCCTTATAGATATCACCTTGTTCATAAAACTTTTTGAAAAGCTTTTGAACTTGCTTTTCATGATAACTATCGGTAGTGCGAATAAAATGGTCGTAGGAAGTGTCCATCAAATCCCAAATGGTCTTTATTGTTCCCGCAACGTCATCAACAAATGCTTTGGGGGTTACGCCCTTATCTTTTGCCTTGAGTTCTATCTTTTCACCGTGTTCATCAGTACCGGTTTGGAAATGAACGTCATAGCCTTGCATTCTCTTGAAGCGAGCAATAAAGTCGGAAAGAACAATTTCATAGGTGTTGCCAATGTGTGGCTTACCGGAAGTGTAGGCTATTGCTGTGGTGATATAAAATTTCTCTTTATTCATTTTTAACTCCGTTAGGTTATTTTATTCCTGATAAATATTAGCATATTTATCAAGTTAAGTAAACACTTTTAGTCTAAAAACCTTAAAGTTGGCAACAATTTGAGTAAAGAAAGAATAATTATGACTAGGGAAACTATTATGATTAAGCGTGGGGAGATATATTACGCTGATTTAAGTCCGGTTGTTGGCAGTGAGCAAGGTGGCGTGCGCCCCGTACTCATTGTGCAAAACGACGTGGGCAACAAGTATTCCCCCACGGTTATTGTTGGTGCAATAACCTCCAAACTTGACAAAGCCAAACTTCCTACCCACGTGGAACTAGGCGTGTCGACGGGTCTTGAAAAAGAAAGTGTTCTTTTACTCGAACAACTTCGCACAATAGACAAAGCGCGTCTTAAGTCTCGCGTTGGTGAAATAACTAACGACACCATGCGAAAGGTTAATAACGCGCTTATGATATCCTTGGGCTTTTTTGCGTAGTTTTGTATCTTTGGATACTAAAACTCGTCAATTTCCACACCCAACTCTTTAATTGTACTTTTAACTGTATCGTAGGAATAGCCCCTGGATACTAAAAAACGGAAGAGTTTTTCCCTTACTTTTTCGTCCTCTAGGCTTTTGCCCTTAAGGTATTTTGCGCCAAGAATTTTGGCGCTATCTCGCTCAACTTCATCGTCAATTTCGGTTAATGCTTCATTAATATTTTCTTCACTAACCCCTTTTAACTGCATCTCTTTTTTTAGCCTATATCCACCCTTATTACGCAAAGAGTTTTCTACGAAGTTTTTTGCGTATTGAGCATCGTCAAGGTAACCATAGGAGGAAACAGCCTCTATTGCGTACTCAACGGCATCTTTGTGAAAACCTTTTTCATACAAGCGATCACGCGCTTCCTTTGTTGTGCGCGCCTTCCTTGCTATCATAGAGTACAAATAGGCTTTAGCGTTTTGTCTATCACTCTCTTTTAGAAATTCATTGAAGCGCTGACGTTCCATTTCGCCCTCTTGAAGGGAATAGGAAAGTGCAACGTCAACGTTGACGTTTTTTATTGTTTCACCATTTGCAACAATGGTGTAACTCTTCTTACCGCGCTTAATTTCTTCTATTGTTACCATAAAATTAAATGGGGAGCCTTGCGGGCTCCCTCAGTATTAGTTAACTTTTACTATCCAGCCAAAGGTGTCGGGATAACGACCATATTGGATGCCGGTTAATTTGTCATACAAATAAGAAGTGATGGGACCCATTTCGAAGTTGTTAATCTTAACGTCTTCACCATTGATGTTAAGAACGCCAACGGGGCTGATAACGGCAGCAGTGCCACTACCGAACGCTTCGTTGAGCTTGCCTTCTTCGTTCATCTTAACGATTTCGTCAACGCTGATTCTGCATTCCTCTACGGGCTTACCTTCGGAGCGAAGAATTTGAAGAACGGAATCACGAGTGATACCGGGAAGGATGGAGCCTACCAATGCGGGAGTCTTAACAACGCCGTCGAATACGAAGAACATATTCATTGCGCCAACTTCTTCAACGTATTTGTGTTCGTTGCTATCTAGCCACAAGACTTGTTCATAACCCTTCTTGTTTGCGATATCGCCTGCTAGCAAACTTGCAGCATAGTTCCCCATGCACTTTGCTTCGCCGGTGCCACCTAGAGGTGCGCGAACGTATTCCTTCTCAACCAAAATTTTGGTAGGTTGTAGTCCGTTAGGATAGTAGCTTCCAACGGGTGAAAGGATGATAAAGAAACGGTAGGTGTGACCGGGGTGAACACCAAGCATAGCATCGGTCGCAACCATGGTGGGACGAATGTAAAGAGCAGTACCGGGAGCGGTGGGGATCCATTCTTCGTCTACCATAATGAGTTCTTTTAACCATTCAACCATTTTGTCTACGTCTATAGTAGGCATGCAAAGACGTTCTGCGGAACGATTCATTCTCTTAAAGTTATCGTAAGGACGGAACATGGTGATTTTGCCGTCTGCATTTTTATAGGCTTTAAGACCTTCAAAGATACCTTGACCATAGTGTAAAACACAAGTTGATGGGTCAAGATTGAAAGATTGGTAAGGAACGATTTCGGGTTCACACCAAGCACCGTCTTTGTAGTCCATAATTAGCATATGGTCGGTAAAATACTTGCCAAAACCGAGTTTAGTGAAATCGGGTTTTTCTTTCTTAGTTTGTGTCAAAGTTATTTTCATACTTTACCTCTTATAAGTAATATATTTTTTTTCTTGAACGCTAGGAATTCTTCCCTGTGTTAGTTCAATAATTTTTTCTTTAACCTTGCTTTCGTTTTCTACGGGGGTAGCAATCGTTACAATTACGTTAAGCCCATATTCGGTATCCAAAACCACGTGTTCTATTGCCGAAAACAAGTTATTAAAAGTTTTATATTCTCCGTAATTAAGTTCTATGCTAATTACGGAAGAAAGTTTTTTGTCGATTATTTCCGCGCTTTCTATAGTGTCCACAACACTTTTAAGATAGGTTTGAGCAAGTCTGCCTGCCCCTAGCTTTATTCCACCAAAATACCTTGTAACAACGCAAGCGACACCGTAAAGACCATTCTTTTGTAGTGCACCCATCATCGGTATTCCGGCAGTTCCGGAAGGTTCGCCGTCATCACTATATTTAAGAGCGTTGCTTTCCGGAGTACCGACTATCGCATAGCAGTTATGCCTTGCATCGGAAAACTCCTTTTTAATGCGAGCAACGTACTCCAGACCTTCGTCAAGGGTTTCAATGGGAGCAAGCCTACAAATAAACTTAGACTTGCACACCTCCGTCGTAACGACGTATTCCCTTTCTACGGTCGCATATTGCATTATTTTATGACAACCTTAATATGTTGCTTCTTGCCCTTGTGAATAACAAAGCCTTCTTCAAGTGCGTTTTGGGGAATATCGGCGTCAAATCCAACGACCTTATCGTCATTAATGCGAATGCCACCACCCTCTATCAAGCGCTTTGCTTCGCCACGGCTACCGGCAAGCTTTAATGCAACGAGTAGGTCGGCAACCTTTGTGATACCTTGGGGCATTTCTGCTTCTGGCATTTCGCCACCGCCACCGAAAGCACCCTTTGCTTGACGTTCTGCAAGGCTTGCTTTTTCTTCGCCGTGAACAATCTTGGTTACTTCGTATGCAAGTCTAGCCTTAGCTTCGTTAATCTTGCCGTCAAAATGCTTAACGCCGTTTTCATCCACGGTATAACAACTGCAAAGTGCCTTAACTTCGTCCATGGGAAGATAGGTGAGGAATCCTAGACATTTTTCAACGTCATTATCGTCAACGTTTCTCCAATATTGGTAGAATTCGTAGGGAGTGGTCTTGTTTTCGTCTAGCCACAAAGCACCCTTCATGGTCTTGCCCATCTTCTTGCCTTCACTTGTAAGAAGTAGTGAGAAAGTCATTGCGTATGCAGGAGCACCTTCCTTTCTTCTAATAAGGTCGGCACCGGCTAGCATATTTGACCATTGGTCGTCACCACCACACTCGAGCACTGCACCATACTTCTTGAATAGTACCAAGAAATCGTAGGCTTGCATTAGCATATAGTTGAACTCAAGGAAGGTTAGGCCCTTTTCCATTCTTTGACGATAGCAGTCTGCAGTAAGCATTCTGTTAACGGAAAAGTGTGCGCCAACTTCTCTTAAGAAATCGATGTAGTTAAGGTTTAATAGCCAATCGCCGTTATCAACCATAATAGCTCCGTTTTCGCCCTCAAAGGTAAAGAAACGGCTCATTTGTTTACGGAAACAATCGACGTTGTGCTTAATGTTTTCCTTGGTCATCATGGAACGCATATCCGTTCTGCCTGAAGGATCGCCAACCATAGCGGTACCACCACCTAGCAAAACGATGGGCTTATGTCCTGCCTTTTGCATATGGCTCATTGCCATTAATACTAAGAAGTGACCAACGTGCAAACTATCTGCCGTGGGGTCAAAACCTACGTAGAAAGGAACGCTTTGCTTGCCGAGAAGTTCATACAAATCTTCTTCAAAAACGGTTTGCTTAATAAAGCCTCTTTCTCTCAAAATATCCATTACGTTTCTAGACATAAATATCTCCTAACTGGATTAGTATTTCAAAAAGTTTAACACATTTATCGAGCGCGCGCAATAAAATATGCTCATTTTATAATAAAAATATATAATGCACGTAAGAAATTTAATGCAATTTGCCCTTTAATTCAAATTTCGTTCGTTTATAGATTTAACTTTTATCTTTCGATTTACAAGTGCAATCAAGGTCCAAAGTAGCAAGAAGGCACCTACGCCAATAGCAAAGGTTATTACAAGCTCCAACGGCATAGCATTAAATTTTGAATATCTTTGAATTATGGAGCCTAAGCTGGGCACAAGCATATTTACTGCATAGCCGGCAAAAAAGCCGAGTATCCCACCGGAAAGTGCCGTAATAACACCTTCCGTGACGGAAAACTCCATATAATCCTTGTCCGACATACCACTAAGCTTATATAATTTGTATTCGTTGCGCCTATCGTATATGGTAACTATGGATATGTTCGCAACACCCATCAACGAGATTGCCCAAACCAATATTTGTAGCAAGGTCATCAACGTGCCTACTCCGGCAAAGCTTTCTTGTTCGGCATAAGCCCACTCGTGATAGGTAAGGGCAAAAGTATTGGTCAATGAAAGATACTCTATGGCGTCGCGAAGTTCAACGAACAACTCGTTGCTAGGATTATTTGCGCTAATCAAGAAAGTGCCGTAAGGCGACATTCTATAAAGATGTCTGTAGTTACAGTAGGCAACCATATCCCATTGTGAAACACTTCTGTCTATGCCAACTACTTGGAAGGTATGTACTTCTTCCTTATAGTCCTCTGCCATAGGATTAAACGATACCTCGTCACCAATTTCAACGTCCAACATCATTGCCACGTTTTGGTTTAACACAATGGGGTTTTTCGCTTGATTCCAGCGAGACTCCACTCCACTATCAAGTCCCGTAGTACAATGTTCTAACGTCCAGTGATCACCTACTCCATATATAGTTAAATCTTCTTCACTATTTAGGAAGGTATAGTCCGAACTATTAAACCAACCAACACCCGTGACTCCATCAACGTTAAGTGCAGTTCCTTTGACTAGATCGTAATCACTTAATCCCATTTCATCTTGTGAGAGCACTACGTAATCGGCATCGTACCTTTCTCTAAACGGAATGGTAGCATTCTTTACAATGCCGACAACTTGAGTAATTAGGAAAGAAAATGCTATTACAACGGCGATAAGTGTCGTAACAGTCCTCATTGCCCCCGAGCGTTTAACGCTTATTCCTGCAAGATAGGGAGCACCACCTTTAGTTATCTTTTGCGCGACCATGCCAACAAAGGCGGTAACGTAATAGATAGAAGTGTAAATCCAAAATGCTATTGCGAGAATTAGCGCAACGGAAAGAATAAGTAAAGCTATTCCTTCAAGGAATGCGTACGTCACGGCTATTGCGACAACCAATACGCTACTAACAATAAAAGTAATAAGATTTGCAGGTTTAGAAACCTTAAATCCTGAGCTTGAAAGTTCCCTTACCGTCTTTTTACTTACTTGAATTACGGGCACTAAAGTGGAAAGTACGGATACCACAACGGAAATTATAAAGGATACTAAGAACTTCCAGAAAGGATAGGTCACGGCGTATGGTGCGTGTGGCAAAAGTGCCTTTGCAACAACACCCATCATAACCCTACCAAGTAGTAATCCAACAGCACCACCAATTAAGGCATAGAAGCCTACTTCCATTAGCATTATTCCTGCAACTTGGTTTGGTGTAGCTCCAGCGGACTTGAATATTATCATTTCGCTCATACGATTGCGCGATATGATCAAATAGGAAGTAAATAGGATTAACCCTAGCGTTACTATTAAGAAAACAAGGGCGATTGAGAGCAGTAAAGTATTGTTCGTTACAATGCTCTTAACTTCGCTATAACTATTACCTTCGCCACACTCTACGCTTGGGAAATAAGTAGCAAACAAGCTTTCATACTTTTCAAACAACGCTTCATCGTTAAAGTTAATATATACGGCACTAATTTGACCTTGATTGCCTACTGCATCAAAATCCATTAGTACGTTAAGATCCGTCGTAGAGCCAAATATTCCTTCGTTGAGAGCAACTGCTCTTACAACCAATGAAGTATACATGCTGTAAGTGGGCAAATATACTTCCACGATATCCCCGGCTTTAATACCTGCCTCTTCAGCAAAACTTTGCCCAACGATTATAGAACTATAACCACCGGCTTCCTCATAGGGTAGATCGGGGTTTAGGGTGTTTTTGTCAAAGATGTCTATGTACTTAATCTCGTGCTCGGTTAGGTATTTTTCAAGGTCGGTTGCTTCAACCAAGACCGATTTAGAATCGGTATCTGTCTTTAAAATCGTGGGGAATTTTACAAAATAATAAATATCTTTAATATCACTTGCAGGCTCGCTTGCAAGTACGCGTTCTAGCCTTGCCTTGCTAAAAGTTTCTCCACTACTAAAGTTGTCGCCAAGTAGCATGTCTGCCCCTTGTGCAACCCTATCGTACTCCGCCATATTGATGTTAAAGAACACGTCGTACATACCAAAGGCAATAAAGACCATGCAAGTAACGATAGCAATCGTGATAACGATTATTGCTACCTGTCCTTTTTCGGAGTCTGCGCTCCTTAAAATGTGTCTAATAAATGCCTTCATTCAAATTATTCCTTACTTAAAATTGCCGTTCAAGTTTAGTTTTCTTGTGGTTCTGCCGGTGTGGTTTCTTCATCCCCAACGTGTTCGTTGTTGCCCACACTTTGTTGAACGTTTTCTTCGTTTTGGGCTTCCGTTATTGCTATTTCAGTAGCTGTTTCAATAGATATTTGCTCACTTGCATCAACTTCCGAACGAATTATCTTACCATCTTTAATGGTGATTATTACGTTACCGTAATGGGCGTTTATGTCGGAGTGAGTTACTTGAACGATGGTCGTGTTAAATTCCTTATTAATACGCTTTAATAAGTTCATTATCTCTTCCGAATTCTTACTGTCCAAGTTACCTGTTGGCTCGTCCAAAAGAATGACCTCCGGGTTAATAATAAGTCCTCTTGCTATGGCTATACGTTGTTGCTCACCACCACTCATTTTGCCGGGAAGCTTATTCTTTAACGCCTCTATACCGAGGTACTTCATAAGCTCGTTTGCGCGAGCGCGATCCTCGTCCTTTATCTTACCAGAAAGCATTATGGGAAGTAGCACGTTTTCTTCTGCCGTTAAATATGGAGCTAAGTTAAAGAATTGGAACACGAAGCCAAGCTTGGTTCTTCTAAGAATTGCAAGCTCCTTTTCGCTCATACTGGAAATTTCTGCACCCTCGAGATACACTTTACCTTCGGTTGGCTTGTCTATACCACCAAGAATGGTAAGAAGGGTACTTTTACCCGAGCCAGATGCCCCAACAATGGAAACAAAGCTCCCCTTTTCTATTTCCAGCGAAACGTCGTTTAACACTCTGTTCTCGCCAAAATATTTAGTTACGTTCAAGCAAGATAATACTGCCATATTTTCTCCTAGCTTACTACGCTACCAAGCGCGTCTTCCATCACCTGGCTCATAATATTAAAGGTTATATTTATTAGTAACGTTGAGGCCAAACTATCGGCGCCAATCATTAACTCGTTATAATTGATATCGGTTAAAGTAGTAGAATAACCAATTAGTTTATTCCTGTCTTCTGCGTTAAGGTTTGCTACGTCTTCTACGTCTATTACGCCCTCAAACTCATTGCTTAGCGCGTATATCGTGTCGAAATACTCTCTCAGATAAGCTTTTATCTCATTCACTCTGGTCGCATGGTCATCTATTGGGGCCTCGACCTCTTCAACGGTTAGTTTGAAGTTGGCGAGTTTTTCTATGAGATCCTCTTTTTCCGTAATAACGCTACCTTTCGCAAGAGCATCGTCAATGCCACTTGCAATAGCACGGGCAAGGGTTATTTGATGTAGATAAAGGTAATATTCCGAGTTATCACTTTCGTTAGCATAAAAATTTGCAAGATGTTCAAAGGGAGCATTTCCTACTTCCATAAGTGTAGTGCGAGCAAAATATATTGCAAATTCAGCAACGTTTATACCTTGCTTGAGCGCGTTATTAACAGCTTGAATGTCAGCAAGATTGGAGGTATCAACCTCTCCTGAAACGTTAGAATCGCCTCCGGGATTATTAATAGAGCCAATAAAATCTTTAAGTTTTGAATCGTCCACAACGTTGTCGCTATTAAGCCACAAAGCAGTAAGCAAGGTTTGTACACCGTGACTCTCTATTAATTCGTCAAGATTTGCACCCGTTTCATAGGCAAGTTCACCAAGCATTCTTGCTTCCGTAAGAGTGCCACCAACCAAGCTGAACTCTGCGTATGCTTCATATATAGTCGTTATGGAAACGAATATGGAAACAAAACTTGCCCTACCTATGCTAGCAAGCACCTCTTGCTGTTCAACGTCGGCAAAATAATATACCAATTCATAGAGTAGTCTACCGGCCTCTTCTGCCGTAAGGGCGGTGTTTGCAACCATCTCGTTTATGGCATACGTTAAATTCACTTTACCAGTAAAAATCTCGGCAAGTTCTGCCGGAGTTGAAAAACGTGCTACGTAGCCTTCTCCATTAGGATCCTCTTCAATTTTTATTAAGAAGAGCCATATTTCTACGACCGCATCATCGGTATTCAACCCTTTCAGATAAGAAGAAAAATTAAGCAACTTATCAGAAGGGATTGCTGCTTTTGAAAAAATGGAAAGCAAGGGATTGGCAACAATGGAAGAATTCTTAATTTCTACGTCAAAATCTATCTTCTCTCCATCAATTTCAAACCTGTCGAAAAAAGATGCCAGCATCTTCTCCAAAAAGTCGCCCACGTCCCCTTTGAATTGTTTTTCCGTTTCCAAACTATAAAGGACGTTGTCCGTTTTTATGACCTCGTCAACCTCTAGCACTCCCTTATATTCGCTCTTGGGCTTAATGCTCACCAAAACACACGCAACAATAAGCGCGATAATCAATATCGTAGCAATGGTAAGCATAATTATACGAGAGTTGAATATTTTCGCCATATATGCAATTATACACTACTTGCGCGTGTAAAAGCAATATAAAAAATGTGTTGTTTTAGTGAATTCGCGCCTACGCGCGTGCAAAATTAGAAATAGAGTACAAATACTTGCTAAAAAAACGCCTTTATTGTATACTATTTAGGATAAATTTTTAATAGGAAGTAAAAATTATGGCACAAAAATACGATTTTTCTAAAGTCGAGAAAAAATGGCAAGATTACTGGTACGACGGTAAGGTTTTTGAAACCGATGAAGACCCCTCTAAGCCCAAGTTTTATGGTCTAATCGAGTTTCCCTATCCCAGCGGTGCAGGTTTGCACGTTGGACACATAAGAGCTTTCTCTTCCATGGAAGTTATTGCAAGGAAAAAGCGTCTTGAAGGTTACAACGTATTGTTCCCCATTGGTTACGACGCTTTCGGTCTACCCACCGAAAACTATGCTATGCAAACCAAGCAACACCCCCGTATCGTTACCGATAGAAATATTAAACAATTCGAAAAGCAACTAAAGCAAGTTGGTTACAGCTTTGATTGGGCACGTACCATTGATACCACCGACCCTGATTACTACAAGTGGACGCAATGGATTTTCATTCAACTCTTCAAAAAGGGCCTTGCTTACAAAGCAACCACTACCGTTAACTTCTGTCCAAAATGCAAGGTCGTTCTTGCAAACGAAGAAAGCCAAGGAGGCATTTGTGACCGTTGTGGTGCAGAAGTAGTTCAAAAGGAAAAAGACGTTTGGTTCCTAAAAATTCGTGACTATGCAGAAAGACTACTTACCGGTCTAGAAAACGTAAACTTCCCCGAAAGAATTAAAACCGAGCAACAAAACTGGATCGGCAAATCCCAAGGTGCTGAAGTTACATTCAAAGTTAAGTATGGTAACAACGAGTATCCCTTGGTAGTTTATACCACTCGTCCCGACACCATTTTTGGTGCTACCTTCCTAGTAGTTTCCCCAGAACACCCCCTACTTCGCGACAACAAAGAATATATTGTTAACAGTGAAGAAGTTAGCGCATACCAAGAAGCTGCAAAGCTAAAGAAAGAGTTTGACCGCGTACAAGTAAACAAGGACAAAACCGGTATTAAGGTTGAAGGTATGGTTGCCATTAACCCAATTACGGGAGCCGAAATCCCACTATTCACCGCAGACTACGTAATGATGGATTACGGTACCGGCGCTATTATGGCCGTTCCCGCACACGACAAACGCGACTGGGATTTTGCAAAGAAATATAATCTTCCTATCATAGAAGTTATTAAGAGTGACGTTGACGTTCAAGAAGAACCTTACTGTGCAAAAGAAGGCGCAGGCGTTATGGTAAACAGCGATTTCATCAACGGACTTCAAGTAAAGCCTGCTATTGCTAAGATGATAGAAAAAATGGAAGAACTTGGCGTTGGTCACGCTAAGACCGATTACAAGATGAAAGACTGGGCTTTCAACCGTCAAAGATACTGGGGCGAACCTATTCCTATTATTAATTGTCCTCACTGTGGTCAAGTTACCGTTCCCGAAAGTGAACTACCTTTAACCCTCCCCACCCTTGAAGACTTTACTCCCACCGACGACGGCACCAGTCCTCTTACCAAGTGCACTGATTGGGTAAACACCACCTGTCCTATTTGTGGTGCTCCCTCCAAGCGTGAAACCGACACCATGCCACAATGGGCTGGTTCAAGTTGGTACTTCCTACGCTACCAAAGCCCCAAAGATAACAACCACGTCGTTAACCCCGATGCACACAAATATTGGGGACAAGTAGACTGGTACAACGGTGGTATGGAACACGTAACTCGCCACCTTATCTACAGCCGTTTCTGGAACCAATTCCTTTACGACATCGGTGTTGTAGCACACGAAGAGCCCTACGTTAGAAGATCCTACCAAGGCTTAATACTAGGTGCAGACGGCGAAAAGATGAGTAAATCTCGTGGTAACGTAGTTAACCCCGACGACGTAGTAAAGCAATATGGTGCAGACGTTCTTCGTCTATTCATTATGTTTATAGGCGACTATGAAAAGCCCGCTCCTTGGAGTGCAGAAGGCATTAAGGGTTGCAACCGCTTCCACCAAAGATTCTGGACCTTACAAGACCTACTAGTTGACAACTGCGACACCAGCGACCTTAACCTTGATGCACTTGTTAAAGCAGTTAGTGACGATTACGAAGCTTGCAAGTTTAATACTGCTATTGCAAAGATAATGACTGCTCTTAACACCATATCTTCACGTGGCAAGGTTACCAAGAAAGAGCTCACTACCCTATGCTTGCTCCTAAACCCAGTTGCCCCTCACCTAACTAGTGAAGTTTACGAAATCGTAACCGGCGAAAAACTAGAAAAGGCAAGCTGGCCCAAATTCGACCCTGCAAAGCTTGTTGAAGACAGCATTGAAATCCCCGTTCAAGTAATGGGCAAGCTAAAGGGAAGAGTAACAGTTGCTCGTGGCGCAAGTCAAGACGAAGTAATGGAAAAGGTAAACGAACTACACGTTCTAGACGGACTTACCGTAATGAAAATAATCTACGTAAAAGATAAGATTATTAATATCGTAGCAAAATAATTAAAAAATGCGAAAAGGTTTGAGTAACTTGTGTAAAACAGTTGCAAAAACCTTTTCTTTATAGATATAATATCTATAATCAAAATCAATAATAAACTCTATGGAGGACAATCAATATGGCAAATAACGTAAGAGTTGCTATCAATGGCTTCGGCAGAATCGGCCGTTTGGCTTTCAGACAAATGTTCGGCGCAGAAGGTTATGAAGTTGTAGCTATCAACGACCTAACCAGCCCCAAAATGCTCGCTCATCTTCTAAAGTATGACAGCACCCAAGGCAACTATGCTAATTCTCACAAAGTAGAAGCTACCGATAACAGCATTATCGTAGATGGCAAAGAAATCACCATTTATGCTAAAGCTAACGCTGCAGAACTTCCCTGGGGCGAACTCAAGGTTGACGTAGTATTGGAATGTACCGGTTTCTATACTTCCAAGGCAAAGGCTCAAGCACACATCGACGCAGGTGCTCGTAAAGTTGTTATCTCTGCTCCCGCAGGCAACGACCTACCCACCATCGTTTATAACGTAAACCACACCACCCTTACCGCAGAAGACAACATCATCAGTGCTGCATCTTGCACCACCAACTGTCTTGCTCCTATGGCTAAGGCTCTTAACGATTATGCTCCTATCAAGAGCGGTATCATGACCACCGTTCACGCTTATACCGGTGACCAAATGCCTCTTGACGGTCCTCAAAGAAAGGGTGACCTTCGTCGTTCCAGAGCTTGCGCAGTTAACATCGTTCCCAACAGCACCGGCGCTGCAAAGGCTATCGGTCTTGTTATCCCCGAACTAAACGGCAAACTCATCGGTTCCGCACAACGCGTTCCCACCCCTACCGGTTCCACCACCATCCTTATCGCTGTTGTTGAAGGCACCGTAACCAAGGAAGGCATCAACGAAGCTATGAAGGCAGCTGCAACCGAATCTTATGCTTACAACGAAGACCAAATCGTTTCCAGCGACATCATCGGTAGCACCTATGGTTCAATCTTCGATGCAACCCAAACCATGGTTATGAACATGGAAGATGGCAACAGCCAAGTTCAAGTAGTATCTTGGTACGATAACGAAAACAGCTACACCAGCCAAATGGTTAGAACCATCAAGTACTTCAGCGAACTCAAATAATTAAGTTCAAACTAAAAAAGAGAGCCACTCATTAGAGTGGCTTTTTTGTTATGCTTAATAAAATCTGCTTTTAACTAATTTATAAATTATCATTACTACGTTTATTACCAAAACAATAATAGATGTTGTAAGTAACTCTCCACCACTCTTATGCCAAAAATTAAAAGTGGTATATCAACTATAAATACTAATAATATTGCCAACCATAATGGCATTCTAATAAATTTCATACCTTGAAAGTGGCAAAATCGAGCCTTCTTTATCTGATTTATGCGCGATTGCAGACTTTTTTGACGTTTCTATTGATTTCCTATTAGGAAGAAAAGATTATTAAAAGAAAGCCACTCTTGCGAGTGGCTTTTAGGTTTATTTTAATATAGAAACATTATTTTTCACACTTCGATACTCCACCAATCTCGTATACGACGGCTTCATAAGGACGCAAACGAATACTATCTCCCAACTTTTGTTGTTGACCTTCCCAGTTATGAATTATAAGTTCTGCTTCTTTAGCATTGGGAATGGTATCTACGTTTAGGCTTACGTTCTTTTCTGCAAAGTTACAAATTACTATGTAGCGATGTCCATTAAGGTTTCTTTCGTAGCAATATACCTTTCTATGTTTTTCAAAGTATTCAATGAATTCACCATCACGGATAACTTCATTGCCCTTTCTAAATGCAATAAGTTCTTTGTAGAAGTTCAAAATAGAATTGGGATTCTTAAGATCGTGTGCAACGTTGATTTCACCAAGGTTACGGTTAATCTTCATCCAAGGTTTACCGGTAGTAAAGCCTGCGCCAGTCTTATCTTCCCATTGCATAGGTGTTCTTGCATGGTCTCTTGCGCGCTTACTCATTGCCCAACGTGCAATAGGCATTAGGAAGGGTGCTACCTTACCAATAATACTGAATATACGGGTTGCCATAATGTCAACGTATTCCTCTTGCTTGAGGTCGATATTGGTCATACCAATTTCTTGACCCTCATAAACGTAAGGAGTACCACGAAGCATAAAGTAGGAAACTGCTAGCATCTTGCCAAGTTCCTTTCTGTATATGCCACGGCCATTACCATAACGGGTGATGGAACGAGGTTGATCGTGGTTTTCATAATACAAGGTATTCCAGCACTCCTTGGGTAGATTTTGCCATCCACGTTGTACCGCTTTGAACTTGGGAAGGTTGAGCTTCAAGGGGAAGAAGTTCATCCACATATCAACTTCCATTAGTTCGAAGGTAATGGCGCTATCGAGTTCGTGACGGCTCTCTGCAATGATGGAAGGAGCATCAACGTACTTACAGCCAATAGCTTCACCAACGATCATAGTGTCGTACTTTGACCATGCTTCACGGTTGACTTGGTTAAGATATTCGTGAATGTTTGGACCAAGAACAAAATGTTCGTCACCACACATTACGGGATTCCATTTGCCGTTAGGTAGGCCCTCAACCTTGCTGATATAGGTAATAACGTCACAACGGAAACCATCTACGCCGAGTTCAAACCAATAGTTACAAATGTCTATAACTTCTTGTCTAACTTTAGGATTTTCCCAGTTGAGGTCGGGTTGCTTTTTGCTGAACAAGTGAAGATACCATTCACCCGTGGTTTCATCATAATCCCAAGCGGGACCTACGAAACGAGATGACCAATTGTTTGGAGGACGTTTGCCGTCTTTGCCTCTGCCCTTTCTCCAAATATAGTAATCACGATAAGGATTGTCCTTGCTCTTCTTTGATTCTTGGAACCAAGCGTGCTCGTCAGAGGTATGGTTTACAACGAGGTCCATAACTAGCTTAATGCCACGCTCGTGCATTCCTGCTATCATTTCTTTCCAGTCGTCAAGAGTACCAAATTCGGGATTGATGTCACGATAGTCGGAAATATCGTAGCCGTTATCGTCATTTGGGGTCTTGTAAACGGGAGAGAGCCATACAGCGTTAACGCCAAGGTCTTTTAGATAGTCAAGCTTGGAAATGATACCACGAATATCGCCAATACCATCGCCGTTAGAATCGCAAAAGCTTCTGGGATAGATTTGATAAAAAACTGCGTCTTTGTACCAACCGGTCTTCATATTTACTCCTTATAATGTTTTTTATTTGTTATTTTTTTCTTCTTCGATACGTTTATTGAGTTCCTCAATATAAAGGTCCTCGTCAATGGGAAGTTTAACTTCCTTACCTAGCCAACTTGAAAGATGAATCGCGTTGGATATGGTTAGTCCGTTTATGCCCTCTTGTCCGGGAGCTATGAGCTTTTCACCATTCAAAACGTGATTGGTGAAATTCTTCATAATTCCTGCGTGTTGTTCTTTAATATACATGTAACCCTCTCTAAGTTTGCTCATCTTCTTAACAATCTTTTTGGAGGGGATTTTGGGCATAAACTTCTTGTTTGTTGCATTAAATTCGGTTTCGCCTACTTCAAGCTCAGTGAACTCTAGGCGATTGCCTCCTATTACCAACTTACCCTTGTTACCATCGATTTCCAGCCTGTTAGTACCGGGGAAATCATGAGTAGAAGTTATAAACAAGCCCGTTGCACCATTTGCATATTCCATATATGCAGTGACGTCGTTTTCAACGGTTATGTTACGATTTTTGCCCACTTGAGCATAGCCACGTATGCTACTGGGCATTCCACCCAGCCATTGGAATAGGTCTAGTTGGTGAGGACATTGGTTAATTAAAACCCCGCCGCCTTCACCTTCCCAAGTTCCTCTCCAACCACCTTGGTCATAGTATGCTTGGGGACGATACCAATCGGTAATAATCCAGTTAATGCGCTTTAACTCACCTATTCTACCGGCTTCTACAAGTTCTTTTGCATACTTATACAAAGGATTGGTACGTTGGTTATACATAATACCAAACTTAACGCCCTCTTTTGCCTTTTCTTCAGCATATTCGTTAAGTTCTCTAATTGCTTTGGTATATACGCCAGCCGGCTTATCGATTAGAGTGTGAATATTCTTACTCAAAGAATAGGTTGCAATCGTGGGGTGATCATAGTGAGGAGTTTCTACCATAACGGCATCGCACAATCCACTATCAATCATTTCTTTATAGTCGGTAAAAACCTTTATGCCTTTGGGCTCCAATTTTTCCTTTGCCCACTTAATGCGCCCCTCATCAACGTCACATACGGCGCTAAGAGTGGCATTCTTTATAAGTCCGGTGGTAAGAATTAAAGCATACTTAGAACCTTGTTTACCAACGCCAATTATACCATATCTTAACTTTTCCATATTATCTACCTGCTTCTTCTAGGAATTTCTTCAAGTTTTCGTATTGCATAATGAATACGTCTTTGGGCGTTATTTTCTTAAACAAGGAAACGCCTAGTTTCTTGTCTATCTTGCGGAACCCCTTGTAAAAGTCGGGTTTAACGAATTTCAAGAAAGGCAAGAAGCCCATCACTCTTCTACCGAGGGCATATTTTTGGGTGTGAGGCTCCAAAGTCATAAAGCCTTCGTAACCACGCTCTTCCAAATCTTTAAAAATTGCCTTATAATCGGTAAATCCCAACCCAAGAGGCATTTCTACGTTGGTTTCCGCATCACAATCTTTCATATGATAGTATACAACGTACTCTTTTACAGCTTCATACGCTACGTTAGGATTACATCCTACTTGAATAAAGTTGGAAGCATCGTAAATGAGTTTGAATTGAGGATGATTTAAAGTGTGATATAGGTCCAGACAACGCTCGTGTACGTCACCGTAAATCTCTTTCTCGTTTTCGTGAAGTAGGATTATGGAGCTATTTTCCACGACGTCCAAGAATTTAGCAAGTTTTTCCAGTACCTTGTCGCGATACTTTTGGGGATCGCAATTTTTAGGCATAAAGAAGCTGAACATTCTTATGTATTTGCAGTTCATAACTTCGCAAATCTTAACAAGTTCTTCAAGTTGTTTTAATTGTTTTTCAAAACCTGCCTCGTCATTGATGTCCACCTTACCAATGGGACTGCCGATAGAACTGAATTTGATGCCGTGCTCGTCAAGGCGTGGCTTAACGTTGCTAACAAACTCTTCTAGGGTATAATCGGCGATGTTTTTGCCGTCCAACATACGAGGACACATGTATTTTTCGCCCAGTTCGTTTAGTAATGCTATTTGTTTATCTAGTTTTAGGCTAACTTCATCATAAAAGCCCGAAATTGTGACTTTCATTTTCTCTCCTCCATCGTTAATAAATGACGACTATACGCCGGAATATGCACTAAATCCACCATCAACGGGAACAACTATGCCGGTTACGAACCCGCTAAACTCATCGTCTGCAAGCCACATAAGGGTGCCGACAAGTTCACTTAGCTCACCAAATCTGCCCATGGGTGTGTGGGAAATAATCTTGTGTGAGCGAGGGGTCAATTGACCGTCCTCGGTATAAAGAAGTCCCCTATTTTGGTTACCTACAAAGAAGCCGGGGGCGATAGCGTTTACTCTAATGCCTACACCTGCAAAGTGAACTGCTAACCACTCGGTAAAGTTGGAAACTGCCGATTTCGCTGCAGAATATGCGGGAATCTTCGTTAAAGGACGATATGCGTTCATCGATGAAATGTTAATTATATTTCCACCGTTTTCTACCATTCCCTTTGCGAATGCTTGGGTAGTTAAAAGAATAGAGGTGAAGTTAAGGTCGAATATCTTAGAAATGGGTGCGTTGGGAAGGTCGAAGAAACTCTTTACGCTCTCATCGGCAATATCCCCTGCTTCGTAATATTCTTTGGTAGTGGTTGCGCTAGGATGGTTACCACCTGCACCGTTAACCAAAATATTAACGGAACCAAAATCTGCTACCACCTTTTCGTAACATTCGTCAAGACAAGCGCGATCAAGTACGTTAGCATAATATGCACGTGCAAAGCCACCGCTTGCATTAATTTTATCGGCAACTTCTTGCGCCTTGTCCAAATTGATATCTAATAGAGCAACTCTTGCTCCAACCTTTGCCATTTCAACTGCGAATTCGGCGCATATTGCACCGGCAGCGCCGGTAATGGCAACGTTTTTACCACTTAAATCCACGTTATAACGATTCATATTTTCTCCTAAATGGATTATTTATTTTCTTGTTCAACGGCTTCTATGAGTCCGTATAGATACATTGCGCCAAGAGCTCTATCGTACAAGCCGTATCCGGGCTTACCGGTTTCGCCCCAAATCATTCTACCATGGTCGGGACGAACGTATCCGTCAAAGCCAACGTCCACTAGCGCCTTTACTATTTTGTACATATCCAAACTTCCTTTGGACGTTAGGTGTCCCGATTCTTCAAACCTTCTATATCCCGTGTGCTTGATGTTGCGCAAGTGTACGAAATGAATTCTACCCTTAGCAACGTTTATCATTTCGATAAGATCGTTATCTACGCTTGCACCCCAACTGCCCGTACAAAAGGTCACGCCGTTGTACTTGCTGGGATACAAATCAAGGAACCTCTTGAGGTTGTTTTTGTCGGTGATAATTCTAGGTAAACCAAAGATACCCCACGGTGGATCGTCGGGGTGAATAGCCATGGTTACGTCGCACTCCTCTGCAACGGGAATGACTCTATCTAGGAAATACTTCAAGTTTTCAAAAAGTTTGTCCTCGTCAATGTCTTTGTAAGCATTCAAAAGCCCAACCATCTCTTCGTGAGTATAACTCTCGTCCCAACCGGGAAGAGAAAGAGTGGTATTTAATGGATTGAGTGCGAGAACGGTTTCTTCATCGTATGCAAGCGCATTGGAACCATCTGCAAGTTGACGCTCCATTTCGCTACGTAGCCAATCGAAAACTGGCATAAAGTTGTAGCAAATACATTTAACGCCGTGCTTGGCAAGACGTCTTATATTTTCGCAATAGTTTGCTATTAATCTATCACGAGTCGGTGCACCAAGTTTAATATCTTCGTGAACGGGCACCGATTCTACCACTTCAAAGGTAAGGCCATTGGCGTTTGCGGTGTTTTTTAGAGTAAGAATCGCCTCTTCACTCCAAACCTCGCCAACGGGCACCCCATATACAGCTGAAACTACACCTTCAACTGCAGGGATTTGGGATATACTCTCAATTGATATACTGTCACTAGGACCATACCATCTAAACGTCATTTTCATAACTATATTTTAACACACCGAAAAACGTAAATCAATACCCATTGTAATAAAATATTACGCGCGCGAATAAAATTTTATTGTGAACGTTGTGCTTCTCCTTATCTACATAGGTTGTTCGCTAGTCATTATTTTTGAGCAACCAAACGACCTTATACCCAGCATAATGGCAGGGTGTGAAAATACCATTAAATTTTTACCCATTCTTTTTGCTTCATACTGCGTTTGGCTACCGGCGACCAAGATGCTAGAAAAAAGTGGTATTAGTAAAAAAAGCCAAAAACTATTGCTTCCGGTAAACAAATTTCTTTTTCCTAATGAAAAAGAAAAAACCTACGAACATCTTTCCATAAACCTTAGTGGAAACCTTCTGGGAATAGGTGGCGCATCTACGCCTAGTGGACTAAACGCCATGGAAAACATGACCTCGAAAAAGAATAAAACTATGCTGGTGGTAATTAACTCCCTTTCCATTCAACTGGTACCCACAACGGTAATAGCGATGCGCTCCAGTAAGGGCGCTATAATAGATATTGTACTCCCTTCTTTAATTGCCACCATAATAACTACGTCCATTGGCATAATACTCGTTAAATTGCTTGTTAAAAAATGAACTATTTGGCACCATTAATTCTGCTTTCCGTCTTTATTCTTTCTGCAATAAAACGGGTGAATTTTCTTGAAAGCCTAACTGCCGGCATTTCCGAGGCACTAACACTAACTATTAAACTTGTTCCCAACCTAATTGCCGTTTTTATTGCAATATCACTAATGCAACAAAGCGGTGTAAGCAAAATGCTCGCAAGCGTTGTTGCACCCATATTTTCGTATCTTGGGATACCGAAAGAGCTACTGGAACTGATTATTTTACGCCCACTTTCGGGAAGTGGAAGTCTTGCGCTACTAGAAAACATTTACCTTAAATACGGAGCAGATTCCTTTATTGGTGTAACTGCCAGCATAATTATGGGGTCAACGGAAACCATTTTTTACGTAATAAGCGTATACTTTTCTACTCAAGAAGACAAAAAAACAGGGCTTGCTATTCCTATTGCCCTGTTTAGTTCTTTTATTGGCACCTTAGTTGCTTGCGCATTAGCAAGACTTATAGTTTAACGGCTACTGCGTAAACCTCGTTTTTAGGCAAGTTGTATTTGCTAGAAACAATTTTTACAGCCTCTTTTTTGCTTACTCCACTATTGATTAAGTTTAGAAGCTCCTGCTCTACGTCAACGTCCTCTTTTTCTTCTTCTAGGGGCTCTACAATTAGCACGAATTCACCCTTATCGTTTAAAATCTCGATGTTCCCAAGCGTGCCCTTGTAAACGGTTTCATGCAGTTTAGTTAGCTCCTTAACAACGGTTAATGGTCTGTCGCCCATCTTTTCATAAAGGTATGATATTACCCTTTCCAAATCGTGGGGAGCGCAGTAGAATACAAGAGGCAGGTCATATCCCTTAATCTCATCGACTAATTTGTCTTTGTCACCCTTCTTTTCGGGCAAAAAGCCAATGAAAGCAAACCTAGGCGAGTAAACGCCGGCAACACTCATTGCCGTCGCCACTGCACTGGGGCCGGGAACGGATTGTACCTCTATTCCTAATTCAATACACTTTGCAACCAGAATTGCGCCGGGATCGGATATGCAAGGCGTACCGGCATCGGTAACCAAAGCAACGTTCGCACCATTTTCTAGATCGGAAACAATTTTTTCCGTGCCCTCGCGCTCTTTTTGCTTATAGTAACTTACAAGTGGCTTTTTGATTTCGTATCTATCAAGTAAAATGCGAGTGTGACGAGTGTCCTCGCAAGCTATCATATCGACCGATTTAAGCGTTTCAAGCGCTCTTAAGGTTATGTCTTGTAGATTACCTATGGGTGTACCTACTACGTAGAGAATACCTTTACTCATTTCCTGTACATCTCCTCTACTTCTTTAGTATAACTGCCGTCCTCGTTACAAATAACAAGGGGTTTATAAATCTTTATGCCGTTATTGCCGTTTTTTCTACCCTCGACTATAATCGTATCTATGTCCTTCTTCAAAGTGGGTTGCACGGGAATTAGTGCCTTGGGCTCAATTTTATACTCACGCATAGCACTAATGAGGTCGGTTAGCCTCTCTGCCTTAACGATAAGATAGAATCTACCACCATATTTTAAAATTCTACTTGCGCACTCCACTACTTCTTTTAGGGTGATATAAACCTCACGTTTACAAATATCTATTTCGCTGGCGTTCTCCACTTCGCCGTCATACTCCATATAAGGGGGATTAACGCAAACGACGTCAACACTCTTCGTTAGATGCAAATGAGCCTCTTTCATATTGCAATTAATTATCCTCACCCTGTCGGCAAGCTGGTTTAACTCAACGGAGCGCGTAGCCATATCGGCAAGCCTTGGCTGAAGTTCTATGCCAACGATCTCCTTTGCGGGCGTTTTTTTAGAAAGAAGTAGGCTTATAACGGCGCTACCGGCACCAAGCTCAACTACCGTTTCGTTTCTGTAGGCCTTAACGGTATTGGCAAGAAGCACGGCATCGGTCGTGAATGCGTAGCCTTTGGTAGACTGAATAATTTTTAATCCGTGACACTCAAGGTCAAATATTTCTTCATTTTGTAACAGCATATCTAAATTATATAGTAAAACTATATTTTTAACAAGTAATATAATTTCCAAACTTTAATTATTTATTTTACATTACAATTTTTTCGTTGTATAATATATGCAATTACAAAATGGAGGACCAATTATGCCTTTAGTAACCAGTAAAGAAATGTTTGAAAAAGCCTATGCAGGCGGTTATGCAATCGGTGCTTTTAACGTTAACAACATGGAAATCATCCAAGGTATCGTTGCTGCAGGTAAGGAAGAAAATGCTCCCCTTATCCTTCAAGTAAGTGCCGGTGCTCGTAAATATGCAAACCCCACCTATCTCAAAAAGCTCGTTGAAGCAGCAGTAGAAGACACCGGTCTTCCCATCTGCTTACACCTCGACCACGGTGATTCTTTCGAACTCTGTAAAGATTGCGTAGACAAAGGATTCACTTCCGTTATGATCGACGCTTCCAGCAAGAGTTTTGCAGACAACATCAAAATTACCCGCAACGTTGTTGAATATGCACACGACCACGGTGTAGTTGTTGAAGCTGAACTTGGTAAACTTGCAGGTATCGAAGATGACGTTAACGTATCTGCAGCTGATGCTTGCTATACCGATCCCGACCAAGTACAAGAATTTGTAGAAAAGACCGGCGTTGACAGCTTGGCAATCGCTATCGGAACCAGCCACGGCGCATTCAAGTTCAAGGGCGAAGCAAAACTTCGTTTCGATATCCTTGAAGAAGTAGGCCGTCGCCTTCCCAACTTCCCCATCGTTCTTCACGGTGCAAGCTCTGTTCCCCAATATCTTGCAGAAGAAATCAACCGTTACGGTGGCAACATGCCCGGTGCAAAGGGTGTTCCGGAAGAAATGCTTCGTCAAGCAGCTACCATGGCAGTATGTAAGATCAACATCGACTCCGACCTTCGTATGGCTATGACTGCAACCCTACGTAAGTACTTCAACGAAAATCCCTCCCACTTTGACCCCCGTCAATACTTGGGACCTGCTAGAGAACGCGTAAAAGAAATCGTAAAACACAAGATCCAAAACGTTCTTGGTTGCAGTGGAAAGGCTTTCAACTAATATACCAAAAGTAAAAGGAACTCGAAAGAGTTCCTTTTTTCTTACACTTTATTTCCAATCTTTTTGACAAAAAATTTTATCCCTATACAAATTGATTATTTTTTTCTTCTTTTTAATTGCATAGTTATAAGCAATTTTTGTACCACTCTTTCGTTCACGCAAACCAACCGGAACGTAGTTTTCGTTATAATAAAATATACAATACGTGGCATTGTCAATCATCTCAAAGTTTCGCTCCACGTAAGAATGTCTACCCGCTTTTTCTAACTTTGATGGAAAAAACGTTTCTTCATAAGATTCAAGCAAATATTTTTCGTATAAAACATCTATATTCTGATTAACCGCCCTAACGTATACTCGTTTAATCCAGGGGAACTGTAGTCTTAATTTTGTAACGACTCCCCATGAAAAATCGTCAAACTCACTCATGCTACCAAAAAGAAAAGTCTTAGCTCCACTTTTTATGAGCTTTATTACTGTTTGTTCTAATAACATTTCAAGTTCATCGTCTTTTTGTATATTTTTGTGACCAATAAAACAAACCTTCATACTCCACCTCTGCTTTTTTCGTGGAACTCCACAAATAATTATACAAAAATCCATTTAACTCTGTCAATTTCGTGGAACTCCACGAGATAAATTTTTAAACAATTCATATAATACTTTCGTGGAATAGCGATAAGAAACTCCACGAAGGTGATTATATGAACTTGAATGATGCAATCGTTAATCGGATTGAAGAAATCTGCAAGGATAAAAATTTAAACGTATGTGAAGCTTCATTAAATGGTGGTAAATCTCCATCTGCCATATACGATTTGATTAAAGGCAGAACAAAATGCTCCAAAGTATCCACCATAAAAGCTTTTTGCCAAGGGGCAGGCATTACTTTGTCAGAATTTTTTAATAAAGATTATTTTAATGATTTTGAAGAATAAATTTTAAGGCCATGGGAATAACCCGTGGCCTCATTTTACCAATAACGTCACAATACAAATAAAAAGTTGTTAATCTTTACGATAGAAAGTGTTGCCTCCAATAAATTCACGCACGATGCTCGTTGGGGGTATTTCATCCTCTACGTCAGCTTCAGTAATGTAATTTAATACCTTTACCATGCTTCTAACTTGGTCATAACATTCGTCACCCGGTTCCACCTTCAAAAGTAACGGATAGATGAATTTCTTAATAACGGCAAGTTCATAAAGCGTAGAAGTATTGAATATTACGTCGGCATTCTCTTGGTATGGGAATATCCATTTTTCCTCGCCACGCCTTACGGAAGGCCACATATCGAGGGTGTTCTCAACGGAAGAGCCACGCGATTCAAAATCCCTCACAGTCCTACGAAGCAACCTTAAAAAGCTGGTGTTGATTCTGTTATGGTCATCCATGTTTAATGGTATTAAAGGACTTGCATAAATCCTAAATATCAAATTAGCATCCAAGTTTTCGGGGAGCAATTGTGGGTTCAAGGCGTGAATACCTTCCATTATAATGATAGAGCTGTCCTCTAATCTCATTTTGTGTCCTATCCATTCGCGCTTTCCCTTTTTAAAATTAAACGTGGGAATTTCCACCTCTTGTCCCAAAAGAAGTTGTTGGAGTTGCTCACTAAACAAAGCCGTATCAAGGGTATTTATGTGTTCTAGGTCAACCTTACCATCAGGACCCGGAAGAATTTTGTCACGATCGATGTAATAATCGTCAAGGCTCATTAAAATTGGCTTCTTGCCGTGTGTGCGCAACTGGGTTGCTAGACGATTTGCAGACGTGGTCTTTCCCGACGAGCTGGGCCCTGCAAGAAGCACAACCCTTGCCCCCATTTCACAAACCATATCTGCAACGGCAGAGAATCTCTTTTCGTGTAATGCCTCGTTAACACGAATAAGTTCACGTATCTTTCCGCTCTCGGTTAGCTCGTTTAGGTCCGCTATGGTTTCACATTCCATTAGTGCTCCCCACCTCTTGCCTTCGTTGTACACGTTAAAGAAATTGGGCATTTCTTTGTAGGTTGAAACCCTGTCGGGATTATTCATATCGGGGAATACAAATATGAATCCTTCTTCCGCGGGCAATATATCCCACGAACGCAAAAAGCCGGTTGTGGGTGCCATTTCTCCGTAGAAGTAGTCACAAAAGTCGTCTTTTTCATAAACGTCCAACGTGCGCTTTTTACGATAAGAAAGCAGTCGTGCCTTGTCCTCTTGGGCTGTTGCATTGTAATAATCCATTGCCTCTTGAATGGTTATTCTGCGACGATGCAACGGAAAGTTTTCGTTTGCCGTCTTTTGTACTTCTTCCTTAAACTTCTCAACGTCAAACTCGGGGCAGTTCGTCACTTTAACGTAGAGGCTTGCTCCAATAGTACATGCCATTTGCGCCTTAGCTCTTGGCCACAATTGATACAAAGAATAAAACATAACGAACTGAGCCGTTCTAGTGTATGCGTCACGACCTATGGGAGAATCGTACCTTATTAACTCCACTGTGCCGTCAGACGCCGCCATAGCTTTACGAATGGAGCCACGCTCGGGTGCTAAATCTTTGCTTCTAACGGGCACGTAATTAAGGGTAAAAACTCTACCGGCAATTTTTGCAACAATGGGGTCGGAAGAAAGCTTGCCACTAAACAATCCCAGCTCTTGGACCATTGTAAAAAGAGATGTATCGGGTCTTGGAGTAATGCTATGACCTTCTATAATTAAATTCATAAGTACCATCCTTTCTATGTTATGCATTAAGGACAAAAGAATTACAATGCTTTTATGATTGCTATCGAAAAAAAATAGCTGACCATAAGGCATCCTTTGCCTCGGTAGTCAACCATTAACGGTGGTTGGTAGAAACGCTCTTCCATATTAAGAGCATATACCTTGCTTAACTTTTAAGATTATTATTTATATTACTATATAATAAACTTATACATTAAAGTGCGCTTTTTGTCAATACCCTTTTTTTCTACAAGTACAATTTTACACCCTATCCTAACAAAAAAGCCATCGCGAAATTCGTGATGGCTTTTGCATTGTTTGTTTGGTAATTTCAATATTTGGCTCTCTAAAGCGCCAAATACGGTTACCTATTATACAAAGTTATAACCTTTCTTTTGAAGTTCTTTCATTTGAATGGTGAGCATTTGGATAAAGTCTTTGTTGGTGTCCGTGCCCATCATCATAGAAATTAATTTTTCCGTTGACTCTTGTACGTCGCCCGTGCTTAACATCTTGCGAACAGCGAATATGCCAAGTAGCTCTTCTTCGGAAAGTAGTAATTCCTCCCTTCTCGTTCCACTTCTTGCGAGGTCGATTGCAGGGAATATGCGCTTTTCGGAAAGCTTTCTGTCAAGGTGTATTTCCATGTTACCCGTGCCCTTAAACTCTTCATAGATAACGTCGTCCATACGTGAGCCGGTATCTACAAGTGCAGTTGCAATAATGGTAAGCGAACCACCGTTTTCGATGTTACGTGCCGCACCAAAGAATTTTTTAGGAAGGTACAATGAACCGGGATCGATACCACCGGACAAAGTCTTGCCGGTAGGAGTAATAACCAAGTTATATGCACGTGCAAGTCTTGTTAAGGAGTCCATCAATATAACGACGTCTTGACCGAGCTCTACCAAACGCTTTGCTCTTTCCAAAACCATTTCACTTGCTTTGGTGTGATGATCGGGCATTTCGTCGAAGGTACTAAATATTACCTCTCCTTTAATGGAACGTTGCATATCGGTAACTTCTTCGGGACGCTCGTCAACTAGTAGTACCATAAGGTGAGCATCGGGATAGTTGGATGAAACGGAGTTTGCAATCTTCTTTAAAAGGGTTGTCTTACCGGCTTTAGGCGGGCTAACGATCATAGCACGTTGCCCTTTACCTATTGGTGCAACAAGATCTATAGCTCTAATTGCAAAATCCTTTTTGCTGGTTGCAAGCTCAAGCTTGAATCTTTCATCGGGATATATGGGAATTAAGCTTTCGAAAACAGGTCTGCTAAAAGCTTTGTCTGGGCTATCTCCGTTAATGGAAATAATCTCTTGTACGCTCATAGGTCTGTTTTCTGCAAGTTTTTTAACGTATGCTTTTACGTAGTCGCCCTTTCTCAACCCACTCTTGCGAATTTTAGGAGCAGCAATATAAGCATCACCGTCACCTTGCTCATAGTTGTTTGCGCGCAAGAATCCATAACCATCGGGGCAAATTTCTAGTACACCCTCTCTGATTTCTAATTGTTCGTTAGTTTCGGGGGCTTTTTCCTTGCTTTCTTCTTTTTCGCTTTCTGAGTTTTGT
This sequence comes from Candidatus Stercoripulliclostridium sp., assembly GCA_045577735.1. Taxonomy (GTDB): domain Bacteria; phylum Bacillota; class Clostridia; order Christensenellales; family DTU072; genus Stercoripulliclostridium_A. Next base: position 174,534 of record JAZNIY010000025.1, on the reverse strand, counting down.
TTGCTTGCTTTGTTCAAATTGAAACGGCCGTTAGTTGCGTTTCCTTTTTTATCAAAATAGGTGGTTTTAAAACCGGTTTTTTCTTCTTTGTTATCTTCAACGATATCTTGTTCTTTGGGCTCTGCCACAGCATTCACGGTTTTTTCTTCCAAAAGTGCTTGGGTAGTGCTCTTCTTTGGAGGACGACCACGACGTTTTTTGGGGGTTTCCTCTTCTCCGTTAACAACGTTTTCGCCCTTACAGCCTAAAATAAACTCGACAAGCTCACTCTTTTTCTTGTTTGTAGGGCTGTTATGACCGCATTCTCGTGCTAAATCACGGAGTGCAAAAATGGATAAATCATCCAACTGTTTTGCGGTGTATTCAACTTTCATAAAAATCTCCTAAAAAAATATATTTTTTCTGCCCCCACAAAACGCAGGGGCAAATTATTTACAAAATTAAAAATATTATTGTACTTTAATGGGAACAATAACTCTAGTGCGTTCCCCGTCAAAATCGGTTCTGTCAAATTCTAATTCGGTGCCTTCTGCATATTCAACGTCCTTTTTCTCAAACAAATCCAGGAAATCATCAAGATCGTCAAATTGGGTAACGTATCCATCACACATATAGTGCATAGGAATAACAACGTCCGGCATTAGAAGATCCACGTATTCCTTTGCTTGTTCGGCATCGATAGTAAACTTACCACCAACGGGAATTAATAGCACGTTTATGGAACCAATCAGTTCTGCAAGCATGGGGCTAAGGGGCTCGCCGATGTCTCCAAGGTGACAAATCTCTACGCCGTCCATTCTATAACGAAAAACTATGTTTTTGCCACGAAGTGCCCCCTTTTTCTCATCGTGATAACTCTTGAAGCCATAAATTTCCACGCCGTCAAGATCGTTAAATCCAGCGCTATCAATAACGGTTTCCACCCCTTTAACTGCTTTAACGCAATTATGGTCGAAGTGGTCGTGACTAACCGTTACTACGCTAGCTGTGACGTCAGGGAACTTAACACCAACGCGATCTTCTTCGTAGGGGTCGGTAACTATGGTAGTACCGGTGCTTTCGGTGAGTTTAAAAGAACTATGACCTAGCCATTCAATTTTCATATATGCTCCTTTATTCGGTAGGAATCTTAACTGAAATTTTCATTACTGTCGAACGTGGATTTTGGGTAAGAGTGGAATAAGAACAACGTAAAACTAAGTCTGCAAAATCCTTGCCGTAATCAACAAAAACGTCTTCTGGTACAAATGTGAACTTGAGATACTCGAACTCCACGGTGGTGTTTCTTGGTGAAGCACCACGCGCGAAGGTCAAAACGTTAAAGGTACTTTCTGCTACTTCATCCACGTCAAAAGATGTGATGTTAAGAGCAACTTTATCATGGTTGACACCAATTACTATATTATATTTACGAAAATCGCTTTCATATACAAAACTAATTTGCGCTGTATCACTTTTAGTATACGCATAATTACAATTTGTATAGAAGTATATTTCGTTTTTTGCGGTAGTAATTGTAAGTCGCCCGTCCATATTTATTATATGATATTCTTCCTAAAATTGCAATAGCAAATTATTTGCCAAGCAATTCGTGTATTCTATCCGCAGAACTCATAAGAGGAGTTACGGACTTGTTTTGGTTACAACTTGAAATGATATATGCTATAAACTTGGAGAGGTCTGCGCCTACGTACCAAGGTTTAGCAAGCAATTCGGGACGATTGTAGGTAAGGTTGGTAGAAAGAACGGCGGTAAATAGTCCCTCTTCGTGCGCTTTGTCAAATTTGTCAAAGCCTTCGGTAAACAAGCCATAGGTAGCAGTTAAGAAGATTTTGCCACAGCCCTTTTCTTTTAGTTCCTTGCAAAGACGAAGAACGGAGTCACCGGTTGCAATAATATCGTCTGCTACAAGGATATCCTTGCCGGCAACGTCGGTACCAATGTATTCGTGAGCAACTATAGGATTCTTACCATTAATTATTTTAGTATAATCACGGCGTTTGTAGAACATACCAAGGTCTACACCAAGAACAGATGCATAGTAAACGTTACGTGCCATTGCGCCTTCATCGGGAGAAACTATCATAAAGTGGTCTTTGTCAAGATTGATGTTAGGATAGCTTGCAAGAAGTGCCTTCATTATTTGGTAGGTAGGCAAGAAGTTGTCAAATCCCATTAGAGGAACTGCATTTTGGATACGAGGATCGTGAGCGTCAAAGGTAATAATATCCTTAACTCCCATTTCGTATAGTTCTTGTAGCATTTGGGCGCCGTCAAGAGATTCTCTACCATTACGGCGATGTTGTCTACCACCGTAAAGCATGGGCATTACTACGGTGATTCTTTCTGCTTTACCACCGGCAGCAGCAATAACACGTTTAAGGTCTGCATAATGGTCGTCGGGAGACATATGGTTTTGTTCTCCAAACAAAGTATAGGTGCAAGTGTAGTTACCAACGTCACATATAATATAAAGGTCATCTCCACGAACAGAATCGTTAATCATACCTTTACCATCACCAGAGGTGAAACGAGGACATACGGAATCTACGATGAATGATTTCTTTTTGAATCTGGGATTACGATTACCAACGTCTTGGTTATACCATTTAACTAGATAATCGTCGACTTTTTTGCCGAGGTCTTTTGCGCCTTCTAAAACTATTAGTCCCAAAGGGGCAACGGGTGATGCATCGTTAAAAACTTCAGTAAAAAATGTGGGCATAACTTCCTCCGTTGTACCATAAATTATACGCTAATTATAGCATAGGCAAAATTTATTAGCAATTAAAATACCTTAACATTATAATTAAGTATTATTTACAAAATAATACCTTCATAAAATTAAGGCGGAGCATTTCGCTCCGCCTCCGCTTTGTTATGATTGAATAAATCTTGAACTTGCCGTATCGTCGTCCTTGTTGTCGTCGGTAACACCGGCAAATTGTGAGTTATAAAGTTCGTAATAGAATCCCTTCTTAGCCATTAGAGTTTCGTGGTTACCTTGCTCTACAACGTCACCATGATTCATAACTAGTATTACTTGAGCGTGCTTGATGGTGGAAAGTCTGTGTGCAATAACGAAGTTGGTCTTGCCTTCCGTCATAGCAAGCATTGCGCTTTGAATGTACTTTTCAGTACGTGTATCAACCGAACTCGTCGCTTCGTCAAGTATGATGATTCTAGGCTTCTTGAGTATTGCACGAGCAATGGTCAAGAGTTGCTTTTGACCGGCACTAATGTTAGCGGCATCTTCCTTAAGAACGGTATCGTAGCCGTGTTCCATCGTTTGTATGAATTGGTCGGCGTAAGCTTCCTTTGCTGCTTCGATTATCTCTTCTCTCGTTGCGTTCGGGTTGCCGTAAGCAATGTTTTCGGCTACCGTACCGTTAAACAACCAAGTGTCTTGTAGAACCATTCCATACAAGCTACGCAAGTCGTTACGGCTGTATTCGTTAATGTCTACACCGTCAATGAGAATGCGTCCGGAATTAATGTCGTAGAACCTCATTAGCAAGTTAACGAGGGTTGTCTTACCTGCACCGGTGGGACCTACTATTGCTATGCTATCACCTGCATTAACGTGCAAGCTTAGGTCGGTAATAAGAGGCTTATCCTTGGTGTAGCTAAATTCAACGTGTTCAATATCAACAGTACCAATACAATTTTCAACAGAAATACTTCTTTTGCCTTCAGGGGTCATTTCTTGAAGGTCGAATACTTGGAATACACGCTCTGCTGCCGCAATGGAAGATTGAATGGTGTTTGCAATGTTGGAAATGTTCTCAATAGGTTGAGCAAACTGTCTGGTATAGGATAGTAGCGCTTGGATGTCACCTATTGTTACAAGACCCGTACCAGCTCTAATACCTCCGCCCACACAGATGCCTACGTATACTAAGTTATCAATAAACTTAATGCTAGGCAAAATTACACCGGCAAGGAATTGTGAGCGTCTAGTTGCTTTCTTAAGCTCCTTATTGATTTGCTCATAGGTCAAAATACTTTCTTCTTCGTGACCATAAAGTTTAATTACGCGGTGCCCCGTGTACATTTCTTCAATGTGTCCGTTAAGTTGACCTATGCGTTTTTGTTGACGGGCAAATTCAATTTGTGAGCGTTTAACTATAACGCTAGAAACAATTAATAGTATTGGCAAGCTTACAAGAGCAATAATCGCTAGAAGCCAGTCGATACGAACCATCATAATGAATACGCCTGCTACCGTCATTACGCCCGTTATAATTTGGTTAATGGAGTCTTGTAGCGTTAGCGATATCATTTCGATATCGATGGTAAAACGAGAGAGTACGTCGCCTAGAGGTGTTCCGTCAAAGTATGAAAGTGGTACCTTGTCAAGTTTTAACTTAACGTCGGTACGCATACGTCTAACAACTCTTTGGCTCATAGATGCTGCGATTAGTCCAGAGGTAAATTGGAACAAGGCGTTTAATACGTACAATATTGCGCACGTCCAAAGTACGGGAGCAATGTAGGTATAAAGCTGTCCGTTACCTTGTGGAGGTCTCCTAATGTCGACAAAGTATTGAATACTGTCTACCAACGCATTGGTAACTTTCTTCATAATATCGGGAACCCAAATAGCAAACCAAGCACCTATTGCAGCAATCAAAATCATTGCTATGAGCATGGGGTATTGGGGTTTTAGATATTTGACAAGTCTAACAAGCGTAGCCTTAAAGTTTTCGGCTTTATCGACTTCTTTAATTTCGGGGCCACCTACACCTAGAGCACGGCCTAAGTCTAGTCCTTGTTGAGGTTGTTCGTTGGAGCTAATTTTTTCTAATTCGTTCATAGTCCAAGTTCCTCCTCGCTCATTTGTGAAAGTGCAATATCACGATAAACGTCACAGTTGCGAACTAGGTATTCGTGCTTACCTTGTCCTACAATCTTGCCTCCGTCCAAAACAATGATATTGTCGGCATCCATAATAGTACCAATACGTTGTGCTACTATTATAGTTGCGCTTTCGCTAGTAATTCTCTTTAGGGCTTGACGTAAGTTCTTGTCCGTTCTAAAGTCAAGAGCGGAGAATGAATCGTCAAATATAAGTATTTCGGGCTTACGGATGATTGCACGAGCAATAGCAAGACGTTGTTTTTGACCACCGGAGAAGTTGCCTCCACCTTGCTCTACCCTTGCATCAAGTTGTCCCTCTTTCTCTCTTACGAAGGTATCGCTTTGAGCAATTTCAAGCGCTTCCCAACATTCGTCGTCGGTTGCATCCACTTTACCATAGCAAAGATTTTCTCTAATAGTTCCACTAAAGAGCACGCTTCTTTGTGGTACGAAACCAATCTTTAAGCGCAATTCTTCTTGGGGAATTTCTCTTACGTCCACGCCGTCAACCAAAATGTTACCTTCGGTAGTATCGTAGAAACGAGGTATCAAGTTGATTACCGAGCTCTTACCACTTCCCGTACCACCTACGATTGCGGTGACTTTGCCCTTTTCTGCGTGGAAGTTAATGTCCGAGAGAATGTAATTCTCCGCCTCCTCTGAATACTTGAAGTTTACGTTCTCGAACTTAACGGATCCAACCGAATCATAATTATTATTTGGAGTTTCGGGGTCTTTTAGTTCGGGCTCGGTTGCAAGTATTTCATTTATACGTAGTGCAGAAGCAGTAGCACGCGGGAACATAACGAATACGGTTGCGAGCATAACGAGAGCCATCATAATTTGGGTCATATATTGTATAACCGCCATCATATCGCCTACGTCGATGTCCGCATTGTTAGCAATTTGTACGCTTGCTCTCCAAACAACGCCAACCATTGAGCAGTTCATAACAACTGCGATCAACGGAGCGAGCACGGCACACCATCTGTTAACTGCAATAGCCGTCTTGGTGAGGCTTTGGTTAACCTCGTTAAAGCGTTCGTTTTCGGTTTCTTGTTTATTGAAGGCACGTACGACACGGATACCCGTTAGACCTTCACGGGTAATAAGGGTTAGTTTGTCAACCTTCTTTTGTATGGTTTGGAACAAAGGATAAACAACCTTTGCGGCCATAACGGAAGCAATTACTAGGATAGGAATATCGTAGAAGATAACTGCCGTCATCTTGAACGACTTTTCTATTGACATTATCGTACCGCCTATCAAGGTAATGGGGGCAATAAGTCCCGTTCTTAGGATAAGCAAGAATACTTGTTGGATTTGGTTAACGTCGTTGGTAGAACGTGTAATAAGGCTGGAGGTAGAATATCTATCAAACTCAATGAGGGAGAAGGTTTCAACCTTGCCGAATACCTTACTTCTAATAATAGCACTAAACTCGGAAGCGAGCTTGGAGCTGAGTAACGCTGCAAGGATTGCACATCCACAAGCAGCTACGGTTAGCAACAACATGGTACCACCACGCTTTAAGATGAACGTTAAGTCGTCTGTTTGGGTGGTTTGACCATCGGGAAGCATCATGTCTTTGTATGTCTTAAACTCTACTAAAGCGATGCTAAAGTTTGTTATGTTACCGGACTTAACGGAGTCTTCAAAAGCTTGTTTGCTTGTGCCGGTAGCAGAAAGGGTTAGATAGTTGCCTACTCTAATCCAAAATTGTTTCCATTGGCTTCCAAAAGTGCTCTTGTCTTTAAGTGGCGTTTTGGAAACTATTAGTCCGTTTTCATCCTTTTCCGTTTGATAATATTTGGAAAGTTCTTTTATTATTCTTTCGGGCTTTTTGTTATTTAGGTTCAAGAGGTTTGCAAGTAAGATATGATCGTCGGCTTCAACATACCATTTGCACATACGATTGATGTCATCCGTTATTGACTTTACTTGATCGGCAGTAAATTTATCACGATGCCTATTCTTGGTAATTAGTGCCTCGATAAGAATATTTGCGTTATACTCGCTTGCAAGGGTTTGTGCATCTTCGTCGGTAATGCCACGGTAGGTATCAACCCATTTAGCACCTTCATACTTGTAGGCATATCCCAAAACGTTGTTACAAATAATAACTTCGTAGTCGGGCATGGGATCTGCTCTACCGGTATAACTTTGTTTTACCGTTTCCACTTGTTCTCCGTCAGCATCACTGTATACGTAAACCAACTTATCGTCTTCAAACGCCCTACCAAACTTATCGGTTGCAAGCCTATTGCCGTTCTTGTCTATCGGTATGGGCATAAGGTTGCCGTATTCGGAATGCTTCATACGACTTATGCAAGCCGTCAAAATCCTACGATTAGACTCGTTTGCCATTGCATCTTCGTCAACGCGTGGATCTTGGTTAAGAAGGCTGTTAACGGTAATATCGTCATCGTCTCCCTCTATTTGAATGGAAGATTTGTTGGTCTTTGAGGCTTCGTAATTGTCACCAATGTCGAAAACCAAAAGAGCATTAATAACTTCTGCAATGCGAGCACGGTCTTCATTGGTATAATATCCACCCCAGAAAGTCGGCGACCAGTCATCCCATTTGTCTTCTGGAACATTTGCGTCACGCCACTCGAATGCAGTTTCTTGGTAAGGTTTCAATCCTTCCAAGAAAGGAGTCATTACGTCGTCAAACAATTGTTGGCTGTCTTTAACCGGAATGTCACGGAATACGAAGTCGATGGTAACGTCTCCCCCCTCTTCCTCTTGGATTGCTGCCGCGAGGTCGTAGGTGGAGAAACCTTCTACCATTTCAAAGACAGGTATGGTATCTTCATCATAACCCTTAAGAGTCTTTTCGGAGTCAACGGAGGAAAGGCTGGAGGGCTTTTCCATTTCCAAATGCTCGTACAAGGGCTCGTAATCGATGTATATACCATCGTCAATAATTTCGGACATCTTTTCGGGCAAATACAGTTCTGCAATTGCTTGGCCCGTGACGAGAATGATGATAATTACTATCATCCAAGCCATCGGTTTCAAATTGCGGAAAAGTTTGAACATTCCCAAATCCTCTTTTATAAAATATTAATATATATTATAACGCATACATACGCGCGTGTCAATATAGAAAGTCCAAAAGAAATGTTAAAATAATGTTAACGGAACATAAAAAAAGGTAGTTAAAAACTACCTTTCTTAAATATTAAGTTTATGAAACCTATTTGATTATGGAAGCTTCCCAACTTGCAGGTGCTTCATATCCCATTAATTTAACAACGGTTGCAGCAACGTTTGCAAGTCCAGCATTGTCGTTTTCTGCTATTTCTGCGTCTACGCCGTAAACGATGAAGGGGACCTTATTAAGGCTGTGTGCAGTACGAGGTTGAAGTGCACCCTTCTTGTTCTTTTCAAGCATTTCATCAGCGTTACCATGGTCTGCAGTAATGAGCAAAATTGCGTTTGCTTCGTCAATAACTGGAAGAAGTCTAGAAAGTGCCAAGTCAACGGATTCTACACCAATAACGGTTGCTTCAAAACTACCGGTATGTCCAACCATATCGCCGTTGGGATAGTTACATCTAATGAAACCGTATTTGTTGGATTTAATTGCGTTAATTAGTGCATCGGTAACTTCTGCACTCTTCATCCAAGGACGTTCGTCAAAGGACACTTTGTCGGAAGGAATTTCTTCAAAAGTTTCGAGTTCTTCACTAAACTTGTCGGAACGATTACCATTCCAGAAATAAGTTACGTGCCCATACTTTTGGGTTTCCGAAACAGCATATTGAGATACCCCTTTACCTACTAAGAACTCGCTAAGAGTATCTTTAATGCAAGGAGGTTCTACTAGGAAGCGAGCAGGAAGATGGAGGTCTCCGTCGTATTGGAGCATGCCTGCGTACATAACCTTAGGCGCGTTGCCACGATCGAAAACGTCAAAGTCAGCGTTGTCGAAAGCCATGCTAATTTCGATAGCACGATCGCCACGGAAGTTGAACAAAATAACGGAATCGTTGTCTTGAATCTTACCTACGGGAGCACCGTTTTCGGTAATAACGAAAGCGGGTAAATCTTGGTCGATAATGCCTGCGTTTTCCTCTCTATAGGTATTAATAGCTTCACTTGCAGAGTTAAAGCCTCTACCTATGCCGTGAACGTGAACGTTGTATCCGTTCTTAACCATATCCCAGTTAGCGCAGTAACGGTCCATGGTTATCTTCATTCTGCCACCACCTGAAGCAATTCTGCCGTCAAAGTTAGCGTCGTTTAAAGATGCAAGGGTTTCTTCTAGCATATCAACGTAGGTGAGTGCGCTAGTTGCAGGCACGTCACGTCCGTCAAGAAGAACGTGCACTCTTGCCTTTTTGATGCCCTCTTGTTTTGCCTCTTTAAGCATGGCTATAAGGTGGGAAACGTTGGAGTGAACGTTGCCGTCGGAAAGTAGTCCAATAAAGTGCATCGTAGAGTTATTCTCTACTACGTTGTCCTTTAATTCTTTCCAAGCTTTAGAAGCGTATATTGCACCACTCTCTATGGATTCGTTAACAAGCTTTGCTCCTTGAGAGTAAACTTGACCACAGCCAAGAGCGTTGTGACCAACTTCACTATTACCCATATCGTCATCAGAAGGTAAACCAACAGCCGTGCCGTGTGCCTTCAAATAGGTGTGGGGACAAGTAGCAAGAAGGTTATCGAGCGTGGGAGTACGTGCTTCGGTAACGGCATCGCCAAGTCCGGTTTTGGACTTGCCGATACCATCCATTACTACTAAAACGATTTGTCTGTCCATATCTTAGTAATTTACAACTTTTGCAAAGTCTGCAGCCTTGAGAGATGCGCCACCGATAAGTCCGCCGTCGATTTCGGGCATAGCCATAAGTTCGCTTGCGTTCTTAGCGTTCATGCTTCCGCCGTATTGGATACGCATTGCGTTAGCAGCGGTCTTATTGTAAAGCTTTCTAATAGCCTTACGGATGATAGCGATGGTGTCGTTAGCTTCTTGAGCGGTAGCAGTCTTACCGGTGCCGATAGCCCATACGGGTTCATAAGCAACAACGATTCTCTTGAGGTATGCCTTGTCGATACCTTCGAAAGCGCCGTTGGTTTGACGGATAACAACTTCTGCAGTTTTGCCAGCTTCACGTTCTTCAAGGGTTTCGCCTACGCAAATGATGGGCTTAAGACCTGCTTCAAGAGCAGCCTTAACTCTTGCGTTAACGCTTTGGTCGGTTTCACCAAAGTATTGACGACGTTCACTATGTCCAATAATAACGTATTCAACCTTGAGTTCTTTGAGCATTTCTGCAGAAATTTCACCGGTATAAGCGCCCTTGGGTGCCCAAGCAACGTTTTGTGCGCCAAGCTTAATCTTGGTACCACGGATAGCTTTTCTTGCAGTATCGATGTTGGTATAGGGAACGCAAACTACTACTTCACACTTAGCATCTGCTACCAAGGGAGCGATTTCTTGGAGAAGAGTTTTGGTGGTTGCGTTGGTATTGTTCATTTTCCAGTTACCTGCGATAATAGGTCTTTTCATTATAGTATCTCCTTTTTTGGATTTGTTTTTGAGTTGAAAGAATTAGATGCGAGCTAGACGAGCAAAAGTTAAAAAACTCAAGGGAGGCTGTAGTGTGCCTACTGCGCACGCAGGGTTTTAGCTTTGCAATCTAGCCGTTGCTTTTTTGCGGATAATCGAATTAGATGCGAGCTAGACGAGCAAAAGTTAAAAAACTCAAGGGAGGCTGTAGTGTGCCTACTGCGCCCGCAGGGTTTTTTAACTTTGCGAAGTATAGCGAAGTAGATAATTCGATTATTTGTTATTTAGGCAAGCAACACCAGGTAGTTCTAGTCCTTCGAGGAACTCGAGAGAAGCGCCACCACCGGTAGAGATGTGAGTCATCTTGTCTGCGTAACCAAGTTGCTTAACAGCTGCTGCGGAGTCACCACCACCAATAATAGTGGTTGCATCGGTTTCTGCAAGTGCGCTAGCTACTGCAATGGTTCCCTTTGCGAGAATGGGGTTTTCGAATACGCCCATAGGTCCGTTCCAGATAACGGTCTTTGCACTCTTAACTGCATCAGCATAGAGAGCACGAGTCTTTTCGCCAATATCAAGACCCATTTTGTCATCAGGAATAGCGTTGGAAGGAACGGTTTCAACAGCGATTTCAGCATCGATGGGGTTGGGGAAAGCACTTGCGACAACGGTATCAACGGGAAGAAGCATATTAACGCCCTTAGCTTCTGCCTTAGCGATTAGTTCTTTTGCAAGGTCAACCTTGTCAAGTTCACAAAGACTGGTTCCTACGCCGTAACCCTTTGCCTTGAAGAAGGTGTATGCCATTGCGCCACCGATAATAAGGGTATCAACCTTTTCGAGAAGATTGTTGATAACGCCGATCTTATCACTAACTTTTGCGCCACCAAGGATAGCAACGAAGGGACGAACGGGAGTTTCGAGTGCGCCACCCATAACGTCAAGTTCTTTACCGATCAAGAAACCGGCAACTGCTTCTTCGCAAAGACCGTATTGAGCAATACCTGCGGTGGAAGCGTGTGCACGGTGAGCGGTGCCGAATGCATCGTTAACGTAAATTTCACAGAACTCAGCAAGAGCCTTGCAAAATTCTTCGTCATTTTTGGTTTCTTCTTGGTGGAAACGTAGGTTTTCAAGAAGAACTACTTCACCTTCTTTGAGGTTAGCAACGGCTACCTTTGCAGAATCGCCGATAACGTCGGTAGCGAAGGTAACTTTGTTATCTAGTAGCTCGTTAAGTCTTGCTGCAACGGGAGCAAGAGAGCACTTTTTAAGAGTAAGCGCTACAAGTTCTTCACGGGTCTTGCTTTCGTCTTCGGGCTTAATCTTCTTAATTTTGTCGTTAAAAATGTTATAGGGTCTGCCAAGGTGAGAGCAAAGAATAACTTTTGCACCTTGTTCCATCAAATACTTGATGGTGGGGAGAGCGCCGTTAATACGGTTTTCATCGGTGATAACGCCACCTTTCATGGGAACGTTAAGGTCAACGCGAACTAGACATTTTTTGCCTTTTACGGATACGTCTTTAATGGTTTTTTTGTTCATAGTTATCTCCTATACAAAATAATTTTTGCATAAATATTATAACACTACTCTGTAGTGTAATCAATTATTTAACCTTAAAAAATATAATTTTTTTGCTTTTTCTCTTGAAAACCTATAAAAATCACTTGCTTAAATTTTTAAATGATTTTGCAATATCTAAAATTTCCTCGCGCGTAGTTGCTTGGAAAACGCGAGTTTTAATTTCCTTTCCACCTCTTAAACCATAGGTATACCCTGCCACGTGTTTCTTAATACAATTGACTGCAACACGCTCCGGCATAACGCTTTCTAACAGTGAAAAATGTTCAGTTACGAGTTCCGTAATGTCATATTCGGGAACCCTACCTTGGAGTTCTGTAAAAATATAGGGTCTACCAACAGCGCCACGAGCAACTGCAATTCCATCCACGTTAGTGGCGCCAAACATTTCGTTTGCTTTGTCCAAACTCGTTACGTCACCATTGCCAAAAACAGGGATATTTACGGCTTCCTTAACAGCCTTTATAGCATCAAGATTCACCTTGCCACTATAAAATTGTTCCCTTGTCCTACCATGCACGGTAATAGCACAAGCGCCAGCTTCCTCTATTTCCTTTGCAACGCGCACGCAGTTTATCTCATTTTCATTAAACCCAATACGCATTTTTGCCGTAACGGGCCTATCTCCGGCGCTCTTAACGGCCGAGTGCACTATCATACCCACTCTATATGGGTCGCGCATTAAAGCAGAGCCCTCTCCGTTTTTTACTATCTTAGGTACTGGACAACCGAAATTCAAATCGATTATATCAAACTTATTAAGCACCTTTAGTGAGATTGCCCTCTCTATAAACTCCGGCTCACCACCAAATAATTGAACAGCTTTGATGGGTTCGCGTGAATCGGTTGCAAGAAGAGATGCCGTGTTTTCCGAACCATATACCAGCCCCTTTGCCGACACCATTTCACTAACGCAAAGCCCTGCTCCATATCTGTAAGCAAGAACTCGAAGCCCAATATCGCTAAACCCTGCAATCGCGGGCAAGATAAAGGGCGAATTAAGTTCAATATCCCCTATTTTCACCATTATCCCAGTACTTTTTTACCTTCTTGATAATATTTTTCCATCAAGTCCATATTCTCACGCTTGAGTTCAAAACCTAGCTCGCGTGATTTTTTGTCAACGTATAAAAACCTTTTAATGAAACGATTAGTGGTACCATTCAATGCAAGTTCGGGGTCAACCTTTAGGAAACGAAGTACGTTTAGTACGGCAAATAGCACGTCACCGGCCTCCTTTTCTTGCTCACCGGGAGTTGTTGCACTCATTAGTTCATCCAGCTCTTCGTATACCTTTTGAAGGGCTCCCTTTTCATCGTCAAAATCAAAACCACATTTCTTAATTATCTTTTGTACCTTGTAAGCTCTCATAAGTGAACCGAAGGTAACCGGCACGGAATTGATTTTGTCTTCTAGCCCACTATACCCCTTTTCAACAGCTTTAGCTTGTTCCCAGAATTTCAAAGCGTCTTCGGCATCCTTTGCTTTGTTTTCACCGAAAATGTGGGTATGGCGAGAAACAAGTTTATGACAAACACCGTTTATGACGTCAACGGGGGTGAAAAGTCCGTTTTCTTCGGCAATTGATGCATGGAAAAGACCTTGCAATAGCACGTCACCACTTTCTTCCACCATTTTATCGCGGTCTTTTAAGTCAACAGCTTCTACTAATTCGTATGCTTCTTCAATGGCGTTGCCCCTAATACTTTCATTGGTTTGCGCCCTATCCCATTGACAACCATCGGGATCACGTAGTCTACGTATGATTTCCACAAGGTCACCGAACGTATAGTAATCACGGCTGACAAAATCGGAGCATTTTACTATTAAACGGGGATAATAAGTGAGATTTTCTACACTTATTTCCTCACTTTCGCCGTTGCCGTTAAGAATAATGGTGGTTGCATTCTTGCCAAAATAAAACAATAGTTTTTCTTTAACTTTGGGAAAAATATCTTCATCTATACCGTCAATAACGATTGGTATATTGCATTCAAAATTGGCAATCTTTCTTTGGATGAAATCTTCACCGGTAAAATATGTAAATGAGTTCATAACACCTACTCCGTTTTGCCTTTTAGTTTTAGTATTTTGTGCCCGAATGGTAAACTCATTATTTCATCGTTAGTAAACACTCTTGATGCAATTATAACGAACAAGTATACCATTCCACTTACAACTGCTATCATCAAAATCCATATTATGGAAAGTGAATAAGCAACTGCGAAGCTCAAGCATATTCCCATTATACCACCAAAGAGTACTATAACGCCACTATTTTTAATAATCTCTCCGTTTTTACCCATTAGCCTAAACGTAGATGCTAAACTCAAAAGCGCAGTAACGCTAAAAGCAATTAGTCCGGCATATGCTATACCTTTTATACCTAAAGTATAAAGCAAAACAACCGAAGTAATTAGTTTTACACTTCCACCTATTGCCATGTTGATAATAGGTGCGCGAGTATCCTTCAAACCTTGCAAAACGGAAGTACATATTTGAGTTATGGCAAGAAGTAAAACGGTGGGCGCGGAAATCACTAATAATTCGGCACCCAGTTCTAATTCGTTAGTCGAAAGTCTACCGTATAAAAAGGACAAAATCTCACGAGGTGCAACCATAAACAACACCATAAACGGCACTCCAATTAGCACGGCAACCTTAATCGCAGTAGACGTCTTTAGCCTGATAGCTTTAAGGTTCCTTTCCTCCTTGTCTTTGGAAAGATGAGGCACAACGGCAATCCCTATTGCTAACGCTAAAGAGATGGGTAAATTGATTAGCGTGCTAACCGGACCTGAAAAAACGCCGTAATATGCAGTTGCAACACTATTTGAAAGGCTACTTTTTAGGATGTTGACCACCAAAAAACTATCTATAAACTGGGTCAATGGAAAAACCATACTCCCTATGGTTATAGGAAGAGAGATTTTTAATATGTTTTTGTATTCTTCGCGTGCTGTGTCAAAGTCTAGTTTTACGTTAGAAAGTTTGTTGCGCTTTTTGTAAATTATCATAAGAATAACAAATGTTACAACTTCGCTTGTACTAACACCGAAAAGGGCACCCGCCACTTGCAGTACCACGCCGTATCCCTTTAGTGCAAAGGCTAAAGTAAGCCCTACAACCAATTTGACTACTGCTTCGATAAGGGCAGAAAGCGCACTTGGAAACATTTGGTGATTTCCTTGAAACCATCCTTTCAAAACGGCAATACCACTCACAAATACTATGCTTGGCGCAATTGCAACGTATCCTAATCTTGCATTATCCACGCCCTGTAAAGAGCCTATAACCCCGCTTAACAAAACAAGCGCAACACTTAGCACAATACCTATCGCAAAGAGGGCGTAAAAAGATGCCTTGATCAATCTTTTATTCTCATTTAGGCTTCCTTTTGCAATATTTTCGGAAACTAAAACGCTAATTGCAAGAGGAAGCGCACCACTTGACGTGGTGAGAATTAAGGCATAAACCGGGTAAATTAATTGGTACAGCCCCATACCTTCGGCCCCTAGTGCGTTTGTTAAAGGAATGCGGTAACACGCCCCTATTACCTTTGCAATAAGCAGGGCAAGCATCATAACCATTCCACTCTTTACGAAAGATTTTTCCATTATAACCTTTGTCCCAAAAAGTGTGCGCCAGTTTCGGCTGTTTTAATTAGCGTGTCGTCGGGTCTTTTTTTAGAATATAATATAACGGCACCCATTACGTCACCACGTACCATAATAGGAACGATAACTTGCCCGTTCACGCCCTCCGTCTTACCGTTAAAGAAAGGGATTACCTCTCTGTCCTTTAGCACTTCGGTTCGTCTTAGTTCTATGACCTCTTGTAGTCTTTCGTCCACGCCACACCCCACGGTGCACTTGCACAAATCACCACTAATGGCAACGATTCTGTCGTTATCGGTAATAATAGCAGTATAGCCAGTAGTGCGATATATACTGCTTGCATACTCAGCTTGGAAATCTAGCATTTCGCTTAGCGCTGAATACTTTTTCAAAATCAAGGTATCATCCTTTTGTATAACCTCTATTTCCTCCCCCTCTTTGATGCGCATTGTACGGCGCAACTCTTTGGGTATAACCACTCTACCGAGCTCATCCATTCTTCTCACAATTCCTGTTGAACGCATATAATGTAATCTCCTTAATGGTAGTGTGTGAAAAAATTAAGGTTGTATTAATAAAAAATATGATATAATAAAAATATAATAAAGGAGATGCTTATGGAACTGACTTTTTTAGGCGCGGCACGCGAAGTAACGGGAAGCTGTTATTTACTCAAAGTTGGGAACAAAAATATCCTTATCGATTGTGGTATGGAGCAAGGTCCCGACATCTACGAAAACCAAACCCTTTCCGTCAATCCGAGTAGCATAGATGCTATTCTAATTACCCACGCACACATAGACCACAGCGGACTTCTTCCTTTAATTTATAAAAAGGGGTATCGTGGCAAGGTTTTGATGACGCGTGGCACCAAAGATTTGACCAAAATACTACTCTTGGACAGTGCTCACATTCAGGAATTCGAGGCGGAATGGAGAAATCGTAAAGCAAAAAGAGGCTCTCACAAAGAGTACGTTCCCCTCTATACCAAAACCGATGCAGAAGGTATTATTAAAAATCTTCGTGGCGTAGATTATAATAAACCGATTGACGTAACCGAAGGTGTGCGCGCTACCTTTATTGATGCCGGACATCTACTCGGTTCCAGTTATATTGAAGTTACGGCAATAGAAAATGGAATTACCAAAACAATACTATTCTCCGGCGACATAGGAAACAAGAACAAGCCCATAATTCGTTGTCCCTCCCCCGTTCCCGGTGCAAACTTCGTAGTAATGGAATCCACCTATGGCGACAGAACGCACGGCACCGATCCGGATTATGCTACCAATCTTGCAAAGATAATTGAGGAAACCTTTGCTATGGGTGGTAACGTTGTAATTCCTACGTTTGCAGTAGGCAGAATGCAAGAAATGCTCTATTTCCTACGCGAGATAAAGACTCGCAACTTGTGCCCAAATTTCCCCGATTTCCCCGTTTACGTAGACAGCCCCCTAGCCGTTGAAGCAACGAACATATATAATAAAAACGTTGAGGACTGCTGTGACGATGAAACTTGCGCATTAATACAACAAGGTATTAACCCCATTACTTTTAGGGGATTAAAAGTAAGCATAACTGCAGACGATAGCAAACTCATTAACAAAGGTTACGAATCAAAAGTTATTCTCTCTGCCTCGGGAATGTGTGAAGCAGGCAGAATTCGTCACCACCTAAAACATAATTTGTGGCGCAAGGAGAGCACTATCGTATTTGTTGGATACCAAGTAAAGGGTACGCTGGGTAACCTATTGCTTGAGGGTGCCGATACGGTCAAACTATTCAATGAAACAATAAAGGTTAGGGCTAAAATAAGAAAGCTTGAAGGTACTTCTTCTCACGCGGATCGCAACCACCTTATTAGTTGGATTAAAGAGGTTCCTTCCCCCACTCGCGTCTTTATTACCCACGGTGAGGATAGTGTTGCAGAGTCCTTTGCCAAAACGTTGGAGCGCGAACATAAAATACCAGCCGTTGCCCCCTATAACGGAGCCGTATACGATCTTATTGCAAACGAATTCATATACCTAGGAAACACCGTTAAAAAGGAAAATACCCGTAGGCAAGAGGACAATGAACGCTTTAATACCTCTACCGTATATGGAGCGCTAAGACAAACGGCAAACGAATTCCACAAGCTAATTCCCACTCTTGAAGGTAGAGCAAACAGAGAGTTACGCAAACTAAACGAAGAATTAAAAGCACTAATTGCAAAATATAAATAGACCAATAATATAAACGGAAGCAAAATGTTTAGAGAATTATTAAGAAAAAATAGACGGATATCCTTTGAAGAATGTATTGACGTTCTTAAAACGGAAACCAGGGGCGTCCTTTCCGTTAACGGAGATGACGGCTACCCATACGGAATGCCCATGAACCATTGGTACAACGAGGAAGACGGCAAAATCTATTTCCATTGTGGAGCCATTGGACATAGGCTAGATGCTCTAAAAAAGAACGATAAGGTTTCTTATTGCACCTACGATAACGGATATAGAAAGCCCAATGATTGGGCTTTGAACGTTAAAAGCGTAATCGTGTTTGGAAAGATAACGATTGTAAACGATCCCGAAAGGATTATAGACGTAACGACAAAGCTAAGCCACAAGTTCACAAATGACGAAGAGTACATTCAAAAAGAAATTAAAGAGAATATTCATAGGACTATGCTCCTAGAATTAACGCCGGAACAC
This sequence comes from Candidatus Stercoripulliclostridium sp., assembly GCA_045577735.1. Lineage (GTDB taxonomy): Bacteria > Bacillota > Clostridia > Christensenellales > DTU072 > Stercoripulliclostridium_A. The sequence goes on along the minus strand of JAZNIY010000025.1, from coordinate 156,253 downwards.
GTGTGTGGTAAGTTAGTAAACGAATCGTAAGCATAAAAAAGTCCCCGTTCTCGGGGACTTTTTTAACCTTTTTCTTATTTTCCTGCGTTTTCCTTTTCACCTATCTTTTTGATTACCTTGTAGATAACGTTCAAACCTTTGTCGAGAGTATCGGTACTAAATCTTTCCGACTTGTCGTGCATGGTGTGATAGTAATAGGTGGTTGTGGGATTTTGTGCTGCAATAGTAACGGTAGGAACGTCTGCGTTACGGAAGGGAGTAGAATCACATCCACCAACAGGGTTATAGATAGATTTTGCATTTTCTATTCCCAATTCTTTGTATGCTTCGTGTACGTAACCAATCAAAGTGGGATCAAATTTGGTTCCTTGTAGTAAGTCGCCTATGATTGCTTCGAAGTAATCGGGGTCGGCAATGGAGTCAATGTTAAGAACGTAACTATGTCCGTCTTGGAGTTCAGCCTTGTGTCTTTTAACGTAGTCTAGACTACCCTTCAAGCTGGCTTCTTCTGCGCCAAAACAAATGTTAACCAGGCGCATACCTTCGGGCATATCTTCGGGATGCTCCTTGAAGTATTTCATTATCATCATATTGGAGCCGATACCGGTTAGGTTATCCATTGCGCCGGGGCTTGCAATAGACTTGTCACCACTAACGTATTGGGAAACAAAGTATAAACCGGGAACGAATAAAATTGGAAGCACCATGGTGCAGATATCAATAATGAAATCAGCTTCACCACCAATATAAACAAAGTAATTTACAAGGCGTAGAACAGAAATTCCTATCATAGCAATTGCTCCAACTATGCCGTATGCTGTCTTGGGAATAGCCGTATTAGGATTTTTAAGGGAAAGTTTCCAACACCAACTGCTATCATAGTGGGCTCCTAGATATACGGTAAACTTTGTTTCACCCTTAGCAGGAGCGATTTCACTAATGATATTGGAAGATTTCTCATGCTTGAATAGCAAATCGAAAGTGCCGGTATAACGAATAACTTGAAGGGCTACGAAAAGCATAATACAGCAAAACATAAATCCTGCAAGAATCGTGCCGTAAATTCCACCTATGTAGTAAATTGCTATGGCCAGTAGACCTGCATAACCCAAATAGCAAATACCGCCTATACTAGCGCGAGGAGCAAAAGTAAACTCTTCGGTTTTGGTGTCTAGTCCAACCCTATCGTTAATCTCTTTTTGGATCTTAACGCAAGCAGCCTTTTCTTCATCGGTGCCGGGCAAACGTGGGCCGTCAGCTTCGATTTTCTTAATGAACTCCATTGTTTCATCTGCGTATTTTTTGAACATATTTCTCTTCCTTTCTTATATTTTAGGGATTGCTCCCCCATTTTCCACTAGAGTGGTAAATTTTTGTGTTTTCTGTAAAGTTCTTCTACTGCAATGTTGTACTTGCAAGAATACTTAACCTCTTTGAAGTAGAAACGATTGACAACCGTATCGATAGTTAGGTCAATAGCCTCTGAATTCTTGTGTACGATGGTAGGCTGTTTCAAAGTAGGTACTTGAATTAGTACTTCTTCGCCATTATCATAGCGTTTACCTTTAAAACCAATATACTCGTGGTTAAGGAAAAATTCTCCTTCGCCCAACTCAACGTAATTGTGGTTTTCGTCGGCTTGCTCCCACACCACGCTATGACGCATTTCAAAGTCTTCAGCTTCTATTTCCTTTCTTACTTCTTCCCTTTCGTATTCGTACCAAAGGTCTATTCTTTCAAAGGCTATGGAATCGCCTTGAGGTATTAGCTCACCGTACTCGGTGTACTCAACCTTGTTGCCACAGCTTTCACAAGTAACGTAATGCTCGTCACTGACCATTTCATACTCAGCTCCACACTTTGGGCACTTATAAAGAATATAATGGAGTCCCTCTGCCGGATTTTTAGCCTTAAAGCGAAGGTTATTGTCGCGTTGATATTTGCAATCGTTGAACTTGAATTTTTCCTTTAATACGGCATATATTTCTTTGTCGCTCAACTCGGCTAACTGTTCTTTTGTAAATAGTAACGTACTTTCGTTAACTACCGTGCCGTACTTAAAGCCCTTGTACCAGCGTGGACGAGCACAATAGCCACCATTGTTGTGGCAGAATACCACGTCGGCTTTTAGAAGCTTTAGAAGCTTTGCAAGGCTTTCCGGAATATAGTACATTCCCCTGCCGTCAAGTGTGAATTTTCCCTCGGGGAAAACAGCAAGTGAACAGCCCTGATCCACCGCTCTTTTCATAGAGCGAATAGATGCAAGGTCCATTTCAAATTGGTTTATTGGCAAAAGACCAATGGCCTTTGCGAAAGGCTTAAGCACGTTCCAAGTCATAACGTCACGACCACAAACGATGTTCAACGAAACGGGGCTCATAGTGAGCATCATCATTGCAACGTCCATTATGCAAGAGTGGGTACCAATGCAAACGAATGGTCCCTTTCTTCCCTTAATTGCAGGGTCTTTTTTGAATTTGGCGTTAATCCAAACTTTTCCGAGTATCCTACCTACGAAAATAAGTAATGGATACAAGAATTTGTTAGGTTTGGATGGCACAAAATTCTTTAAGTCTTCGGTCTTTTGTCTTTCTTTCATTATTTTAGATTTTCGGGGTTGAGGCATTCAAGCTCGGGAAGTACAAATCTACCATCCTTACGAATGAGAACGTCATCAAAATAGATTTCGCCACCACCATATTCGGGAGTTTGGATTAGTACAAGGTCCCAGTGTACTGCACTGACGTTGCCATTGTAGCAATCGTCGTAACAACTACCGGGAGTAAAGTGAATAGAGCCGGCAATCTTTTCATCAAAGAGAATGTCGCCCATAGGATTGTTGATATAGGGGTTGACTCCAAGAGCAAATTCACCAACGTAACGAGCGCCTTCATCGGTGTCGAAAATGGCGTTAACAGCCTTAGTATCGTTTGCAGTAGCGTTAATTATCTTACCATCTTTGAACTCCAAGCGAACGTCTTTGAATTCAATACCGTTTTCTACGCTGGGCGCATTGTAGTGAATATAGCCGTTAACGGAATCTTTAACGGGAGCAGAATATATTTCACCATCCGGGATATTCATATGACCGGCGCACTTCTTAGAACCAATACCTTTAATACTAAAGGTGAGGTCGGTGTCAACTGCGGTAAGACGAACCTTGTCGGTCTTGTTAAGAAGCTCTTGGAGAGCATCCATTGCCTTGTCCATTTTTGCGTAGTCAAGGTTACATACGTTAAAGTAGAAGTCTTCGAAAGCATCGGTAGACATACGTGCTTGCTCTGCCATGCCTTCGTTAGGATAACGAAGAACAACCCACTTGGTCTTTGCAACGCGAAGTTCGTGGTGTACGGGATGGCTGTAGCAACGGTTATAAATGCTCATAAGTTCGGGATCTACGTCACTGAGTTCATAGCAGTTATTACCACCACGAATGCCAATGTATGCGTCCATTTCTGCCATACGTGCGCCGTCAAACTTAGCCATCATGGTAGCGAGCTCTTCGGTCATGCCAAGACGGAGTGCTCTTGCCACACGATTGTCTTCCATGTGAACGAATGGTAGTCCACCTACTTTATAAACTTCTTTAACAATAGCGTTTACGAGCATATAATCTATGCCACGTGCTTCAATAAGAATCTTTTCGCCCTTTTGAAGATTGCATGAATAATTAACTAGTACGTTTGCGAGTTTTTCAATTCTTTGGTCAACCATTTTTTACTTCCTTTATATCAATTTTTTTATTCTTTTGGGGTGGCTTTTTTGCGTTCTCGCTTTACGGGATAAACCAAGTTTTCTTTCTTGGGCGCAATAATAACGTTGTAGTACATTGTAGCGTCTACCTTTGCCATTTCGAGGTCCATATCGTAGCAACAGCCACATTCTTTAGGAGTAGAGGCGGGGATTTCTCCCTCATAGTCAGAAACAAAGTCGAAGGTTCTTTCTATAAGAGGCAAAATATCGTGTGAATCAAGGTCACCTGCCATAATTAGATAGAAACCAGTTCTGCAACCCATCGGTCCAAAGTAGATAACTTTATCCCCCCACAAAGGATCACTACGAAGATAGGTGGCAATAATGTGCTCCAAAGCATGAACGGAGCCTGTTTCCATAACCTCATCGTGATAGGGACGCTTCATTCTAATGTCGAACGTGGTAATAACGTTAGAGCCGAAAATATCTTTTCTGCTTACAAACAAACCACACTTTAGTTTAGTATGGTCAATTTGAAAGCTAGCTACATTTTTGGTGTCAAGTTCCATACTTTTCTCCTAATATTTAAAATCATACGCATATATTGTACTACACTTTTTATTCTAATACAAGTATATATTATTATTTTTTATCGGAGATAAAAAGCATACTTAAATCCGTAAGTTTTCTAGTAAATGGCAATAAAACGATGGTAGTTATCAAATTAAAAATTATGTGAAAGTAGGCAATAAGGACAGAAATTGAGAAGTTTTTAGCAAAATCCACCACTTTTTTGCCCCAAACGATAACAAATGGCAAGAAAATTATTACCCCTATCATATTAAAAAGAAGGTTGATAAGTGCCGTTCTTTTTGCGTTAACGTTACCACCGATAGATGCCAAAAGTGCCGTCATACAAGAGCCAATATTTCCCCCCATAATGAGATAGAAGGCGCCGGTTGCCGGCATAATTCCAAGGTGAGCAAAGGTTATTACAATGCCCGTAAGTGCGCTTGAACTCTGAATTACGGCAGTAAAAACGGCACCCATAATAAGAAGAATAAATGGACTATTTATTGAAGAAAAGAGTGAGTTAAAAGAGGAAAATTCACTAAGTGTTTGCGCCGAAGCCTTAATGATATTTAATCCGATAAACATAAGCCCACAACTACCTATAATCCAACCGGTAGCACTAACTTTCTCTCCTTTGTCCACCATTACCAGCATAACTCCAACAAAGGTCAAAAAGGCAAAGAGTTCGCCTATGGGAAGATAGTTAAATGAAATTATGAGGGCAGTAAAAGTCGTACCAATATTTGCACCCATAATAATGCAAGTAGCTTGGAAAAGAGTGACTATTCCGCTATTAACGAGCGAAACTAATATTACCGTAGTTGCCGACGAACTTTGTAAAACGGCGGCACTACCTACCCCCACCCCCACGGAGGCAAGTTTAGAGTTTGACAACCTATTAAACAGCCGTTCAATCTTGCCCCCTGCCACTTTTTGAAGGCGCGTGGAAATTAGTTTCATCCCCAACAAGAATGTCCCTATTCCCGAAAAAAGAGAAAGTAGGTTTTGAAGCATACTATAATTTTATGCATCTTATCTTGCGTTGATTACTTAATAATATAAACCCTCATTTGGTTTCCCTTTGTTCGCAAATAAGAAATCCAAAATACAACTAAAATGAAATTTTTTGCCCTCATTTTTTCACAAAAAAAGAATTCGGCGACTAGCGCCGAATTCCATTTTGTTGGTTTAAACTATTTTACGATTTTTTCGAGTCTGTATCCGGGATACAACTTAATGTCGTAATTATAGGTTTCGTCTAGTAGTACGCCGTACTTGAAGTTTTCATCAACGTACCAGCCGATGAATGAGTAAACGTATTCTACTCCATCAATGGTTACGGTAATTCTACCGGTGTTTACCTTACCAGATTCCGTTACACAAGTGAATTGGTTGGTGCTGTATACGGGTACGTTATCCCAGTATTGGCTAGGTGCGCCGGCAACGGGATAGTTGCCGTTATTATCTTTACCGTTACAGCAAGCTTCACCGATTTCATCACTAGTTCCTAGGGTTACGGTAGCCTTGGAATCAATGTAAGTCATGCTATACTTATTTGCTTTCTTTGCTTCGGTAGCAGTAACGATGGTGCCTGAAGGCATGGACTTAATATCTTTGTGGAACTTTGTAGGATCGGTAAAGTCGCCCATAGTAACGTTCTTGAAGGTTACTACTGCTTGACCTGCCATGTAACGAAGAACTACTTCGTGGGTGTCGAGTAGACGAGAAAGTGCCCAGTCGGTGTCATATTCTTCTTCACACTCTAAGTGGCTGGTGCCATTTAGACATGCTTCGTCCATATCTGCGCCACAGGACATAACCTTCTTAATGAGGGTGTCTTCGAAGTAGATATCAACAGCCTTGTTAGCAGCTGCGGGAGATTTGTCATAAGCGTTAAAGTCGGTTGCTAGGGTTTGAGCAATGTTATCTTTAATGCCTGCCCAGTCAGCGTTGTTAGCTTGGTTTGCTTGTTCACGAGCGGTGTTCTTACTATAGTTTGCATCAAGGTTTACAAACTTAGCATCGTTTCTTCCTGCATCTTCTTCAAGTTCTGCAAGAGCTTTTTCCATATGTTCATTGCCGGGAATAGCACCAGAAACGATTTCGTCATAGGTGGGAGCAACTACGCTCAAGAAGCGGTCGATTGCAAGATAGTAAGTAACTTCGTCTTTCTTTGCAGCTTGGATTGAACGAATGGAGTCTGCGCTGTAAGAATAGATTTGGTATTGTAGAGCCTTGGTCAAATCGGAATGTTCAATGGTCTTGTGGGTAATTGCATATTGTTGACTTTCAAGTTGAACGATTTCGTATTCAACCTTCTTAATCTTGTTAGAGGGTGAATCTTGTGCGGTTTCATCCAATCCGTTCCATGCCTTTGCTTTGGTGTTGTAACGAAGAGCATTGGTATCTACTCCACTGTATTCCCAGTTAACGTCGGAAAGTTTAAGACTGCTTTCAAGACCCATAGAGCAACCGGTTCTCATTTCTGAGGAGTAAGTAAGGTCTGCGCCAACTGGATCTAGACCATTAAGCTTTGCGGTACCATATTGACCGTTTACCAATGAATTGCCAATAGCACCTGCACCACCAACGTAAACTTCAAGGTCTTTTTCTTCTTGAACAGATTGGAAGGTTAGTTGGACTTCATAATATTTTTTGTAACAAGCATAGGAGTAACGATATGCTTCTTTGTATTGTCTTCTGTCGTAATCACGATAACGAAGAGCTTCGTCGTTGGTATCAAAGTAATCTTTGTGATTTAGTTCTAGGAAGTCTTCATATTCGGTAACAACGCCTATTCTATTGTTAGAAACGGTCTTGCTATCGTCGAATACTTCGTAATCACGTTTTTGATATTGATAGTAGTAACCATAAAGACTCATCATGGTCTTCTTGTTGGTTGCTTGGTAGGTGTTCATGTTGAAGGAAGTGATGTTGCCATCCATGAATGCTAGGAAGTAGCTTAGGGTTTCATGGTCGAACATTTCATAGCGTAGATAATCTTCAAATTCAACGTGAGAACCATCAGCCTCGTTGTAATCGTAAGCATCCATCATAACGTCGTCTATGATTTCGATGCCGTAGCTTACAAGTTGGATAGCACAACGTGCAAATTGGTCAGCCTTGTCTTGGAATATGGTGAAGATTTCGCCATAAATCTTTCTCTTTTTACGATTGAGGTAATCTTGTACTTCTTCTTCGGTTTCAAAACGAGGTTCGGGATAGGAATCATCCATTTCGTACTCGGTAAAGTCGTCGTAAATGGTTTGTAGCTCGTCAAGTTGATCGTAGTCTTCAAGAGCACTTGCAAAGCCTAGACGGAACTCATAATCATTCTTAGAGCGTTTTTTACCATCTTCCAAAACGTAATCGCTATCGTCACGAACGATGTACTTAATCAAAGCATCGGTTTTAGTTTCGTCAACACGTGCAGAATCCATTCTGTTGATGAAGCCTTCAGCGGTTGAGTAGGCAAACAAACGTTGGATAGTAGAAGCAGATTCGTCGTCAACCCAGTTTCCATCAACGTCAAAGTAACCTATTGCAGATTGTAGTTTTACGTTTTCAGGATCATCGTAAGAAGTTGAATAAGCACCGAAGGTAACGTAGAACTCTTTCATTTCCTCAACGGTATCCGGCCAAGCACTAGCATCTTCAGAGTCAATCCACTTTACGCGTTCTTCGTCTTGTTTGGTTTCTAGTTCGCCAGTCCATTCAAGCACCTTGCTGTCAGAATAGCCCATTGTGCCATCTGCATAATACTTTTGGTCTGCGCCATAGTCAACCATGTCAGGTAGCGTTTCGATAACAATCGTATTCTTGCCGGTGTCTTTATCGCCGTCACCTTGATTTTTAGGGGTACATGCAACAACGCCGAATGCAACGGATGCTACTAACGCAATAACTAATAAAGTAATTAGCAATTTTGTTTTCATAACGTTTTTCTCCTATTTTGTTATTTTTTTGCTATATAGTCAACGGATAAATCCGATTAACTCTTTTTTGTTCCAAGACTTACATTTCGCTTATGGCGAATATCTTGAGGGCATAATCGCTCCAATATAGACGATAAATTTCAACCATTTCATCTGCTACGTAGATGCGAGTTATGGAATCAAAGGCGTCTTCGTCTATGATAACTGCACCGGGATCCTCAAAGTATGCTACTACTATCGTTACGGTTGAGCCTTCAAAAGCACCCTTGGTAACGCGGGTTATACCAGCGCTTTGTTGGAATTCAAAGGTGCTTGCTTCACCAACGTAGAACAACATCTTGCCGTCATATACGAAAGCGTCACCTACGAGGCTTCCCTCTTCAGCACTAATATTACCGTCCTTTACGTTTGCAAGCCACTTAGTGCCCTCAAACGCATTTACTCCTACGTACTCGATAGAAGTGGGCAAGATTACCTTTTCGAGGTTTACACAGCCGGCAAATGCGTATGCTGGTATGCGGTTGAGGTATGAGCCTGCTCCAAAGCTGATGGAGGTTATGCTCGTGTTTCCTTGGAATGCGTTGGGGGAGATTTCTAGGATGCTATTACCATCAACGCCGGAAGGAATTACAACGTCGCCACCCATGCCAACGTAAGCTAGAAGTTTGTTGCCAACGACTATGAAGTCACTAGTTAGGCTTGCCTTCCAAGGAGTGCCCTCGAATGCGCCCATATCAAGTTCAACGAGGTTAGCGTTGAATCTTACGTTTAGTAGTTGTGAACATCCTACGAATGCTTCACCGGTAATGGAAGTTACGCCGGAGCCACTTGCAAAGCTTAATGAGGTAATGTTTTCATTGCCACGGAATACGTAATCGTAAATATAGGTTATCTTGGAGAGAATTTCTATTTCTGTTGCCGTTCCGGCATAAGCAATGAGCATGCCATTAACAACTATGAAGCCCTTATTTGCAGTCTTCTTCGCTTCTTCCTTGTACCACTCGGTATTTAGGAATGCATCCTTACCTATCTTCAACGATCCGTTAAAGGTTATGTTTAGTAGTGAGGTACAATCCTTGAATGCTTCAGCGGGAATCTCTACTTCACTTCCACTTGTGAATTGTAGGGTGGTAAGGTTGGTGTTGCCCTTGAATACGTTTTGTGCAAAGGTCTTAACCGTATTGGGTATGGTTACGGTATTGCCCTCGCCTACGTATGCAAGAAGTTTGCCGTTTGCGATTATGAGAGATTCATTGTAGCCATTCAACCAGGCAGTATTGTAGAACGCACGTGCACCTATTGAGTCAATACGATCGCTAAATACTACGTTACTCAAGTTGATAGCGTTGCGGAATGCGTTTGCTTCAATAATTAGTGATGATGCTTCGCCTACTGCGCTAAAGTCAACTGAGGTAATCTTCTTATTGCCACTAAATACGCCTTCAGGAATGTAATTTACGTTCGCAGGAATGATGATTTCGGTAGCCGTTCCTTGGTATTCGACCAAATATCCGTCTACAACCACAAATCCATCATTCGTTTGGCTGTTTTCATAAGGAGTTCCGTCAAATGCGCCCGTTCCTATTGCAGTCATGTTTTCTGCACCGGTTATGGTTGCAAGTGCGGTACCTACAAAGGCATAAGGAGCAATCTCTATTTCGCCTAGAAGGGTTAGGTTGGTTAGAGCGCCGTTTCCTTGGAATACGTCACTGTTAACGTATCTTACGGTTGCAGGTATGGTTACGTCAGATTCTGAACCAACGTATGCAATTAGTGCAACGTCGTTTACAATGAGCAAGCCACTAGGAGCATTGTTCAAGTATGCGGTGCCTTCGAACGCGCCCTCTCCGACGTAGGTTGTTGCACTACTAAATACTACGCTTTGAAGAGTTGTGAGTCCCTTGAAAGTACCATCGAGTATGCGTACGATATTTGCGCCACTCATATCGATTGAGGTAATGGAAGTGCCTTCGAATACTCCCCTTTCGATCATAGTTACGTTTTCGGGGATAATAACGTTAGTTGCAGTTCCATTATATTTAATAAGGATACCATTTCTAATTACAAACTCTGCCGTTTGTTTTGCAAGCCAAGGAGTACCGGTAAATGCATTTTCACCAACGTAGGAAACACTAGTAGGTATGGTTACTTCGCTTAGTGAAGTACATCCTTCGAATGCGCCGTCGGGAATGTTTGTCAACTTGCCTTCATTGATTACAAGTTGTGTTAGAGTGGTAACCCCTCTAAATGCGTTAGGCATAATTTCGGTAACGGTGTTTTGTAGGGTAAACGTGGAAGCAGTACCTACGTACAATACAGCACGCTTAATGCCGTAATAAGTATTTTCATAGTAGAGAACACCATTGTTTTGGGATGCCGTCTTCAACCACTCGGTTCCTTCAAGTGCACTTCTTTCAACACTTAGGATGTTTTCATTAATGTTGATTTCTGCAAGATTTACACAATCACGGAAGATGTTTGCTTCAATTGCACTAATCAAGCAATTGGGATGGAAGGTTACGCTTGTAATCGTTTCGTTTCCACGGAATACGTAGGGGTAAATCTTCTCTACTTCCTTAGGAATTATAATGTCACCACCCTCGCCCTTGTATTCAATTAATGCTCCGTCGATAATAACAAAGTCATTGTTGTAATTTGCAAGCCAAGCAGTGCCTGCAAATGCATCGTCGCCAAATTCGGTTACGTAATCATTAAAGACTACAGTTGCGAGATTTACACAGCCACTAAATGCTCCTTGAGGAATCTTGCTTATCGAGGAGTATTCTCCGAAGGTTACGCTCTTAATAAACGGGTTATCTCTGAAGGCATCTGCCGTTATACCGGTTGCTTGTTCACCGGCATGAGCACCAATCACTATGTCCTCCTCTTCGCCAACGTACTTGATAATAACCTTGCTTTCACCGGCATAATTGAATCCTGGGTAATTTTGGTTATTGAACCACGCCGTTCCTCTAAATGCGTTTTCACCAATTTCGGTTACGCTTGCAGTTATGCTATAAACGTCGTTTACCGAGGTCCAATTCTCTGCATATCCTGCAACAATGGAGGTAATACCGGGCAAGAAGCTCAAGCTAGTAATGTTATCAAGGGGTTCACTAGAGCCAATTAGACCACTTAAGGTTACTTGTCCATTGGTACGTACGGAGGTCATCCATTCTTGTGATAGTATGTAATGGAGTTCTGCTTGAGGTAGCATTGCGCCGTCCGAAATTTCGAACGATGTTACTCTTACTTCTTCCATAGTAGAATAGGTTAAGCCACCAATGGTAAATGGTACTATTGGAGCAAGTGCTCCTTCTACGATGGAGATAACGTTATCATACAAAGTGTAGGTGGAGCCGGGTAAAACTTTTTGATATAGTACGTTACCAATCATAACGTCGGCACCACTATTAATTGCCTTGCCTAGCCACAAGGTGTTGTAGAACGCATTCTTGCCGATTGATACTACCGTAGAGGGCAATTGTACTTCTTCAAGTGCAGTTGCACCATTAAATGCATCCTCGCAAATTATGGATAGGATAGAGTTACTTGTGTAATTAATCTTCTTAATTACGGTTACGTCTTGGAATGCTCCCGATGCAATCTTCTTAACGTTTGCAGGAATGGTAAGTACGCCGTCAACGAGATCGTTTTCATCGCCCGTAAACTTAACGAGAGTTGCTTCTTGACCATTGTCGCCACTTACTATGAGCATACCGTTAGTTACGTTAAACTTGGTGCCGTCAAAGGCGTTGGGAGCAATGTTGCTCATAGAGGTGGGCAACAAAATACTACCAAGTTGAGCACATCCACTAAAAGCATAATCCAAAATGGTGTGTGCCTTGGAGCCACTTTCAAATCTGATTTGTTTTACGTAAAGTGAGGAACTCCATACGCCACCACTATAATTACTGAATGCACCGGTATTAATAATTTCTACTTCGTTAGGTATTACAATGGGATTGGTTGAGCCCTTATATTTATATAGTAAGGAGCCACCAACTACAACGAAGTCGTTACCATAGGTTTGAGAGGTATAATCTTTGTACCAAGCGGTATCTTCAAGAGAAAGAATACCAACTTTTTCTATACTTTGCGGGAAGGTTACTTTGGAAATGTTCGTCCAGTCTTTTAGTAGCTCGTCCACGGTTTCCTTAACTCCGTCAACGATCTTAACACCTACTAGAGTATTTATTCCACCCGTTTGTCCCACGAGTTCGCTTAACGTTACGGAGCCGTCATAAGCAATGGTGAGTGCGTTGTGAGCATTAAATACATTAACGATATCACTACCAAACAACCTGCGTGATCCCAAGGAAATGCTATTATTGTTAGATATAGTAACGGTATCGAGGTCTCCGAGGTTTTTGAACGTTAGAGCGCCTACGGATTGATCAATATCGAGCGTAATATTCTTTACTGCACTCATAAATACGTTGTTACCAAGTACCATTATATCGTAAACCAATCCGTTTGATTTATTAGTAATGGAAACAGGTGCTGTAACGGTAGTATATTCCACGATTTCGGATACCGAATCTCCACTATAGGTCACCTTGTACTTACGAGATAGTAACAATTGGCTGGTTTGGCTATTTACGATATACTCTTCGTAAACATTGGTGGAAACTTGATTCTTAATGTGAACTATGCCCTTGTCGCTCAATAGGTTGAATCCTGACCATGCGTTAGAGCTGTAACCGGAATTTACATCATTCAACGCAGTATCAGAAACGTAAATTTCGATACCTCTTTCATTCAATACGTTGGTTTCAAAGGTGCCGGCTTCAATGCTGGGAGCCTTGTCGCCACTAATGAATACCTTAGTAAGTTTGCTTGCGCCAAAGAATGCGAAATCACCAATGGTCGTTACACTTGCAGGAATGTTAACAACCTCTATAAATTGATCGTTTTCGAAAATATTGCCATTAATGCTTTGTACGGTTTCAGGAATATCGAGGATGCTGTTTGCGCCCTTGTAATCAACCAAATTACCATTAAGTACAATTACGTATTCGTTTGCATAGTTACTCATCCAAGCAGTATTGCGGAATGCCTTTGCACCAATTGAAACAAACTTATGAGCCTTGTCCATAGTAGCCGTGTCTTCAAGGGCTACTACAGTAGCATTCTTTAACTCATCGCCTTCTTTTTCATATACCGTTAAAGTAATGTTTTCAACGTATGCGTTGTCTTCCAAGAAGGAGTCTGCAATCGAGTTTGCACTATCAATAATATTAACCGTCTTTACGTTCGCAGGAAGAATACCACCTATCAACTCTTTAATTGAGATGCTTGCCATAGTGTTAAGCAGGCTTACGTCTTCATTTTGAGTAAATAGGCTCATCATAGCGCTTGCCACTGTTCTATGGTTGTTGTAGCTGTTTCTAATGGTTATTTCCTTTAGGAAGGTAATGCCACCAAATGGCTTATCGCCAACGTTCTTAATGAAGGTTGAGTAATCTAGTTTTTGAGTGGTTCTAGGTAGAGCATAGTCTGCTATTTCATATACGTCACGGCCATTTAATTGTTCGGGTACAACAACGTTGACGTTGCTACCGATCATGCCTAGTACCTTAACGATCATTATGCCGTTTCCATCGCTTGAGTTACCATAAACCCATACCCATTTTTCTTCGGTATCACCATTCATCTTTACTTCTTCGAATAATGAAAGGGTGCCCACTTTCATGCTAACGTATGCGTTTGACCAAGCGTTTGCAGATGATTGTAGGTAAACCTTCATTTCAGAGTGCGTATTATTAAATGCGTAGCTACCTACGTTTTGTGGCTCGCCGTCGCCAAAGTGAACTACCGTTGCAAGTTTATTGTCACTTTCAAATGCGCTAGCACCAATCTTTTCCAAGCTTGCGGGCAAGATTACCGATTCGAGGTTTACGCAATTTGCAAATGCGTTATCCCCAATTTCAACAAGCATTGAGTTTTCAATATCGGTTACGTAAACCTGTCTTATCTTAGCATTGCCGTTAAATGCGTTTGCAGTAATAGAGGTTACACTTGCGGGAATAGATACTATTTCTTCGCTTCCGTTATAGCGATATAGAATACCATTACCAACAATGATCATATCGCTATCGTTAGCTCTTAGCCACTTGGTGCCGTCAAATGCGTTTGCACCAATGCTGTTCACGCTTTGAGGTATACCATAGGAATTGCCGGAATTTGTCCAAATTTCAAAGGTAGCAAGTGAAATTGCACCATTAAATGCGTTAGCCCCTATCGTCTTAAGATCTCTCGTGTAAACTCTATTGTCGAATACAACTTTTTCGAGAGCGGTACAATTCAAGAATGCTTCTGAGCTGACGTTTTCCGTTCTACCACTAATGACTACTTCCTTAACGTAAACACAGTTTGCAAGGAAGTTGGGATTCATAACGTTGTTTGCGCCGGCAAGAGTCTTAACAATGGTAAGAGCCGTAGGTGCAGAACCACCGAACAGTTCGGAAATGGTGGTATTGGGAGAAATGCTTAACGTATTAAGGCTTGCTACGTTAGAATATGCATCGTAAATATGATTTGCGTTAATAGCATTTGTGGTACTTACGGTAATGGATAGGTTATATAGGCTTTCTGCCGTATCAAAGGTTCTTGCACTAATTCCTACTAATGTATCCATAGAAATGGAAGTAATCTTGCCATCAAATGCATAGTCGCCTATTGATGCTACGTTAATTGGGTTAGCACTAATTGCAGGAATGGAAACCGAGTTGGGAACTGTGACTTCCGTCAATTCACCAAGATATTGAACAAGGATGATCTTGCTATCGATTGACAAAGTGTATGCCCATTCTGCCTTACCATCCACTCTAATGATATTATCAACGTCGTAAATCTTGTCTTTTAATAACTTCCAATTTGCGTTAGCAGCACCAGAGGTATACAAGGTTACGTTGGGAACGTAAACTCTAAATGCATTTTGTAGAGAAGTATAATTTTGGAATGCGTTAGCTCCAAGATTTGCAGGAGTACCTCTCGAGAAGACTGCGTATCTAATGCCGTTTGCACCGGCAAAAGCATTATCCCCAATCGAAATTACGTTTTCGGGAATATATATTTCGGTGAGTGCTGTACAATTATAGAACGCACCACTCTCAATAGTAGTCAAACTATCAGGAAGTGCAAATGCCTTCTTTTCGCCGTTTATAACTGAATATTTCAACGAGCTATTCTTTGCAAATGCATTCTTACCTATTGTAGTAACCATGGGATAATCGCCAAAGATTACCGTTTCAAGAGCGCTATCACCATTAAATGCATTGTCGGGAATAATCTTAATACCAGAAGGTATATCGATGGTTGTAAGAGCCGTCATTCCCATAAAGGCCCCGGGACCGATGTTAACCAAAGTATTGGGGAGGTCAATAGTCTTTATCGTGGTATTGCCTGCGAATGCTTCTGCCCCGATGGAATCAACAGGCAAGCCGGGATTACCGTAGAAGTTTGCAACTACTACGCTATCTTTGTCAAAGCCCTCTGCCAAACCGGTCAAGGTATATGCCGTTCCGTTTTCATTCAAAGTATAGATTAGGCCTTCGGTGTACTCCCTCTTTGCTTCCCATCTAGCATAAAGGGTAAGATCGGAAGTAACTTGTGTGCCGAATACGTACTTGTTTCTAAATTCGGGTTCGGTATACCAACCTATGAATACGTATTCTATTGTTTCCTCATCAACGATTTCTTCCTTGAACAATACGTCGGTAGGCTCAACGCTGGGCATACCGTGAGCATAGGTCCTTGCCTCTATGTCGACATTAGTATTGGTTACGTAGCTTACTTCGTAGTTAGAGGTTTTGTGATTAGAATAGAATACCACGTTAGAGGTTGCAACCAAGAAGAAGCTACCGTTAAATGCTATTTGATTCTTATTTGACAAAATAGAATCGGTAGAAACTTGTTTCCAGCCGTCCTCGGTTGCTTGTATTTCAAAGATCTTACTTGCATCCCAGTTGCTTGCAATCATATTTGCAATATTCGTGGGAGTTTCATAGGAATAATAGTATTTGTTTCCTCTTAAAATGAAGGATACACTATTGGTATTGAAGGAATGTACGCCCTCTTCACCGCTCTCTCTCGTCAATACCCAAGAAGCGAGTTCATTGTCATAACTAACGGTTAGCGTGCCAATGGTCCAACCGATAAAGTCCATGCCTTCCTTAACCGGGTTAGGTACGGTTACGTCAACTTCAATCGCATCTCCATACCTCTTACGTTGTAATTCGTGGTAGGTAACGCCGTCATATTGGAGGTATATGTCGTTCGTATCTCTATCCCTAAACTCCACGTCATAAATATTTATGCTCCATTCGGGATAGACCCTCATATTTGCCTTAACGCTGTTAACGTCTAATGCATTACCATTCAAGTCAACGTCGGAAGTAGTCCATTGAGTCAACTTATACCCTTCTCTTACGGGCAAATCTACTCCGGCAGGGAATATGGCTTGAGTGCCGTGCTCAACCTCCGTAGTGGCATAAGTTATGCCATTGTAAATCCAAAGAACGGTATAGTACATAGGATCAAACAATGCCATAAAGTCGGTATTTTCAACTATGAGTTGGTCTAGGCTCTTGTCCCATCCTTTAAAGACCTTTCCTTCTACTACGGGATCGGGAATGGCTCCTTCTACCCTACCGTTGTGCTCAACTTGTACGCTATGGTGGAAATCACCTATGCCTTTGTAGAAAGAAACGGTATATACGTTGGTTGTGTAGACGATGGATAGTGCTACGTCATTAAAAATGGGACTCGTGAAATCGAAGGGTACCTCGCTGTTGCGTTCACACCAAGCACCGGTTTTACCTTCTTTCTTTTCTATTTCGGGAAGGCTCTCTTCTAGTAGAATTTCGCCGTTAACAATAGCCATTTGATCAAAGGGCGTATCGTTCTCATCATACAATAAAATTGTATGTATCTTGGACCACTTGGCGTATATCGTCATAATAACGTTTTGGTTATTAGAGAATCTATTTTCTACCTCAGCCGTCTTGTCTTCCATTGATTGGTTGTCCCTATTGGGTGTATTGGTAACAACGGAATTAACGTTGAATACGGTGGTGTTAACGTTCCAAGGCTTTGTCCAAGCAGTATCGGTATACCAGCCGTCAAAATGATAACCATCGTAGTTAAGCTCCAACTTGGTTGCATTGTCCCTATTAGATGCAATGGTTGCATCATATGAGGCCACAATACTAAAGGTGGTTTCCAATCCTAGTACGTTGGGAACAACGGATACTTTAAAGCCATCGGCTTCAAACCTAGCAGTTACGTCGGTATCCATTTTGATGTTTTTATATTCGTTTTCATCTTGTCCCCAGCTTACGAACTTATAACCTAATCTTTTAGGTTTCTCTTCGGGACTGGTGGCATCTTTACCATACTCTACGGTTTGCTCGTTAACTTTTTCACCGTTGTAGTTATAAAACGTAACCCTATAGGTGTTAATGGTGAACCTAACATATATATTTAGGTCGGACATAACGTTTTCAAGCGTGTTGTTCGTGATTGGATCTTGTTGCTCATTACTAATAATAACCCATTCTGCGCTGTGACCTTCTTTTACCGGCAATGGTGCGCGAACAGCGTTACCATGCTCTCTAACTTCTACGGTTTGATATAGCTCATCCTCGCTCAACCAATAGCGAACGTAGAATAGTTTTGTCCATTTTGCGTAAATATTAATGTTTCCAGTAACGCGATCCGTATCGAAGTTCCAATTGTAGCCGTCGGTGCATTGGGCATTCTTGTACCAGCCGTCGAAAACGTATCCGGGACGCTCGGGCGCTCCTTTCGTAGGACTATTAACGGGGTTATTATGAGTAATACCCGTTGCTACTTCATAAACGGGATTAAAATCAGGATCCGTATCCTCTTCGTAGTTTCTCAGGAAGGTTACGTCGTATTTGTTTATTTCATACAACGCTTCAATGTTAAGATCGGAAACTATCTCGGTAAAACTTTGTGACCACTTGCCCGAAAAGTGTCTTGTTCCGTCCTCACTATATTTGGGAACTTCTTGGGTATTAAGTCTTTCGATTTCGTCAGCATAAACCTCGGCAAGATTGGTCTTATAGGGAACGTTTTCAAACACCATTAGTTCAATGGGTGTAACGCCGTCGGAATCCATGTAGTAGAAGGCAACTCTAAAAGTTGCAACTTTGTATTGAGCGTTAACTACTATATTGCTATATATGTCGGTAAAGTTTGTTCTGTCCCAGCTACCTACCATACCTTCAATGGGAGGAACGGTTGGGATATCCGTTAGGTTTGCACCGGCTTTAACGTATTTAACGACGTCTTCCCTACCGGGAGTGTAATTTTGGTCGTGTTTGAAAGTTATGCTGTAAAGTTTTGACCACTTAGCATAAAGGGTGGTATCAGCTACCACCTTGTCGATGTTAAAATCCCATTTGTCGTTCAACGTTGATTGCTTGTACCAACCGTCAAAGACGTATCCCTCTCTGGTGGGATCTTCGGGGGCAGTAATGGACTCGAATTCACCCGCCATAATTGGCTCTACTCTCTGTCCTTCACCCGTGCTGAAAGAAACAGTGTACTTCGCAACGGAACCGGCCTTGTCACGAACGTTAATCAAAATGCTGGTTGCCGTGCCTTTGTATTCTATGACTACGTTCAAAGCCTCTTGAGCAACGTCGGTTTTGAAGTTCATAACTTTTATGTCCGTTCTTACGTCGGTTGCAAGTACGGTGTAAACTTCGCCGTCCGTGCGAGTAACGACGAGTTCAATACCCGTTAAATCGAGTTCATCACCAATGACGTATTCAGTTTTATATTCGCAACCTTCCTTAACTTGTACGGAAGCAATCCCTACAGAAGTACACGAGACCAATACTGCAAGGGTAAGAGCTATAATCGTTAGCATTAGAACTGGAAATTTAAGCCTGTTTGTCATTGTAATAAACCTCTTTTTGCTGTTTTGCGATTAGACGTTCGCACTCGTCCTCTCGCGTGTGCACATATATAATATAATAAAGAGCGTCTTTTGGCAAGACCTTTTTTAATTATTTACTAAAATTACACGCGAGCGCTTGCATTTATAATAAAATTTTGTTAACATACTAACATCCCGAAATTTACACATTTTGCGGTTGACGGAAGAAAATGTTGAATGAAAAACAAAAAAACCAACTCATAGCGTTGCATAAGGTCTGCTTTAACGACGGAGATTACGCCGAGTTTTTCTTTGAAAATCGCATGCCACAGTGTAAAGCCTATCTCGTTGAAAGCGAGGGAGTAATCGTTTCTGCTTGCTACGCCCGTTTCTTCGACCTAGCACTAAACGGAAAGGTTGTTAAAATTCCTTTTCTAACCGGCGTCGCAACCTCCCCTCTTCATCGCTACAAAGGCTTTGCCAGAGAGGTCGTAGAAAAGGCCAAAGCAGAGCTAAAAAAAGAAGGATACCCCTTCGTACTACTACACCCATTCAACCACGATTTTTACAGGAAATTGGGGTTTGAAACAATAAATTACGTAACAAGAATAACGCCCACCAAGACAGCATTGGACAACGTTGTTTTTAGGAAAATGCAAGCGGATGATTTACCCCTTGTTTCGGAACTTTATAACCAAATTATTTCGACTTACGTTGGTTATAGAATTCGTACCCTAAATGAATGCGAGTTACTAATTGGCAACTCGCTAAAACACGGCGGTTTCGGTTACCTAATTTATGAAAACAGTATCCCTTGTGGTTACATTTGGTGTGAAGACGGAGTATGTGTAGAAGCACTTGCAAAGAGAGAAGAACTCTTCGCCGGGGCCCCTCTACCAAAGGGCTACACCATTCCCCTGTTTGGCGGAAACGTTGACTACTCCATGGGGGCTATTCTTTCCTACGAGGAACTCTTAAAAACCATTCCCTACAACAAAGTAAGTGGTGAAGTGGTTTTCAAGATAGATGAAGTAAACTATAAACTAATTGTTAAGGCAGGACGTTTCTCCAACCTTACCACCACCCTTTCAGAAGGCTTCGCCATTTCCGAAAGAGAACTAATATTAATATGTTTTGGACAAGGTAGCAGAGTTAAGAATAATCCTTTTAAAGAAACAATTCCCACCTATGAGCTTGCTTGCTTTGAAATATATTAGGAGTAGAAATGAAAGAAATTGATTTAAAGAAGCAAAAGAAAATACTATGGATAGTCATTAGTTGCGTACTACTTGTTACTATCGCAGGCAGTCTTACCCTTTTCGGCGTGTACTTTTTTAATTATGGTACCGATCCCGTTGTGGAAGAAAATGCTCAAAACGTCATTCTGCTAATTGGTGACGGTATGGGATTAAACCATATTAAGACGGCAGAACTTTACAACAACGGCTCCCTATTAAATATGAGAAAGCTTAACGTTACCGGTGAGATTATGACGAGAAGTTTGTCTGCCGGTGCAACCGATTCCGCCGCCTCTGCAACCACCTACGCTACGGGTGTTAAAACCTACAATGGTAGGCTTTCCTATCTTGACGGCAAAAACATCCCTACTATTGCAGAACTTGCAATGCAAAACGGCAAGAAAGTAGGCATAATTGCAACGAAACCAGTAACCGATGCTACCCCCGCAGCATTCCTTGCTCACAGCAAAAGCCGTAACAACACAGCTGAAATCGCTTCACAAATTGTTGCTAGCGACGTAGACGTTTTGTTTGGTCTTAATAACAATGAATTAAAAGCTCTAGCAAGCTCAATTCAAACCAACGATCGTGATTATTGCACCTCTTTTGAAGAGATTAATGCTTCTACTTCCGAAAAAATCTTTGGTTTATTGGACGAAGATATCCCCAACATCGGTAGAAACACCCTCGCTTCCTTAACCGATACCGCTCTCTCTAAATTGGAAAATGAGAACGGCTTCTTCCTTATGGTTGAAGGCTCCAAGATTGATAGCTATTCACACACCAACGAAATCAACAAAATGATAGACGAACTTAATGGTTTTGATGCTGCTGTTTCAAGAGCCGTTGCCTGGGCAAAAAAGAATGGTAACACCACCGTTATAGTCCTTGCAGACCACGAAACCGGCAATCTCAAGATTCCCGCCGAAGCAAAAGCTGAAGATATTTCAAACGACTGGTTCCACAGTTCCGGCCATACTCCCCAAAACATACATTATTACGCTTACGGTGTAGGCACCGAGGGTCTTCCCGCCCTACTCGATAACACCGACGTATTCCATATCATCAAACAATTATTATTCTAGATATACATTAGGAGAACTCAAAAAATGGACAAATTACTTAACGTCACAGTTGGACAAATGCTTGAAGATATCGCGTCCAAATACCCAACCAACTTGGCAATAAAGTACATTGAAGTTAACTACAAACGCACTTATTACCAGTTTAATGCAGAAGTTGATGATTATGCTAGAGGCCTTCTAGGCATGGGCATCAAGCCCGGCGATCACGTTGCAGTATGGGCAACAAACTATCCGGAATGGATGATTCTGTTCTTCGCTACTGCAAAAATTGGTGCCGTCCTAGTTACCGTTAACACCAACTACAAGGAAGCAGAACTTGAATACCTACTTTCAAACTCCGATAGTAAAGCACTATTTATTTGTGATGGTATTAAAGATATCGACTGCGAAAAGATTATATATTCCGTTTGCCCCGAGTTACGCACTTCTAAGCCCGGTGAACTTAACAATGCAACCCTCCCCTTCTTGAAATACGTTGTAAGCTTCGATAACTGGTACGAAGGTATGTACCATTGGTCACAAGTTCCTCACTTTGGCGTTCTTATTAGCGATGCCGAATTCCAAGCCATTAAGGATGCCGTTCATCCTGATGACGTTGTAAATATGCAGTATACTTCGGGTACCACCGGTTTCCCAAAAGGCGTTATGCTTACTCATAACAACATAGTTAATAACGGCCTTGCCATTGGTAATTGCATGAAGTTTACCGACAAAGATAAGCTTTGTATTCCCGTACCCTTCTTCCATTGCTTCGGTATGGTTCTAGCAATTATGGCTAGCGTCACCCACGGCACGGCAATGGTTCCATTGCTATGGTATACACCCATGAAAGTTATGCACGCTATAGAATACGAAAAGTGCACGGCTGTTCACGGCGTTCCCACAATGTATATTAGAATGTTAGAGCACCGCGACTTTAACCGCTATGACTTTAGCTCCTTGCGTACCGGTATTATGGCTGGTTCTCCCTGCCCTATTAAGGTTATGCAAGACGTTATAGACAAGATGAACATGAAGGAAATCACCATCACCTATGGTCAAACCGAAGCTAGCCCTGCTTGCACTATGACCACCACCGATGAAACCTTTGAACATCGTGTTGCAACCGTAGGTAAAGAACTTCCCTTTATGGAAACAAAAATCGTTGATGCCGACACCGGCGAAGACGTACCCAACGGCACCCCCGGCGAATTCGTCGTTCGTGGCTATAACGTTATGAAGGGTTACTACAAAATGCCCGAAGCAACTGTTGCGGCTATTGATAAAGACGGTTGGCTACACACCGGTGACATTGCAGTTAAAGATGACGACGGCTACTATAGAATTACCGGCAGACTAAAGGATATGATTATACGTGGTGGTGAAAACATCTTCCCCAAAGAAATTGAAGACTTCATTTATACACACCCCGACGTTGTTGACGTTCAAATCGTAGCTGTACCCAGCCAAAAATATGGCGAAGAAGCCTATGCTTTCGTTACCAAGAGAGCTGGTAGCACCGTTACCGAAAAAGATATTCAAAACTACGTTGCAAACAACATGGCTCGTCACAAGGTTCCTTCCTACGTTGAATTCATAAGCAAGATGCCTATGACGGCAAGTGGAAAAATCCAAAAATTCGTACTTCGTGATATGGCAAAGAAGACTTTGGGTATCGAAAATAACAATTTCATATTTAAAGACACCAAATAATTACAGACTATATCGTAATAAAAAAGGGAACGCTAAGTTCCCTTTTTTGTTTTAATAAATACAACATTATTATCTTTTTTCTATCTTGAAAATTTCTTCTTCAAGGTTTACAGTCAAGTAATAATCACCACGTTTAATTTCGATTATCCCCTTTAATGCATTTATAACGCAATCCTCTAGTCCAAATTCCTTGTGCATTTTACCTAGCATTTTGTAATGCTCCAGTAACTCTAAATTAGGGTTGGACCAAGCATATGGTCTACGATTAATTGGGTCTTCAAATCCATCCATTCCAATCTCGTCACCATAGTAAATTGTAGGCACACCGGGGAGGAAGAATTGTAACGCAGAAGCCATCTTTACCCTTCTAACGCCCTTTTCATACTCCTCTCGGGTAAGTACGTAATCCAACTTTTCTTGCTTGGTTTGGGGCACTTCAACCTCAGCGAGTACGTTTAATATTCTAATGGTATCGTGAGTCCCTACAAGCCCCATACAGCAGTCAAGAGCGCACTTAGGGTAGTTTTCCATTATGTCATAAACAGCATTCTTAAACGCCAATCCATCCTTTTTAGTAACGGCATTTATTATTGCCGTACGGAAGGGATAATTCATAACGCCATCGAGTTCTTTGCCTAGGAAATAGGTACGCTTCTCGCCGTAGCTCTCCTTTGTGCTAGCGTCTTCCCATACCTCGCCTATTACTGCGATTTCATTATTTACACGCTTCGTTGCCTCTCTTATGGACCTTACAAAGGGTGTAGAGAGCTCGTCGACAACGTCCAGCCTCCAGCCTTTAACGCCAAGCCTCGTCCATTTGTCTATTACTCCACCCTCTCCGGTTATAAAATCTTGAAATGGCTTTGCCTTTCTAGATACCGTTGGCACTACGGTGCATCCCCACCAACAATCGTAAACGTCAGGGAACTCCTCAAAAGTAAACCAATCGTAGTACTTGCTGTCTTTGGACTGATATGCCCCTTTTCCCGGGTAAGTACCAAATTTATTAAAGTAAATAGAGTCTGCTCCTGTATGGTTGAAAACACCATCCAATATGATATTGATACCATACTTTTGAGCTTCATCGATTAGAGCTTTGAAGTCTTCTTCGCTACCAAAAAGCCTATCTATCTTCGTGTAGTCTGCAGTATCGTATCGATGATTGGAGTAGGACTCGAATACGGGAGAAAAGTATATGCAAGTAATGCCCAAGTCTTTTAAATATGGTAACTTTGCCATAACCCCTCGAGCGTTACCACCATAAAAATCGTTTGCGCGATAGACTCCGTCCGGATCCACAATCGTCAACGGTTCGTCCCATTCCTTAAAAGGTCCTTTAACCGGTCTTACACCATCCTCTTCTCTATTAAAGCGATCGGGGAAAATGTGGTATATAACGCCACCCTTTAACCAGCTGGGAGTGCTAAAAGCGTTATCGTAACAAGTTAGTTGCCACTCCGGTAGCCAATCACCAATAATGGCTTTACCACTCTCGTCCTTGCCAACGAACAACATGCCTTTGGAGGTAACGACTTCAAACCTATAGTAATAGATTCCAGCGTTAGGCAAGATGAATTCTATCTTGTAGTTGTCATAACCAGCATCACTTCCAGAGTAATGCATGTCGAATTTCCAAGTTTCACCCCCACGCACAACAAGAACAACCCCAATAGCACCTAGGGTTTTATCTACCGGGAATAAAAGGTTCACCCTTTGGTGGGTTGCTACCGCACCAAAGGGTGTTTTGTATGTTGTATCACGTGAATTAAACTTAAGCATTTGTGTCGTTATGGTGTCCTATTTAACGCTTTTGAGTCCCCAAATACGCTTTGCATACTCTTCAACGCTACGGTCAGCTGCGAAGAAACCTGCTTTAGCAGTATTAACCAAGCTCATCTTTTGGAAACGATATTTGTCTTTATAGGTGCTGTCTACTCTTGCTTGAGCATCTACGTAGGAACCAAAGTCAGCTAGTACCATATAGGGATCTGCACCACCACGACCACGGGTGAGGTTGTCGGCAAGTTCAGCAAAACTTACGCCACCAATACCCACTCTTAATTGGTCGATAATTTGCTTGATGCGCATATCTTTAGAGTAGTACTCAGTGGGGTTATAGTTTGCACGCAACTTTTCTACTTCTTCGGTTAACAAACCGAAAATGAAGATGTTCTCGTCACCTACTCTTTCGTGGATTTCTACGTTAGCGCCATCCATCGTGCCTAGTGTAACGGCACCGTTAATCATAAACTTCATATTGCCGGTACCACTTGCTTCTTTACCGGCTGTGGAAATTTGTTCACTAATTTCAGCTGCGGGCATAATGATTTCTGCAAGTGAAACACGGTAGTTTTCTAGGAATACAACTTTAAGTTTTCCTTTAATGGACTTATCGTTGTTAACCACTTCACCAATCATATAGATGAGGCGCATAATGAGCTTTGCAACGTAGTAACTACTTGCAGCTTTAGCTCCGAATATGAAGGTTCTAGGCGTAATATCAAGGTCGGGATTTTCCTTCAAGCGATTGTATAGGTACAATATTTGTAGTGCATTAAGAAGTTGACGCTTGTACTCGTGCAATCTCTTAACTTGTACGTCGAAAATAGAGTTGGGATCGAGTATAACGTTGTTGGACTTCTTAACGTATTCTGCAAGACGCTCCTTGTTCTTAAACTTAATTTCTGCCCATCTGTCCAAAACTTGTTTGTTTCCTTGATACTTCATCAAGTTTTCAAGTTCGCTTGCGTCCTTAAGGAATTTGTCCCCTATTAGTTCTTTTAGATATGCAGTGAGCAAGGGGTTTGCCTCTGCTAGCCAACGACGATGGGTAATACCATTGGTTACGTTGGTGAACTTTTCGGGAGCTACTTTATAGTAATCAGCGAATACGTCATTCTTCAAAATATCGCTATGAAGTTGAGAAACGCCGTTTACGGTATGTGATGCTACTAGGCAAAGATTTGCCATTCTAATTTCAAAATCGCTCAAGATTGCGTTATTTGCAATTCTGTTCCAGTCACCGGGGAATACGTTCCAAAGGTCTGCACAATAACGTTGGTTGATCTCCTTGATGATTTGATAAATTCTGGGGAGAAGGCTCATAAATAGGCTTTGAGGCCATTTTTCAAGAGCTTCTTGCATAACGGTGTGGTTGGTGTAGGAAATTACTTCGGTAACAGTTTTCCAAGCATCGTCCCAAGAATAGCCATAATCGTCAAGGAGTATTCTCATTAGTTCTGGAATACAAAGGGTGGGGTGGGTATCGTTAATGTGAATTGCAACTTTCTCTGAAAGATTCGAGAGGTCTTTGTTGGCAATCAGATGTTTTTTGATTATCGATTGAATGGAAGCAGATACGAAGAAATATTGTTGCTTTAGTCTTAGTGACTTACCTTCGGTGTGGTTGTCAGCAGGATAAAGAACCTTACTGATAGCTTCTGCCATAGCCTTAGCTTCAATAGCCTTGACGTATTCTCCACGAGAGAACATTTGCATATCAAGTTCAACGGGTGCTTTTGCGCTCCACAAACGAAGAACGTTAACAGCCTCGGAGCCATAACCCGAAATGTTCATATCGTATGGTACTGCCAAAATGGTGGTGTGGTCCTTTTGTTCACAAATAAGTCTGCCGTTTTCCCATCTTTCATCGATGTGTCCACCGAACTTAACTTCGAAAACTTCGCTTCTCTTGTTGAACCATACGTCACCTTGATCCAACCATCTGTCAGGCATTTCCATTTGCCATCCATCAACTATTTTTTGCTCGAAAATACCATAATCGTAACGGATGGAGAATCCACCTGCGGGGTATCCAAGCGCGGTTAGAGAATCCATATATGCTGCTGCAAGTCTACCTAAACCGCCGTTACCCAAACCTGCATCGGGCTCTACTGCCATAATCTTTTCGAAGTCGAAGCCGAGTTCTTTCAAAACGTCTGTTGCTTCGTCAAGAAGTCCCATATTATAAAGGTGATTACGAAGTGATCTTCCTAGCAAGAACTCCATCGACATGTAGTATACTTGCTTATATCCTTCGTTACGTACCTTGGTTTTGTATTCAACGCGTTTTTGAGTAAGTAAGTCTTTGGTTACCAAACTCAAAGCCCTGAACATAGTGGATTCGGAAGCCTCGTCGTATCTTATGCCAAAGTTTTTGGCAAGTTTAAGCTCGACGAGTTCTCTGAGCTGTGTTTTACTTATGTTTGTCATTTAGCCTCCTAATTTGCTACTATCTATATTAAAGTGATTTATACAATTCAATGTACTCTTTTGCCGATTTCTTCCAGCTGAAATCCTCTTTCATACCATTCTTAACAACGCCGTTGCGCCATAGTTTGGAATCACCGTAGCACTCCAATGCACGATTAATGGCGTCAAGCATATCGTGTGCGTTGTAACTCTTAAAGGTAAAGCCTACGCCCGTGCCGTCTTCGGGATTGAAGGGGATAACGGTGTCCTTTAAGCCACCGGTTTCTCTAACTATCGGTACGCTACCGTAGCGCATAGCTATCATTTGAGAAAGGCCACAGGGCTCAAACTTAGAGGGCATCAAGAAGAGGTCACTACCTGCATAAATCTTGGATGCAATGTCACCGGAGAAGTAAATTGCCGTACCAATCTTGCTAGGATATTGCTTACCGATTTCTTGGATTGCATTTTCAAACTTCCAATCGCCCGTGCCAAGTACTACGAATTGAACGTCCTTGTCCATGATCTCGTGGATAACTGCAAGCACGAGGTCCAAGCCCTTTTGGGTGGTTAGACGGGTTACCATACCGATTAGAGGTTTGTCACAAACGGGAAGTCCGAGTAGCTCCTGCAAGCCGTGTTTGTTAACTGCCTTTTGTCCGTATGAACGATGGTCGTAATTCTTAAAGAGTGCCTTGTCGGTCTTGGGGTTATAAAGATTTACGTCTATGCCGTTAACAATACCGGAAAGTTTGTACTTTCTTTGTTCCAAAATGGAATCCAATCCATAGCTGTAGAACTTGTCCAAAATTTCGGTTGCATAGGTGGGCGAAACGGTAACGACTTTATTACTTGCCTCGATGCCTGCTTTCAACATATTTGCATCGTTTCGGTACTCGGCAATGCTACTATGGGATGCTGGAATTCCAAATACATCTGCAATAACGTTCTTATCCATACAACCTTGGAACTCGATGTTGTGAATAGCAAGAACGGTCTTTATGTTCTTGTAGGGTTCCTTGTCGCGATAGAAGCAATCTAGGAAAAGAGGTGCTAAAGCTGTTTGCCAATCGTTAACGTGCAACACGTCGGGATAGTAACCTATGAGTGGCAATACTTCCAAAATAGCCTTTGAGAAATAAGCAAATCTTTCGCCATCGTCAAAGTGACCATACAAGCCCTTGCGCTTGAAATAAAATTCGTTATCGATAAAATA
The DNA here is from genome assembly GCA_045577735.1 of Candidatus Stercoripulliclostridium sp. GTDB lineage: Bacteria > Bacillota > Clostridia > Christensenellales > DTU072 > Stercoripulliclostridium_A. The sequence goes on along the minus strand of JAZNIY010000025.1, from coordinate 127,718 downwards.
GTAATTCACTCCATCAACTGCGCTCTTAAATACGCCAACGTATTGATTACGCCAGGAAAGAGCAACGGTGGTTGAGCCAACGAAGTGCAGACTGTTGCGATACTCTGCCTTCATATCTTGGTAAAGAGGAAGGATAACGGCACACTCTACTCCGTTTGCTTGGAGTGCTTGGGGCAATGCCCCTGCTACGTCGCCTAATCCGCCCGTTCTGATGAATGGAGCGGCTTCTGCTGCGGCAAATAGTACTTTCATAATATATCTCCTTAATTAATTGCTTACAAGATTGCAAGCAAACTATTATTATACTTTCTTATTCTTAACGATTACGATGGGATAATCTTCAGAGCCGGAAATTTGACGATTTGCGCCAATAACAACGCTCTTGTCGGTAATGGTATAACCTATTTGTCCATTTCTCATAACCACACCGTGCTCCATTATTATGGAGTTCTTAACTACAGCGCCCTCTTCTATTCTAACGTCACGGAAGAGAATGGAGTTTTCAACGGTGCCGTTAATTACACATCCGTCCGCAATCATGCTGTTGGAAACGGAAGCCTTTGAGCCGTAGGTGGTGGGAACGGAGTCCTTAACCTTTGTGTATACCTTTCTACCGGTTTCGAAAAGTTCGTTGCGAACTTCATCGTTGAGCACTTTCATAGATTCGTTATAGTAGGTTTTAACGTCGTCTACGATTGCTGCATAGGTGGTGATTTCCTTGGCATAAATCTTACCACTTTCGATTTCACGGAAGAGAATATCCTTTTCAAAATCCACGTATCCACGAGCATAAGCTTGCTCAACCCAACCAATAAGTAGGTCTTTCTTAATGATGTAGATATTTAGAGAAACCAATTTTTGTTCGCTGGAAGGAATTTCAACTTGGCAAAGGTCGGTTACAACGTCTGATTCGTTCTTGGTTATGATTACGCGTTTAGAGCTGGTTAGATTTGCCTTGTGGCAAAGCATAGTTAGATCTGCTCCTCTTGCAATATGCTCTTCCAAAATAGTATCAAGTTCAATATTGCTTGCAATATTGGAGTTTGATACGCAAACGTAATCTTCGGGAGCTTTGTCCAAGAAGTCAAGCACGGTGTACAATGCTTCTATCTTGCCCTTGTAAACGTCTTTAGAGGTATTGAGGCCAAAGGGAGGGAATACTGCAATACCACTATTCTTACGGTTAAGGTCCCAATCACGACCCATTCGAATGTGGTCCATGAGTGAGGAGTAGTTATTACGGGTGATAATACCAATACGGGTTACGCCCGAGTTAACAAAGTTTGATAGAGCAAAGTCTATTAATCTATACCTACCAGCAAAGGGTAGAGATGCGGTAGTACGGTGTAAAGTAAGCTCGTTAAGCTTAGATTCGTTACCACTTGCAAAAAGTATTGCTAACATCTTTTTGTTCATATTAGTTTTCCTCCTCTAACATAGCACCGGCTTTTACGCTTTCACCGCTCTTAACGGTTACGTTGGGGCCTACAACTGCTATTTGCCATTCACCGGCAATAGCCTTTTCTTGATAGGAACCTACCTTAGCATCGCTTTCTATAACGGCGTCCCAACCAATAATAGAATGGTTTACTGTTGCTCCTGCCTTAACAACGGCGTTCGGCATTACGATACTGTCACAAATCTTTGCGCCCTTTTCTATGGTTGCGCCACGAGAAATAATAGAATTTACTACTTCACCTTGTACAACGCAACCCTCTGAAACTACTGCGTTGGAAATCTTTGCGCCACTGCCTACGAAGTGTGGAGGCTCTGCGGTATTTCTTGCATAAATTTTCCAATCGGTATCGCTAAGGTTAATACCACTATCGATGTCTAGAATATCCATATTGGCTTCCCAAAGTGAAGAAATGGTACCAACGTCTTTCCAATATCCTTTGAAGTCGTAGGTGTACATTTTCTCTCCTGCATTAAGCATATTGGGAATAATGTTCTTACCAAAGTCGTTGTGAGAATCTTTGTTTAGTTCATCCTCGATGAGGTACTTCTTGAGCTTTGCCCAAGTGAAAATGTAGATACCCATACTTGCTTTGGTAGATTTGGGTTGCTTGGGTTTTTCTTCAAACTCAAAGATCTTGTCATCGCTGTCGGTATTCATAATACCAAATCTTGATGCCTCTTCAATAGGTACGTTTTGAACGGCTATGGTACAATCCGCTCCCTTAGCAACGTGATATTGGAGCATCTTATTGTAGTCCATCTTGTAGATGTGGTCGCCCGAAAGAATCAAAACGTAATCGGCAGAGTAACGATCAACGAAATCTATGTTTTGATAGATTGCATTTGCAGTACCCTTGTACCATTCGCCACTCTTAGCCTTTTGATAAGGGGGCAAGACGAAAGCACCACCTTCTAATCTGTCAAGGTCCCAAGGTTGACCGTTGCCGATATATTGGTTAAGGTCGAAAGGTTGGTATTGTGTTAGAACACCTATCGTATCAATGTCGGAGTTGATAGTATTGGACAATGTAAAGTCTATTATCCTATACTTTCCTCCAAAGGGTACGGCAGGTTTGGCAACCTTACGCGTTAAAGCTCCAAGACGAGTGCCTTGGCCACCTGCAAGCAACATTGCAACGCATTCTTTTTTGACTTGCATCTTTATTCCTCCTTAATTAATTTTAAATATAAAGCTGAGTTTCCCTCAAGCAAAATTTTTAATGATTGTTCGTGGCCGTGCATAGGTACCGCTTGGGTAGAATACACGTCACCACCGGTAAAGTCTTTGGCGTTTGAATTCATTATGACTTCATACTTTCCTTCATCAGGCACACCAAAGGTGTAATCTTTACGCCACACGTCACTAAAGTTTATTATTGCAATAATTCTATTGCCCTTTTCATCCTCACGATAGAAGGCAACTACGTTTTGAACGGCATCATCCACAACGAGCCATTTAAAGCCATCGTAGGTGTTATCCAGTTGATAGAACGCAGGATTTTCCTTGTACAAATGGTTCAACTTTCTAACGTATCCTTGCATATCTCTATGCGTATCATACTCAAGCAAGAACCAATCTATGGGACGAAGATAATTCCATTCTATAAATTGGGCTATTTCGTTGCCCATAAAGTTGAGCTTTTTGCCGGGATGAGCATATTGGAAGGCATACAAGGCCTTCAATGCCCTAAATTTATCCTCATAGTTGCCGTGCATCTTGGAAACCATGGAACATTTGCCGTGCACGACTTCGTCGTGACTAAAGGGCAAAACGTAGTTTTCTTTGAATGCATAGGATATGCCAAAGGTCAACTTATTATGTGAGCCTTTACGGAAGAAGGGGTCCACCTTTTCATAGGCGAGCATATCGTTCATCCAACCCATATTCCACTTGAAATTAAATCCAAGTCCACCCATTGACGGGGGCATGGTAACCATGGGGAAAGAGGTTGATTCCTCCGCTATCATCATAGCGTTAGGGAATTTTGTAAGAACGGTTTTATTAAGTTGTTTGAGAAAGTCGACTGCCTCAAGGTTATAATTACCACCAAACACGTTAGGCTTCCATTCGCCCTCTTCCCTGCAATAGTCAAGATATATCATGCTTGCTACAGCATCTAGGCGTAGTCCGTCAACGTGATAATTTTCCAACCAGAAACAAGCAACGGAGGTCAAAAACGATCTTACGGCTCCCTTGCCGTAGTCAAAGACTACGGTTCCCCAACCTTTATGCTCTGCTTTGTACGGGTCGGAATACTCGTATTCTTGCACGCCGTCAAAGTTGTATATGCCAAATTCATCTTTGGGGAAATGGGAAAGAACCAGGTCCAAAATTACCCCGATTCCCGCTTGATGCAACTTGTCGATAAGGTACATAAAATCGTGGGGCGTGCCAAATCTTGAAGTGGGCGCAAAGAAACCACTAACTTGATATCCCCAGCTCATTTCTAACGGATGCTCGGTAATCGGCAAGAACTCCACGTGAGTATATCCCATTTCTTTAACGTAGGGAATAAGGTGATCTACCATATCACGGTATGAAAGATAGTTGCCATTCTCGTGACGCTTCCAAGAGCCAAGGTGCAATTCATAAATATTAATGGCTGATTTTGCGTGATCGGTACCTTTTAGGTTTTCTCTCCATTGATCATCGCCCCATTGGTACCCACTAATATCGTAAAGCTTGCTGGCGTTTGACGGTGGGGTTTCCGTATGCATAGCATACGGGTCGGCCTTCATAACTATCTTGCCGTTTTGCCATTCAACGCTAAATTTATATATGTCATACTTCTTGAGGCCACGAATATAGGTTTCCCAAATTCCACCGCCAATGGGAACCATTGGGTTAAGGTTTCTGTCCCATTTGTTAAAATTACCTACAACCGAAACGCTCTTAGCGTTAGGTGCCCAAACACGGAAACGCCAAACCTTTTTCTTGTTTTTTACAACGTACGCAGGACGCATGAGTTTGTAACACTCCGAATTGGTGCCTTCGTTGAATAGATAAATTGGGTAATCGGTAGGTTTCTTCATGACAATTCCTTAATAATTTCTAGTGTTCTAACTTTTAGTCCGTACTCATTAGCAAGTTTTTTTGCCCTTTCCACCTTAGTGTTAAACTCGTTTTCTTCTAATTCCAGCGCGATATATCCACTACCGCTTCCGGTCATTACAATCCTTGTAAATCCTGCATTTTCCAAAACATTTCTACTCTTTTTAATAGTAGGTTCTATTTGGACAGCGCTCCTTTCAAGTGCGTTAAAAGGTACGAAATCTTTTAGAAAATCACTTGATTTTCCACCTTCTCCACCTACTTGATCGTATTTCTTGAACACCTCTTGGGTGCTAATTGACGGCGCTCCGTAAACCAAAACCAAGTGCATTTTAGGAAGTTCAACCGGAGTTATGATTTCGCCTCGTCCCTTTACTACGGCACATCCACCTCTCTTCAAAAATGGAATGTCACCACCAAGTTTAACGAGAAAATCATTATCAGCGATCTCAACGTCGTAAAGTTTTTCATAGCCTCTCACTATAGTCGCTCCATCAACGGCGCTTCCACCTAGGCCCGTGCCCTCCGGCACTCCTTTAGATATTACAATATCTACGCCACCAAAGCCATATCTTTCCTTAACTGCTTTTGCTACTTTGTAGGCATTATCGTTAGGATAGCTTTCGCCGGTTAGGTAACGAACAACAATTTGGTCATCGTCGCGTTTACGCATGCTCAACTGGTCAAAAATGTCAATGGTGGCCATAACGCTATCAAGATTATGAAATCCACCTTTAACGCCCTCTATACCGAGCGCTAAATTAACCTTTGCATATCCAATTAAACAAACAGCATCCGACATTGTATTTATTATATAATAATATATAAAGTAAATCAATACCCAAAAGTCAAAAAAAAGTAAAAAATTCGACGGCATATCACCGTCGAAGTAAATAGGGTTACCAAATTGCGTGGGTAAGTTTAGTAATTATAGCGGACGATATAGCAATACTTTGTCCCCTTCTTTAAGTGGCAAATCTAAATCGGGATTCAATGCAAGCAACTCCTCCTCGTCGCTTTGAAGGGCTTTTGCGCAATCAAAAAGGGTTTCACCCTGCCCTACTAAATATACGCTGATTACAGCATCATTTTTGGTTTTTTCACCTATTGCTTCCACTTTTTCCAAATAGGAAACAACAACCTCGCTGTGTCCACTTACTCGAATTGAAATTTCGCCAAAGATTTCCAAACTACTGCCAAATCTAACTCTTGCGCCAACGTCAATGACGTCGATTATGACGTCCAAATCATTGGAGCAAGTGGCTTCCTCTTTAAGATCAAACGAATAGGGAATTTCGGCAAGCACCCTAGCATATTCACCGTTTTCTCTCTTGAGAAGTATCTCACTACATATAACGCCGTCCACCGTTATTGAAGAGTTTGCACTAACGTTGCTTGCACCCACCCAGGGCGTGCCAATGTTTATGATTTCCACCACGTCAGCAATTTCCCCTAGGGACAAACTGGTTGAAAAGTTTTCTTTCGTCTTTATGGAACAAGTTTTTTCGTGTAAAACAACCTCACCGTACTCTAGCGCAATTTCATGCTCTTTGCTATAGGCGTCCAAAGGATAATCTATCTCTACGTTTCGTTCCGAGTACCCTTTAATTTCCACTAGGATTTGTAGGCTTGCTTCCACACCGCCATTCTCTTCGTTCAGTGCCAAAGTCGTGCTAACAGGGGTAAAGAACAATTCCACCTCGTCACCCTCTTTTATACCCTCGGCAAGAAGCTCGTAACTAAATGGGAATTTTAGGTTTTGCCCCTTTAATTCGCCATCGACAAGGTGAGTAAAGTAAACGTTGGCAATACCCTCAATTTCGCATAAATCGGTAGCGCAAGATACATTTTTTGCACATATTACAGCATCAACGCCCAATATTTGACCAACGCTGTTTTTAATATTTTCTGTTTTATCAATAATGAATTCTGCGCTTCTAAAAGGGAAAATATTTCTAACCACCAAGCCCTTCTTTTTGTAGCAAATACTTTCTTTGTCACAGGGCTCGAAACTTGAGTCTTGAAGATAACAACCCTTTTGCTCCAACATTACTCTTACTTTAAGGTTTTGGACGCCGTGGTATTCTACACCAATTACAGAAGTGTTAACTATAACGTGGCTGTTCACGCTGACTCCAGCTCGAATCGTGCTAGCATGATCGTAAAGTTCCTCTTTCTTTTCTACCATACCATCTTGATTGATATATAGTGCTCTAATCGTTAGACAGTATCCCGTCCTTATTTCGCCGTTAAGCGCCTCAACAGACGTTGTACGTGCAAATGCTTGCACGGATAGAAGTTTTACTGCGTCTTCTAGATACAGCTCTTTGTTTTCATAAAATTGATTTGGTGTTAGTGTTATTTTTTTATCACATTTAATTTGCATTCGGTCAACCCCCTTGTGTTTCTACGTAAATGTATGCAAGGTGATGCCCATATATTACAAATTAAATTTTCCTTTTGAAAAATGCGATGTTGTTTGCATGAATATCAGCATAGCTAAAAGTTCCTATACCACCATTGTCAAGTCGCAAAGTAAAAACGTTGGGATAGGTGCTTTCAATTATGCCGTCATAACTTTCAATCTTATTTCTTCCCCTATTTATTTTTAAGGTAAGTGGTGTCCCCTTCATATTGTTTAACTTTTTAATGGTACTTTCTTTATCGTTATTTATAGGATTTCTCATACTCCCATTATTGCCTAAAAATTCAATTTCAAAACATAAAAAAAGGAGAGCATTGCGCTCTCCTAAATTTAATTTATTATTCTATCTCTTTAACTTTACCTTGATGTCGTTGTCTTGAACGGTGATAACCTTTTCGGTTTCGGCATCATCAATGGTTGTAATTGCAGTTGCCAAAATATCGGTTGCAATCTTGTCGCTGAACTTTAAAATAGCTACTTTAGCAATTTCACTTTCGGTAGTGATTTCGGCAACGATACGTTGTTCAACAGCAAAGCCGGCATCCTTTCTCATAACTTGAATTTGTCTTACGAGTTCTCTTACGATACCTTCTTGAATTAGTTCTTCGGTTAGCGCGGTATCGAGAGCCAAGGTTCTGCCGTTTTCGGTGGTTACTAGGAAGTTTTGCTTGGGACGGTTATGACTGTCAAACAAGTTGCCGGCTAGTCCTTCAAAATCACCAATGTTTACGGAGTCAGCCTTAACCATCTTGTCAAGTGCGTTGTATCCTTCTTGGTCGAGGGAGTCAACAAGTTTCTTTAGCTTTTGTGCTTCGCCCTTGAGTGCTTGACCTGCAACACGGAAGTTTACGGTATAGTAAACGTCGTTGTAAACGGAAGTATCCTCGCTGAATACCAATTCCTTAACGTTAAGTTCTTCCTTAATCGTGTTTTGTAGAGCAGTTGCTGCTTTTACGTCTTCGGCACTTGCGGTAACGAAAAGACGTGATAAGGGTTGCTTAACTTTAATTTGTGCTTCATTACGCATCCTTTGTGCAGTTGCGATAATTTCACGAGAAATTGTGGTTTCGGTTAGTATATTCTCTTCTTCAGGAATATCTAGAGGTGTGGGATATGAGGTAAGGTGAACGCTTATGGGAGCATCTTTTTCCACTTCACGAACGGTGTTTTGGTAAATGTAATCGGTAATGAAGGGAGTGATAGGAGCCATAATGCCAACGGTTGCCTTTATTGCTTGGTACAAGCACCAGTATGCATTCATTTGGTCAACTGCATCGGTAGACTTCCAGAAACGCTTACGATTAATACGAATGTACCAGTTGGATACGTCGTCAACGTATGCTTCAAATTCCTTAACGAGTGCAGGGTGACGGAAGGTTTCCATGCAGTTCTTTGCAAACTTTATGAAAGCATTGGTACGATTTAATAGCCACTTATCGCTGTGCGTCAAGGTTGCGTAGTCAATCTTGTGGTTTGCAATATCGGGGTTATCGATTGCAGCATATAGGTTAAAGAATACGTAAATATTCCAGAAACCGAGCATCTTTCTTCTTGCTTCGTCAGCAAGATTATAACCAAAGCGAACGTCACTAGCAATGGGATTGCCCATAAACATATAACGAATAGTATCGGCACCCATCTTTTCTGCTGCTTCGTCAAAGCGAATCATATAACCGGTCTTACTAAACTTGCCACCGTCTTCTTTAATAACGGAAGAGTGTGCAACGACTTGTTTATAGGGAGCTTTGCCGGTCAAAGTTACGGACATGAATAGGAGTGAATAGAACCAAAGTCTAATTTGTTCCTTCATTTCTATAACAAGATCGCTTGGGAAGTTGTTGTTAAAATATTCTTTATCACTAAAATACTTCTTAGTTGAGAAGGGAGTAATACCAGCGTCCAGCCAGCAGTCGCCTACTTCGGGCACTCTTTCTACTAGCTCGCCACAATTTTCACAATGAATCTTAACCTCGTCAATGTAGGGCTTGTGGAGGTGTGGAACGTTGTCGATGTTGCCGTGTTCACTTCTTTCAATGAGCTCTTCCTTGGAGCCTATTACGGTAACGTGACCACACTTCTTACAGACGTAGAAGGGCAAGGGTAGTCCGTAGAATCTCTTACGGCTAATGTTCCAATCTCCCATGTTGTTCAACCAGTCAAGCATGCGCTTACCGGCGAATTCGGGTTCCCATTTTACGGTCTTTGCTGCCTCAATCATAAGAGGCTTGATTTCGTCGGTACGAATGCTCCATTCGTCAACGAGTTTGAAAACAACGGGGGTCTTACATCTCCAGCACTTAGGATAGCTGTGGGTGTAAAGTTCGGTTTTGTAAAGTTTGCCTTGTTCTTCAAGAGCCTTAACAACGTCGTCAACAAGGTCGGTGGTCTTCATTCCGGTGAACTTACCAAAGCCTTCAATAATAACGCCTTCGTCATCAATGGGGCAAATGGTGGGGATACCAAGCTTCTTGCCTAGTTCAAAGTCCTCGGCGCCACAGCCGGGAGCAATATGAACCACACCGGTACCTTCGGTAGCGTCAACGTCTTCCCAGGGCACGATGGTGTGAGTGAATTGTTGACATTCAAAGTCTTCAAAACAGGTCTTGTATTCTTTACCGATAAGCTCAGCGCCCTTGAAAGGATCGCTTACTTCCAGTATATCGCCCTTGAGTTTTCCAAGAGCATTCTTGCCTACTATAAGGTTTGCGCTATCACTCTTAACCTTAACGCGAACGTACTCGATTTCGGGATTAACTGCAAGTGCGCAGTTAGATGTCAAGGTCCAAGGAGTGGTGGTCCAGAGTATAATTTTATCATTGGTACCTACGATGGGAAGTTTTGCAAAAATGGAAAGGTGTTCCATATCTGCATAAGAACCACTCATTTCGTGATCACTTAGAGAGGTTCCACAACGAGGACACCAGGGCATGGGACGGTGTGATTTTACTAACCAGCCCTTTTCGTTACATACTTTGAGGAAGTGCCAAATGGAGGTGATGTTAAGGTCGGTATTGGTAAAATAGCTGTTTTCCCAATCCATCCATTGACCGAGGCGCTTGGATTGCTCGGTGATAACACCTGCAAACTTTTCCACTCTGCCCATACATTTGGTGGTGAATTTGTCTACGCCGTATTTGGTAATGTCGCTCTTAACTTCTATGCCAAGATCTTTTTCGGTTTCAACTTCTACCCATAGACCTTGGGAGTCAAAGCCGTTTTGATACTGGCAGGATTTACCAAGCATTGCATTGTACTTGATATACATATCCTTCATGGTTCTACCCCAAGAGTGGTGAATACCCATGGGATTGTTAGCGGTAATGGGGCCATCCAAGAAACGGAAGCGTTCGCCATTCTTGTTCTTTTCAACTAATTTTTCAAAGCATTTTTCGTCTTGCCAGAATTTTAGCGTGGCTTTTTCCATTGCCACAAAATCGGGGGTGGGATTTTCTTTTCTCATATTATACTCCGTATAAAAGATTTGTACGCGCTAGATTATATCATATACGCGCGCACAATATCAAACGTTTTATTTAAATTATTTATTATATAGGAAATTCTAGCCCTAAAAACTCAAAGGGTTAAACCGATATTTATCTTACGATCAGCTTAATAGTTGTTTGAAGATTGGAGTATTTGTCCTCTGACGAGGTATAGATTACGGCGTAATCATAACCTTCCTCACTGGGCCCCGTAACCACCGTTTCACCTTCAAGCACAAATGCCCATCCCGAAGTAAAATATGCCGATGCAATTTCTTCTAGCGTATCACCACTATTTACCACGTAGCTTTCAAGCAATGGTATATATGCAGGGTCTTCCGTTGCAGAGAGGCGCTCCAACTTGGGAATTACAAAAGACACCGTCAAGCCACAAACTGAGCACTTCTTCAACTCGCGCCCCTCTCTATCATAGGTCGGCGCACGATTAATCTCATCATCAACCTTTTGGAAAAGGTGCTCTACGCAAGACTTTTTCTCTTCCTCCGGTTTTTCATTACAAGACACACAAAAGGCAGTACAAGCCAACACTACGCAAAGTACCAAAAGAACCATCGCCCTATTTAGTTTTGATATTTTAACCAACTTCATATTACAATTTTACCAAACCTTAGGCGAAATGTCAATACAAATATAATACAAGCGTTAAGGATACCTAAGGCGCAATTTAGGAAACCTTATATCGTAATTTTGTCGAATTCTTACAGTAATATTAATTAACACAAAAACAAGCTGTACAGAACTGCCCAAATAGCACCGAACATTTTTTAAACTAAAAAATAAAAACACTTTACAAAAGCAAACGGATTTGTTATTATATATAGGCACAAGGACGATTAACTCAGTTGGTAGAGTGTCTTCTTGACGTGGAGAAAGTCAGCGGTTCGAGTCCGTTATCGTCCACCACCACAACGAAAGCCGAGCACAAAAGTGTTCGGCTTTTTATTTGTGGTAGGTGAACGATAACCGACAGCGCACGCTATTGCAAAGCAATCGCGGTGCGCAAGTTGCGTTAGCAACCTAGCGAAAGAAAAATGCTTTGCATTTTTTTGTTTGTTAACTAACTACAATTTATTACAAGTTATTAATCATATTCTATCTAATTCTATGTATGAGATAGTCTTTCGCGGTCCGTTATCGTCCACTATATGTGCTACTTTTTTGCTCTCACAAAGTGAGTGCGGTGCGCAAGTTTTTGCGAGTAACTCACTTCGTTCAAATTATAGTTCGCGTTGCTCACATTATAGCCAAAACAAGTTTGGCATTTTGCTAAGCAAAAACCTGGCGAAAGAAAAATGCTTTGCATTTTTTGTTTGTTAACTAACTACAATTTATTACAAGTTATTAATCATATTCTATCTAATTCTATGTATGAGATAGTCTTTCGCGGTCCGTTATCGTCCACTGACTCTACCAAGACAAGCACACGTTATGGTGCCAAAAAATTTTTAAAGATGATTTATTTACTTTAATTGATGTATTACCTTGTCCAAATTTCGTTACAATCTAAATATTGTTTTTTATACCCATTGATTAAAATTAATATTTTTGTTATAATTATATTAAAATTGCAATAGATTGAGGCTTTATGTCAAAAAAGAATGATTCAATACCTATATTTCTTATTCTCTTCCTACTAATAGTTATAATTTTGTTTAAATATTTAAAAATTATTGCTATAATACTTGGTGTGATTTTAGGAGCTATATTAATTGGCTTTATCGGAAATCTCATCTATAAAAAAAGGCAAGGTTTGGCAGACTTTTTCACTCATTCTTATAAACGTATCTCACATCTAGCTGGTAAGTATGTAGGGAAAATTATAACAAAGCACTCGAATCTACAAAATAAAATTGTTGCCAAACATAGTTCTCTTTTAAGAGAATTAGAGACTTTAAATGAATCTTTTTATTTTAATAACGATGCCCCACTATGCCTATATTACACTGTTTCTTCAAAATCATCTTTAGACCATAATGATAAATTGCAATTAGTCTACTTGTATTGCGATGAAATTGTAAATTTTTTGCTTGCAACAAAAAAATCTAAAGATGATTATCAAGAATATTTGTCAAAATATAATAAGCTTTTGGATAGTGCATGCACTAAAGAAAACTTTAAGAAAATGCACTTGACCATGAAATACGATACTTTTAAAGAAGTTGAACTCCGTCTTTATAACAAAAGCAAATTGGTTTATCAATATGACGATACCATTAAGATCATTTTCAATGGTGCCACTGAAAATGAAAACTCTCTTACTATTCCATGTTCCGAGTTCATTGAAGCTATAAAAGAGGTGTTCGTAAAATCAACCAGTTCTCTTTTAAGAGAATTAGAGACCTTAAATGAAAAATACAAACAATATTTATCAGGTTCTATTTATCACTTTGATTTAAGAAAGTATCATATTCAAGATAATAACGGCAAAATTACAAATACGCTAGTAAAAAAGGCCATAAGTGATATGATATCACAAAAATTGTCTTATTATAGCAATATTAAGATGAGGATATTTTCAAATCATTCAGAATACACGAACTATCATAAACAATGTGCCGAACTTTTCTCCACAAATAGGGACGTTGGCGACCTCCCCTTCTTAGACGGCATGACACTTGAAGAATTTTTGAGTTTAGAAGCCACCTTCCTAAATAGTATTATCATCACTCAAAATCCAAAAGAAATTACTCTCACAATCCAACACCCATCTCTAGGCGACAAAAATACTATTATCAAAGATATTAATCTTTTGCAATTAATAACTGAGCAAGAGCATCTTGAGTTCGTCAAAAAAACAAGCAAGCCATATTTATATGCTTTAGAATTGAACCACTCTTATCATTTTTATGAGATTGAGGATTATACAAAACGAATCTCAATGACATCATTATCCACCTTCAACAACTTTAATAAAGAAAAATATTTGAAAAAAAACTTTTCTTCATTTTATGATGAACTATCAATAATACTATCAAAAATCAGTAGTAATCGTGAGCTATATAGTGAATATAAGTTTAAATATTCTAATATACCACAATCTAAATATGATGAAATTAGTAGCTATCTAAAAAGTATAAATGATTTAAGAGCCAGCGACTTTATAAAGTATGAAAAACAGCTAATAAAAGAACTAGAACTATTTCCAAAAATAGATTTTTCTTTAAACTTTGTTGTTGGTTACGTTACACCCAAACGAAGCAACTTTTATGAAAAAGTAGAAACCTGCTCATATGATTTAGTCAATGAAATACTGAACATAGCGAAATTGGAAAATGAAGAAAAAACTAAAAAATCCATATCAAAACAACAAATTGAGAAAAAATACAACTATATAATAGCGCATGAAAAAGAATTAGAACAAAAAGAAATAGCCTTTAAAGAAGCCACTAAAGGTCATATCTATACAACCGCACCAAGCCAAAATACCTTTACCCCAAAATTAGAAGACAAAGAATCAAATAGTGCTTGGGCTAAACTTAAAAATCTTAAGATACAATATGATAGTGGTGATGTAACTTTTGAACAATATGAAAAAGAACGTTACAATATATTAATGCAAGAAGAATAACCATGGATGAACTTAAAATTGAAGATTTAAATGCTCAAATTGAGCACCTAACACAAATTAAAACAACATTGCTAAAAGAAATCATTCAATTAGATGATGAAATTTTGTTCCAAGATTTTGGGGTTTTTACTCCACAATATGCTTTTGCCAATTCCGATGAGTACAAAATTGAGCTCGCAAAACTTCGCGATGAACAAAAGCTGCTTATAAAACAAGAGGCTGCTGTTTTTTGCAATATTCCATGGATCGTTAATGGAAGTGAAAAAGAAGGCAAAAAGCTCATCAAAGAAAACATGAAACAAATGATTAGGAACTTTAATATAGAATGTGATATTTGCATTGATAAGGTTCGATTTTATAATTATGAGAGCAGTAAAAATAGAATAATAAAAGCTTATGAAACTCAAAACCGCTTAAACGAAACCAATGCTCTTGAACTTTCGCCCAAATATTTGCGCTTGAAATTACAAGAATTAGAGCTTTCATATTCCTATCACAAAAAAAGAAAAGAAGAACAAGAGGAACTACGTCGTATTAAGGAACAACTCAAAGAAGAAGAACGCGTAGCGAAAGAAATTGAAGCGAGACGTCTTGAGTTTGAAAAAGAGCAAAGCCATTATCAAAATGCGTTAAAAAAAGTTGAGGAGCAAATCGAAGTTGAAAAAAGTGATGAACGTAAAGAATTTCTTTTGCAAAAAAAAGATGAGCTTACAAATAATTTAATTGACATTGATAAAGCGATGGAGAATTTAGATTATCGTGCCGCAAATCATCGTGCTGGATATGTATATATTATTTCCAACATTGGCGCCTTTGGAGAAAATGTTTACAAAATAGGAATGACTAGAAGATTAGAACCCGAAGACCGTATCGCTGAATTAAGTGGCGCCTCCGTACCTTTTCGATATGATATTCATGCTATGATTTTCTCAGATGATGCTCCGAAATTAGAACATGCACTACATACTGCTTTTGCTGACAAAAAATTAAATTTAATAAATGGCAGAAAAGAGTTTTTTAGAGTTACTTTAGATGAAATAAAAAAAGTAGTAGAAGAAAACCATGACAAAACTGTTGATTTTATAAATACTGCCGAAGCAGAACAATATCGAGAAAGTGAGATGATTAGAAAAAGAAATAATACATAAAAATAGTGTTCGATTATATCTATCATCACTCCACCAACAAAACGAAAGCAACCAATTTAGGTTGCTTTTTTGTTTTGTTGACGGACGAACGGACCTTCACCGCTATTGCAAAGCAATCGCGGTGCGCAAGTTTTTGCGAGTATCTCACTTCGTTCAAATTTTAGTTCGCGTTGCTCACATTATAGCCAAAACAAGTTTGGCATTTTGCTAAGCAAAAACCTGGCGAAAGTGAACGCTTTAGCGTTCAAGTACATTCCACCAACTGCCACTATTACGTGTTACAAACTTAATTACATGTTTCATATAGTGCGAGACCGCCTTTCGCGGTCCGTTATCGTCCACGGCTTCTACCAAGACAAGCCCGCCTTATGCCTATTGATTTCCTTATTCTTATGTGGTATATTATATTTAATAGTTGATAGATAAATTAGAATTTGACAAAGGAAAATGGATATGAAAAAAGTTTGTTTTGCATTGCTTATAGTTCTCACGCTTGCCACCCTCTGCGGTTGTAGCGGATATGTCAAGAATTATTCTGCAACCATTTTGATTACTTCGTGTCATGGCGATGAAGCGAGTATGGAATTTGATACATTTAATGGAACGTATAATTTCAAATTGAAAAGAGATGGTGTAGCTGAGCATACGCTTGATATTGAAGCAACCCTTGATGAAGGCGAAATGAAAGTTTATATTGGTGTTGACGGTGAAAAAGAATTGCTCCGTACAATTAAAGGCGGAAAATCCTACGATGAAACTATCATACTTAATGATAAATACGATAACGAAAAAACAATCTACGTTGTTCTCGAATCAACTGGCAAATGTATAAATGGTGATTTTGAGTTTGAGTACAATTGATTTTGTCAAGCATATAAACAAATTTGAATTTATGTGAGGAGTGTTTATGGATAACAACAAAATTGCAAAATTTATCAAGAAGCAAAAAGTCGCTTTTATCTGTTCTGTTGACGAAGAAGGATTTCCAAACGTAAAAGCGATGCTTAGACCGAGAAAAGTCAATGGCTTGCGCCAGTTTTATTTTTCAACAAATACTTCTTCCATGAGAGTTAAACAGTATATGAATAATCCCAATGCTAGTATTTACTTCTATCATAAAGGCTTGATTAAGTACACAGGTGTTTTGTTAAAGGGGAAAATAGAAGTGTTAACCGACCAAAAGACGAAAGATATGATTTGGCACAAAGGAGACACGATGTTTTATAAAGGTGGTGTTACTGATCCAGACTATTGCGTTTTAAGATTTAACGCAGAAAGCGGAAGATACTATTGTGATTTGAAAACAGAAAATTTCACAATTGAATAATACATATTCTAATTTAGCAATTTGATATATTAGTACGATTCTTAAACGTTCGATACTTAAATAGAGGTATATTATGAAAAATCTATTTGGCGTAAAAAAAGATGGTACTGCTCCGTATACTCGCTTTGAAATTCGCTCTTTAAGTGAAGAGAGCCAATCCAAATTGGACGATAGTAAGGAAGTTGTTGCTACTTCTTTTAAAAAGGCTCTGCCCACGTGGATAAGCATATTAGCTAGCGTTATTACGTTTATTGGCGCTTGCATACTTGAGGGTATTTTAGATAGTGACGCTACCATAACGGAGTCCTATAATCACGCTCCTTATTTATTCTATATTTGTGGAGCTTGCTTGCTAGCCGGTTTAGGTTTGTTTGCATATATTGGAATTCGTAAATATAAATTAAAACAAGACCCCCTTTTAAATTCTCAATTAGATGTTATAAACGAATTGACGGACCAGGCTATTTTAGAATTAAAAGTGCCGGATACCTCCGTTTTTGTCGACGTCATTTTCCCAATGGTTAAAGAAAACGACCATGGAGTAGAAAAAGAAATATGGTCAAATTCATATCAAAACGTGCCATTACACGTTTTTGAAGAAAATGGCAAAATATGTTTTGCAGACTGCTATTCGGTTTTTGCTATTCCACGCGAGTGCTTCAAGTCCATTACGATGAAAAAAAAGCGTAAGAGTATTTCTAATTGGAACAAGGAAGAAGGTGTGAAAAGCGAAAAATACAAGCCCTACAAACTTAGAAAAAACGATCAAGGCGGTTATATAATTAAAAGCTTGTACAAAGTTCTTCTAGAGATAGACGGGGAACAATTTGAAATCTTCATTCCTAACTATGACATAGAGCTATTCCGCACGATCGTTCCTATTGAAATATTAGAAGACGGAAAGGAAAACGAGGTCGTCAGTAAGCCTTGTATTTGATTTTGGATACCTATTGGTTAGTCTAGTTCAAAAAACAATATTAAAAGCAGTGGTCAAACCACTGCTTTTAATTCATTGCTTCAAGCTTAATTATTAACTTTTAATTTCTAATATTATTTCGTCTCTGCTTTCCGTTTCAACGGTGATGTAGTAAGTTACATCTGCTTCAGCATAAAAATAGTATTCGAGGTCATAGGTGCCATCGATGAACGCACTATAAACGGATACAGCCGTTTTTGTCCCTTGATCACCGTTGTAAGATTTGTATACGGACCAAATCTCGCCACCATCTAGGCATATGTATCTTTTTGCAGTTTCTCCACAATAATACTTAAAATGGTAATAGTCTTCGCCGGGAGCATAAATGATATAATCATCATCCAAATAGGCTGTATTATAATACACGTTGTCAAAATTTATGGAAGAATTGTCATTTTTATTATTATCATCACTAGAAGCATCCCTTCCATTTGTTGTTAGTAGGACTATACCAGTGATTAAAAATGCAAGCGCCAGAACACAACTTATTACTAGAATGATAATGCCTTTTTTGTCCAACTTAAAGCTAGGCTTTCCACCATTTTCCTCATTGACAACGATAGGTGCTTCTTTAACTTCCGGCTCGGTCTTTTCCACAAAAGTGGGTTGCATCATATCTTCATTATTTTCCATTGTTTTTAGCCACCTTGTCAGTTCCTGCGCCCTTAGTTACCTTAAGCTTCTTGTGGAAGAATGCTCCAATACCACCAAAAATAACAGCCGTCACGCCTAGCATAATGAATGCTACTCCGGGTCCTGCTGCGAAACAAATTAAAGAAACCAAAACAAAGACTGCAAGTGAAGTGTAAAAAGCTATTTTAAACTTATCCTTAACGGGTGATTCTGGAACAACGTCCTCTGCTTGCGCAATAATCGTATCTTTCTTGTCAAGTTTTTGCTTAATTTGAATACTATGGTCAACTTCTTCTTCGGCCTCTTGTCCCGTCTTAATTAGATATCTTTGTAATGCTAAATCCTTTTCAAACTCGGTCAAAGAGTGCTCTGCATTGGGGTATTTTTCTTGGATTTCCAACTTTTTCTCATAGAAACCTATTTACATAAAAAAAAGGCGACCCATATAGGTCGCCTTCTAAACGTAAGAGGTTAAATCTTTCCAAGCAATCTCAAAATACCCGGTACTATGAGCGCTGAGGAGCAGAGAATGGTGGAAATTAGTATTAGTGCCTTTCTAATTCTTATTTTTTGTTTCATTATTCTTTGTCTCCTTTTTGTTTTTCTATCAAATTGGGTGCTTTGAATTTGTCATACGCAAAGAATGCAACTAGTCCGAAGAGTAGGAATACGCCACCTAGTGCTACCATAGTTATGCCACCGGTTGCATCTACTGCAAGCATGGAAAGTGCTACGATTACGCATATCCAGAATGCCGTATGATATAGTACCTTTGCAAGGGTAAGCCATCTTCTCTTTGGTAGTACGTCTTTGACTTGCTCGACGTCAGTGTCCACTCTTTCTTTAATGTTAGCTAGGCCGATATTCCTATCAACGAGTTTATCTTCAAACTTACCACTTCTCTTGAGCTCTCTAACAAGTGCAAGATCCTTTTCGTATTCCGTTTGCTCGGGATATACGTCGGGGAAATCCTTGAGTGCCGTGAGCTTTTCAACGTAGTTTTCAAGAGATTTTCTTTGAAGAATGGTATCTGCTTCCATCTTATGACGAGCAAGTAAAAACTCAAGAGCTTGGTCCTCAATCTTATATACCACCTCTCTGGGAACGTTGATGCTCTTAATGACGAAATCGGTTAACTCAACGCCGTATTCCAAGAAAGTAGCTTGGAATTTTCCCTTAATGAACTCTTGAATTCTAGGCGTAGTCGAGGTTAAGCTATAGAAACCAGCGTTATTTTCATCAATGTATTGGTGCAAATAGGTCTTATAGTTGCCACAAATTAAATCGGTGAAAGTATTGTATATTTTTTCCACGCCTAGTTGTGCTACGCTAACGTTCATTTTCTCCAAGAACTTCAAGGTATCGACCATCTGGAATGATACTTTAAAGTGAGATTTTAAAGAAGTTGGAACCTCTAGCTCTCTGTCAACGTAGAAAACTTCGTCACCATCGACGGTTGCGTAGTTAAAGGAAAGCAATACCTTGTTGTCATAACTTTTTTGGATAATATAACGGAAATTGTCCCCTACTTGTCCAACAAAGGAATCATAAAGTCCATCACCATTACCCTCAAGAATACTTGCAAAGCCCTTCAAATAATTGTGCTTTTGCTTGTTTTTGAACATATCCTTACTGCCTTCAAGTAGGCGCTCGTAAAGATATTCGCTTGCTAGCTCTTCCGTGTAGAACTTTTTGTCCAAATAGGTAAAGTAACGATAATCTTCTTTGATTGCAAGCATCAAGAACTCGTTTCTGTTTTCCTCATTAAGAGAGTTTAGCAGACGAGGTCTTTCCTCTATTGCTTGCAAAAATGCCTTTCTTTGCTTGCGATCTTCAATATCAAGCTTGTTGGCATTAAGCTTTTCGTTAACTAAATTTTTGGACAATTTACTAGTTCTTCTTAATTTAGTAATCATCTCTTCTCCTTTAGTAACGTGGTTTACTATTTTTATATTTTACCATATATTTCTTACTACTTCAATACGTAAATTAAATAAAACCTCCATATTTTGAAAACAACGCCCCAAAATCTTGATATATCCTTTATGACGGGTAGCTACTTAACGTTAAAATGTTGTGTTACCAACGCGCCATATGCTATACTTTTATTAAAGAGGTCATTATGGATAATAACAAAAGAGTAAAACTAGCTTGCTATTCTTCGGGCGTTTCTATGAGTGTGGTTATTTGTCTTTCTCCACTCCTTTTTTTGACGTTCAAGGAAACCTACGGTATTAGCTATACTTTGCTTGGTTTGTTGGTTGCCGTAAACTTTGTAACTCAACTTTCAATTGATTTGCTATTTAGCTTCTTTTCACACAAGTTTAATATCCCAATCGCTGTAAAACTGACACCCATACTCACTTGTGTCGGTTTATTAATATATGCTCTAATTCCACTATTTTTCCCTACTCACGCAGTAGTCGGCATCTTTATTGGTACCATTATTTTTGCAGTAAGCGGAGGCCTTGGCGAGGTGCTAATGAGCCCTGTTATTGCCTCGGTCCCCTCAAAGAATCCCGAACGTGAAATGAGTAAACTACACTCCATGTACGCCTGGGGTGTTGTAGGCGTAATTGCCTTTAGTTCCATTTTCTTGCATTTCGTAGGGTACAATAATTGGCATTATCTCGCCCTTATTCTTGGCATAATACCCCTTGTTTCAGCCTGTCTTTTCATATGTTCTAAAATTCCTCAAATGGAAACACCGGAAAGGGTTTCCGGCGTTATTGACTTAATGAAAAACAAGGAATTGTGGCTATGCTTCTTTGCGATATTCCTTGGCGGAGCGGCAGAAAACACAATGAGCCAATGGTGTAGTGGATATTTGGAGGCTTCCCTCGGTATACCAAAGTTACTTGGGGACATATTTGGTCTTGCTCTCTTTGCCTTGTTCCTAGGTCTTGGCCGTACCTTATACTCAAAAATAGGAAAGAACGTAGCAAAAGTGCTATTCTTTAGTGCAATAGGAGCAACCCTCTGCTATTTGACAGCAGTTCTCACCCCCATACCCATTCTTGGACTTGTTGCTTGTGCGTTAACGGGGCTTTTCACGGCTATGCTATGGCCGGGCAGTTTAATAGTTGGTCAAGAACGCATACCTCAAGGTGGCGTGTTTATGTTCGCAATGATGGCTTCGGGTGGCGATCTTGGTTCTGCAATAGTACCACAATTGGTAGGCAGTATAACCGATGCCATTACTCTTTCTGATTTCGGCATTAAACTTGCTTTGGAACTAAGCATAACGCCCGAACAATTAGGCATGAAAGCCGGCATGCTGGTTGGCATGATTTTCCCACTAATAGCAATTTTTGTGTATTTTACTATAATGAGAAAATACAAAAAAGACAGTCTACTAAAATAATTTTATAATTGATAAAACAAAAGCACCCATGTGGGTGCTTTTTTAATGCGTATGATTAGAGTAATTCTTCAAAAGAGTCTATCTTATAATCGGCAAGTGCATTTATTTTATCACGATCGCAATCCGAGAATTTATCATAGATAACACAACACTCAACCCCTGCTCTTTTTGCAGCCTCTACACCTACAAGAGAGTCTTCAAAAATAATGGCATCCTCCCCTTTTACCCCTAAGGTTGAAAGCACCTTGAGAAATATTTCGGGATGTGGCTTAATTTCATAACAATCGTCACGGGCTAGAATGAGGTCGAAGTAATCGTCAAGCCTTGCTTTTGAAATGATGTTTTGATTCTTAAAACGATATATTGCCATATTCTTGCTTTGCGTTGTGCTCGCTATGGCTAGAAGATAGCCCTCTTCTTTTAACTTCTTAATCAGTTGATCGGCATATGGTTTGAACTTTATGCGCGTTTCCAAATATTCGCTTGCTATCTTGTAACGAATGGCAAATATCTCCTCTTTGGAAAGGTCGGATTTATATCTCTCTTTTAACAAAGAACAATATTCCTCATAAGGATTAGGACTGGTAGAAAACAATCGAAGAGCTTCGTTGCGTACTTCTAGCATATTTTCCTTCGTGTTCAACCCATCTCTTCTAATAATGGCAACGACCCTTTCATCAGCCTCGTTCCATACTCCCATGGAATCAATGAGAGTGCCGTCCATATCAAAAATAACCAACTTTTTATTCTTTAAAAATTCTGCCTTCATGCAAATAATATAGCACACTTATTTGAAGTGTGCTACAAATTAATCGAGATTTATCTATATGCTAATAGATTAAATTTCTTCGTATGCGCCTAGGAATACGAACTTGTCGCAAGTGTTGTCAAGTTCAGCCAGCAAGTTTTGTACTTCGGGTTGCTCAATCTTCGCCGCAATATCAAAGTAGAAAGCAAACTCGAAAGAGGTATTGCTCATGGGACGAGATTCTAGTTTGGTTAGGTTTAATCCAAGGGATGCAAAACGATTTAGTACCTTGTTAAGACTACCGGCTTCGTGGGGAAGATTTGCCATAATGGAAATCTTGGAAGCATTTTGATAAACCTTAAGTTCCTTTGCGATAGCGATAAATCTAGTATAGTTGTTATCGTTATTTTGAACGTTGGGCTCAACTATGCTCAAGCCGTACAATCCGGCACAATCGTGGGAGCAAATGCAAGCAATGTCCTTTCTTTCACTGTCTGCAACAAGTTCTGCTGCCTTTGCAGTATTGTCTACAACCGTTACTTTAACCTCTCCTAGTGTCTTTAGGAACTCACTACATTGTGCAACTGCTTGTTCATGGGTGAATACTTCCTTAATATCACCAATTTCGGTACCCGTTTTTGCAAGTAAGTAGTGCTGAATACGTAATTTTATGCTCTTTGCAATATAGAAGTTATGCTTGCGCATTAGGTCGTAAACAGCGTTAACAGAGCCTGCGTTAGAGTTTTCTATGGGAAGAACGCCAAAGTCGCAAAGACCTCTTTCAACGGCTTTAAATACTGCGTCCCAATCCTTAAAATACAAAATATCTGCAATGGGGAACATTCTGTCAGTTGCTATTTGTGAATATGCTCCAGCAACGCCCTGACAAGCAACGCAAGCAGAAGTAGGAAATTCTTGGACACCCTCTTGAATGGCCTTTTTGACGTTGGCTATAACTTTAGAGTCAACTTCTACAAATCTGGTTTGATAGGCCTTTGAGGTATTAAACAAACTTTCAAAAAGCTGTTTGCCGTAAAGTTTAATCTCTTGGGGCATATCCTTAGTTACCCTATTTATAATCTCTCTTTCACGATTAGCATCGCCCACACAAAGCTTGTTTTGTACCTTGTATTCGCCAATTTCTTTTGCAATTGCCATACGTTTAACGTATAGGGTGGCTATTTCATCATCAATAGCATTAATGTTTTGCCTAAGGTCTTTGATTTCCGTTTTGTCCATATAGATATCTCCTATTAAAAAAACCACACTTTCGTGCGGTTCAATGTAACGTAATATATTAATTTACCGCACACAAATTAAACTCTATTGCTAAAGCCAAAAAAGAAAAATTCAAATGCGTTAAACTTCATATTTTTCATATTTGAAAGTATAAACCTATGAAAAATAATTGTCAATACTTTTTTAAAAAAAAGAGAGAAACCTTTCGGCTTCTCTCTTAAGTCACTAATTAGTCTATTAGTTATTGTTCTTTCCCCTTGATATATTTCACTTTTAGTAGTAAAATCTTATTATCAACAAATTAATTATATCATAAAAGGGAGAAAAAAATCAATATGCTAGAAATTATTTCAAGTAACGTAGCTTCGACCGTCGCAACAATAGGTCTTTGTCTTTACTTTTTTGGCACTGCCATCGTATTCATTCTCAACCCGGTTAAAAGCGCAGAAAAATACTCTATGAAACCAAAAGATGAGGCCGGTGTAACCGAAATTCGCGTATATTACGGCGGTATCTCATTTGCTTTGGGTTTGTTCCTAGCGCTACTTGCTTTCCTTTTTGGTAAGCCTTTCTATTCTCTCGTTGGAGGACTCATTTTTTCCAACACCGTATTCTTCACTCGCCTAACGTTCACCTTCGTTGATAAGGGTTGGAAATGTGCATATACAAAACTCGCCCTCCCAGCGGAAGGCGCGTTCATAGTTGCACTTTGGATTTGCTTTATTATTGCAGTTGTAGTCGAGGGTGCTATTGCTTAAACTAACAAAGCATATTTAACAAGGTTATAAATACACAAACCTACTATTATAATTTGGGCGCAAAGGAAACATACTTTTGCGCCTTTTTCCGATATTTTTTTAGTAATAAACCTACCTATAAATGCACCAAGAACGCTTGCAACCATTACGAAGATTAGTATCTCTACGTTAAAAATTCCAACTCCACCTTCTACGGTCATTGTGATAATCTTGGTTGCTTGCGAGAAAATAATTATTGCAAGGGAGCATATTGACGCCGTTTTCATGCCGTATCCAAATAGGAAAATTATGATTGCCACGTTCATTGGGCCACCACCTATTCCTAAGAAACTGGAAATTACACCGAGGAATAGACCTGCTATAACGGCCACCACCTTGCTTTTTGAGTTGAGTGATTTGGGTTTGTTTGCCGAGTTCATATATATTATGATAAATATCATAACGGTTATGAGCACGGAGTTTTGACAAATTTTAACTATTGCATCGCTAGCGTTTGCAGTAATTAACCCAAATACTAAGTTGCCTAAATATCCACCGGCAATCGAACCGAGTGCCATAAATAGAATTATGATATAATCGGGTTTTTCCTCGCCCTCTTTTTTCTTTGCAAGCAACTTGAGTGCAACGGAAACAAGGGACATTGTGAAAACCGAACAAGAGGTAACGACTGCAATACTGGAAGCGTTGTATTCTCCTATTAAGTCAAACGCGGGCTTCATAATAACACCGCCACCCATGCCGGAAATGGCTCCTAGGGTGGTGGCAAAAAGTGTTATTAAAATGTAAATAATAATATTAAGCATTACTTATAACTCGCAATTAGTTCCTTGAATGCGGGAAGGGAACGTACTATCATATCATATGATACGCAGTAGGAGATACGACAAAAGCCGGGAGCCCCAAAACTGTCACCGGGAACTATTAATAAACCAAGCTCCTTTGCCCTATCGCAAAATGCGTTTGCATCCTCTTCTAGTGCCTTTACAAACAAGTAAAAAGCTCCGTCGGGCCTAATGCAAGTATAACCCATTTCGGTTAGAGAATTGTATATTATATCCCTATTCTTTTTGTATTCTGCAATGTCGGGAGTTGCGCGCAAACATCTTTCTACAACCCTTTGCATAAGGCTAGGCGCACATACGTAACCAAGAGCTCTACCGGCTCCACAAATTGCTGCGTATACGTCGCGTTCGTTTTCTATTTTGTTGCTTACTGCTACGTAACCAATACGCTCACCGGGAAGAGAAAGAGATTTACTGTACGAGTAGCAAACAATGGTATTATCATAGTAGTTCATTAGGTATGGAACCTCTACGTCACCATATACAAGTTCTCTGTATGGTTCGTCACTTATGAGATATATTGGGTGACCATATTCCTTTTGTTTGTTGCCCAAAATTGTTGTTACACCAATGATCGTTTCTTTGGTATATACAACGCCGGATGGGTTATTAGGAGAATTTAGGATGATGCCCTTTGTAAGAGGAGTAATCGCCTTTTCGAAAGCTACAAGGTCAATTTGGAAGTCGTCCTGCTTCATAGGAACAACCTTGAGAGAAGCTCCGGTTGCCTCGGTAAAAACGGTATATTCAGGGAAGAATGGTGCAACCGTAATAAACTCGTCTGCGCCCTCGTTTAGTGCTCTTAGCGTAATGCATAGAGAAGCTGCAGCACCTACAGTCATATAGATACTATCAGCGTTAAGAGCCGTTCCAAAACGCTCGTTAATGTACTCGGCAATAGCCTTTCTAACGGAAGCGTCACCTTGTGCGGAAGTATATCCGTGAAGGGCCGTTGATGGATAGTTTTCTACCAAATCTTTTATTGCTTCATTAACACAAGCGGGCGCGGGTACGGAGGGATTACCAAGTGAAAAATCATATACCTTGTCTGCTCCAACCTCTTGCGCTCTCTTCTTTCCAAACTCGAAAAGCTCTCTAATAACCGAGCGCACACTGCCCAAATGATGCATTTTCTTGTTATACATGGTTAGCCCCTATTATCTGTTTTTTTGGAAATTCCAAAGGTCGCGACACATATCTTCCAAATTACGCTTTGCGCTCCATTTAAGTTCTTTCTTTGCTTTGTCGGGGCAAGCGTAGCAAGTAGCAATATCACCGGCACGACGGGGAGCAATCTTATAGGCAACTTCATGGCCACAAGCCTTTTCGAATGCCTTAACCATATCGAGAACACTGTATCCTACGCCGGTACCAAGGTTAACGGCATCAACACCATAATTATTGATGTTTTCAAGCGCAGCGAGGTGTCCTTCTGCGAGGTCCATAACGTGGATATAATCGCGTACACCGGTACCATCGGGAGTATCGTAGTCGTTGCCAAATACGTTAAGGTAGGGAAGAATGCCGTGAGCTACTTTTGCTACGTAAGGCATAAGATTGTTAGGAATGCCTTTGGGGTCCTCGCCTATAAGTCCACTTTCGTGTGCGCCTACTGGGTTGAAGTAACGGAGAAGTAGAATATTCCAATCATTATCTGCTGCATATACGTCGCGAAGAATATTTTCTATCATAAGTTTGGTTGCGCCGTAAGGATTGGTCGTTGAAAGATGGCAGTCTTCATCGATGGGAAGTCTTTCAGGAGTGCCGTATACGGTTGCAGAAGAACTAAAAACAAACTTCTTAACGTTGTAGGCATTCATAACCTCAAGAAGAGAAAGGGTGCTATCGATGTTATTGCGATAGTAAAGCAAAGGCTTTGCACAGCTTTCGCCAACGGCCTTTAAGCCTGCAAAGTGAATAACTGCATATATTTCATTTTCGCTAAAAATCTTTTCTAAAATTTTCTTGTCACAAACGTCACCTTCGTAGAAAGTTACTTGCTTGCCAGTAATTTTTTCTACGTTTCTAACTGCATCGATAGAACTGTTAGAAAAATTATCGACTGCTACTACTTCATAGCCGGCGTTTAAAAGTGCAACGTTGGTGTGGCTTGCTATATACCCTGCGCCACCGGTAACCAAAATTTTCATATTTCCGTCTCCTTAAAATGAGTTTTTTTTTAAAAGCTTTCGTATAACTCTTGTTATACGATTTATTTTATAAGATTATATCACTAACAATAAAAATAGACAACGATTTTTGCCCCTTATCTTAAAAGTTGAAAGATAATTTTAGGCATACTTTGCGATTATGGCTTTCATCTCCTCCAAATGCTCTTCCATTTTTTCTACCATTTTAATTTGGGTGCGACATCTGTCAAGGTTGTGCCCCTCGCGATGCACTTTAAAATATTGGTCTCCTTCCAAATAGTCAGTCAAAAAGCGCATACCGCACTCAAAGGTCATTAGAATTGCCCCGAAGTGCAAATGCTCCCGCTCGCATTCCGTCAAAGTGTCTCTTACCTCGCCTACAAAACCTTTTACGAACGCCTCGTAATGAGCAAGCGAAAAATCCACTTTACTAAGATCTTTTTCATCCTCTGCACCCGTATTCGCGCCACTTCTAATGCTGTCGCCAAAGTCATAAAGCAAACTGCCCTTCATAACGGTATCCAGGTCTATTACGGTAACGGGCGTCATGCTGGAAGTGTTAACCAAAACGTTGTTGAGTTTGGTGTCGTTATGGGTTACTCTGAGTGGCATAATCCCACTCTCAAGCAGATTGACTATACGCGAGCAATACTCCTTTCTTACAAAAAACCACTCAACCTCTTTTTTTACTCCTTTTAACCTATCTATCTTGTCTTCCCTTATGGCTTTTTCAAATTTACTAAAACGGTCTATCGTATTATGAAAGTTGGGTATAGAGTCCTTTATTGTTTCTGCAGGATACCCGTTTAGCAGTTTTTGAAACTTACCAAAACCTATCCCAGATACTTCAAATTGCTCTAAAGTCGGTGCTGTTTCTATGCTAATACCACCGTAAACAAAATTGTACAAACGGTAATATCCCACCTCACTATTGCCATAGTAAGAGTTCCCCAAACGAGTAGGAATAACCCTAAGAGCATCACTAACGTCCTCACCTCTTTCTAGCATTTTTGCGTAGACGTATTGTGTTACACCAACTATGTTTTGCATTAGAGCCTCAACGTCCCTAAAAACGCGATGGTTTATCCTTTGGAGAATGTAGAACTTCCCCCTTTCATCCGTCAATTTATAGGTATCGTTAATGTGCCCACAACCGTATTTTTCGGCTTTAATAATGGGTGCATCTACCATAAATTCATTTGATATCTTAATTACTTTTTCCATAACCTTTTCCTTGGTGTCTACGTTAACTTTTATCTTTTTATTATACTATATATATATTATAGTTTTTCAATACTCATCTTTTATCGTATGGACAAAATCAATACCCTTTGATATAATTAATATATGGGAAAAAATTTAAGCATAATGATTAAACCCGCATCGGGGCAATGTAATGCGAATTGTAAATATTGTTTCTATCGCGATGAAGTTGAGGCACGTAGCATAAAGAATTACGGCACGTTTACGCGTGAACTTTCCCATACTCTAATTGACAAAACTCTTGACTACGTTAAGGATGGACATCTATCCATAGTTTTCCAAGGTGGTGAGCCCACTCTTGCTGGATACGACTTCTTTAACGACTTTTTCTCATACTTTAAAGAACGCAATACGCTGAATGCTAAAGTGCTCTTTTCCATACAAACCAACGGACTACTCATAGACAAAAAATGGGCGAGGTTATTCAAGGAAAACAACGTGCTCGTTGGTGTGAGCTTGGATGGTGATAGAAAAGCTACGAGTGAAAGAATTGCAAAAGGAAAGGAAATCTTCCCCTTGGCACTTGACGCTATTAGAATACTAAAAGAAGAGAGTGTTCCATTTAACGTATTGTCCGTAATTCATAAAGGCAACGCAAGCCGAGGCAAACAGATATATGAAGATTTTAAAAAGCGGGGCTTTAGAAACCTACAGTTCATACCGTACCTTGGTGATAACAAAGACTACGTTATGAGCGGGGAAGAGTATGCCCAATTTTTAATTGATACCTATACCCTTTACGCCCGTGACTTTAATTCCTCCCCTATTAGAATAAGACAATTTGACAATTACCTAATGATCATAAAGCAGGGTAGAGCCGAGCAATGTGGCATGAATGGTAGATGTGAGCCCACTTTGGTTTTCGAGGGCGACGGCACGGCATTCCCTTGTGACTTTTACTGTCTTGATGATTATGCCCTAGGGAAGGTAACCACTCATTCAATCGAAGAACTACTTTCCTCACCACGAGCAACATCCTTTAGAGCGAAAAATGGCATTAAAGAAAAATGCACGACCTGCCCCTACTTGAACGTTTGCAAAGGTGGGTGCAAAAGATATTCTCAAAGTGATGAATTTTGCGAAGCCTACAAAATATTCTTCTCTCACACTTTTCACTAGTTTTTGTAGCTATAGATACATATTCTAGTACTTATTGGCACAAAAAAACAGCCCGAACAAGCGGGCTGTTTTAGTTTATTAGCGTTATGCTTTAAAAGGGGGAACGTCTAGTTCACAGTCACCAAGGGCAAAGGTCATACAGGGATGAACGTACCCGAAATCGAGGTCGGCAAGTCTTCTTCCATCTCCGCGTTTTGGTACGTACACGTTTCCACTAACAAGTCTGGAGTGACACCAGCCACATTCACCGCTACGGCAATTTGCAGGAGCAAGTATGCCACCACGTTCCATAGCAGAAAGCATCGTTTCGTTGGCACTGCAGTCTACAACCTTAGTTACGCCACATACCGTTACGGTTAGCTTAAAGGTTTTACCAACAGCATCCGTAGGATAGCCTTCTAACTTTTCTGGGTTATGATACTCACCAAACAATTCGTGACGAACGAACTTTTGACGAAGTCCTAGTTTCTCTATTTCTTTGTCAACGAAAGTATACATTCCTTGAGGCCCACAAAGGAATATGGAGTAGTTGCCTTCAGGAGCATACTTTGTAATAAGATCAGCTGTTATGAAACCACTCTCCTCACCATCAACCCTTTCGTCACTCAAGACGTTAACAAGTTTAAACTTGGCACAACCACTTTCAATAGCCTTTAACTCGTCAAGGAAGAGAATGTCAGCCTTGGTACGTGAACCATAAAGTAAAATCAAATTGCAGTCTTCGTCACCATTTGCAATCGACTTTGCAAGGGAGCGGAAGGGAGTGATACCACTACCACCGGCAACGCCAATAATGGTTTTAGCATCACGCAAACGCTCATAGGTAAAGGTTCCTTGAGGAGCAGATGCACTAACCTTGGTACCCTCTGCCCAGTTGTCCAAAATATATTCGCTAGCAAGACCACCATCTACTCTCTTAATAGTTAGTTGATAGAATCCGTCAAGCGCATCTTTGGGACAAGACGAAATGGAATAGGGACGAGTTAATTCTACGTCGCCTACCTTTAACCTTATGGAAAGATATTGCCCGGCGCTAAAATAAGCAAGGGCTTCCGTACCGGCTTCTTTATCAGCAATAAGAGTAAAAGTCTTAACGTCATCACTAAAAGGTATAATCTCTTTAACGATTAGATGTTGTACTTCGGGGTGAAGTGCCTTTGCAATCTTATTGGGAAGATAGGCAGTTTCGGGCTTTATTGCGCCGTATTCTGCTCCGGCAATTTTCTTTTCACGAGTTGGTTCAAGCTTCAAAAAATCAGCAGGATTTATTTTCTTAATTGCACTTGCCATATTATTTGTCCCCCTTTAATTTTCTAACTACGCGCTTACCTTCCGTAGCACCGGTTGAATATGCGCTACTGTAGCCGTCACCACGTACGCCATGTCCGCCACAGAACGACAAGCCTTTAATGTTGTTGTCCTTTCCTTGTGCTGTCGTACGCATAATAACGTTATCCCAACCAGCGTTTTTATATCCATAAATAGTTCCGTCTGGGGTTCCAAGATAACGAGCAAAGGTTACCGGAGTTGCAATTGATATTTCTTCAATGTGATCCATAACGTTTACGCCCATCGTCTCTTCATAGTCACGAATAAGTCTTTCAGCAAGGTCATTCTTGTACTTCTTATAGTCCTCGGGCTTAAGATCTTTGGGGAGGTCAGAACCATAAATTAAGGTAGTAAAGAAAAGCGTACAAGTTCCTTCTGGCGAGCTGTCGGGAATAACCTTGTTCAAGCAGTTAACAATGTAAAAACCATCGTTTACTCTATTGTTGTCTTGGGTACGAGGATCCCCATCGTTTGCAATGAAAACGGTATAATCATTAATGCCTAACTCTTCAGCAGATTTGTCTAATCCTAAGTATATGGTTGCAACGGATATACCGAACTCTCTTGACTTTGCAAGTTTAACGTCACGCTCGGGAAGTTTAACGCCTTTGGAACGATTGAATACGGTATTTGCAATAACGTTGGATATTACCTCTTTTGCATAAAGTTTTTCTCCGTTTGCAACTACGCCTGCGATAGAGCCGTCTTCGTTGTATAGGAATTCGGTTACTTCGCTATTGTAACGAATTTCACCACCATTCTTGTAGATTACGTCACAAAGGGCAAGGGACAATTCGTGGGAGCGTTTTTTTGGCATTGCAGCACAGTTGTCCATGTAGCTTGTAAGCATGCTTAAAAAGTGCATACAGTTAAGCTCATCGGTAGGAACACCTAGGTAACCCCAGTAGGTTGTAAGAATCTTTTTTGCTTTGTCTGGCATTTCCAAAGCGTCCAATATTTCCTCGGTAGAGTGTGCACAAACACGCATAAAATCGGAGTGTTTGAGTACCATTACTAGAGGATTAGGATTCCCTTTCTTTTTATCAACGTATTCAAGAGCTGCGTCAACCTTATCGTTTAGTTCAATGAACGCTTTGACTTTTTCTCGGCATCCGGGAACAGCCTTTTCCATACTGTCATAGAATGGTTCGCGCTTTGCTTTAACAGTTACGTCATACCCATTTTCGCCCTTAACAATAGTGCGATACATAGTGTCTTCGTACTCCCAATTAACCTTTGCACCAAGTTCGTCAAATAGACCATAAATTTCTGCGGGTTCTTCTTTGGTGCCAACGCCACAAAGTTCGTGTAGAGATGGTTCAAATTCGAACCTACCCCTTCTGAAACTGGTTGCGCAACCACCGGGCAAATTGTGTTTTTCTAGTAGTAAGGTCTTTAAGCCTGCTTTAGAGGTGTTGGCAGCAGCCATTAGACCACCATTGCCGGCACCTACTACAATTACGTCATAGTTGCTCATAAGCATCTCCTTATAATTTTCCTATCTTCTATTATAACCCTCTACGTCTTATTAGTCAATATATGTTTTTATAACAAGTTATAAAAAACTCTTGCAATTTAACTTTGTTTTAACTTATTATTAACGTAATAGTTTTACAATATAAACAAGCATTTTGTGGAAGGGTGCAAAAATGAATAATTTTCTAAAAAAAGCAAGCGGTTTACTAGATAAGTTTTCAAACGCTATCGTTAAAGGTAAATGGGTGTGCCTAATCGTTTTTATAGTGCTAACAATTGGTTGCGCGTGCATGATTCCTTTTATAGAAATTGAATATGATCTGACTGGACAAATGCCAGACAAAAGTTATACCGACGATGCTCTTGATTTGCTAAAAAAAGAATTTGATGACAAAGGTATGACCTACGTTTGTGTGGTAAACATCACTAAATCCGAGGCCAATACTTTGCTCGGTGAACTCAAAAATATTAAAGGTGTTGCAAACGTTACATACGTTGAAGACATGAACTATCGTAATAACAAGGCTCTTTATACCGTAAACCTCACCGATTACGATAGCACCAAAGGCGCCTTCCAAGCGGTAGAAGATATTATTGATTACCTTGACGAAACGGGTAGAGAGGGTTATCTCACGGGAATGAGTGCATACTCATATTTCACCAAGGCTGAAACCGAAGACAGCATTTTAAAAATTGGTGTAGTGATCGTCGTACTAATTCTTGCAATACTATTCTTTACTTCCAAAACCTACTTTGAAATTGTAATTATGCTAATTACGTTTGCTTGTGCCGTGGCCGTCAACATGGGTACAAACATACTCTTCAACGGCATAAGTTACCTCTCCAACCTAGTTGCCCTCGTACTACAACTCGCTCTTTCGCTTGACTATATGGTTATTTTACTTCATAGATATATGGAAGAAAGGAAAACTAAAGACGCTACGAACGCTGCATCAACGGCGCTTTCAAAGGGGCTAATTGAAATATTCTCCAGCTCGTTAACCACCATCGCCGGTCTTGGCTCACTACTACTAATGAGTATGCCCATTGGTGTGGAAATCGGTCTTGCTCTCGGTAAGAGTATTATTGCAAGTTTACTCAGCGTAGTATTCCTAATGCCCGCCCTATTAGTTCTTCTTGACAAGCCTCTTATGAAGAGTAAACACAAGCCTTTTGTCCCAAGCGTTAAAAAGCCCGCGAAAGCACTACTAAAGGGTAGAAAGGTAATCGTTCCCATTTTCATAGTCATTGTTGCACTTGCTTGCGTCGGTCAATTCTATAACGACTATTCATTCAACTACAATGGTGGCTCCATGATAGTAGATGCCAAAGAGCACATAACCGATGATTTTGGCACTTTAAATTCTCTAGTCGTTGTTGTTCCCAAAGGTAACCCCGAGCAAGAAAGGGCTCTTGCTGAATACGTAACCTCATTTGACAACGTTGACTCTGTTAACGCACTTTCCACCATTGAGCTTGCAGAAGGCGTATATCTCACCGATGAAATAGGCAAGGAAGATATGTCCAGCTTAATGGGCGCCCTTGCCGGAGGTCAAGATTTTAGCGCATTCGAAACCTTTGCCGAGTCCATTTTTGACGGCTATCTAACCAGTAAAAGCATCACCGATACAAACGCAAAGGTTCGCATTATTGACCTACTGGAATACGTTGTAGCAGAGTACGGCGAGATTATTGCCCCAATGCTTGGTGACTATGCAAGTATGCTTGATTCCCTAACCTTTGCAAAGGCCAACTTGGAGAGTGAAAATTACACTCGCTTGACATTTAATATTTGTTCAGAAATAGAAAGTGAAGATACTTTCGCTTTCCTAGACGAGCTGGGCGCAAATATTCCTAATTACTATAACGAGTTTTATATGACGGGTGAAAGCGTTGCCTGTTACGATATGGCAAGTTACTTCGATAGCGATAACCTAATAGTATGTCTATGCTCGCTTGGCTTCGTTCTCGTCATCCTACTATTCGCCTTCAAAAATTTACTACTCCCCATCGTACTCATCCTTGCAATTCAAGGTGGTATATGGATAAACTTCGTATTCCCCTTCCTAACAAGCACACCTATTGCTTTCATTGGTTACCTTATTATTACGGCAGTACAAATGGGTGCAACCATAGACTATGCGATTGTGCTTACAAACAGATACCGTGAAATAAGGGGCAACTACCTTGACAGATACGAAGCAATGGCTGATGCCGAAAACGCAGTATTCCCAACTATTATTACCTCCGGCATAATACTAACAGGCACAGGATTTGCTTTGAGTTTGCTCGCAAGTGGCACGGTTTCAGCAATGGGAAGCCTGCTTGGTGTGGGCGCACTAACCTCACTAATCATAGTAATATTCGTTCTTCCTTCTCTACTGCTTGTTACGGAAAAATTGGTTGACAAGTGTGACTTTAAAAACTTGTTTAAAAAGAAAAACAAGGCCATTGCAGAGGAAAACGGCGATCCTTTGGAAGAAACGAAGGACAGCAATGATATTGTTGCATAACCCACAATAGTGTTCCTAAAATGAAAAAGAAGTTCCCCAAAACGGGAACTTCTTTGTTTATATATATCGTTAACAGCTTACTAGATTCCTACGACTACGGAAAGTCTTTCTACTGTTAAATTGCAAAGTTCAATCTTTTCTTTATTAGTAGGAACGTCCATCTTTTCAATGAGCCATTCGTACTCTGCATCCCCTCTTAGGTTGGAAACGTATTTGAGTAAATCGTCAATTAGATCATTCTTTACGTTTTCGGGAAGCCTTGTTCTAGTTTCCTCTATAATCGTAAGCTTCATTGCTAGGAATGCTTGTAGCTCGTCCTTAGTTAGGGTTTGGAAATTTTCTTTTTGTTCCTTTCTACTAATGACGTGCTTGACAAGCGTTGCCATTCCACCTAGTCCAATGGGTAGTAAACTGCCGGTTACTAGACTCCATACTCCGGCCCCTAA
Organism: Candidatus Stercoripulliclostridium sp.; assembly: GCA_045577735.1. Lineage (GTDB taxonomy): Bacteria > Bacillota > Clostridia > Christensenellales > DTU072 > Stercoripulliclostridium_A. The sequence goes on along the minus strand of JAZNIY010000025.1, from coordinate 92,381 downwards.
TAGCATACCAGCTTTTAGTTCGTCAACGGTTTTCTTTTGTATGCCATAGTAATTTTGCTCGAACGCATTGAAGAGTACGTTCATGTAACCTTCATCGTCAAACAATACCTTAGAAACAACTTCCAAAGAGTCCTCTTTTCTTACGTATTCACGAGAATTATCTAGCATTAAAGAAAGTGCGAATTGCATTCTTTGAATGCCGTATGCGTCCTTTTTAAAGAGCTCTTTGTTAATATAATTCTTGAGTTTTTCTAGGTCCCCTGCAAGCTCCAAGTCTTTTGCATCGTTTTCTTTTTCGAATGCCGTTAAGTTATCAACTGCCACCTTTTTCTCAACTGAAAGCTCGGAAACAGCCTTTCTTCTTACGCTATTTGCAACGTCGGTAGCTATTCCATTAATGAATTTTACTATTGCATTGCCACCAGCCTCTTTTTCCACGGGTTGATTATTATTAATGTCCCTTTCTATTGCTTCAAGATCACTCTTCAAGCGAATATATATTAGGTTTTTTGCCACCAATTTTTTGGCCTTTGCCAATCTTTTTGCCTTATTAAAAATCATTTTAACTCCTCCAATATAAATTCCTTTATCTTTGACAGGTTAAGCTTTCTTTCATTTGTTTTTAATAGATTTATTACCTCTTTTAAAGTGGTAGATTCTTCTTTGGTTTTGAACTCCGTAGCAGTAAAATCATCTTGGTACCAATAATCGCAATATTCATAAATTTCTTTTTTGGGAGTTTTACCACTTTGGATACTGCTAAACAACTTCTTTACCGAGTGGGGTAGTGCACTAAAATTCCCTTTCTCAAAATCTGCAAGATATTTGTATACGGTTGGTCTTGTTTTTTTGAGTAGTCGGGATAACTCGGTAATTGATATCATGTCGGTTATCTTCATCTTTCGACCTCCTTAACTTGACACTATTTTACACTTTCTGTAAAATTCTGTCAAGTGATTTCCGTAAAAAAGTGTAAAATTTTGTAAAGTTTTTTAAAAATAAAAAACACCACTATTCTATAGTGGTGCTCGTTTTAAAATCTTGTTAGTTTAATCCCATTCGTCACCTTTTACCGTTTCCATATCGATACCCTTGGTTTCGTGACACTTTTTAACAAGAGATATAAATCCACTAATAAAGCCGGGAACAAGTAGGCAGAAAGCAACTATTCCCACAACCGTATTGCCTAGTATGGAAGTTATTGGCAAGCTTATGCCATAGGAAATCACAACGCCTATGCCCGTTACAATAAACTGGGCAGACATCGTTGATGAACGTAAGTTCGTGGGAGATGATTCCCCTATCATCATAATTATAACGTCGTTAGAACTATAGTAACTACCAATGCATGCGCCACACATTAGACCTACAAAATATGGACTCCAACCAAGGTTTGCGCCTACAATAAACAATACGAAACTTACTAGGCAATTTAGTGCCGTAACGATGGCAGCAAGTTTTCTTCCCTTAATATCGCTAACAAAACCCATTATTACTTGAGCAACGGCACTGCCTATGGGGAAGAGGAACAGCGCTTCGGTAATTACCCCCGTACTAACCGAATTTACTGCATCGTTTAAGGTAGCAAACAAACCACTATTCAAATAGTTGGTAGCATACCCGTAGGTCATTATTGCTTGATAGTCAATAGTGGCAATAAAACCGATATTCATAAGTGCAGAAGTTATATATAGCCAACGCAATTGCTTGTGCTTTAGTGCAAACTTTAAAGCTGGAATTAGACCACCTTGAGCATTATCAAGAGCCTTTTGCTCTTTCTCTGCTTGTCGCTCTTCATCCGTTAAGTTAAGGTAACGCAAGCGTGAGTCAATAAAGCTGTCGGTTTCTCTTGCAAGCACTAGTGCAATAAAAGAAGCAACTAACCCTACTATTGCAGGTACTAGGAAAACGTTACGCCATTCACCAGCATTGTCCATCATTAGTTTGCGCATTAAAGGAATGAGCATAACACCCATGTTGGCAACAAATTTTATTACCGAATATGTACGCGCGCGTTGCTTTGGACTAGATGACTCCATAATATATACAACGTGCATATCGTGTGGAATGAAGAATTGCACCATACACGCACCAATAAAGTACACTATAACGTTGCGCGAAAGGAATATTACTAGGAGTGCAAGGCTCATGCCAAAGGTATTTATAATTAGGAAAACCTTTCTACCAAATCTGTCGGCAAGCGGGCGATATAGAAGCCCTAATGCTTGGAATGGGACTACCAAAATGGTAAGAATATTTAAAAGCCCAATTGAGTTTTCAGTAGCAAAAAGATCGTTTGCAATCTCCGTCTTCATTAAGGTAGTAATCTGTGATGCAATCTCGTCTACCGCATAAATTAAGGTTATAATAAAGATTACGTAAGCAATATAATACTTACCCTTTGGGCGATTCTTTTCTCTCTCCCAATGCTTAATTTCTCTTTCTCTTCTTAAAACTATTCTTTGTTCTTTGGTTGCACTCATATCCAACAAGCTCCTTAATGAACATATTATACTATTAAAAGAGTATTTAGTAAATACCCAAATTACAAATAAACGCAAAACGACATTGCTACACGATGTTACACAAACAAGGATAGATATTAAGTGTGGAGCGCGGAATGCGGAACGTGGAACGGCTTCACTCCGTTACACTTCGCTCACAAGGAAAAGGTTTAATTTGTTCTCACCATTGACTAGCCTCTTAAAAACGCGTTAATTTAGATGCTCCCCGACGGAAATGAGAAAACCCCACGACAGGAGTTTACTCGACGTAAATGACTGAGTGGGGTTAATTATTTTCTATGGGGAGCGCTAAAATAACGCGTTTTTAGAATAGGCCGGTTATAACTCCGTCTTCATTAACATCAATGCGTTCTGCTGCGGGAACCTTGGGAAGTCCGGGCATGGTCATAATATCACCGGTAAGGGCTACGATAAAGCCGGCACCAGCACTAACTTTTACGTTACGAACGGTAACGATGAAGCCTTCGGGTGCGCCTAGAAGAGCGGGATTATCACTAAATGAATATTGGGTCTTTGCCATACATACGGGAATCTTATCGAAACCTAGTGCCGTTAAAGTTGCAATTTGCTTTTTGGCTTCAGCCGTAAAGTTAACTCCAGCGCCACCATATACGTTCTTAACAATGCCTTCAATCTTGTCTTCAATAGTACCATCAAGTGAATAACTGAATGAGAAATTGTTCTCTTTTTCACAAAGACGTACTACCTCTTCTGCAAGTGCCATACCACCCTTGCCACCATCTGCCCAAACGGTAGAAAGAACTACGTTTACGCCAAGTTCTTTGCACTTGTTAATTACAAGTTCAATTTCATTGTCGGTATCGGTGGGGAAACGGTTAACTGCAACCACGCAAGGAAGTTTATAAACGTTGACCATATTGGATACGTGACGGAGAAGGTTGGGAAGTCCCTTTTCTAGTGCAACGAGGTTTTCGTTGCCAAGTTCAGTTTTGAGTGCGCCACCGTGCAACTTGAGTGCGCGAACGGTTGCAACAACAACTACTGCACTAGGTGTAAGGCCAGTCATACGGCACTTGATATCAAGGAATTTTTCTGCACCTAGGTCTGCGCCAAAGCCAGCTTCGGTAACTGCGTAATCACCAAGTTTTAGTGCCATTCTGGTTGCTATAACGGAGTTACAGCCGTGAGCGATATTTGCAAAAGGTCCACCGTGAACGAAGGAGGGAGTACCCTCTAAAGTTTGAACGAGGTTGGGCTTTAGGGCATCTTTTAGAAGGGCTGCCATTGCGCCAACCGCCTTAATTTGACCACAAGTTACGGGCTTATCGTCATAAGTGTAACCAATAACGATTCTAGAAAGTCTTTCTTTAAGATCAGTAATGGAGCTTGCCAGACAGAATACTGCCATGATTTCACTTGCAACGGTAATATCAAAGCCGTCTTCACGAGGCGTGCCGTTAACCTTACCACCAAGACCATCTACTACGAAACGAAGTTGACGATCGTTCATGTCCACGCAACGCTTCCAAACTATGCGTCTAGGGTCGATGCCAAGAGCATTGCCTTGTTGGATGTGGTTATCTATCATTGCAGCAAGAAGGTTGTTTGCTGCGCCAATAGCGTGGAAGTCACCCGTAAAGTGGAGGTTAATATCTTCCATGGGTACTACTTGAGCATATCCACCACCGGCTGCGCCACCTTTAACGCCAAAAACCGGTCCAAGAGAGGGCTCGCGAAGGGCAACTACAACGTTTTTACCAATACGTTTTAAGCCGTCTGCAAGACCTATGGTCGTGGTGGTTTTCCCCTCGCCTGCAGGGGTGGGTGTAATAGCTGTTACGAGAATAAGTTTGCCGTCCTTTCTGGTACTTTCTTTAAGCAAAGAATAGTCCACCTTTGCTTTATACTTGCCATATTGCTCAACGTACTTATCATCAATATTAATAGAGTCAGCTATCTCGGTGATAGGTTTCATTTTGCATTGTTGGGCGATTTCGATATCGGTTAAATAAGCCATAGTTATCTCCTTTTTTTTAGTTGTTTTCGTTATATTTAGCGTGTTTTATTTAAAATATTTTACTGCAGACTCAAAGAGTGCCATATCGTACTTACCACAGACGTTTTTGTAGAGTCCATATCCCTTTCTTTCCGAGTGTCCCATCTTGCCGAATACTCTGCCGTCGGGAGAGAGAATACCCTCTATCGCCATGGTGCTACCGTTGGGATTAAAGCGAATATCGATGGTTGCCTTTCCTTCGAGGTCAACGTATTGAGTCATAATTTGACCATTGTTTGCAAGCTCCTCTATTAGCTTTTGAGGGGCAATAAACTTGCCTTCACCATGAGAAATGGGTACGTTGAATACGTCGCCTACGTTTACACCCTTTAGCCAAGGAGAATTGTTGGAGCATACTCTTACTCTAACTATTCTGGATTGGTGACGCCCTATATCATTATAGGTGAGTGTGGGGCAGTTTTCGTCGGTGTCTATAATCTTACCATAGGGAACAAGACCTAGTTTTACAAGGGCTTGGAAGCCATTACAGATGCCTCCCATAAGACCGTCACGATCGTTAAGAAGTTCGTGTACTCTTTCCTTAACTGCACCGTTACGGAAGAATGCCGTAATAAACTTACCGGAGCCATCGGGCTCGTCACCGCCGGAGAATCCACCGGGGATAAATACTATTTGACTATCCTTGCACTTCTTAGCGAACTGCTCAACAGAGCGAGATACGTCATCGCTACTTAGGTTGCGAACAACGAAGATTTCGGGTTCTGCGCCTGCATCTCTAAATGCCTTTGCCGTATCGAACTCACAGTTCGTGCCTGGAAATACGGGAATGAGAACTTTGGGACGAGCAACCTTGATTTGAGGAGCAGTAATAACGTCACTTTCATAAGTGAAGTTAACAAGCTCTTGCTCGCGTGCTTTAATATTACAGCTGTATACCGGCTCCAATTTGTTTTCGTATATTGCTTGGAGTTCGTCAAGTGATAGCACTTCGCTTCCTAAGGAAATTACCCTTTCTTCCGTAGTATAACCAAGAAGTTCCCCTACTTGTACGTCACTTGCTAGTTCAAGAACGAACGCGCCATAGTTGTATTTGAAGAGGTCGTTTACCTTAACGTTAGCACCGTACTTAAAACCTATGCCATTACCAATAGCACTCTTTAAGACACCTTCTGCTATGCCACCATAAGTGGGAGTATAAGCTGATATTGCCCTACCACTCTTTAACAAATCTACAACATTTTGGTATACCTTAACCAAACTTTCGGTAACCGGTAGTCCATTTCTATCATAATCGGGCTTAACAACCACAACTTTAGAATTTGCTTTTTTGAATTCGGGAGAAACAACCCTATCAACTTTACCGGTCGTTACTGCAAATGAAACTAAAGTGGGTGGAACGTCAATATTTTCGAAGCTACCACTCATGCTGTCCTTGCCACCAATTGCTGCACACTTTAGTTCCTTTTGTGCCTTGAATGCGCCTAATAGAGCGCTTAGTGGTTCCCCCCAGCGTTTTGCATCTTTGCCAAGCTTTTTGAAGTATTCTTGGAATGTAAGGTATATGTCACTATAATCAGCACCACTTGCAATAAGTTTGCTAATACTTTCTACTACTGCAAAATACGCGCCATGGTATGGGCTCTTTTCTGCAACGTAGGGGTTGCCACCCCAGCTCATAAACGATACCGTGTCAGTGTGCTTTTCTTCAACGGAAACTAGGTGTACCATTGCTTGAGGAGGTGTTTGTTGGTATTTTCCACCAAAAGGCATAAGTACGGTACCCGCACCTATCGTAGAGTCAAACCTTTCGGAAAGTCCCCTCTTGGAACATACGTTAAGATCGCCTGCTAGTGCTTTGTATCCATTCTTAAAATCGCTTACTTCGGGTTTTTCGAAGTTAGCGCAACTTACGCCTTGAACGTCAACGTGCTTTTCTGCGCCATTGCTGTTCAAGAAGTCGCGAGATATGTCGCAAATAATCTTGCCGTTCCAATTCATAACCAAACGGTTACGATCGGTAACGGTTGCAACTATGGTTGCTTCAAGGTTTTCTTTGCTTGCAAGAGCGATGAATTCCTCTACTTTATCGGCCTCTACAACAACGGCCATTCTTTCTTGTGATTCGCTAATTGCTAGTTCGGTACCATCCAGTCCATCGTACTTCTTGGGCACTGCGTTTAGGTATATTTCAAGGCCGTCTGCCAATTCGCCTATTGCAACGGAAACGCCACCTGCACCAAAGTCGTTGCAACGCTTAATGAGCAAGGATGCTCTTTCATTACGGAACAAACGTTGTAGCTTTCTTTCTTCGGGCGCGTTTCCCTTTTGAACTTCTGCGCCAGATTTGGTCAAAGATTCGGTGGTGTGAGATTTGGATGATCCGGTTGCGCCACCACATCCGTCACGGCCCGTTCTTCCACCAATGAGGATAATCTTGTCACCTGCGACAGGACATTCACGTCTAACGTTCTTTGCCGGTGTTGCGGCAATAACGGCACCTATTTCCAAACGCTTTGCAACGTATCCTTCGTGATATATTTCATCAACTTGACCGGTTGCTAGACCAATTTGGTTGCCATAGGAGGAGTAGCCTGCCGCTGCAGTAGTAACAATTTTTCTTTGGGGAAGTTTGCCTTTAATCGTATCTTTAACAGGCTTTAATGGATCTGCAGCGCCTGTTACACGCATTGCTGCGTAAACGTAAGATCTGCCGGACAATGGGTCACGAATAGCGCCACCGATACAAGTTGCCGCACCACCAAAAGGCTCAATTTCGGTGGGGTGATTGTGTGTTTCGTTCTTGAATAGAAGTAGCCAATCTTCCTCCGTGCCCTCTACGTTCACCTTTATTTTAACGGTACAAGCATTAATTTCTTCACTTTCATCAAGCTTGTTAAGATATCCTTGTTTCTTAAGTATTTTTGCTGCAATAGTACCTATGTCCATCAAATTAACGGGCTTAGTTCTATTTAGTTCCTTGCGCGTAGCAATATATTCTTCATAGGTGCTTTGGAGTAGCTCGTCTTCAAACTTAACGCTATCGATCGTAGTGTTAAAGGTAGTATGACGGCAATGGTCTGACCAATAGGTATCTATCATGCGAATTTCGGTAATCGTGGGATTACGATTTTCGCTAATAAAATATTGTTGACAGAATGCGATATCGTCAATATCCATAGCAAGACCATAGCTCTTAACGAAATCTGCAAGGCCGTTGCGATTAAGAGTAATGAATCCCTCTAAAGTAGCAACTTCGGTGGGAATTTCATTTTCTTGCTTCAATGTAGCCACCTCGTCAAGACTTGCTTCACGTGCTTCAACGGGATTTATAACGTGCTTTTTGATTTGCTCAAGCTCGCTTGCACTCAAGTCGCCGTATACGCAATATACCTTAGCCGTTCTAACCAAGGGGCGTTCTTTTTGACTTATTAGCTGTATACATTGGGCTGCAGAATCTGCTCTTTGGTCAAATTGACCGGGAAGATATTCTACTGCAAAAACCTTGGCCTCACCGCTTTCTATCTTCAAAGTAGCATTGTCCATTTGAGGCTCGGAAAATACCGTTTTAACGGCATAATCAAAAAGTTCCTTTTCGATCTCTTCTACGTCATAACGATTAATAACGCGAATGCTCTCTACACTAGAAATTTCCAAGAGCTCGCGTACTTCTTTCGTCAAACTTTGTGCTTCATGGTCAAATCCAGCCTTCTTTTCTACGTAAATTCTATAAACCATACTAAGCCTCCTTTTTTGCAAGCGCTCTTTTGCCTATGTCTTTCCTATAGTAAGCGTTTTCAAAACTTATATTTTTGACTTTACCATAGGCACACTCTATTGCTTCTTCTAGCGAATCTGCAATAGCGGTAACGCCAAGCACTCTGCCACCATTTGTTAGAAGTTTACCTTCTTTTTCAACTGCGCCAGCCACGTAAACGCTGTCACTAAGTTCATCAGGAATGGTTATTTCATATCCCTTTTTATAGCTACTTGGATACCCATCCGACGCCATTATGACACAACAAGCATTCTTGGAAGAAAACTTTACTTCGGTTTTGTCAAGCGTGCCGTCGGTAGTTGCTTTCATAATTGTCAACAAGTCGCTTTCGAGTAGAGGAAGTACGACTTGGGTTTCGGGATCGCCAAAACGGCAGTTGTATTCTATTACTTTGGGTCCGTTAGGAGTGAGCATCAAACCGAAGTACAAGCAACCTTTAAAGGTTCTGCCCTCTTTGTTCATAGCCTCTATCGTGGGCTTAAAAATCCTTTCCATACACTCTTTTTGAACCTCTTCGGTGTAGTAAGGATTGGGAGCAACCGTGCCCATGCCTCCGGTGTTAAGTCCTTCATCGTTGTCGCGTGCGCGCTTATGATCCATGGAAGAAACCATGGGCACTACTACGTTGCCATCGGTAAATGAAAGTACACTTATTTCGGGACCGGTAAGGAATTCCTCAATAACAACCTTTGAACCACTTTCACCAAAAATCTTGCTTTCCATCATAGAGTTGACGGCATCAACGGCTTCCACCATATTATTTGCAATAATTACGCCCTTTCCAAGAGCCAAACCATCGGCCTTGATTACTATTGGCATATCGCAACTCTTTAAGTATTCAAGAGCTCTTTCTCTTTCGGTAAATACTTCGTATTTAGCAGTAGGAATGCCGTATTTCTTCATTAGATCCTTGCTGAAAGCCTTGCTACCTTCAATTATCGCAGCCTTTTTATCGGGGCCAAAACAAGGTATACCTTTTTCATTCAAAGCATCTACACAGCCTAGACACAATGGGTCATCGGGGGTGACGATAGCATAATCTATCTTCTTTTCTACTGCAAAATCCACTATGCCCTGTAAATCGGTTGCCTTAATATCAACTAAGGTAGCATCATTTGCCATGCCACCATTACCCGGACAAGCATATATTTCCTTAACGTCTTTATTCTTTTTTATCGCCTTGATGACGGCATGCTCTCTTCCGCCGCCACCTACAACCAATATTTTCATAATCTGCTCCGTTTCCCTTTCGGGTTTATATTTTAGTGGTGGAAAAGTCTCATTCCGGTAAAGCACATTACCATACCGTGACGATTGCAAGCTTCAATTACCAAATCATCACGAATGGAGCCACCGGGCTCAACTACGTAAGATACGCCACTCTTAGCTGCCTTGTCAATGTTATCGCTAAAGGGGAAGAATGCATCGGAAGCAAGAGTTACGCCTTTAACGGAAGCAAGATATGCGTCCTTTTCCTCTCTGGTAAAGCGAGCGGGACGAACCTTGAAGTACTTTTGCCATACGTCGTCGCCTAGTACGTCAACGTAGTCAACGTCACTCAAATATAGGTCGATAATATTGTTCATATCCGGTCTGCCCACGCCGTCAGCGAATTCAAGGTTTAGCACTCTGTCGCTTTGACGGAGTATCCATAGGTCTGCCTTTTGAGCTGCAAGACGGGTACAATGAATACGCGATTGTTGACCGGCACCAACACCGATTGCTTGTCCATCCATTGCAAAGCATACGCTGTTTGATTGGGTGTATTTAAGGGTGATAAGAGCAATAATCATATCGATTATTTTTTCTTCGGGTAGGTCCTTGTTTTCGGTTACGATATTTTGGAGTAGTTCCCTATTGATTTTAAAGTTATTTCTGCCTTGTTCAAAGGTGATGCCAAAAACGTCTTTGGTTTCTTGTACTTCGGGAATGTAGTTAGGATCAATTTTAACGATATTATAGTTGCCCTTTCTCTTGGTCTTTAGAAGTGCTAATGCTTCTTCGGAATATCCGGGAGCAATAACGCCGTCACTTACTTCGCGCTCTATTATTTTTGCAGTGGTAAGGTCGCATTCGTCAGAAAGTGCAATCCAGTCGCCAAAGCTACTCATACGGTCGGTACCACGAGCTCTGGCGTATGCACAAGCGAGGGGACTTTCGTCCAAGCCTTCGATGTCGTCAACAAAACAGGCCTTCTTTAGTTTTGCACTAAGGGGCTTGCCAACTGCTGCAGAGGTGGGAGATACGTGTTTGAAAGAGGTTGCACATACCATTCCGGTTGCTTCCTTAACTTCTTTAACCAATTGCCAAGAGTTAAAAGCATCCAAAAAGTTGATGTAGCCGGGACGGCCAGACAAAATCTCGATGGGTAGATCTGCGCCACTCTTCATATAGATTTTAGCGGGCTTTTGGTTGGGGTTACAGCCATACTTTAATTCGAATTCTTTCATTTTTATCTCCTTATTATTTGTTTTTGTTGATTAATCTGTTTTCTTCTTTACCGTTTGCAAGATCAACGTACTTTACGTACAAGGAAATCTTGTTTGCTTCGTTAAGATTGTTCCAAAGATTGGTGGTGAAAGCGTCTATATCGTTATCGATAAATACTCTTTCGGGCTCGCCTTGGAAGGTGGGAATTGGATTGCCGTCACAAACGTAGGTGTGTATAAAATGACCCAGTCCGTTCAAGGGGCTGTATGAATAAGTGTAACGATTGCAAGCACTTCCTACTGCGTCTGCAGACTTCAAAATGCTCATTTCATAACTAAAATCATTATCCTTAAAGGTAATCATACCACTAATGCGAGGAGTGAGGTTGGGAGCATCCGGCTCGAACTCTCGTGATTCCAACGCACACTTGAAACACTTTCCGTTTTGGAGACCTTCGTAGATAGTATCGGTTTGGTCGCCGTTGGTTACAATAAGTTTGTTTTCATATCTTCTAATTGCGGCATAAATGATGAGGCTGGGGTCTTCTACCTTGCTTGCATCAAAGGGCTCGGTGAATACTTCGCCATTCTTTTCGGTAAAGATACGATTACGGGAATTTGCGCTTCTTCCCATTATGAAATATGCGCTAACTGCTTTGGTACCGTCTTCGGTTTTACCTAGCACTATTCCTCTACCTACGTAAGCGTTGTCTTTGATGAGCTCGCCTATATCGTTAATCTTGTAAATATCCATAACTATCTCCTTTCGTCTAGTATTTTTTTGCTTATTTTTTCTACTGATAATGGTAAAATCTTCCACTCCGCCTCTACCATTACTCTTTTTTGCAACGTTTCGGGAGTGTCGCCTTCTTGTATTTCCACGGCCTTTTGCATTATGATTTCACCGCCATCGGGAATTTCGTTTACGAAGTGTACCGTAGCACCCGTCACCTTAACCCCATAATTGAGGGCTGATTCGTGTACGCGTAGTCCATAAAATCCTTGACCACAAAAACTGGGAATGAGCGAGGGATGTACGTTTAAAATGCGATGATCGTATTTTGACGTGAAATGCTCGCTTAAAATGGACATAAAGCCCGCAAGCACTATTAGGTCAATATCGTTTTCTTCTATTAGAGCAATAATTTTGTTTTCAAAGTCGAGTTGAGAAGCACACTCTTTTTTGAGCACGACAGCACTCTGAATGCCGTTTTGCTTTGCCCTTTCAAGCGCGTATGCATCCTTGTTGTTGGCTATAACAAGGGAGATTGCGCCACTATTGAGAATACCACTCTTTTCGGCGTCAATTAGAGCTTGGAGGTTGGTTCCCCCTCCCGATACTAAAACAGCAATCTTAGTTTTCACCATTTTTATCCTCTTCCTTAATCTTCCTTTCTTTAACCAAAAGTTTAAGAGCGGGGAACAACATTGCTCCTATTGAGTTACCCAAAATAATGGTCCAGATATAACCGAAGCCCTTAATACTCCACTCGCCTGCAACTGCAAAATATCCCATATCTGCTATGCTGTGCTCAAAGCCGGAAAGAATAAATACGGGAATGCAGAATACGATGCCGACTATGGTTTTCTTTTCCCTGTAAAGAGAAACTGCGATATACATTAAAATGCCACAAAAGATTGCTCTTATTAATGCGCTACCAAATGATTGGGCGAGCTTTAAGCTAACAACGCCCACTGCCGTTTCTTGAACATTGGGTAGAGCATAACCCAGCATTGCACCAAAAGCCATCATAGCAATGGTGTTGCCAAGAAGGCCAAGCAATAATCCACTAAAATCTTCCTTAGTGTGGCCGTTTACTATAAAACCAATTCTACCGGTATAAAGGTTGTATCCTTTGTAGCAAATGGTTAGTAGTGCAACGCTAAACATAACGGCTCCAACGTACTTGTTTGCACAAGCAAGATATACGGCACAGCCAATGCTTATCATTGCGCCTGCCAAGAAACCATAAATTATATTCTTTAGTATATTTTTAACCATGCCTTCCCCTATTTAATGGTAATTTTGCTCTCGCTCTTAACGATGTTACCTAATAAGTATGCATCTTCGCCGTTTGCCTTTAAGATTTCGATAGCTTTGTCTGCATCTTCCTTCGCAACAACGATACTCATACCTACGCCCATATTAAAGGTGTTGAACATATCTCTTTCATCAATGCCACCAACCTTTTGAATGAGTTTGAAGATGGGTAAAATTCTTACTGCACTCTTTTCGATTACTGCGCCAAGACCGTCTGGAATGGAGCGTGGAATATTTTCATAGAAACCACCACCGGTTATGTGGGAAATACCCTTAACCTTAACTTGTTCCATGAGTGCAAGTACTGCTTTAACGTATATTCTGGTGGGGGTTAGTAGCGTTTCGCCAAGACCTTTGCCACCGAGTTCTTCTTTGTATCCGTTAAGGTCTTTGTTTTCTACGTCAAATACCTTTCTAACCAAAGAAAAGCCATTAGAGTGAACGCCTGAGGAGGGTAGTGCGATAATAACGTCACCCTCTGACATATTTTCCTTTTTAATAACGTTTGCCTTGTCAACGATGCCTACTGCAAAGCCTGCTAGATCGTACTCATCAACAGGATAGAAGCCGGGCATTTCAGCAGTTTCGCCACCAATAAGTTCGGCACCAGATTGAACGCAACCTTCTGCAATACCTTCAACGATGGAGGCTATCTTTTCGGGTACGTTCTTGCCACAAGCAATATAATCTAGGAAAAACAAGGGTTTAGCACCACAACAAATAACGTCGTTAACACTCATTGCTACACAGTCAATACCTACGGTATTATGTTTGTCTAGCAAGAAAGCAAGCTTCAATTTTGTGCCAACGCCATCCGTTCCGGATACCAAAACAGGATTTTTATATCCCGAAAGGTCAAGTTCGAATAGTCCACCGAAACCACCTATATCACTGGACTTGGAGGTTACTATCGTCCTTGCAATATGCTTCTTCATTAACTCAACAGCTTTGTATCCTGCAGTAATATCCACACCGGCTTCTGCGTATGCTATAGATTTGGATTGTTCGTTCATAATGTATCTCCTTATTTTTCTTTTCCGTTCCAACAATAAGTACAAAGGTTGCACTCGTCTATGCCAATTGCCTTAACAAGACCTTCCATGTTTTGGAATTCAAGGGTGCTAAAGTGCATCTTGTCGCAAATGGCTTTTCTCATTTTCTTACCCCTTTCCGTAGTAGCATCGGCGTACTCTTCAAGGTGGTTTAGTCCCTCTTCTCCCTCTAATTCCACTATGGTCTTTCTGGTAATTAGTTCCATGTCGGAGGTGGCTCGAGAGAAATTAAGGTATTTGCACCCGTACATAATGGGTGGACAAGCAGAGCGAATATGAACGCTCTTTGCGCCGTGCTCATACAAGAATTCTACCGTTTCACGAAGCTGAGTGCCTCTTACTATGGAGTCATCCACGAAAAGTAAATCTTTGCCGTTAATCAAATCGTGTACGGGAATTTGCTTCATCTTTGCAATTCTATTGCGATCCACTTGGCTGTTTGGCATAAAGCTACGTGCCCAAGTGGGTGTGTACTTTATGTAAGGACGTGCAAAAGGCGTCTTGGATTTGTTAGCGTATCCTATTGCGTGAGGCGTACCGCTGTCGGGAACACCGCTTACGTAATCAAGTTTGAGGTCGGGGAAGTTCTTTTCGTCCATTTCCGCCATAATCTCACCATTGCGATAGCGCATAACTTCTACGTTAACGCCCTCGTAAGAGGTGGTGGGGTAACCATAATAAGACCACAAGAACGCACACATCTTCATTTCCTTGCGAGGGGCAGAAAGCTCTATGATTTCCGTGGGAGTAATTTCCACGATTTCACCGGGGCCCAACTCGCGCACCTTTTCGTAACCCAGTTTTTCAAAAGCATAGGACTCGAAGGAAAAACAATATCCGTTTTCATCCTTTCCTACTTGAATGGGTAGTCTACCATAACGATCGCGAGCAGCAATAACGTGACCACCCTCTTTTAATATGGCTATAGAAGCCGTTCCGTCAATGGCTTCTTGAGCGTACTTTATGCCGTCAACAAAATTATCCTTTTGGCTAATTAAAGAAGCAACCAACTCGATTGTATTAATCCTATTGCCGGTTGCCACGCTAAAATGTCCACCAGTGGTGTCCAAAAAGTTGGTTATGAGTTCTTCATAATTGTTAATATGCCCCACTACGCACATTGCAAAAATGCCAAGCTTTGAGCGTATCATTAGGGGTTGGGGATCGTAATCGGAAATACATCCGATTACGCTATTACCCTTCATTTCATCAAAAATATTTTCAAATTTGGTTCTAAAAGGCGCGTTTTGAATGTTGTGAATTTTGCGCTGTAAACCAAGCTCGGTATCGTAGGCTGCAAGTCCACCTCTGCGGGTCCCCAAGTGTGAATGATAGTCGGTACCGAAGAAAACGTCGCTTAGGCAGTCTTTTGACGATACTATGCCAAAAATTGCTCCCATAATTACTCCTTATCTAGTTAGTTTATGCAAAGAAAAGTTTTGAAAGAGTCATAGGATCGACGTATTCGCCATTCTTATAGACACGCATATTGCCGGATGCGATTTCGTCAATAAGCATAACGCTTCCGTCTTTGTCATAGCCGAATTCAAACTTGATATCATAAAGTTCAAGACCCTTTTCTTTGAGGTCATCGGCTACGATGGCGGTAATTTTTTGGGTCATATCTTTTACGCTATCATATTGTTCGCTGGTCATAACGCCTAGGTCGATGAGTCCGTCTTTGGTTACTAGGGGATCACCCTTTTCGTCGTTTTTGAAGGTGGTTTCTACGTATGCGGGAAGGTCTTGACCGAGGGTGCAATAATCGGAGTATCTTCTGAAAAAACTACCTACTGCCTTGTAGCGACAAATTACTTCCAATCCCTTACCGAAAGCCTTTGCAGGAAGAACTTCCATGGTGGTATCGTCAAGGTTTGCGGAAACGTAATGAGTCTTGATACCTGCTTGATTGATTTTTTCAAAGAAGTAGATGGACATACGTAAATTTACGTCGCCCACACCTTCGATGGTTAGACCTACGGTATTTTCACCCGGATCGAACACGCCGTCTTTACCGGTACAATCGTCTTTGAACTTCAAGAGATAGTTGCCGTTGTCGAGTGCATAAACGTTCTTGGTTTTGCCGGTGTAAACAAGATTGGTAATCATATATTTTTCTCCTTAAAATGATGTTTATTTATTGTATTCGGCGCATATTGCGTCGTTCTTTTCTAGTACCTTTTGTGCGTCGCTTGCTCTTTTTGCATCCAACTTTTCTTGGAGCTCCTTGTCCTCTATTGCAAGCATTTGAATGGCAAGAAGTGCTGCGTTTGCTGCGCCGTTAACGGCAACGGTTGCAACCGGAATACCGGTAGGCATTTGTACAGTAGAAAGTAGTGCGTCCATACCATCGAAGCAACTTGACTTGCAAGGAATACCTATTACGGGAAGAGTGGTGCGTGCTGCAATTGCGCCTGCAAGATGGGCCGCCATACCTGCTGCTGCAATGATTGCGCCAAAACCTTTTTGTCTTGCATTAAATGCAAAAACGCCTGCTTCATCGGGCGTTCTGTGTGCAGAATAGACGTGTACTTCATACTTAACACCAAAAGCGTCAAGCATATCCATAGCCTTTTTAACGATGGGTAGATCGCTATCACTTCCCATTACAATACCGATTTTTTTGCTCATATAAACCTCCTAAGAAAACAAAAATGGGCGCACTAATCTATATATAGATAGTGCGCCCAGACGGTCGGCTTCCAAGATGATCTGCTCCACTATGGTTATCCATAAAATTCCGTCAGTCGCAGGTCACATAAATAATATATCATAGCAAAAAGATTAAAGTCAAACGAAAAAAGCCACTCCCGTTACTAAAATATATCTTGATATATTTAGTACTATCCCACCTAAGCAATAGAAAAAGGAACCCTACCGAGTTCCCTTTTCACGCTAAATACATTTCTACGGCAAAAACCGATTATTTTTTGTTGGAAGGACATTGATCCTTAACCGAGCATCCTGCACAGCCACAACCGCAACCTACGCTCTTGGTCTTTTTCTTTAAGGGTATTTTTTTGAGTAGTGCCTTAACGTTGGTTAGGTCAAGTTTGCCTTTGTTATATAGTACGATGCCTGCTATAACGACTGACCAAACTGCTAGGAAGATGAAGCAAGTCCACCACCAAGAGCCAATAAGGTAAATCATACTTGATACGATATAGCTTGTAACAATCCAGAAAATCAAAGTGCCGGTAAACTTCTTCTTGGTGGAAAGTTCGCCCTTTGCCGCTGCAACCGCTGCAAAGCAAGGTATAGTCGTCATGTTAAATACTATGAAGCTAATCATTGCGGGAAGACTTGCGCCGGTTGCTTGTATCATAAGTGCTACTTCGGCAACACCCTCTTCGGTTCCTTCAAAGCCGGCAACGATGCAAGCTGCAAGAGTACCAAAGGTTGCAATAACGTTTTCTTTTGCGATAAGTCCGGTAATAGCACCTACTGCAAATACCCAACCCATTGCGCTAAGCTGACTACCAAAACCTAAGGGAGTGAATATGGGTTGAATTAGTCCACCTATGCCTGCAAGAATGCTTTCGTCTATTCTTTCATCAACAAGGAATTCCCATTGCCAACTAAAGTGGCTAATGAACCAAATAATAATTGTGGAAATCAAAATGATGGTGAAAGCCTTTTGAATAAAGTGCTTTGCTTTGTCCCACAAGTGCAACATTAGGTTCCTAAATTGTGGACTATGGTAATCCGGTAGCTCCATAATAAAGGGAGGAACTTCGCCTTTCATCGTGGTTGAACGCATTAGTATTACGGAAGCGATTGCGACCACAATACCTATTACGTACATACCATAGGTAATAAGGTCGGCGTTACCAACACCGAATACTTGCATTATGCCACCTGCTACGGCAGTAAGTATGGGGAGCTTTGCGCCACAGCTAAAGAAGGGAATGACGCGAATGGTTGCCACTCTTTCATTTTCGTTAGCAAGGGTACGAGTGTTAATCATTGCAGGTACGGAGCAACCAAAGCCCATAATCATAGGCATAAATGCCCTACCGGAAAGACCAAACTTACGGAAGATTTTGTCTAGCATAAATGCTACACGTGCCATATAACCACTGTCTTCCAAAATGGAGAAGAATAGGAAGAGGAGTAGTATTTGGGGTAAGAAGCTTAAAACTGCAAAGATACCACCAAAGATACCATCGCAAATTAGTCCCGTAAACCACTCGGCTATACCGGCTGACTCCATGGCGCCCATGATTACTTCGCCAAGTGATGCAGTTGCTAGGTCGAGTAGGTTGAAGAGTATTACACCGGGAGAGGCTAGTCCGCCATCACCAAATACGCCTTCGAATGCCGTGCCTTCACAGGACACCCAATCAGCCAGAGGGCCGGCACCCAACCACAACATATTTTCGCTAAACGTGAGGTGGAATACTGCAAACAATATAATGAAAAATAGTGGTATGCCCAAATATTTGTGGGTAAACACTCTGTCTATCTTTTCCGATTTTGTTAGCTCGGTAACCTTTCTTGGTTTTTTGGTAAGGGTGGGTGAATAGTGCCCTACTATGTATTTGTATCTACTATCTGCAATGAGTGCTTCGAAGTCATCGCCGAACAATTCGTCTTCAAATCCCTCTTTGAATTCCTCAACCATCTTTGCAGAAGCAGGGTGAGATGCTACTTCAAGCTCATCCATTTCAACAAGCTTAACAGCGTGGAAGAGTGCGTTGTCTACGCCTTGACCGGAAAGAGCAATACGGCAATCGTTAATGAGGTGGATTAGAGCCGTCTTTTCTAACACGGTCTTGCCCTTCCTTGGAACCTTACTGGTTTCATAAGCACGATCCATAAGTTCGTTTATGCCCTTGCCACGAAGTGCAGAAATCTCTACTACGGGCACGCCAACCTTTTCTTCCAGTGCTTTAGCATCAATCTTATCACCACGCTTTGTTAACTCGTCCATCATATTTAACGCAATGATTACTGGCACGTCGATTTCCATAATTTGAGTGGTGAGGTAAAGGTTACGCTCAAGGTTGGTTGCGTCAACGATGTTTATTACGCAATCGGGTTTTTCATCAAGTATAAAGTTACGAGAAATTACTTCCTCGGGAGTGTAGGGAGAAAGTGAATATATACCGGGAAGGTCAACGATAGAAATGGGTTCAGCACACTTTTTGTAGGTGCCCTCTTTCTTGTCAACCGTAACGCCGGGCCAATTGCCTACGTGGGCAGTTGAACCGGTTAGTGCATTAAATAGAGTGGTCTTACCACTATTTGGGTTACCAGCAAGA
Source organism: Candidatus Stercoripulliclostridium sp. (assembly GCA_045577735.1). Classification (GTDB taxonomy): domain Bacteria; phylum Bacillota; class Clostridia; order Christensenellales; family DTU072; genus Stercoripulliclostridium_A. The sequence continues at coordinate 73,317 of JAZNIY010000025.1, read as the reverse complement.
GCAAATCTAATCATTTTCTTCCCTCCATTACAACACATTCAGCTTCGCTTTTGCGAAGAGTGAGTTCATAACCACGAATGGTTATTTCAATAGGATCGCCTAGGGGTGCACGCTTACGCATAATAATGTCTGCACTTGGAGTTACTCCCATGTCGAAAAGGCGACGACGGATTTTACCCTCGCCCTCTACGATTTTAACCTTGCCGTACTCGCCAATCTTGTACTCGCTTAGTCTTTTTTCTTTCATATTATATCTCCTACACAAAATGTGAAATTTGTTTCAGTTTTCGACATTATTATAATAATATGATTTATGGTTGTCAAGTGTTACAAGAAAAAATATGAAAAGAATTTCAGTTTTATATTTTGGGTTGCAAAATTTTTAATAAAAAGATATAATGATGTTACCAAATAAAGGAGAGTGTGCTTTAATGGGTGAAAGCATAAGGACGCCACAACAAAAACGTAGTATCGACAAAAAAAATCGTATTATAGAAGCTGGATACGAACTTTTTGCACGCGACGGATATTTTAATACCAATACGGCTCAAATTGCAAAACACGCAGGTGTATCGACGGGGATTGTGTATGGGTACTTCCGTGACAAGAGAGATATTCTTTTAGAGGTATTATCAATTTACGTAGACAAGGTATTTACCCCTATTATGGAAATCTTTGACAACCTAGAAACTCCTCTTGATTTTGAAAGCTTACTTTCTACCATTATTGATAGCACTATAGAAATTCACAAGCATAACGCAAGCATACACGAGGCATTGCACTCGTTGTCCTCTTCCGACGAAGCAGTTGGCAACAAATTCCTAGAAATTGAAAAGGATATGACGGTAAACATCGTTGATACCCTAAAAGGTTTGGGCTACTCCCCTTGCGACTTGTACGAGCGCGTACACCTTGCAATGGAAATGATACAATCCTACGCACACGAATGCGTCTACGATTTGCACGATTATATTGATTATGATAAAATGCGCACGAACATAATAAAAGTATTACTTGCTCTTTTCAAAGATTGATAGCAACAAAAAAGCACCCCGTTGGGTGCTTTTTTTATTCCTTAACGTTATGCCGTTCTAAGTGTAATCATGGGGCGAATCCCTATTGTTTCGCTAAGGTTGACCGAGCAAGACGAATCGGTACCAATAGTACCATCGTAGTTTACTACGTTTCCCTCGTTAATATGTTCACCACTAGTACGCAACCACCAAGACGCATAGTAACGCGTACCGTTTGTACTTGCATTAAAACCACTTGCCAACTGGTAGTCTGGCACTTCTGCAACGGGAACTTTGCTCTCTCCCTGCTTCAAGTCGTACTTTTCGTTTATTTCCCAGTATGATGGAATATACATCTTGTTTACCGTTGTTACATACATTCCTTGGGTTAACATAAACGCACTTTCACCGGGGCGAAGAATAACGTTGGTGTCGAATATGGATTGTTTTTCACGAACTGTGAAAATTTCATTTAATAAGGTTTCGTTAACGTAGGTACGAAGGGCACTAACCGAGTAATCGTTAGCATTGTTTGGTGTGCCAATTAGGGTTCCTAAATTGACACTATAGGAGCCTGCAGGGTTAAAATGATGCTCTGCTATTATGTTTTCACACAACAGTACGGAACGCCCATCTTTCTCTTCTAGCACTCTCCATTTTATCTTTTCCACGTTAAAAACGTAAAGCTTGTCTTCCTCCATCGTCAGACCATTCGAGAGGCGTATTCCCTCGTTGTCTTCCGTTCCTCTAATGCAAGCATATTCCTTGTCGTTGTGAACGTAATACCCACTTGCATTGGGAGTGAGCTGAGAGCTTTCAATAAGGTTTACTAGTACGCTATGAAGATTGTTCTCTTGCGTTACTGCGGAAAGTGGCAAAGTACCATAATAGACGTAGGTAACGTCCCCTACTTTTTCGCTAGTATATTCAGCTTTGGGTACAGCCTCTACGGTAATATCATTATCTTCATTGTCCTCACCATTATCGCCGGCGTTAGAGTTAGAGTCATCGTCACCGTTTTGTTCGTTATTGTTAGGCAAACTTTCCTCACAATTGTCGCAAACGTAGTCGCCATTTTCGTCGACGTGCTCCTTACAATCCTTGTTGCAGGCAACAAGACCAACTACCAAAGTTAGACAAAGCGCAAATATTAAAATTACCGTTAGAACCTTTTTCATATCTTAATAATACCACAAAAGTACACCAAGTACAATGAAAGTTTAGTGAAAATCTTAAACCCACAACTTTTTAACGATTTTATTTTAATCTATTGACAAACAACGCCTAATATATTAAAATTAAACACGCCTTGGGGGCATAGCTCAGTTGGTAGAGCGCTTGAATGGCATTCAAGAGGTCAGGGGTTCGACTCCCCTTGTCTCCACCAAATAATCAAAAAAGCCTGTTTTCTAACGAAAATGGGCTTTTTCTTTACCTATAAATTGTGTTGACCTCTTTAATGCGCGTGTTACGTGCGTAATATTGATGGCACTGCTCGGTTTTTTAGACGTAACATATAACGGACCAATTCCGATTCTTCAAACTCGCCGGCATTGCGTAATGCTAGGTACACGTCTGCCTGTGCACGTTTACTATGTCCGCACCAACGTTGCACTACGTAGTCTGGTATTTCGAGCTCGTACGCATTTGTTATAAACGTGTGCCGGAAGATATGTCCGCTAAAGGGAAGATTTAGCCGGGCAAATAACCGGCGATAGTACCGGGACAAACTATCCGGTGTATTCTCCGGGAATATTCGCCCCGGCGTATCTAGGTAAGGTGCTAGCATTCCTATCAGCGGTTCCTCGATAGGAACGGTACGCACTCCGGCACGTGTTTTGGGCTTTACGAGTTCCAACGTTCCGCGCTCGAGCGACTTCTCCACTCTTATCGTTTTACGTTCCAAATCAACGTTGCGACGTTCGAGAGCAAGGCACTCGCCCTGTCGCAGTCCGGTAGCAAGTAGTAACCAGGTTTGCACGTAACGTTTCGGAACGTCAATTGCATTAAGTACGTCAACGTATTGCCGGTGGGTGAGCGCTCCCAACGTCGGCTGCTCGTAATGCTCAAAACATACAGCCAGGTATGGGTTGAACGGAATAAGACGCAGCTCGAAAGCCTTACGTAAACTTGCGCTTATTACTGCAGCCACTTGTGTGCGTGTTGCCGGCATATTTATACGTAACAAAAATTCCTGCAGTTCCATGGAATTTATACTTACAAGTGGTTTGGATCCAAACATCGGTAATACGTAATTTCTTACGTAGCCGACTAGGTTCAAATAATAATTGTACTTTACTTTGGGTTTTTTATAAGTTTCTAACCAGGTTAAAAGCCACTCACCATAGGTGAGTGAGGTATCATACGTTACTTGCGCAGCGCGAAGGATGCTTAATTCTTCTTTTACGTTAGTCAAGCCTAACGTGAGTTCCTGCAGTAACTGCAGCAACTCGTTCTCTTTATTCATACGTGCTCCTCTTCAGAGCTCCGACAACCACTTTTTATTATATATTACTTTTCGTTATTTCTTTGCACAAATTCAGGTTTGAATTTGTGGGTTTGCTGGAAAGAATGATAGTCTCCCGGTAATTGATGTCTGAGTGCAGAAAGGCCCTTAAAGTTCTTAACGCTTATAAGCTACTCGTTGGAGGGTTGCTAGCAACCGGCTATTAATCGCTTCGTTACACTTCGCGCCCTCCCGGGCTTCGCTACGCTCGATGATTATTACTTATCTTTGTGTATGTACTTGCACTTTGGGTATGCGCTACAACCATAAAATTCACCGTATTTACCTTTACGTTGTACAAGTTTACTGCCACACCAAGGACAAGTCATAGTTTCAAGTGCAGTTTCGTATTTCTCTAAGTTGTAATTGACGTTCGCAACGTGTTCCCTATTGCTAATAAAATCGCTTACGTTACTATTCTCTAACTTGGTTATAAAATCATTCAACTGTTCATCGGTAAGCTTAACGTCGTTAAAGCTTCTTATGTAATGAGAGGCATTCAACGGAGAGCCAACAAACGTAGTAGAATGTACATTTAACTTAGCTTGAGATAAAAAAATTATAACGGAAGTATAAGGATACAAACCTACCACTTTATTAAGTGCATAAATATGGCTTTTGTTTTGTTTAATCGGACTATAAAACACATTACGTTGTCTTCCAACATATTGCGTAAAGTTTTTCGAGTTCTCATAACCATATATAGTACCAGAATAATTCTTTGTTTCCACAACGAATATTCCATATATGGAAGCTATGATATGGTCTATTTGAATGGATTTCTCACCATCAAACAACATTACATTATTGAATATTTTATAAACATCTTTTGATAAAGTAAAGTCCATAGTAGCACGAACCATACCTTCGCCAAAATCACCTTTAGAAAATGGTCTATGTAATATATTATCTTTGCGTATAAGAAAAATAGTTATAGAAATTGCTATAACAATTAAAATACCAAAAACTATAAGCAGAATATCACTAGGATATAACATAAATCAAAATCAATACCAATCTTTACGACCAATCAGATAATCAGAACAAACGTTGAAATAATTACATAAAGTAATTATCTGTTGAATATTAGGTTCATATTTTTCATTTTCCCAAAAAGAAACCGTACGGAAATCAACTTTTAAAATATCCGCTAATTGCTTTTGAGTTAAACCCTTTTCTTTTCTCAATTCCTTAATACGTACACCATACATAAAATTATTCTAACAAAATTAGAAAAAACTTGTTGACAATTCTAAGAAACTTAGAATATAATAATTCTAGGAAACCTAGAAACAGGCTCCGACAACCGTTAGACGGTGGGAATTGAGAAAATGATTGAAAAGTGGTTGGCATAACGGAAGACACACTCGAGCAACTCCGGCGAGGAAAAGCTTGTGGCAATAGCTTAGGTAGTTTGAGGGGAATGTTGACGGCCAAACTCCCAAAACAACAACCGTTATCACAAGATTAGTCCTACCGTCCCTAACGGGGCAATTAGACGTATTGCCGACGATGCACTCCTGCATTCGTTACCGGCAATACTTACAGTCTAATTATTCCCAACGTTATCACTTTCGCGGCTGGCGTTACTAGCAAAGGAGATATATCTATGACTGAACAAAACAACTTACCATTCCCTACCGATGCAGATGCACCTAAAGAGAAAAAGACTTCCCTTAAACCTCTAGCGGTAGTTACTCTTACTGCTACCGTTATTGAAGAGCCTTCTCAAAAGCAATTAGGACCAGACGTTCTTTGGAGAACGTACTGTACTATCAATACCGCTTATCGTCCTTTTAATACCGATATCTTCACCAAAGCCAAACCTGAAGTTAACGTTGGTGATACTATCGATATCGAATTGACCTCTTATAACTATAAATTGAGAATGAAAAGGCAATAACTTTGCCTTTTTTTGATGGGAGAAAATGAAATGTTAGACATATTAAAACTAATAAAAGAAGCTTACGATAAAGGCGACCTTGAAACAAAAATTGCTATAAAAATAATGTTTTTAACAGATGATATGATTAGTGCTAAAGATAATATAAAAAAGATACAAAGTAATCTAGAACAACACGAAAAAAGCATACAAGAAATTAAAAGAAAACTAAAAGATTATGAACCCAAAAAAGATATATAAAGGTCAACTCGTATCAGAGGAAATAGCAATAGGCAAAAGCGTTCTTACAATTAGAGCTGCAAAGCCGACGTTCTTTGGCAAAGTAAAATACGGTATCGTAGTTAGCCAAGAGAAAAAACAGTTTATACATTCCACGTGCAATGACTTGCAGAACATAATGGCAGATTTTACTAAACTATGCCAGGATTACAAGACAATGATACGTGAGTGTAAAAAATAGTCCGTTCCAAAAAGTGGTTTACGTGGGGTGCCGCCATTCAACCTAAACGACGTTGAATTAAAAACCCCCTACCAATCGTTAATATATAAGGAGGTACGTCAATGGGCACTGAAATTATCACCACTATTACCAATGGTTTCCAAGGAACTCTTGAAGGCACTGGTAGCGGTATCGTTAATTTCTTCCAAACTTTACTACAAACCAGCGAAGGTCAAATGACCGCACTAGGTATTTTTGCCTTGACTTTTACAGGTCTAGGACTTGCAGTTTGGATGATTAAAAAACTTATGCGTAGAGTATAAACGCATAAAACCTAAAGCCCCGGCGAAAGTCGGGGCTCAACAACTTAAAATGGAGAATTTATGAAAAATCACGAAAATATAAAAAATACAAATAAAGCGCTTTTGGTAAGTAACATTATTTTAGGTTGCTTACTTATTATCGCAATGGCTTTCCTTGCCATTACTATAATAAACAACAATAACATCACCGCAAGCGCAGCTCCGGAGAATCTATTAGATGAAGCCGTAACACTTCAACTCAATTCGGGCGAATTTGCATTACAAAATATTCCAACCTTAAACTTGGTGGAAGGAAATACATATGAAATCACCTATACGTATAAAGGTGAGACAGCAACTGTACAGCGCACTGCACTCGCAGGAAATAGTGGCAACAATATAGGAATAGATGGCGCAGTAACTTTAGGGGATATGGCTGAAAATGCACTACTATTAGACAACAACACGGGACTATTATTAATAGTAGACAAAGGCCAATTTACTGACCTAGAAACGGAACCTAATTATTCCGTAGACAATTGCCTAATTATGATGACGCCATTAAACGAAGAAGCCACTCTTGAAAATCTCATAATAGAAAGTATAACCTTAAAGAGCGCAAAATTCGGAACTGGCGCTATAATCAACAACGTCACCGGCGGTTTTACTACGTTCTTAACCGGAATAGGAGAAGGAATCATTAACTTTTTTGAAACCATCGTCACAGATGGCAATGGCGGATTAAGTGTTTTAGCAATCGTAGCCCTTTCAATGATAGGTCTAGGTATTGCAACCGGAATAATTAAATATCTATTAGCAAGAGTAGGTTAATTATGAGCAAATCAACAAAAATTATTAGCATAACCTTAATAATAATTTTACTAGTATGTATGACGGTAGCGTATATATTCGGGTTACCGTCTAGTGCTACGTTACTTGCAAAAGCCGAAGAAGAAATAACATACAAAAACGCATACATTCAACTATACTACATGCCATTGTTCGTATATAGTACAGGAGATAGTGTGGGACAAGGTACCTTTCATCACTCATTATACGATGAGTCCACGTTAAACGTAAAAATTACACTAGTATACGATGAAGATTTAATACTATTTGAAGATATACTATTGTTTACCGACAAAGAATACACAAACTCAGATAATATATCTCTTTACGCCCCAAACTTATCTACAAGCTTTACTAATTTTAGTCAAAACACTATAAACGGAATAGACTTTAAACATATATTCTTCTATAGAAACGCAACAAGTGGCAGTCTAGATGATATAGCCTATAAATTCAATCAAGATTATAAAATTAAATTCTCTTTCCCAAGCAACATGCAAGCGGACAACACAAAATTCAAGCTAAAGATTAGTCCAATAACTAGACTTAACTACAAACAAAGTAATTTATTTACTTTAACAAGTGATATAGAGTGGGCTTCAGCAGCCCCCACTATAGACAATGACAACTTCTACAAGGTTTATGCAGGCACACCTATAGTACAAGGAAGTTATACTGCAGAACCATTATACGATTTCTATAAAAAGAATGGCCTAAACTACGATGCTGGATACGAAAACGGATACACTCAAGGCATGGAACAAGGAGAAACTATAGGTTATCAAAAAGGATTAATAGACGGATACGATAATGGTTATGATGCAGCTAAAGAAGACTATTACGAAACAGGAAAACAAGACGGTATAGAAGAAGGCTATGACAAAGGTTATGCTGAAGGATACAACAAAGGTAGCTTTGACGTAGACGCCAATATCAACGAAATAGCCGCTACCGGAATAGGTGCTAGTACTGATTTCATAATGAAGATACTCGACTTTGAAGTAGCCGGTATATCGTTATGGGGGATATTAGGAATAATCGGTGGAGTTATTGTACTAGGAATAATAATTAAGTTGGTGTATTCAAAATGACAAAAACAAAAATTATTGCTTTATGTATATTTTGTTTCTTCGTATGCGGTGTAATAACAATCGGTGGTTATGCAACGTGGGAAGAATATAGAAATGACCACGTGTATGCCGAAATTGGGCATGACATGCTAGACGAAGTAGACGAAAAAATAAACCGATACACAGACTTGATAAAAGCAGGACAAGAATGGTTAGAAAATACTATCAAAAACCCATTTGTTCAATTTGTACAACAACTGACAGAAGGATATAGAGAAATCATACAAGATTTATTCGACGGAATAGTAGACTTCTTCGAAGAAATCCACGAATTCTTCAACGGAAAAGACTTTGAATATGATGGAGATGGCTTTGGCGGTGGCGCCGGTGGCGCTAGATAAAGGAGAAATATGGAACCATTGATATATTATTTCCAAGAATTTTGGACGTTCTGCTTAGGCGAGAACTTAGACTTTATAAACCTATGGAAGACCGGAGATGCTGTCGGTCTCCTGGCAATGTTTTGCACGTGCGTAATGGTGTTCGGTTTCTTTCTACGTCCTATTTACCGTATTTGCACGTTCCAAAACGTTCGTGGTAAAAGGAGAATATTCAAATGAAACCTAGGCCCCCTATCGGCTTTGACTACGAACACTCACTGTTAAAGACGTACATATACTACATATGCATACTACTTTTAACAATAATTATTGCTACGTCAAGCGAAAACAAAGTATTACAATGGGTTTGGGTGTACGGAGCAGTACGTCTTGGTTACCTAATTTACCTAAACATTAGTTATCTAATGAGTATTGGTATATTATCCATGAGGGTAAATATTCTATCGGGCCCACCCGGATCCGGTAAGACGTTCATAATGACCGTTCTTGCGGTTATTCACACCAAAGTTTTTTGGTCCAAATACCGCATGTCACAATTCCTGTACGAACGTCATGGAGATATAGTAAAGTATCGTTCCAAACTCAAGAAAGGCGCTCAAGTAAGCAAAGACAAGGCTATGCAAGTCATTAGCCTATTCGATAACGCTTTGAAAATATCCAAGGAGAAGAAACTCCCTATTATATCCAACATAAAGATAACATTCAAAGGGCATACGTCGTACACGTACGATAACGCCGGCATTATGAAGTACCTATTACAAGAAGAACTCGTTCCGGAAGGTTGGATACTTTGCGTTGACGAAATTGGCGAGCTGCTCGAGGCGATGGGCTACAAGACGACACCGGAAAAAGTAAAAGAGACGTTCCGTCTAAACCGACACTTTTGGGACGGATATATTTTAGCAACAGAACAGGACCACAACAACGTAGACATATCTGTGCGACGTGTAGTCGGACAGAACTTCCGCTTGGAGAAAGCACGCCACGTTGGACGTGCTTATGGTCTTGAAATACTTAACAAATTAAACCAGGTATTGCACGTGGTTAAACTATTTATAGCAGAGCGTCTATATGGTTTCCGCAAAATTGAGTACCATATTGAGGCAAACACGGAAGCCACGCAAAACGTTAGGATAATTAACACTACGGATAAAGAAGAGAAAACGTACTTTTTTATTCCGGCTTGTTATAGCTACTATAACGACCGCGAAATGTACCAAAAGCAGTTTGAGAAGAGTAGCAAAAAATTGGTAAAAAATTAGAAATTTTTGACTGGTTCCGGCCGGTCAGATATTTCTTAAGTATCTAGTATGACACGCACGCAAGCGTGCGTACGCGCAAAGCGCAAAGGAGTACGTTGTGATTAGTTGGGAACGGTTTAAGAAAACAAAAGCAGCGGGAATGGGAATAGTATTACCTAAATTCCAAGAAGCAGCAACAGACTACCAAGACAATACGTTAGCCAAAGAAGGAGAACGTATCAAAAACTGTGGAATGATGATTAAAGCAATCGGTTGCAAAAAGTGCGGAGAAAAGTTCTTCAAGGGATACGCACGTTGCAAGTCTAAATATTGCCCTACGTGCTCTGCTCTTAAAGGTGCAATATGGTGCGCAAAACTTTATCCCCTACTTCAACAATGGTTAGAAAAAGGCAATAACATACACTTTGCAACGTTCACTATCCCGGACCAAGAGGACCTAGAGTATGCTTTGAAGATTATATATGATGCCTGGCGTTATATGACTAATAAACTAGTCCCAAAAGAATGGAAAGAACGTTTTGCCGGCGGAGTAAAAGCAGTCGAGTGTAAGATTGGAAAGTACTCCGGGAAATGGCACGTACATATACACGCGCTAGTACTACGCACCGGGTACCGCAAGGACGCACACTTCCTAAAGGAAAATTGGTCCAAAGCGGTACAGCACGTTATGGGAGAAAACATACAAGTTGCCTGGCCGAACATAAAGCCCATTAAGGCAAAAGACGGTAGCAAAAACCGCGATAAATTGCTATGGTCCGTTTGCGAAACCGTAAAGTACGCAACCAAGATTAACCCGGATATGGAAACGTACCGTGTCGCACAAGCATTTTACGGGCTAAAGAACAGACGTCAGATATCGTGTTGGGGCGTTCTATACGGAGTTAGCAAACTCGTTGAAAAAGAAATGGACGAGGAAAGCGACAACTTAATTAAAAGCTTTAAATGTACAACGTGCGGTTTCAATATATCGGAGTTCCTAGAAATCTGGGAGAACACAGGCAAGTATTGGCAAGAAACCGAAATGAAGAACTACAAAGAGGCGGTTGAGTTTGTTGAAAGACCAATAGAGCTCGACTTCGACAAAAACTATTGGTATGACGAAGAAGACAATATATACGTACAAACAAAGTTTATATAAACATTATTTTATTTTATAAAATAATGGCATTCAAGAGGTCAGGGGTTCGACTCCCCTTGTCTCCACCACACACGAAAAGACGAACTTAGAGTTCGTCTTTTTCTTTTGTGTGCGGTGGAGACAGCGTCAAATTCGCAAGAATTTGATTATAATGTTACGGAGTAACTATAATTCGAGCGTAAGTGAGTCTAAAAAATGCGAATTTGAATTATATTCACTCCGTTCAAATTATAGTTCGCGTTGCTCACATTATAGCCAAAACAAGTTTGGCATTTTGCTAAGCAAAAACCTGGCGAAAGTGAACGCGATGCGTTCAAGTATATTCCACCAATTGCCACTATTACGTGTTGCAAACTTAATTACATATTTCACATTACGCGAGACAGTCTTTCGCGGTCCGTTATCGTCCACCGTCCCTATATTATAGTTATTGAGTTTTTTGTTCTTATATGGTATATTTAAAAAAGATTTGATAGATAAATAAGAATTTGTAGAGGTGACAGATAATGAAAGAAATTATTATTGCAAGTATTCTTTTTGCAGTATCCGTTTTTTTGTTTTTCATGAGTATCAGATCCTTTATGGAAAAGGGGTTTCTTTTTAACAATGCTTACATCTATGCATCGAAGCAAGAACGTGAGAAAATGAATAAAAAGCCATATTATCGCCAATCGGCTATTGTTTTTTTACTGTTTGGAATCGTCTTTTTATTGCTCGCTCTCGCTGTGTTGCTTGAAGCATATTGGATTTCCTTCGTGGGTGTAGCGGTTGTTATCATTACTCTCATATATGCTATTGTATCAAGTATTACGATCGAAAAGAATAACAAACAATAATAGCGTAATTACAAATTCCAATTTATATATTTGGTATATTGGTGCGTATTTTAAGTGTTCGTTTTATTGGATATTTTTCAAAAGTAGCAACAACGTTTTATGCCACGAAAGCCTCTTGATATGAGAATGGGGTGTGTTAGGCTCTTATGCCAAAAGGCAACAAAAAACCATTTTCATCGGGACTCATTCTTGTTGGCTTATTTAGGAATATATCCATACTATTAAATAGACGATAAATGTGAATGCTCATTTTTAATATTCCTTAAGTCTAAATCTCTCCTAAAAGTTCCATCGACACTAAATAACTATTATTCTAACTTAATACTAGAAAATAAAATTGTTTGTTTTGCAATAAAAATGTGATATTATATTTATTAAGATACATTAAAGACAAGGAGGATTATCAATATGATCAAAAATTGGTTTAATGGCAATATGGGCACACCCGGGGCATATGAATACCAAACAATGCATTTGGTGGTGATTGTGGTCGTTTTAGTCGGTGTGAGCATTTGTGCAATACTTGGAGCAAATAAAAAAATATCTGACGTAACCAAAAGGAAAATACTTATTGGCATAGCAGGGTTCCAATTTGCTTTTGAGGTTTTTTGGCGAATTATATACATAACCGTCAACAAATCCCCATGGATAGATTTATATCCAATGTATCCTTGTAATCTTAATGGCATCCTAGTGCCAATTGCGGCATTGCTTGATAACAAGATTATGAAAAAAATGTTTTATTTGTTTGGATTTATTGGTGGGATATTGACGTTCGCCATGCCAGATGGAATTTTCTGCAATACTGTTTTTGTGTTTCCTATTCTCAAGAGTGTGCTTCAACATACTGGATTACTCTTTATTCCCGTGTTTGAGTATGCAAGTAAAAAATATGTGCCGAATATTAAGGACTTCGGATGGACCTTCCTCGGCACACTTTTGCATTTTATAAATTGTGAAGTCATTGATATACATGTTCTTGGATTAACCGGAGATTATATGTTTTATAGGAGTGGCTTGCCTTTTATAATACCTGGTGTATCCCAATATATAACTTTAACAGCCTTTGGTATTATTGTTATAGTGTTAATTCTAATGATTTCGGATGTTAAGGTAACAAAAGAAGTGTTTCAAAAGATTGGGAAAAAGCTAGTAAAACAAAACAAAAAATAAATAGTTTCTTGTTACGCCCTCCGCCACTCATATTTAAACGAAAAAAACACGACATAGTTCCCCAAATTAATTCTTTAAAAAAATGATATAAAATAGAAATTGAGAATTGGGTAAATATATGATACGATAATCTCACATATATAAGTGTTCGATTATGTTTGTCGGCACTCCACCACACACGAAAAGACGAACTTAAAGTTCGTCTTTTTCTTTTGTGTGCGGTGGAGACAAGGCGAGCACTTACCCCTTTTGCAAAGCAAACGGGGTGCGCAAGTTTTTGCGAGTAACTCACTTCGTTCAAATTATAGTTCGCGTTGCTCACATTATAGCCAAAACAAGTTTGGCATTTTGCTAAGCAAAAACCTGGCGAAAGTGAACGCATTGCGTTCAAGTATATTTACCAACTAAAAAGTATTACAAGCGCTTTACTCTTATTTTATCATTACTTAGTTTGAGATAGTGTTTCGCGTCACCCTTGTCGACACCGATTATATCAAAGCCAACACACATTACGGCTATTGCCTTCTTTATTTTTGTGTGGTATATTAAATTTGAAGTTATTAGTCAAATAAGAATTTTTTGGAGATACAATATGAAACTGAAGAACATTTTGATTGTAGTTAAAGATATAGAGAAATCGAGAGAATTCTATCACAAATTATTTGGTATAGACTTAGTTCTTGACAACGATGGCAATATGATTTTAACAGATGGTTTAGTTCTTCAAGATGAGAAAATATGGAGATCGTTTTTAAATAAAGATATTATTCCAAAAAGCAATTCTTGCGAATTGTATTTTGAAGAGCAAGATATCGAATCTTTTATTGAAAAACTAGAAAGACTATACCCAAAAATTGAATATGTAAATCATCTTATGACACATAGTTGGGGACAACGAGTAATCCGCTTCTACGATTTGGATGGTAATTTAATAGAAGTAGGAACACCAATATGATTTTCAAATTCCAATTTCTCTATTGGATATACTAGTGCGAGTTTTTAAGTGTTCGATTATGCCTACCACTACTCCACCAAAAAGAAAAGCACACGTTATGGTTATTGAATTTTGTGTTCTTATGTTGTATATTTTTAATTAATAGTTGAGATAAATAAGTATTTGATAACCAAAGAGCAACAGACAGTTGCTTGTCAATGCTGATCGCCATTGGTATAATATAATCACAACTAACTAAGGTGGTGATTTTGTGGAAACGAAAGATATAATCTACGAATTAAGAACGAAAAAAGGACTCTCTCAAGAGGAACTCGCAGAAAAACTATTTGTGACAAGACAGGCTGTGTCTCGGTGGGAAACGGGCGAAACGATACCTAATATAGATACACTCAAGCTCCTTTCTAAATTGTTTGATGTGTCCATCAACACCCTCCTCGGTTCTCCGAGAGAGCTTATTTGCGAATGCTGTGGTATGCCTATTGATGATTGTAATCTTAGCCGTGAGAAAGACGGTCATTTCAACGAAGAATACTGCAAATGGTGCTATGCAGACGGCGAATACACCCTTGATATTTGGAAGCGATACGCTGAAATTGGTGGAAAAGAAAAACTCGAAGAATTCAAACAACAGCTGATTAACGAATTTAATACGCTTTTACATATCGAAGGATTACCCAAGGTGGAACAATTAAACGTGCTGTCGGGTGAATTTATCAATATGGAATACACTCTACCTAATGGAGAAAAGGTAAAATTCCTTGACGATAAGCAAACCTATCTCGGTAGCCAGCTCGAAAGCGAATTCGGTGGCAGATGCTTTGGCATTGCTGCAAACATGGATTTCCTTCTCGTGTGTACTTATGAAGAAAATGGAGAGAATCCCGAGCTTGTAATTTATAAAAAGAGATAATCAAATTCCAATTTCTCTATTGGATATACTAGTGCGAGTTTTTAAGTGTTCGGTTATGTTGATTACCACTCCACCAAAAAATGAATGCAAGTAAAAATTGGAAAGTTCCTTGCTAAGTGTAGAAAAGAGGCAAATCTAACACAAATGCAGTTGGCTGAGAGACTGAACATCACCGATAGAGCGATATCAAAATGGGAAAATCCAGGCCCGATTCTTCTATTATGCTTGAGTTGTGTGATATGGATAGTTTTATTAAGACCTCTTAGAAAGCCCTCGTTCACTCCGACATAAACCAAAAAACAAGAACCACCAAACTGTGGTTCTTTTGTTTTCTATTCACTAAATCTTTTTAGCGTTTCTTTGAATCTTGGGCGATTATAACGCTGTATAATTATGGGTGGAACGTGGGTTAGTGCCCATAGAACTCCTAGTACGGCACTTGCTACTCCCGGCCATATTGCTAGAGGAATAAAGCCTAGTACGAAACAGATGGTATGGGTGGCTTCTGCAACACAACATTCCTTAATTAGAATGGGTAATTTTTCTTTTAGTCCCATATCAATGCGTTTTTTAGGCATAATGTTAGGGAAGATTTTGGTTATTATATTACTAAAATCGGGCCATTTGGTTTTCCATTTTTTAATGCCTATTTTCTCATAGATTTTACCCTCGTTTTCCCATTTCCATGCCTTAAAATAAAAGAAATCGGGGTTTATCCACTTTCTGGGGAACACTCTTCCTAATATGAAAACAAGCAATCCACTACCTAAAATTATTATTGCGCTATATAACCAGTCCATGCAAGCTTTCCTTCGTTTAATATAATTATATTACTACAACACTGCTTTTTAATCAATGCTTTTGGGGCATATTTATAGAACCCGTGACTCTACCGGGATAACAATGCTCTCTTGCCACGCCTTCCCTCTCTTGACACCTCACACGCTTTTTGTTATAGTTATAAAGTAAATATATCTCGGGAGATTGATATGAAACACTTGCATACCACAGAAGTACAAACACCAAACGGCAAAAGAATTATATCCGTTATTGCAGGAAGCGTTCTTGAAGTTGAAGAACGTATAGACGTCCTCACCGTTTCGGCATTTGTTGGCGATTATCTCCCTCTCCCCGGCACAATGTTCGGTGCACTATATAAAGCAGGTATTGACGTAGAGGCGTTAGAGAAAAATCCCTACCTAGATTTGCGTGACAAATGTGGTGTATGGCTATCGGAAAACGTGGACAACAGCGCTACTCCCAACGTTGCTCGCATTGGCTGTGTGGAAATAATGGACTACTATGGCAAGCCCAAGTTAGGTGATCCTTTGGAGTCCATAAAAGCCTACTTCCGTATGCTTGAACTCGCCGGCCTTTCGGGTGCTAACATAAAAACGATATCTCTCCCACTCATAGGTGGTGGTGACCAAGGAATATCCCCCACGCTAACCTTGATACCGATTGTAAACGAATGTCTTGCATTCTTGCGCCGTAACCCCTCTTGCGAAAGGATATTGTTCGTTGATATAAATGAGAAAAAGGCTGAGGCCTTTGCAGATACCCTTGCTAAAATATATTCCCTACAAGAGGCTCCCGATACTACGAACGAAAAGAAAAACGAGCTACTTGCATTCATAAGCTACTCGACAAAGGACCGCAATATTGCAGATAACCTCTGCAACAAACTAGAAAGTAGAGGCATCAAGGTATGGTATGCTCCAAGAAACGTGGGCACAGGCACCTATGCTTCTGCCATAATGGGAGCAATAAGCCGTGCCACCCATTTTATAGTTATCGTCAGCGAAAACTCCCTTGCCTCACAGCACGTACTAAACGAGATTGATAACGCACACACACGTTTACCACAGCTAAAATTCAAGCCCTTACGCCTAAACGATATTGCGCTTACCCCCGAATTTGCCTACTACCTTTCTCGCCAACACTGGATGGATGCCATTATCCCCCCAATAGAAGAACGCCTAGAACAATTCGTAGACATAATTGCTGAAGATCTTTAATAATCAATAAAACTACAAAAAGAACACATATCTACAACACTGTTTAGTCAGTACTGAATTTACACTACTCTCAAACTTTATACTTGTTTATTCTTTTTCAACTGATTTTATTTCCTCATTTGTAAGCTGAATATAACTTCCATCCATGAGTTTTAGGAGTACCCCATAAACATCTAATTCTTCGCCGGTTTCGTCATCCGTCATCGGTTCTATACCTTCGGAACGTCCGCGGTAAATCATATTGTCAAACGTAGTAATCTTAATTACATTTTTGCGATCTGATATAACATCCGCTTTGGTTATCATATCTTTAACCATTGTTTATTACACCTCCTTCAACTTTTCTAAAACCGGATACTCGTATAAGCCGTCTTGCTATAAATTATTTTGAACGCCTTCGTATCAATATTTTTTCAGTACTGAATTTACACTAAAATAATTATAATACTAATATAAAAATTGTAAATACCAACTTTAAATTTATGCCGAGGGTGTCCATAAAAAGGGACAGCCTAGATTATAAAACAAGAGCAAGTATTACACTTGCTCTTGTTGTTTTTGAATTATGCTTCTTGGTTGGTGGCTATGAAGGTCATTCGTTCTTGTATGCTTTCGTCACCGTGGTTAATTTTAATGCCACCATGGTCGGAGGTTATTATGATTAGCCAATCTTCGCTTGCATAGGTGGGTCTAGACTTAATCTTTTGAATGGTATCATAGCCGTATGAGTCTGCCTCCTTGAAAGCCTTTTTATAGTCGGGATTGTTAATAGTAAAGCCGTAACCGTGGCCCTCCGCATCGGTTTGTTCGTAGATTACAAATATGAAGTCGGCACAGTCTTCTTTTCCTATTTCACCAAGAGCACTTTCCAAAGATTTCTTGTTGTTTTTGCACTTATTGAAGGCAACGTTCAAGTTGTTGCTTTCACAGTATTCCTTTTCATAAAGGTAGGTTGCGTTATCCCTAGAGAAGTGTCCGGCCCACTTAGTTATGAAGGAAGAAGAGTCTGCCTTACCATTTTCTACCAAGCTTGTTAATAAGGTTTTTGTTTCCATATTTTTGGAAATATTGTTACCTGTTATTCCATGTACGGTTGCCCATTCTCCAGTTAAGATAGAACACCAACCGGGAGCAGTAGAAGTGTCCTGAGTGTTCTTTGCCGGATAATTCACGCCACCACAGTAAGCAAGATTGAGAGAGCCTCCCTCTTTTACAAGGGTGTTGATACCACTATTCTCGTCTTGCATTTCCACTAAAACGTCGGCGCGACAGCCGTCGTAACCAATAATAATTGCTTTCTTTTGGGTTTTACCTTCCGAAAGAGGAGCATCAAAGTGAGCATTAATCAAGTTATACAATTCCGTTTGGGGAATGGCACTTTCTATGGTATTCTCATAGCCCACCTTCGCTACGTTTGCTCTGTAGTTTTCCTCGGTATCCTTGCCGTCATACATATACCAAGTAAATCCTACGCTTAATCCAAGGCCTAGACAGAATAGCAAAACTACTGCAATAATTATTATTGTCTTTTTGTTTTTCATATGGCACTCCATAATTTTTATACTCTAATCATACCACAAAAACTATTAAATTAAAAGAGTGTTTTGTCTTTTATATCCCTTTCTTTTTGACAAATATCTTTATTAACTTTGGTATCGTCCCCATACGGAATTTCCTATCGTGGAATATGACCAACCACGTCCAGTCCTTTGCTGAAAAAACTTCGTCATACAAAGAGATCGACAAGTATTCGTCATTCGGTAGTTTTGCAAGCGGTGATGAATAGAGTTCTTTTGCCGTAAACAAATCGACTAGGCTCACCTCGCCAAGATACTCAGTTTCCTTTGCTTCCCTCCATCCATTCTCAGTTAGCTTGGCAATAATCTTGCCTACGTCCTTGAGTTGCACTAGTTCTCTAATACTTTTAGCATCCATTTTCGTACCATCCTTTGAGTGTAGTGCTATATTATAAGGAATGAACGAGTAATCTCCTTATGCTTTTGAAAAATAAAAATTTAGGTGTCACCAAATAGGGACAAGCTAACCGTTTTTTTGGCGCTTCTGCATTTTGAGCCAGCTAACAAAACCATACAAATCATTGGCAAGAAATACCACGAAACAAATTATTACCGAAAGATACGACTCCCCTTTCAACGTAGCAAGTATCCAAAGAACTATGAGTACTATATCATTAAAGGCATACGCCAAAGCATAATACGGGCTACGCCTAAACGTAAGATATACGGCCACAAAAGAGGTGGTTACCGATAACGTGCTGGGAACTAAATTCGTAGTGTTAAGCACTTTTAATATGAAGTAAAACGCCACCGTCACAATCAATGTTAGAAGAAGCATAAAGGCTATTTCTTTGGGCCTTATTACGTTTGTTTTGACTTCTGCCCTATTGCCTTTGTAGGGGTTACGCAACCAAGAAATTAGCGCAAGCACTGCCATTGGCACAGTCATACCAAGATAGGTTATCATCTCGCCATAATACCTAAAATCGTAGGAAATAATGCCGTATAAACAACCGAAAATAACCATAAGCAACTGTCCTATAGGGTTGCCCTTTGCACAAAAAATTAGCGATGTTACTCCAATTAGCGAGGCACAAAGTTGCAAATAGCTTACTCTGTCCCAGATGAAAAAGGTGACAAGTATGACACATACAGATGCCGTCCACAAACCTATTTCAAACTTTGTAAAATACCCCTTTAACCTCTTTGGCATATTGCTCCTAAACCAACCTTTTTAATAGGCTATACACTCGCTAGTTATCTCGTAATAAAAATTAAAGCACCCACTATATATCTTCAAAGACCTAACGATATATAACGGATGCCAAGCATCTCCTACCCGGTGGCAGTTTATATTTATTGTGTTGTGTAACTATTCTAGCACCTTGATGATACTATGTCAACAATATTGTTAACCGATAAATGCTCTTTCTGCTTTTAGTATTTTGGCGTACTCTTGCATATACCTATTAAAGCCATCTTGGTCCTCTTTGCTTGCTTCAAAGCGCTCTACCGTGGAGTAGGCAAATACCTTTTTATTAAGGTATTCTTCTAGGCTTACTTGAGGATTATCAAGCACGTACTTTGCGAGTATTGCCATTCCCCAAGGTCCACCTTCACCAGCAGTTTGGGTGACTGTTATTGCAGTTTTAAGTGCCGAACTTGCCATTGTTGCTCCAACTTCCTTGGCTTTGAAGTATCCACCGTGCCCTGCAATGGAACTTAGCTTCACACCCTCCTTATCGTACAAAATATCCATGCCTATGCGTAGCGTTGCGAATGCAGAATAAAGCAGTGAACGCATTACCTCAGGAAGGGTAAGTTTAATACCCTCTCCCCTTACAAGCATTGGTCTACCCTCGTTAAAAGAGGTTATACTCTCGCCGGAAATATAGTTTAGGCTTACTATTCCACCACAATCGCTCTTACCTTCAAGCGCCTTGCCAAGAAGCACCTCGTATGCTTTGTCGGTTGAAACGTCCATTCCAAAGCACGTCACCGTTTCTTTAAAAAGATTTACCCAAGCATCGATGTCGCCAGAGCAGTTATTACAATGCACCATAGCAACGTCTTTACCGCTAGGCGTGGTTACAACGTCTATTTCTCTATAATATCCCTTTAGTGCCTTGTCCAAAACGACCATTGCAAATACGCTCGTACCTGCACTTACGTTTCCGGTTAGTGGTAGTACGGAGTTTGTTGCAACCATTCCCGTGCCGGCATCACCTTCTGCGGGAGCACATATCGCGCCACTTTCTAGGTCGCCCTCTTTGTCAAGTAACCTTGCCCCCGCTTGGGTTAGATAGCCAGCGTTGCTACCGGCAAGCATTACGGGTGGAAGCAAGCTTTCCAAATCTTTATTAAAGCCCCTTTCCTTTGCCCATTGGTTGAACTTTTCTAGCATATCCTTGTTGTAATTCAACGTAGTGCTATCAATTGGGAACATACCACTTGCATCACCAATACCTAGCGCGTTAACACCTGTTAGAAGTTTGTGAACGTAGCCTGCAAGCGTTGTAAAACTGGCAATATCTTTTAGGTGTGTCTCATCGTTCAAAATTGCTTGTCCAAGATGAGCAATACTCCACCTTTCCGGAACGTTAAATTGTAGAAGTGTGCTTAGCTCCTTGCTAGCCTCTCCTGTAATGGTATTTCTCCAAGTACGGAATGGGACCAATAGCTCACCTTTAGCATCAAAGGCAAGATATCCGTGCATCATTGCAGACACCCCAAGTGCCCCAATTTTTTTAAGAGTGATACCATACCTCTCTTTGACGTCGCGCTTTAACGACGCATAGGCAGAACTAATACCCTCTTTCACAAGCTCCAAAGAGTAGGTCCAAACGCCGTTTTCTAGGGCATTTTCCCAAGTAAAACTGCCATTTGCAATAGGCGCAAAATCTTCTCCTATAAGGGTTGCTTTAATGCGAGTTGATCCTAGTTCCAGGCCCAATACGGCACGTCCACTTTCAATTGTCCTTTTAATCATATTTCACCCATAAAAAAAGGGATAATTATATCCCTTTGCGTTTCTTATACAGCTCTTCTATTGCAAGAGCATATTCGGTTGATGCATTTTCCTTTGTGAACATAATTCTGTATGAATGCTTTGCATCGTACATCTCAAGCGATAAGCCCGGATTAAAGGCACAGCTTTCGTTATTGCGTATATTGAAGGTCAAATCCTTGAATTCCTCTTCAACCGGTTCCGTGCCCTCGCTGTAATCCAAAGCAACGTCGAATTTGCCCACACCATACTCGGTAATTATTTTCTTGGGTCGCTCGCTAATGTTGGACTTGAAGGTAATCTTTTCACTATCCAAAGTAGCAACGCCAGACGTTACGAATCTATAGTTGTAAACCTCGGGCTTTTCTATGAACAAGGAAGCCTCGTTGGTGAGCGAAAAATCTTCTTTCGAAATCTTTTCTTTGACAACCTCTCGTTCCATATCATACCAAAGGTCAATGCGTTTTGGGGATACCGAACCCTCGGTTAAAGGAACCAATTTTCCAATTAACGTGTACTCTAAACTATTGCCACAAGCCTTGCAACTAATGACGTTTCCACTAGTTACCATTTGGTACTCTGCCCCGCATTTGGGACAACGATACAATATTCTTTCCAAGCCTTCAGCTCTATTTTTACCCTTGAATTCTATGCCGTTTTCCACTTGATATTTATGCTCGTTGAATTGCAAAGCTTCAACAAGGCCGGCGTAGAGTTCGTCGGCAGATTTTTCCTTAATTTGCTCTGGGGTATAAAGAACGTCACAATGGGTTATAACCTTACCCCTGCGTGCGCCATATCCCCACTTGGGACGAGAAAGGCCACTACCGTGAGTGTGACATATTGCAACGGGATATCCTAAGAACTTCATAAGCTTGCCGTTTGCATTGGGCACAATACCCGTTTTACCACAAGAGGCTACTTGACCTTCGGGACAAAGAGCTACCGACACACCACCATCCAAACTCTTTTTAATTCTTCTTACACAACTCAAATCAGCAATGTATTGCTTTTTGGTAATGGCGTCTGCCTTTCTAATAATCTTTGCAAGGAAGGGTGTGGAATAAAGCATATTTTCCGCAACAACGAACGTCATTTTCTTAAATCCAAAAGGAGGGGTGAAAAAGACGAAGTCCAGTGCCGAAGCGTGGTTGCACATAACCAGCATCGGTCCCTTTTTCTTTGCTTCCTTGAAAGCTTCGGTTTGTACGCATTTGCCGTTAAAAAACACTCTAGCTAAACTGCTTAGAGTTACAAACAGAACGTAGTAAAACCACGGGAATTTTGTTTTTTTGTTTTGCTTAATTTTATTTTCCTTCTTACTCATAACTTATATTATACACTATAGTCTAGTAAATGTCGATACTAATTCCATTTTTTCTATTTTTATTTTTATTGTTCTAAAATTAGCATTGTATTCCAATTTTAGGTATCTCTTATTACGAATTAAGGAGCCTTAAATTGAAATTACATAGATATTTGCTGTCTTAAAACCATAACAAATGCAAGTTAAAGTTTTATTAATGAAAGGTAAAACTTTTGCTAATTTCTACTAGAACTTTGCATCTTATATGGTGCTATTTACACTTGATTAATATTTATTAAAAAACGCTATTGAAAACTTCACTATGTCATGTTAAAATATAAGTAACCATTTTGTGGAAAAAATCATATTCTTTTTTAGAATATAAAGGGTACCAATGAAAAAAACCTTAATAGCTCTAGTCCTTGTCATGATGCTTGCTACCACACTTGCAAGTGCTTTCGTGAGCTATGATGACAGCGAGGAATTCGCCTACCTGTTCGTATACTTTGAGGGTAACGAGGAACTAGAGGCAGACGGCACTCGTCCCCTTCAAGAGGCTGTTTTCTACGCCCTTTCACGCGATGGATACAACTACACGGCACTCAACGATAATAAACCTATATTGGTATCAAACTCTGGAACCGGTGGCGTGAGAGATCCTTTCATATTCAAAACCGAAGAGGGTGATTACGTTATGCTTGCAACCGATATGCACGCACGCTATGGTTGGCGGAGTAATAACTCGCTTATTACTTGGCGCTCAAGCGATTTAATCACTTGGCACAGTGAAAACATAATTCCCCTTGCAGGACAATATCCCCTACTTAGAGGGGCAACTGCCTCTTGGGCACCACAAGCGATATACGATCCCTCACGTAAAGAATATATGGTATACTTTAGTGCGGACAAGCCCTACTCTATGGTGAGGAACACCCCTGAAGTCGGCTACAAATGCATATACTATTTCTACACCAAAGACTTTAAAACCCTAAGTAGCGAGCCCCAAATTTTGCTCGAAATACCCGGCGAAGACATCATTGACGGCGACATTATAAAGGACGGCGACACCTACCGTTTCTTCTATAAAACCAGCTTGAATCAAGGGATTATGATGCTTTCCTCCACCTCGCTCACTTCGGGTTACAAAGACGTTAAAGAGGTAAGCAACATAATGTGTGAAGGCTCTAACGCCTATAAACTAATTGGTCAAAATAAATGGATCGTTATGGCTGACCTACATTGGGGTGGTTGGTGGGGCGTCAACTACGTCCTGTACGAAACGGAAAATTTTGAAGCCTTCCGTCCTTTACATATGACGGGCGATTATTCCCTCCCCTTTACCCCTAGACACGGCTACGTTATTACCATTACGAGGGGCCAATATCTTAGCCTTATTAAAGAGTATAACGGTGGTAGACAAATAAAAGGTTATTTTTAGACAGTATATAAAGGAGAACCTATGAAACGTAACGGCACTTGCCCTATTTGTTATTTGAAAAGACTAGTTGGGATACGCGAAAACGTAACCGAAATTTATGATTCCAAAGCCTATGATAACGGCGTAGCGTTAACCCCTCCTATGGGTTGGAGCAGTTGGAATACCTTTAAAAATCATATTGACGAGGATTTAATTTACGATACTGCAAAAGCTATGGTTGATAGCGGTCTTAAAGAGGCCGGGTACACTTACGTAAACCTTGACGACAACTGGCACAGCAGTTTGCGTGACGAAGACGGCAATTTGCAAGGTGATCTTACCACCTTTGCACACGGCATTCCTTCACTTGTTAAAAGAATTAATGAGCTTGGACTTAAAGTAGGTATATACTCTTCAAATGGTACGGAAACTTGTGAAGATTTACCTGCAACCCTATACCACGAAAAACAAGATGCCCAAACCTTTGCTAAATGGGGAATTGAATACTTCAAGTACGATTATTGTCACCACATTAAGATTTCCCCATATGCTCCTTGGGTTTACGGCATATCTGTTGCCAAAAAGGGAGAAAAGGAAGCAACTTTCTACTCGGTTGAAAATGCCACACTTTCGGGCTCGGCACGTATATGGAAAGACAAAATTACACCTAACGGATATCGGGTAACCGGCCTTGATGCCAATGGTGGTGCTCTAGAATTTGACAACGTTAGCGTACCTGAAGATGGCGAGTATATTGTAACTATTGATATTCGCAAAAAGGGTAGATATAAAAAGTGCCTTATGGTGAAAGTAAACAACGAAGACGTACACCTCGTTTACTTCCCCGACCAAAAGCACTACAACAATACTGCGCGCTTCCAAACCCCCGTTAAATTAAAAGCCGGAAGCAATAAGATTAGACTTTTTAATCCCATTGGAAACAGAGCAGACAGCGCAATGCTACAATACCAAAACATGGGTAAAGAATTAAGAAAAGCCACACAAAAGGTAGCTATAGATACCAATTCTCCCGAAAAACCCATTGTGTTCTCCATTTGCGAATGGGGCTGGAACACCCCCTACAAATGGGGTTCAACGGCTGGTAACTTGTGGCGCACGACTCCCGACATTCGTCCCTCTTGGCCTTGGATGATAAGCTATATGTATCGTCACAACGTTAAGTTAGACAAATACGCTAGCGTTGGACATTGGAACGATCCCGATATGTTAGAAGTTGGCAACGGTAACCTCACCTATGACGAAAATGTTTCCCACTTCTCACTCTGGTGCATGATGGCATCACCCCTCATTCTAGGCAACGATCTTCGCTCCATTACCCCAGAGGTACTCTCCATCGTTACAAACAAAAACCTCATAGCAATAAACCAAGACCCCTTAGGTATTCAATGTAGGCGTATTAAAAAAGGTCTTGTAGATATTCTCATTAAACCTCTTGCCGACGGAAGCTTTGCGCTTTGCTTCTTCAACAAATATGGTGGCCCTAAAACTGCAAGTTGCTCGCTACGTAGCCTAGAGTCCTACGGCCTACAATTTAGCGAACAATACACCGTAAGCGACCTCTGGACAGGCGACGTAGTAAGAATACAAGACGAACTTTCCGTCAAAGTCAATAAGCACGGTGTAAAGGTCTTTAAGATTGAATTTTAACCATTTTAAAGCCCCATAAAGCGTATTTCAAAAACAAAAAAGCCCTTGCTTAGCAAGGGCTTTAATCATTAACTTACTTCTATTTTAGTTCAATTTTAGCCACAACCGGGAAGTGGTCGGAAACAAATAACCCATCTATTAGTTCGGCGTGTACCTTGTAACTATAAACGTTAAAATCACCTTTCGTTACAAAAATGTGATCAATGGGCAAGCCACCGTCATTTATCGCCTCTTCGTCCCAGGCATTGTAAGAAGATGTTGTGAAAGCATCGGGCGCTACAAGCCTAGTGTCATCCATCTTTTTGATGCAATATTCATAGTTTCCGTTTTTAGTGTTGTAGTTAAAATCACCTACTTGTATTGCAGGGTATTCATCTTCAACCGCCCTATCAATAACCAACTTAGTGCCCTTTTCCCTCGCCTCTTTTGCAATGTGATCAAGGTGAACGTTACCAAATCGAATTATTCTATCATTTAATTTGTCCTTTAGAATAGCAACAGTGCATACTCTATAGATAGTTGCATCCCAACCAAGTGACATTTCTTCCGGTGTTTCCGACACCCAATAAGTGTAGGAATCAATCAATTCGAAACGCTCTAATTTGTAGAAAATCGCACTCATTTCGCCAAAATAGGAACCATCTCTACTTTGGCCAACAAAACCATACTTTTTGATTAGCTCTGGCTTCATATAGGCTTCGTGTCCAAAAAGATACTCTTGCATACCTATTATATCAGGATCAACTTCAGCTATCTTTTTGAGCATTAAAGGGGTTCTTAGCTCAATGTCGTCGTTAGGATTTCTGTTTGCGTCAAAGTTAACGGTTCTTACGTTAAAAGACATAATTGTCATAGTGCAGTCAACTTCCACCTCTTGTGGTGTTGGATCATTATTGGAGGAATTAAGTCCCACGTATACGTTAGCCCCAACAACACCTAGGGTAACAACAAGCAATATGACAACGATTGCTATTTTGAATTTCATATTTCACTCCCAAATATAAAATATATAATACTATTCTATACTTACTAACACACCGTGTCAATAACCCAAAATATATATTTTAGTAAAACAAGTTTTGTCCTCACACAAATATTATAAGCTATAAAACAAAAACGGTAGCCAAAGCTACCGTTTTAAGTAATTACCAATTAATAATTAGTCGATGATTTCAGCAACAACGCCTGAACCAACAGTTCTGCCACCTTCACGAATAGCGAAGCGAAGACCTTGTTCGATAGCGATAGGAGTGATAAGTTTGATTTCCATGTCGATGTTATCACCAGGCATAACCATTTCTACACCCTTGGGAAGTTCGATAGAACCGGTAACGTCAGTAGTTCTGAAGTAGAATTGGGGACGATATCCATTAAAGAAAGGAGTATGACGGCCACCTTCTTCCTTGGTTAGAACGTAAACTTGACCTTTGAAGTGGGTGTGGGGTTGGATGGAGCCAACTTTAGCAAGAACTTGACCACGTTCGATATCTTTTCTGTCGATACCACGGAGAAGTGCACCGATGTTGTCGCCTGCTTGAGCAAAGTCAAGGAGCTTACGGAACATTTCAACGCCAGTAACGGTGGTTTCACGAGTTTCGCGGATACCAACGATTTGAACTTTGTCACCAACTTTAACTTCACCACGTTCTACTCTACCAGTAGCAACGGTACCACGACCGGTGATGGTGAAAACGTCTTCAACAGGCATCAAGAAGGGCTTGTCGTTTGCACGTTCGGGAGCGGGGATATAGCTGTCAACTGCATCGAGGAGTTCACGGATACAATCGCAAGCGGGGTTGTTAGGATCGTCGTTTTGAGCAGCTTCTAGAGCCTTAACAGCGGAACCCTTGATGATCGGAATGTCGTCGCCGGGGAATTCGTAGGTGGAGAGAAGATCTCTGATTTCCATTTCTACGAGCTCGAGGAGTTCTTCGTCGTCAACAAGGTCAGTCTTGTTCATGAATACGATGATGTAAGGAACGCCAACCTGTCTAGCGAGAAGGATGTGTTCACGAGTTTGGGGCATGGGACCGTCGGTAGAAGCAACTACGAGGATAGCGCCGTCCATTTGAGCAGCACCGGTGATCATGTTCTTAACATAGTCAGCGTGTCCGGGGCAGTCAACGTGAGCATAGTGACGGCTTTCGGTTTGGTATTCAACGTGAGCGGTGTTGATTGTTATACCTCTTGCTTTCTCTTCGGGTGCCTTATCGATTTGGTCATATCTCATCTTTTCAGCATTACCCATAGCAGCAGAAACCATGGTGATAGCTGCGGTAAGGGTGGTCTTACCATGGTCAACGTGACCGATGGTACCGATATTTACGTGGGGCTTAGTTCTTTCAAACTTACTTTTTGCCATTAGATTGTCCTCCAAATAATGGTATTATTTTTTATTTTTTTGTTTGTAGTTTTGGTGCGGAATTTACTCCGCTTTCTCAATTATAATATAAATAATAATGTTTGTCTACTTAATTTCAATATTTTTTGGACAAATATATTATTTTTTTCCAACTATTCTTTCGAATTCACTCTTGGGTACTTCGGTGTAGCAACCTAGTTGCATAGAGTATGAACCTCTGCCTTGAGTTGCTGAACGAAGATTGGTTGCATAACCGAACATTTCCGACAAAGGAACGTCTGCAGAAACCACTTTCGTACCCTTTCTGTCCTCGATGTTCTTAATGGAACCACGGCGAGAGCTTACGGTGCCGAGAACGTCACCAAGATACTCGTCCGGAGCCGTGATATCGACGGCCATAAGGGGTTCAAGGAGGGTTGCTTGTGCTCTTTCCGCAGCGGATTTAAGTGCCATACTTGCAGCAATCTTAAACGCCATTTCGGAAGAGTCAACTTCGTGGCTAGAACCATCGATGAGGTCTACCTTGAAGTCAACAAGTTCGTAGCCTGCTAGTACACCTGCACGAGCAGCGTCTCTAATGCCTTCTTCAACGGGCTTGATGTATTCCTTTGGAACAGAACCACCAACAGTCTTATCCTCGAATACTATACCGCTACCGGGCTCCAAGGGGGTAACTTCAATAACAACGTGGCCGTATTGACCTTTACCACCTGATTGACGAATGAATTTGCCTTCTGCCTTTGCATACTTCTTGAAGGTTTCGCGGTATGCAACTTGGGGCTTACCAACGTTTGCTTCTACCTTAAATTCACGAAGAAGTCTGTCAACGATGATTTCAAGGTGCAATTCACCCATACCTGCAATGATGGTTTGACCGGTTTCTTGGTCAGTATAGGTACGGAAGGAGGGATCTTCGTCAGCGAGCTTGGAAAGTGCAATACCCATCTTTTCTTGACCTATCTTCGTCTTGGGCTCTATAGCAACTCTAATAACGGGATCGGGAAATTCCATCTTTTCAAGGATGATGGGGTGAGCGTTGTCACATAGAGTATCACCGGTACTAATGTCTTTTAGACCTACGAGTGCTACGATATCGCCTGCATAAGCTTCTTCCAATTCCTCACGAGAGTTTGCGTGCATACGAAGGATACGTCCAATACGTTCTTTCTTACCCTTAATAGCGTTAAACACCATGGTTCCGGTCTTTATTACTCCGGAGTAGATGCGGTAGAAAGCAAGTTTACCAACGAAGGGATCAACCATAATCTTGAATGCAAGACCTGCTAGAGGAGCATTGTCTTTGGATTCTCTAACTTCCTTCTTTTCCTTCCATTCGCCCTCAACGTGTGCTACGTCAACGGGAGAAGGTAGATAATCTACTATGGCATCGAGCAAGAGTTGAACGCCCTTGTTACGGTACGCGCTACCACAGAGAACGGGAACGATATCCATGGCAATGGTTGCCTTACGGATAACGCTGATTAGTTCTTCTGCAGTAATTTCTTCACCTGCAAAGTATTTTTCTAGCAAGCTATCGTCGTGCTCGGCACAACTTTCTACGATAGCCATTCTTGCTAGCTCTGCCTTTTCTTTATATTCGTCGGGAATTTCCACAACTTCAACGTTCTTACCAAGGTCAGCATCACTATACATTAATGCATGGTTGTTAATAACGTCTATGATACCTCTAAAAGTATCTTCTTGACCAATAGGAAGAGCAAGAGGCAAGGGATTGGCGTGGAGTCTTTCATCAAGCATCTTAACAACTCTGTCAAAGTCAGCGCCGTTAATGTCCATCTTGTTAACGAAAGCAATACGTGGTACGCCATATTTGTCTGCTTGACGCCATACGGTTTCGGATTGTGGTTCTACACCGCCTTTTGCGCAGAAAACGGCTACTGCACCATCAAGAACACGCAAACTTCTTTCCACCTCAACGGTAAAGTCAACGTGTCCGGGGGTGTCAATCAAGTTTAGTCTGCAATCTCTCCATTGGGTTGTGGTTGCAGCAGAAGTAATGGTAATACCTCTTTCTTGCTCTTGTACCATCCAGTCCATGGTTGCATCACCATCGTGAGTTTCGCCGGGCTTACGGGTTTTTCCCGTGTAGAACAATATACGCTCGGAAGTCGTTGTCTTACCAGCGTCAATGTGAGCCATAATACCTATGTTACGTATTTTATCTAACGCAAATTCTCTTGGCATAGTTCTCTCCTTTACTACTTACTATGACGGATTTTTACCGTCTTAACTATAAAATGAACGGTATGACTGCATACCGTTCACGTTGCTTTCTGATATTTTGGATCTTACCAACGGAAATGTGCGAAAGCCTTGTTTGCTTCTGCCATGCGGTGGGTGTCTTCTTTCTTCTTGATAGCACCACCAGCGTTGTTATAAGCGTCCATAATCTCACCAGCGAGTCGTTGACACATGGTTCTTTCGCCACGCTTTCTAGCGTATAGTACCAACCAACGGATGCCAAGGGTTTGGCGACGAACGGGTCTGATTTCTAGCGGTACTTGGTAGTTAGCGCCACCTACACGGCGAGCCTTAACTTCGAGCACGGGCATAATGTTTTCAAGAGCCTTGAAGAAAACTTCTTCGGGAGCTTGACCCATCTTTTCCTTGATGATTGCGAATGCGTCATAAACGATTTTTTGAGCGGTACCTAGTTTACCATCAAGCATAACTTGGTTGGTAAGTTTGGTGATTACTTCTGAATTATAAACCGGATCGGGTAAAACGTTCCTCTTTGGAACACCACTTCTTCTGGGCATTTCAGTATCCTCCTATAAATTTCTCTTGCTAAAACTATTTGGGAGTTTTAGCGCCGTACTTAGACCTTGCTTGCTTACGTTTTGCAACGCCGGCAGTATCAAGAGTACCACGAATAATGTGATATCTAACACCGGGAAGGTCTCTAACTCTTCCGCCTCTGATAAGCACTACGCTGTGCTCTTGGAGATTGTGGCCGATACCGGGAATATAGATGGTACCTTCCATTCCGTTTACAAGACGTACTCTTGCGATCTTACGGACTGCGGAGTTAGGCTTTTTGGGGGTAGTGGTCGTAACGGAAAGACATACACCTCTCTTTTGGGGACATCCGTCCATGATGGGGGTCAATGACTTTTTGGTTTGACGCGTTCTACCTTGCCTGATGAGCTGATTAGTTGTTGGCATTAAGGGTTCCTCCTTACGTTATTTGATTTTCCCGTTCAACCCTTTTGGGAAAATCGAAGGGCTTTTACTTGAGGATACCGACCGTTGAACAGTCCACGTCTATTCCTAGCGCTCTACCAAGTTCACTCTTGGAGGGTACGCGGGTTACTGGAATTCGTGCGTTACGGCAGGTTTTCATAAGTTCTAGCCTAATATTGCACTCGGTATCATCGGCAATCACAACACACCTTATTTGATTATCTTTGATACCGCGATTTACTTGTCTTAATCCGATAACCTTTTTCTCCGATAATAATTTTATTATTGACGGTTCCATAGGCTCCTTTTGCTACACAAAACACTCGCATATTCGCAAGCCTAGTTATTATAGCAAGTAAAAATCTTCAAGTCAACTAAAAATAATGACTTTTAAAAGAAAATAATTTACTTTTGTTTATCTCGTTTCCGCTGGCAAATACTATGCAAACGTACTTTCTAAATTTAACCATAAATTATCACTTTATGCAACACATTTTACTTAATATATGTTATACTCTTTATGTATGGAAATTAAAGGAAGCATTGTTGCTGTTATTTTTTATAATCCCGAAAACGGTTTTTCGGTGCTGGAAGTAGAAACGGAAGGTGGTGTAATTACCGCCGTTGGTTGCGTGCCCGAAGTTAGCGAAGGCGAAAGTTTGGCTCTCGAAGGCAAGTGGACCTCCAGCGCAAGATACGGCGACCGATTTGAAATTTCCTCAGTTCGTTTCGAAGCCCCTACTAATAAATTAGGTATAGTTAACTACCTTGCAAGCGGACTCTTTTACGGTGTAGGCCCCGTTCTTGCAACAAAGATTGTAAATCACTTTGGTTTGCAAACGTTAAGCATCCTAGAAAACAGTCCCGAAAGGCTTGCCGAAGTCAACGGCATAGGTAAAATGCGCGCTGAAGAAATTGGTAACGCCTACAAAGAAAATATGGGCATGCGCAACACCGTAATCTTCCTACAGAAATACAATATCTCCATGGCAAAAGCCATTAAGATCTTCACCTTTTACGGCGATCGCACCGAAGAGGTCGTAAAACACAATCCCTATATTCTTGCCGAGGACATCGACGGCATAGGCTTTACCACAGCCGATGAAATTGCCGTTAGAATGGGTTTTGACCTTGAGTCAGACTTTCGCTTAAGCGCGGGAATTAGACACGTTTTAAGCGAAGCAGGTGGACGTGAAGGACACACGACGCTCCCTGCCGTTCAGCTAATAGAAAGAACGGCCATTTTACTCAAGACAGACGACTTCGAGCGCATTGGAGAGATGCTTCCTCGCCTTGAAATAATGGGCAAAATTAAGAGTATGGTTATCCCCGATGCCGATGGTGAAAACGTAAGGTATTACTCCAACTCTTTGGATTATAACACCGAAAACGGCATCGCTGCACGGCTGGTAAGGCTTGCAAACCACAATTTTGGGGAGGAAATGGATCTTGAAAAGGAAATAAGCATTTTTGAAAGAGCCAATTCTTTGTATCTTGATAAAACCCAAAAAGAAGCGGTAACGACGGCAATAAACAAGGGAAGCGTAGTTATAACGGGTGGTCCCGGTACCGGTAAAACCACGATTGTAAAGTGCATACTCGACTTATGCACCTCGGCCGGAATGAAGGTATCGCTATGTGCTCCTACTGGTAGAGCTGCAAAACGACTTGCCGAGTCTACCGATTATACCGCAAAGACCATACATCGTCTGTTGGAGATGGATTTTTCCACAGGTCGCCCCACCTATCGTTATAACGAAAGCGAGCCACTAGATACCGAAGTGGTAATCGTGGACGAGATATCCATGGCAGACATATACATCTTTAACGCACTTATTCGCGCCCTACCGGAAGGTGCAAGACTGATACTCGTAGGTGACAAAGACCAACTACCCAGCGTATCCCCCGGCAACATACTTGCAGATATAATAGAAACGGGTATACTTCCCGTATGCTATCTTAACCAAATACATCGTCAAGAGGCAAATTCGCTAATTATAGAAAACGCACATCGCATAAATCGTGGGGAAATGCCCCTATTACGCAACTCGTCAGACGATTTCTTCTTTGATAACAAAGAGGGATATCTCGAAGTACAAAAAGCGGTTGTGACAATGGTAACCGAAAGGCTACCCTCCTTCCTTAACGTATCCCCTAAGGACATTCAAGTGCTTGCTCCCGTCAAAAAGGGACTTTCCGGAGTAGAAACCCTCAACGAGTTATTACAAGACGCGCTTAACCCCAATAAAGAGGGATTAAAGATAAACGGCACCGAGTTTCGCGTAGGTGACAAGGTAATGCATACCGTAAACGATTACTCTTTGAAGTGGGAGCGCGGTAGTGAGCAAGGAAGTGGGGTTTTCAATGGTGAAATCGGCTACGTTACAGACGTTGTTCGTGGTTGTCTGACCGTACTGTTTGACGATGGCAAAATGGTACAATACGAACGCTCCAGCCAAGAACATCTTATGCTTGCCTATGCCGTAAGCGTACATAAGAGCCAGGGTTCGGAATTCCCGGTAGTAGTGCTTGCCCTTTCCAACGGTGGCCCTATGCTTTCTAGGAATTTACTATATACTGCCGTAACGAGGGCAAAGCGCGCCGTAGTTATAGTGGGCACGCACAAAGCGTTACGCACAATGGTATTTAACGACCATCACGCAAAACGATACACACTCCTAAAGGAGCTTATATGTCAAAATCAAAGGAAAATAAAGTTAATACGTGGATAAAAAAGGTGTTTTCCAAGTTTACGCGCACGCTCTATCCTGAAGGATACGTTTGCTATATTTGTGGCGCCGAGCTTGATGAAGAACACAGAGCGCACTCTCTTTGTGAAAAGTGCCTAAAACGCCTACCCTTCCGTCACGATATGACTTGTCCGGTCTGTGGCACCTACGTCACCTCGCCCGGTAAATGTATTCATTGTCGCGACAACAACCTACCCTATCACAAGGCCTATGCTCCATTTGACTATACTGGCTCTATTAGGTATATGATAATAAGTTATAAAGATAAGGGAAGCCCTTGGCTACACACCTATATTTCCAAATTCCTAATAGATTACGCAAAGGCAATGGAACTAAAAGCAGACTATCTTGTGTACGTTCCAAGCTCCGCTAAAGCGTTAAAAACGAGGGGCTTTGAGCACAACAAACAAATAGCCGAAGCCGTAGCCGACGCATTGGATATGAAACTCACCGAACCCCTTCATCGCATTTCCCAAAGAAAGGACAATCGCAACCTTTCCACCGAAGATCGTTTTAGAAACGTAGCAGAGGCTTTCCAAATGAGGGAAGATTACGACAGGTCTTTGCTTATTGGCAAAAGCATTCTTATAATCGATGACGTTATGTCCTCGGGAGCAACGGTTACCACTTGCGCCTCAATACTAAAACGCAACGGCGCAAAAGAAATAAATATACTAACACTTGCAAGATCATGACCTATTTAGAATTATCAAAAGAAAAATTAAACGCATTACGCAATCGTGACGATTATCTCATTCTCGCCTTCGAGTCCTCTTGTGACGAAACTGCAGTAGCAGTAACGCGTGGCAGAGAGGTTCTTTCCTCCGTCATAAGTTCACAAATAGAAATACACAAACGCTTTGGTGGCGTCGTGCCAGAAATTGCTTCCC
This sequence comes from Candidatus Stercoripulliclostridium sp., assembly GCA_045577735.1. Taxonomy (GTDB): domain Bacteria; phylum Bacillota; class Clostridia; order Christensenellales; family DTU072; genus Stercoripulliclostridium_A. The sequence continues at coordinate 38,421 of JAZNIY010000025.1, read as the reverse complement.
GCAACCACGCGCTGGCAATAGACAGCATCACCAAGGAAGCCCTCGAAAAGGCAAACGTCACCCTTCAAGATATAGACGTAATCGCAGTAACCTACGGTGCCGGCCTACTTGGTGCCCTACTCGTTGGCGTAAGCTATGCAAAATCCCTTGCATATACCCTCAAAAAGCCACTTGTCGCTTGCAATCATATTAAAGGACACATCGCTGCAAACTACATTTCTTCCCCCGACCTCGAGCCACCATTCATTTGCTTGCTTGCAAGTGGTGGCCATACCTATATATTAAAGGTCAACGCCTTTGACGATATGGAAGTTATGGGGGAAACCCAAGACGATGCCGTGGGAGAAGCATTTGATAAGGTCGCTAGAGTGCTTGGACTCCCCTATCCCGGTGGTCCCGAAATAGACAAACTTGCAAGAACGGGTTCTCCCGTTTATAAGCTTCCCCGAGCATTTAAGGGTGAAACTCACCTAAACTTTAGCTATTCAGGCCTCAAAACGGCAGTTATAAACCTTGTTGCCAACACCAAAGCAAGAGGTGGCGAGATAAACCCTGCCGACCTAGCTTGCTCCTTCCAAACGGAAGCTACCGGCGTGCTAATAGACCATACCATAGAAGCAACCAAAAGAACGGGCATTAAAACGATTTGCCTAGCCGGTGGCGTTGGCGCCAACTCGGCACTTCGTGACGGATTAACAAAAGCGGGACAAAAAAATGGCTGTAAAGTCCTACTCCCACCCAAATATCTTTGCACCGATAACGGCGCAATGATAGGAATTTGCGCCTATGAAGAAATCAAGTGTGGCATCGAGCCGGCATCTTTGGATTTGGACGCCAATCCTGCACTCTAAAAAACCTTGTGAGCGCTAGCGAAGTTGTTCCGCACTCCGCATTCCGCGCTCCGCACTTAATAAAGGACAACTATGCGCGGTAGTCACTTACATCTTGCTTTCGGTAACGAAGTTATATATGACGATGCCGAATTCTATATTGGCGATAACGATAAAACGGGTATCGTTGGAGTAAACGGGGCGGGTAAAACCACCCTTTTTAAGGTTATACTCAAAGAGCAAGAACTTGACGGTGGACAAATAGTAACGGGTAACGCGCGTATTGGATATCTTCCACAAGAAATAGATTTCAAAGAGCAAGAAAAGACGGTTTGGGACTATTTGTTTGATGCTCGTCCCATAAAAAAGATAGAAAGTGAGCTTAATAGCGTTTACGAACGCCTTGCAACGGCTGAGGGTGATGAGCAAGCCTATCTTCTTGAGCGTATGGAAAAATTACAGGCTAGACTCGAGGACCTTGACGTATATAACGCCGAGGGTTTACTACTGGATTTAATCGACTCCATGCATATTGATAGCGAACTACTTGATATGCGCCTAGGCGACCTTTCAGGTGGTCAAAAGAGCAAGATAGCCTTTGCACACGTCTTGTACTCCAAACCCCAAGTATTACTTCTTGACGAGCCGACTAACCACCTTGACGTTCATACCAAAGATTTCGTAACCGATTTTATTAAGAATTATAAGGGTGCCGTACTTATAATAAGCCACGACGTGGACTTTTTGAACGAGGTAGTAAACAAGATACTATTCGTAAACAAGGTCACCCATAAGATGAAAGTGTACGACGGCGATTATACCACTTTTAAGCGTAAATATGCCCAAGAACAGGTGCTAAAAGAGTTGCGTATTACCCAACAAGAGGCAGAAATCAAGAAGTTAACCGACTTTATTCAAAAGGCAAGACAGGCATCTAGGACAAACCATAACTTGAAGCGCATGGGTTTTGATAGAGAGGCAAAGCTGGAAAAAGCGATCGCAAACCTCGAAAAGCGCGACAAAATATACAAGCGTATGAAGTTAAAGCTGGACCCCAAGCGTGAAAGTCCCAAAGTGCCCCTTGAGGTTGATTCGCTCACCTTCCACTACCCTACTAAGCCCAACCTTTACGATAAACTTTCCTTTGCCCTCAACGGAAACGAAAGGTTTTTGGTCGTTGGTGAAAACGGCGTAGGTAAATCCACCCTACTAAAACTCATAATAGGTCAGCTTCCACCCGACAAAGGTACTATTAAGTTTAGCCAAAAGACGGACATAGCCTACTACGCCCAAGAACTGGAACTCCTTGACGAGAGTAAAAACATATTTGATAACACGGAATGTGACGGATACAGCGACCTAGAAAGGCGTAATATACTTGGCAATTTCCTATTCCAAGGTGATACCGTATTCAAGAAAGTAAAAGTCCTTTCCCCCGGGGAAAAGGCAAGAATTGCACTATGCAAGCTACTCTTACAGCGCGCCAACCTACTAATCCTTGACGAACCCACCAACCACCTTGACCCCGATACCCAAGCAGTTATTGGCGAAAACTTCCGTGACTACACGGGCACCATACTCCTTGTTAGCCACAACCCCGATTTCGTTGAGCAAATAGGCATAACGAGAATGTTAATTCTTCCCGAGGGCAAAGTTGTGGAATACTCACGCGAATTACTACAATACTATTATATTTTGAACACCGACTTAATATAAAACGCATTTGTTTAGAGGCAAGATGAAGGAAAATAAAAAAGCCGAAAGGTTGCTGTTCTAGCGTACTGCTCCTTGAGATTTTTTTGCTATTGACGCAGTATAGCGCTAAAAAACAAAGTCTATTCTAGCGTAAAATGCGCGGTGGATTGTAGTAAGTATATGTAGAGCCTCTTAAAAACGCGTTAGTTTAGATGCTAGACAAGATAAAGGAAGAGTCCCAAAGGGTTGATGTACTACTCGTACTGCGCCCTGAAGGGACTCTTTATTTAGTGAAGTATAGCGCTAAAATAACGCGTTTTTCCTTTACCAAGGTGTGGGAACTCCATCCACATAGTGCCAGTAATTGCCACTAGTCGTAGGCTCCGTTTCACTATAATAGTAAATTGTAGCACCAGTCAAACCATAATTGCCACTTTCAATACTAATACCACCCCACTCTTCTTCCGTACCATTGTAATACACCTTGGAGAGGTTGTTGCAATAATGGAATGCATAACTTCCTATGCTGGTTACGGAGTTACCTATCGTTACGCTACTTAGGGAGGTGCAATAATAGAATGCCCGATACTCAATGCTGGTTACGGAGTTACCTATCGTTACGCTTGTTAAGGAGTCGCAAGAATAGAATGCCCAATCTCCTATGCTGGTTACGGAGTCGGGAATTGTTACGCTAGTAAGAGAGGTGCAATCTTGGAATGCATAATCTCCTATGCTGGTTACGGAGTTGGGGATTGTTACGCTACTTAGGGAGGTGCAATTCTCGAATGCATACCATCCAATGCCGGTTACGGAGTTGGGGATTGTTACGCTACTTAGGGAGGTGCAATTAGAGAATGCATACCATCCAATGCCGGTTACGGAGTTACCTATCGTTACGCTAGTTAGGGAGGTGCAATAATAGAATGCCTTATACTCAATTCTGGTTACGGAGTTACCTATCGTTACGCTAGTTAGAGAGTTGCAATAAGCGAATGCCCAATCTCCTATGCTGGTTACGGAGTCGGGGATCGTTACGCTACTTAGGGAGGTGCAATTAGAGAATGCTCTGTTCCCTATGCTGGTTACGGAGTTACCTATCGTTACGCTAGTTAGAGAGTTGCAACCACGGAATGCATCATCTCCAATGCTGGTTACGGAGTTTGGAACTACTAATTCTTTTACTGTCTCGTCCTTAATTCCAGTTATGGTGCAAGTAGTTGTGGTCGAAGTAAAATTAAAGTTCGTCATTTCCTCACGCACTTCCCACTTTGCCGTATAAGTCTTACTCTCTGTTCCCATGGTAAAGGTGCATGTTAGGCTAGTTCCTTCACTTACTTTGGTTTCTCCATCATACCAGCCTAGCCAAGTATAGCCAGCATTGGTGGTTGCAGTAATAGTAGCTTCATCACCTACAACGTATTTACCATTAAGGGTACTTATCGTTCCGGCTGAACTATTATTTCTAACAAGAGTAACTTTGCTCCACTTTGCAGTATAAGTTTTGCTTTCTTCCACCATCGTAAAAGTGTAAGTTAGGCTCGTGCCTTCGCTTACTTTGGTTTCTCCATCATACCAACCTAGCCAAGTGTAACCGACGTTTGTCTCGGCTACAATGGTGGTTTCGGCACCAAGCATGGTTGTTTCAACTCCGCTTACGTTACCTGCTTCCGTAACATTCTTTTCCAAATTTACTGGACAAGACATCCATTTTGCAGTATAGGTCTTGCTCTCCGTTCCCATGGTAAAAGTGTAAGTTAGGCTCATGCCTTCGCTTACCTTGGTTTCACCATCATACCAGCCTAGCCAAGTGTAACCGGCATTGGTGGTCGCCGTAATTGTTGTTTGAGCTCCTACTACAGTTGCTCCACTAATGCCACTAACGCTACCAGCTTCGGAGATATTCTTTGCTAAAGTTATAGGACAAGACATCCACTTTGCAGTATAGGTCTTGCTCTCTTCGCCCATGGTAAAAGTGTACGTTAGACTTGTGCCTTCGCTTACCTTGGTTTCACCATCATACCAGCCTAGCCAAGCATAACCATTGTTTGTGGTTGCGGTTAAAGTTATATCCTCATCCAAAGGCATCTTTTCATTATTATACGTACTATAGGTACCCGCGCTTGTAAGGTTAGTAGAAGTCGTTAACGTATAACAAACGAATTTGGCTACGTAAGTTGCACTGCTGTCTTCCATCGTTATAGTGTAAGAAAGACTATCACTCACTTTGCTTCCACTAATACTATTCTTATACCATCCCTTAAAATAACAGTTTGTTTTGGGTGTAGCAACAAGAGTCACGTTGGTACCGAATGCCTTTTCACCGGAAACCTCGTTTACCGTTCCAAGTGAAGTATCGTATGAGCGAACGTTAAGCGTATAGTAATTAACGCTCCAATCTGCATAATAGTTTACGTTTTCATCAAAACGGAAATTTGATATTGAGGAACCATTTGCATAGGTAACAAAATTACCGTTACACTTCCAGCCCATAAAGGTATAACCCTTTCTCGTGGGAACGAGAAGAGTATACTCCGAATCGTAAGTTAAAGTATGCGTTGCTTCACCAGTTAACTTGCCACCCTCCGTATTTAACGTTACGGTGTGAGTTTTGGGCGTTGTACTGCTTGCCTCTATTACCTTGTTATTTTCGGTTACGTAATAGCTCGTAGTACTCCAAGTAAGATAGTATCCTTCCATTTCACTTGGAGGATTTAGTTCCACCGTCGTGTGAGTAAGTACGTTCTCTATGGTTTTAACGGTAGTATCGTTAGCTTTCAAGTAGATATTCGTGTAATAATTCTTGAAAATAGCTAAAGTATAGGTTCTATTTACACTGCCGTCTTCCGAGTTAACAACAACGTAATAAAGATTGTCGCCCGCACTAAGATTGGTTGCATACTTGGTGGGAATAAGAGTTTGCCCCATCTTATCGGCATAAAGTTGCCAACTGGAGTTCTTAGAAACAGTTAACATACCAGAAAGCTCTACGTCAGTAACCTCCGGACTGACGTCCAAGAGAATGGTAAGACCATCAACCTTACCACCTTGTATTCCAACAACCTTTGCTTTTTCGTCAACTTCAGAGTTGCCCACTTGGGTACTATCCCCTGCGCTTCCAGTTGCTCCATCCTTACGATACTCAAGAGTAAATAACAACAAGTCCAAAACAAGCACCCCGTCCTTGAGTTCACCGCTACAAAACCACTCGCCGGCTTCGTCGTAGAGTTCGATAACGCCATCACCCTTTTTTTCAAAAGTGCCACCATCACCGGCTGAGTCTACCCATTTGTTGCCATTGATTTCTATCCACGAATTTTCGTCTTTTACACCATCTTCGTACAGGTAATACTTGTCATCGTTTGTTTCCTTATTGCAAGCAAACAAAACGGAGGTAGCAAGAACTACAACTACTAAAACAAGTGCTAGTAAAGTGATTTTTCTTTTCATAAAAACTCTCCTTTATACTAAAGTCCCTTAATTAAATTATATAGTCAATTTGACTATTGTCAAGTCATTTTGACTACTTTATGGTAGATTATATTTAACAAATGTAAATAATAAATCAATAATTTATGGAAATTTTAGCTAAAAATCTTAAACAAATACGCTTAGAAAAACACCTTTCTCAAAAGGAGGTTTCTATTGCGCTAAATATTGCTGTTAGTACCTACGCTAATTGGGAACAAGGTAGAAGAGATCCTTCCTTAGAGGATTTGGTTAAAATTACTAACTATTTGGAAGTATCAAGCGACTTTCTACTCGGAAGAGAAGAATATTATTAAAAAGCACTCGAAAAACGAGTGCTTTTTTGTTTTATTACTTATTGTTTTAATTTAATATTTTTATTTTAAGATTTCCCTTAAGGCATCAACTTTATCAAGTCTTTCCCAGCTGTATGCGGGATTGCCAAAGTGACCGTATGAAGCAGTATCAAAGTAAATAGGACGTCTAAGGTCGAGAGAGTCGATTATTGCCTTGGGACGGAAATCGAATACTTTGGGTAGATACTCGGCGATTTTATCGTCGCTAACTTTGCCGGTGCCGTAGGTGTTTACTACAATGGATACCGGTTGAGCCTTACCAATAGCATAAGCAAGTTGAATTTCACACTTGTCAGCTAGTCCGCTTGCTACAATATTCTTTGCGCAGTATCTTGCATAATATGCGGCACTTCTATCGACCTTCGTGGGGTCCTTTCCACTAAATGCACCCCCGCCGTGACCACAAGCGCCACCATAGGTATCAACAATAATCTTTCTTCCGGTTAGTCCACTATCACCGTTAGGCCCACCAATAACAAATCTGCCGGTGGGGTTAATGTAGAATTTGGTATTCTCATCAATAAGCTCAGCGGGCATTACCTTGTCAATAACTTCGCGTTTGACGTCGGCTCTTAGGGTTTCCATATCAACGCTGTCGGCGTGTTGGGTGGAAAGAACGACTGCCTCTATTCTAACGACTTTGTTATCGTCGTACTCTACGGTAACTTGTCCCTTTCCATCGGGGCGTAGATAATCTAGTATACCTGCCTTTCTAACCTCGGCGAGCTTACGGCACATCTTATGACTTAGTTCCAAAGGTAAGGGAAGATAGCTTTCGGTTTCGTTAGTAGCATAACCAAACATCATACCTTGGTCCCCTGCTCCCACTTCGTCATAATCATCACCACCGGCTTTGTGCTCAAGAGAACTATCAACACCCATTGCTATATCGGATGATTGCTCGTCAATAGCTACGTTAATTGCACAGCTCTTGTAATCAAAGCCAAGTTCACTCTTGTCATATCCTATTTCCTTAATGGTCTTTCTTACGATACCGGGAATATCGGCATATCCTTCGTGAAGAGTGATTTCACCCATAACGAATACCATACCGGTAGTAACTGCAGTTTCGCAAGCAACTCTACAATGAGGATCCAGCCTTAACATTTCGTCAAGCACTGCATCACTTATTTGGTCAGCCACTTTGTCGGGATGTCCTTCGGTAACAGATTCACAAGTAAATAATCTTTTCATAGTCCTTTCTCGCGTATATACGTTTAGAGTAAACGGAGCGATTTTTAAAACCGCTCCGTAATTTGTTTATTTGTTATTTTAGCCTTCTTCGGAATCGTCGTAATCGTCTACGAAAATCTTTTCGGGAGCCACTCTTTGTTCGTCAGCAGTGCTGGTCTTTTCAAGAGTGATGTTCCTGTAGCACTTCATGCCGGTACCTGCAGGGATGAGCTTACCGATAATAACGTTTTCTTTAAGACCGGTAAAGTGGTCAATCTTGGAGCGAATTGCTGCATCAACAAGAACTTTGGTGGTTTCTTGGAAGGATGCTGCTGACAAGAAGGATTCGGTTGCAAGAGATGCCTTGGTGATACCAAGAAGGATTCTCTTACCGGTTGCAGGAATGCCACCTTCTTCAAGAATTCTTTCGTTTTCTTCTTCATATCTGCCAAGATCAACTTCTTCGTTTAGAAGTAGGTTGGTGTCGTTAGGCTCGGTAATTCTAACCTTTCTAAGCATTTGACGAACGATAACTTCAATGTGCTTGTCTTGGATGTGAACACCGTTGGTGATGTAAGCAGATTGTACTTCGCGAATCATAGATTCTTGAACACCTTGAACACCCTTGGTTGCAAGAGTATCTTGGGGATGTATGGAACCAACCATTAGAGGATCACCACTTTGAACAACGTCGCCGTCCTTAACAAGGAGCTTAGCCTTGGAGGAAATCTTGTAATCGAGGCTGTTTTCGCCATCGGTTACGGTAACGATCTTCATGGTTTGAGCATCGTTGTCCTTAACGGTTACGGTACCGCTAATGGTAGCAACGGTTGCTCTACCCTTAGGCTCACGAGCTTCGAACAATTCTTCAACACGGGGTAGACCTTGGGTAATGTCGGCGTTGGTTGCAATACCACCGGTGTGGAAGGTTCTCATCGTAAGCTGAGTACCGGGTTCACCGATTGATTGTGCTGCTATGATACCAACTGCTTCACCAATCTTAACCTTGTTCCAACTGGACATATTTGCGCCGTAGCACTTTGCACATACGCCACGCTTTGCCTTACAGGTAAGAACGGAACGAATTCTAACTTCTTTGATGCCTGCTTTAACAACTCTGTCTGCATCGTCTTCGGTAATAAGAGTATCGGCGGGAACAATAACTTCACCATCTTCGCTTACGATATCCTTAACGCTGAAACGACCAGCAATTCTTTCCTTTAGACCTTCTATAACTGCGCCTGCAGAGTCAACGATTGCCTTAACAGCAAAACCACGGGTGTCACCACAGTCGTCTTCGTTTACGATAACGTCGTGTGCAACGTCAACAAGACGTCTTGTTAGGTAACCTGAGTCAGCAGTCTTAAGTGCGGTATCTGCTCCACCCTTACGAGCACCGTGTGAAGAAATGAAGTATTCCAAAACCGAAAGGCCTTCACGGAATGAGCTCTTAACGGGGATTTCAATAACTTTACCGGTAGGATCGTTCATCAATCCACGCATACCGGATAGTTGCTTAATTTGTTGCATGCTACCACGAGCGCCTGAGTCAGCCATCATCCAAATGGGGTTGAACTTGTCGGACTTCTTGAAGTTTTCTTCAAGGTCATCAGCAACGTCCTTGGTGGTCTTTGCCCAAACGTCAACGGTTTCTTGGTATCTTTCGTCTTCGGTCAACATACCACGACGGAAACGTTTTTCGATTGCGTGTACTTCGTCTTCAGCTTGTTGAAGAAGTATCTTCTTGTTGCCGGAAATTTGCATATCGAAAACGCTGGTGGTAATAGCACCAATGGTGGAATACTTAAAGCCAAGTGCCTTAATCTTGTCAAGAACCTTGCTTACTGCAGTAGAGCCTTGGAGCTTGAAGCACTTTGCTACGATTTGAGAAAGTTGCTTCTTGCCGATGGGGTTCCAACCATTAATGTGGTTTACTTCAAACTCAAGCATATCTTCGGGAGTTTCTCTCTTGCAGAATCCCAAATCTTGAGGTATTGCCTCGTTGAATATAATTCTACCAACGGTTACGGGAAGAATCTTCTTGTATACGCAACCATCAATTTCCTTGGTAACTCTAACGTTAATCTTTGCTTGGAGAGCAACTTCGCCTACTTGGTAAGCCATCTTTGCTTCTTCGCAGTCTTTAAAGTATTTGCCTTCGCCCTTTGCACCGGGTTTAACTTGGGTTAGGTAGTATGAACCAATAACCATGTCTTGGGTAGGTGAAAGGATAGGTTTACCATCACTAAGCTTCAAAACGTTGTTGGTGGAAAGCATCAAGAAACGTGCTTCAACTTGTGCTGCTATGGATAGAGGTACGTGAACAGGCATTTGGTCGCCGTCGAAGTCAGCGTTAAATGCAGAACATACCAATGGGTGTAGTTTAATAGCTCTACCTTCAACAAGAACGGGTTCGAATGCTTGGATACCCAAACGGTGCAAAGTAGGAGCACGGTTAAGTAGAACGGGATGGTCCTTGATAACCTCTTCTAGTACGTCCCAAATTTGGGATTTGCCACGTGCAACAGCGTTCTTTGCGCTCTTGATGTTTTGGCAATATCCGTACTCAACGAGCTTACGGAATACGAAGGGCTTAAAGAGCTCGATTGCCATTTCCTTAGGTAGACCACATTGGTAAAGCTTTAGTTCGGGTCCTACAACGATAACTGAACGGCCGGAGTAGTCAACACGCTTACCAAGAAGGTTTTGACGGAAACGACCTTGCTTACCACGTAGCATATCGCTAAGGGATTTAAGGTTACGGTTGCCGGGGCCGGTAACGGGCTTGCCGTGCTTACCATTATCTATTAGAGCGTCAACAGCTTCTTGTAGCATACGCTTTTCGTTGCGGATAACTACGTCGGGAGCGCCTTGCTCGAACATTCTCTTAAGACGGTTATTACGGTTAATAACTCTTCTGTAGAGATCGTTTAAGTCGGAAGTAGCAAATCTACCACCGTCTAGTTGAACCATAGGACGAAGATCCGGAGGAATTACGGGAATAACGTCTAGAATCATCCATTCGGGGTTGTTGCCGGATACTCTAAATGCTTCTACTATACTTAGACGCTTTGCAGCCTTGGCTTGCTTATTGCCGGTAGACTTTGCAATTATTTCTTTTAGCTTTGCGCTTTCTGCTTCGAGGTCGATTTCACGAAGGAGAAGTTTTAAAGCTTCTGCACCCATACCTACTTTGAAGGCATCGGGTCCAAACTTTTCGAGTGCTTCACGGTATTCTTCGTCTTTGATAACTTGGTACTTGAAGAATTCACTGGTACCGGGATCAAGAACAACGTGTGCGCCGTAGTAGATAACTTGTTCTACTTGCTTTGGAGCCATATCAAGAATACTTGCGATACGGCTGGGAACGCCACTAAAGTACCAAATGTGTGCAACGGGAGAAGCGAGCTCGATGTGTCCCATTCTCTCACGACGAACCTTAGCTTTAGTAACTTCAACACCACACTTGTCACAAATGGTGCCCTTGAATCTTACTCTTTTGTACTTACCGCAATGGCATTCGTAGTCTTTGGTAGGTCCAAAGATTTTTTCACAGAACAAACCGTCTTTTTCGGGTTTTTGTGTTCTGTAGTTTATAGTTTCGGGCTTAGTAACTTCGCCACGTGACCACTCTCTGATTTTATCAGGAGAAGCGAGAGAGATTTGCATTGCATCAAAACTATTAATTTCTATCATAGTTAGTCCTCCCTATTACTCTTCGTCGTCGTTGAATTCGCCAAGAAGCAATGATTCGGTTGCATCTTCAAGGCTGGTATAAACGTCTTTGTCGCCGATTAGATCGTCAATACTCAAAGTATCGTCATCATCGTCATCGTCGCCTATATCGTCAAAGTTGGTGAAGGAAGAACTAAATAGGTCTTCGTCACTTTCTTGTGCGCCGGAAGTCATGCTGTTAAACAATGCTTCGTAACCATTTGCACCAAACAAGGTATCGTCTTCGCTTGCTTCGTCTGATTCAAGGCCAAGGAGATCTTTGTCGCTGTGTGCGCTTTGGATAATGGGTTCATAGGTTTGTTGATCTTCGTCAAGTTCTGCAAGTTCAACTTCTGCATTAGTATCGGTAAGGAGTTTAACGTCCATACAGAGTGATTGCATTTCTTTCTTAAGAACTTTGAATGCTTCAGGTAGTCCGGGAGCTGCCATGGTTGCATTGGGCTTTATGATGGAATCAAATACCTTTTGTCTTCCCATAACGTCGTCTGACTTAACGGTAAGCATTTCTTGTAGAATATTAGCTGCGCCGTATGCTTCGAGTGCCCAAACTTCCATTTCACCAAATCTTTGGCCACCGAATTGGGCTTTACCACCGAGAGGTTGTTGGGTAACAAGTGAGTACGGACCAACGGAACGTGCGTGAATCTTGTCGTCAACAAGGTGGATAAGTTTAAGCATATACATATAACCAACGGTTACGGGGTTTTCAAATTTCTCACCCGTTCTACCATCGTATACGTCAAGTTTACCATTAGTGGGCAACTTGTTTTCTAGGAACATTTGTTGGATATCGGTTTCGGTAGCGCCGTCAAATACTGGAGTTGCAACCTTAATACCGAGTAGTTTTGCTACCAAGCCCAAGTGAACTTCTAGAACTTGTCCGATGTTCATACGGCTAGGAACGCCTAGGGGGTTAAGAACGATTTGTAGAGGAGTACCATCTGCGAGGAAAGGCATGTCTTCTTTGGGTAGAACACGGGAAATAACACCCTTATTACCATGACGTCCTGCCATCTTATCGCCTACGCCGATCTTTCTCTTTTGAGCGATGAATACTCTAACCATTTGGTTAACTTGGGGAGCAAGTTCATCTTTGTTAGCTCTACTAAAGATTTGTACGTCAACAACGGTACCTTCACCACCGTTGGGAACCTTTAGGGAAACGTCACGAACTTCACGAGCCTTTTCACCAAAGATAGCACGGAGTAGTCTTTCTTCGGGAGTGAGTTCGGTTTCGCCCTTGGGGGTAACCTTACCTACTAGATAATCCCCTACTCTAACTTCAGCACCAATTCTTACGATACCGTTTTCGTCAAGGTTCTTAAGAACTTCTTCGCTTACGTTGGGAATATCACGGGTAATTTGTTCAGCACCAAGCTTGGTGTCACGACATTCAAGTTCGTGCTTTTCAATGTGGATAGTAGTAAATACGTCGTTCTTTACAAGTTCTTCAGAAATGAGGATAGCGTCTTCGTAGTTGTAACCTTCCCAAGTCATAAAGCCGATTAGGATGTTACGTCCAAGAGCTAGTTCGCCATTTTCGGTAGAAGGACCGTCTGCTAGAGTGTCGCCTGCTTTAACGTAATCACCCTTGCGTACAACGGGTTTTTGGTTGATGCAGGTTCCTTGGTTGGAACGAACGAATTTTTGTAATTCATAGCTGGTTACGCCGTTTTCGCCCATAACGTCAATGCGGTTTGCGCTAACGTAGGTTACGGTACCTGCTTCTTTGGCAAGAATACATACGCCGGAGTCGCGTGCTACAACGTATTCCATACCGGTACCAACGATAGGTGCTTCGGGACGGAGTAGTGGAACTGCTTGACGTTGCATGTTTGAACCCATCAATGCACGGTTAGCGTCGTCGTTCTCTAGGAAGGGAATTAGAGAGGTTGCTATGGATACTAATTGTTGAGGTGATACGTCCATATAGTCAACCTTTTCGCTACTAAACTCTTTAATAGCATCTCTATAACGGCAGGTAACGCGCTTGTTAACGAATTTACCTTCTTCGTCTAGGGGTTCGTTTGCTTGAGCAACTATGTATTTGTCTTCTTCGTCTGCTGCAAGATATTCAACTATATCGGTAACCTTGCCGGTTGCTTTGTCAACCTTTCTGTAGGGAGATTCGATAAAGCCGTATTCGTTTACCTTTGCATAGGAAGAAAGAGAGGTGATAAGACCAATGTTTTGACCTTCACGCGTTTCGATAGGACACATTCTACCATAGTGAGAGTGGTGAACGTCACGAACTTCGAAGCCAGCACGTTCTCTGTTTAGACCACCGGGTCCAAGAGCAGAAAGCTTTCTCTTGTGGGTTAGCTCTGCGATGGGGTTGGGTTGGTCCATGAATTGAGAAAGTTGTGAAGAACCGAAGAACTCTCTGATTGCGCTAGATACGGGACGTATGTTAATGAGCGAACGAGGAGTTGCAGTTTCGATATCTTGAGCGATCATTCTTTCGTGTACTACTCTTTCAAGACGGCTCATACCGATACGGAATTGGTTTTGGAGTAGTTCGCCAACGCTACGAACGCGACGGTTGGAAAGGTGGTCGATATTGTCTGGAATATGGAAGCCACAGCGTAGTTCTTTGTTGTAGAAACGCATGTTTACGTTGTAGCTCATGGTAGCGATGATGTCGTCAATGGAAATGTGTTCGCAAACAAGTTCGCTAACGTTAGCCTTAATGCTTGCCTTAAGAACTTCCATATCCCCTTCGCTTGCTTCAATCAAGCTCTTAAGGGTGGGGTAGTATACCTTTTCGTTGATGCCGAGTTCAGCGGGATCACAATCGATGAATCCGTTAAGATCAACAGTGTTATTACCAATAACTTTAACAGCGGGAAGATTTTCCATGTCTTGGATGTTCTTTACCCATACGGAGTTAATACCTGCATTTTGGATAGCATCAGCTTGTTCGCGAGTGATGGTATCCCCTGCCATTGCAAGAACTTCACCATCTTCGGTAATAACGTCGCTCGCAAGAACTTGTCCTTCAATGCGGTTAGCAATGGAAAGGTGTTTGTTGAACTTGTATCTGCCTACCTTTGAAAGGTCGTAACGACGGGTATCAAAGAAAAGGTTTTGGAGGTGAGCGTCAATAGCCGTTTGGGTGGGAACTTCACCTTGACGGAGCTTTCTGTAGATGTCGAGTTTAGCATTTTCTACGCTATTAACGTCGCCGTCTTTCTTTAGGGTGTTGGCAATCATTTCATCATTGCCGAAGATGTCCAAAATTTCTTCGTTGGTGCCATATCCTAGTGCACGAAGAAGAAGGGTTGCGGAAATCTTACGAGTACGGTCAACCTTAACACTCAAAGTGTTGTGTGCGTCTTGGATATATTCTAGCCATGCGCCACGTGAAGGGATTACTTGAGTTTCATAGTGAGTTAGACCACTCTTTTTATCTTCAACCGCGGTAGTATAAACGCCGGGGCTACGTACGAGCTGTGATACAACGACACGTTCTGCACCGTTAATAATGAAGGTACCGTTTTCGGTCATTCTCGGAATTTCACCCATGAATACGTCTTCATCGATGAAAGCACCGGTTTCCTTCCAAAGCAAACGAACTCTTGCAGAAAGAGAAAGGGTGTAAGTAGCATCGCGTCTTTTGGCTTCCTTAACCGAGTACTTGCTTTCGCTCTTGAACTTGTACTCCAAGAAAGAAAGTTCAATCTTGTTGGAGTAGTCGGTTATAGGAGAGAAGTCGTCAAGAACTTCACGAATACCTTGGTTAATGAAAGCATCGTAGGATTTCTTTTGAACTTCGATAAGATAGGGAATATCAATGATATCTTTAATTTTGCTAAAAGACCATCTTTCAACGTTCCCGCGCTTGATTTTGTGCATTCTTTGAGACATCTTATACGCTCCTTGTAAAAATTTTGGCTATTGCCACGTATTTTTTGGGCCAAGTATTGACAACCTTTTAGCATTGAAGATTAAGGGTGTCGATTTTTGGCGTTTTTCTACACAAAATACCGTATTTTTTGCACTGCGTTTTACCTATAGCGCATATAAATCCAGTATAATTATGCATTTTACGATTTTACACCCCCGTTGGGACGATTGTCAAGCATTTTTTATAAATAAATTAAATTATTTTAATAATATAAATATGCGTACATACGCACGCGTAACGCCGTTCCCTTTTTCAAGGTTAAATTCCCCTTTCCCACTTGAATTCGAGCGTTGCCTATGATATAATCGGCGTATGAGAGTTGATAAATTTTTAAAGCTGTCACGAATCATAAAAAGACGTACCGTTGCAAACGAAGCTTGCGATGCTTCGCGCGTTCTCGTTAACGGCAAGAGCGCAAAACCTTCCAAAGAAGTTAAGGTTGGCGACGTTATAGGCGTAAGATTCGGTGACAAAGAAGCATATTTTAAAGTGCTCGTAATACCCACCGGCAACGTAGGAAAGTCCGATGCCACGACCCTTTACGAAATTGTAAATGAAGTTTGATTTAGTAATCGTTGCAGGTGGCTCAGGCAGTCGCGCAGGTGGAGATAAACTAAGGTTTTCTCTTAGAGATACTACGGTTCTAGAACGCACCGTAGACGCTTTTTTGCGCGTAAACGATATTGAAAAAATCGTTATTGTAATGCGTGAATCAGACTTATCGTTTGGTCAAGAAATCAAGGAAAAACTGGGTGATAATCGCATAGTTTTTGCTATTGGTGGCACTACTCGTGCTCAATCTGTAAAAAATGGTCTAGCCTTATGTAACGCAAATGGCGTACTGGTACACGATGGAGCGCGCCCCTACGTAGATTGCGCGCTTATTAAAAGAGTAATGGAGTCGGTAGAAAAGTACGGCTCCGGCATTCCCGCCTTTCCACTTTCCGACAGCGTACGCGAGGTTGAAAACGGTGGTGTCGTCGCAGAATTTAATCGTGACAAACTCTACGTTGTACAAACGCCACAAGGCTTTTTACTGGATGATTTACTAAAATCTTACGAAAGTGGGTGTGACTTCACGGACGAAAGTTTGTTATATTCGCGTTGCGTATCCCCTGCACACGTTGTGGAAGGTAGCGAACGCAACGTAAAATTGACCACGCGTGGCGACTTCGCCTCTTTAAATGCACGCGTAGGTATGGGCTATGATTTGCATAAATTAGCCCTCTTCAGAAAGTTCATGTTGGGTGGTGTGGAAATCTCCTACGAGTACGGCGCTATCGCACATAGTGACGGCGACGTAATTATACACGCTATTATAGATGCAATTTTAGGAGCCATCGGTGAAAGAGATATAGGCACCCTATTCCCCGATGACGATCCCAAATATTTGGATATTGACAGCTCCATTATGCTTAGCGAAGTAATGGATATTTGTAGAGAAAAGAACTATAAGGTCGCCCAAGCAAACGTTGTAGTTGTACTGCAAAAACCCAAAATTGCCGACTATATCCCTATTATGCGCATTAAACTTGCAAGAATTTTAGGAATTAGTATGGAGAACCTCACTATTTCCGCAAAAACCAACGAGGGCGTAGGCGAAATAGGTGAAGGCAAAGCTGTATCCGCATACGCCACCGTTTTGGTCTATTAGTCTTCCACTATCCTCGTTTCACATTTGGTCTTCATAAACTTGTCCTTAACAAGTATAGAAGAAGCCCCACATCGTTTATCACGATTATAGATACATTCGGCGTCACATTGCACAATACTTGGTGCTTCTTGTACTATTTCATCGCCTGCTTCCAGCTCTGCGAAGGTTTGCTCAAGCGCTCCCCCTACTCGCTTCATCTTCGTTGCACATCTTCCCCTCTCATCAATTCCCACAACGGTTGCGTTACAACGTGATTTGAGGTTGTGAATACAATTTACGGTAGTACATTTTAGTTGTTCCATATCTTTCTCCTTTTTATTTTAGTATGGCCAACAACCTAAAAAATATTACTATTGACTTTTAGTCGGTAAAGTGTTATCCTATTCCCAATAAAAGGAGTTTAATAATCATGAAAGTTATATTATTACAAGACGTACAAGGACATGGTAAAAAAGGCGACGTAGTAGTCATCAATGACGGATATGCAAAAAACTTCTTGATACCTAAGAAGATGGCAGTTGAAGCTACTAAGCAAATGATGAATGAAATAGCACAAAAGACGGCAAAAGAAGCTCGTTTACTCAAAGAAGAACGCGAAAAAGCAGAAGCTCTTGCAAAAGAGCTCAAAGGCGTTACCGTAACCGTGCTTGCCAAATTCGGTGGAGAAAAAATGTATGGTAGCATCACCACCCAAGACGTTGCAGACGCACTAAAACGTATGGGCTACGACGTGGACAAGAAGAAAATCGTTATTAAAGACAACATCAAGTCCATTGGCATCTATGATGCAGAAATAAAAGTTTATCGCGAAGTAAACGCCAAAATAAAGATTAAAGTTGATCGCGCTGAATAATCCCCTATCAAACGAAAAAAGCACTCGCAAGAGTGCTTTTTATTTGTCTTTTGCACGATAGATAATCTATTCCCTATCGGCTTTTATGGTATTATAAACGCGAAAAGGCACCCTTCTTCCGACGGGAGTTTACTTGACGTAAATGACCGAGGGAGAAAGGTACCTTGACAAAGTTTTTCGCTAAAAGGCGAGGTTTAAACTATTTAATTTCAACCTCTGCGCCAGCTGCCTTGAGCTTACCAGCCATTTCTTCAGCTGCTTCCTTGCTGATGCCTTCTTTGATGGTCTTGGGAGCTTCTTCAACCATTTTCTTTGCATCGATAAGGGATAGTCCGGGGATAACTTCACGAACTGCCTTGATAACAGCGATCTTGTTGCCACCTGCTGCCTTAAGAACTACGTCAAATTCGGTCTTTTCTTCTACTTCAGCTGCTGCTGCGGGACCTGCTGCGGGGCCTGCTACTGCTACTGCTGCTGCTGCGCTTACGCCAAATTCTTCTTCGAGAGCCTTAACGAGGTCTCTAACTTCGAGAACGGTTAACTCTTTTACTAAATCAACGATTTTTTGAATATCTGCCATTGTTATATTTCTCCTTAATAATTTTAAAATAAATAGTTTTTGTTATTAGGCATTAGCCTCGCTTTGCTTATCAGCATAAGCATTAAGTACTCTAGCAAAACCTGCAACGGGCTCGTTAAGAAGTCCGAGAAGTTGAGCGATGAGCATTTCTTTAGAGGGAAGAAGTGCAAGTTCTTTGCATCCAGCTTCGTCTAAATAGGTTCCGTCTACCATACCGCACTTGAAAGCAAGCTTTTTGGTGGTTGCTGCCTTTTGAGATGCGATTTTAGCAGGAGCGGAGATGTTATCGGTCATTGCGAAAGCTACAGCGGTAGGTCCGTTAAGAGCTTCGTCAAATTGGTTGTAGCCGAGTTCATTAAGAGCAATCTTAAGAAGTCTGTTCTTAAGTACTACGTACTTAACACCGTTTGCACGGTACTCGTTACGCAATTCAGTATCTTGAGCAACGGTTAGTCCTTTGTAGTCAACGAGTACGAAAGATTGAGCTTTGGTAATCATTTCCTTAATTTCGGCAACTTGTTTCTCTTTTAGTTCTCTAATTGCTTGTGACATTTTTACCTCCTTTAAGTCTATAAAACAAACTCCGTTCCCAAACGGAAACGGAGCTTAACTACAAACAAACGTATGTAATCTAATTGCTTTGGTTTCTTCTGCGTATGCTCTCGTAGAGATTTAAGTTTCCACATACGGTCTGGGAAGGAATATTATTTAGTTCTAGTATATTATATACTCTCTTGTTACCTTTGTCAAACGAATTTCTCGTTTAATTAGTTTTGCTTGTAGGTAACTTTAACGCCGGGGCCCATGGTAGAGCTAAGAACTACGCTCTTAAGATAGGTACCCTTTGCTGCTGCGGGCTTAGCCTTGATGATAGCGTCCATTAGAACGTTCATGTTCTCAAGAAGCTTTTCTTGACCAAAGCTCTTCTTGCCGATGGGGCAGTGGATGATAGCGGTTTTGTCAACACGGTATTCGACCTTACCAGCTTTGATGTCTTTAATAGCTTTTGCAACGTCCATGGTAACGGTACCACTCTTGGGGGTAGGCATCAAGCCCTTAGGTCCTAGGAGCTTACCTAGACGACCAACTTGGCCCATCATGTCGGGAGTCGTTACACAGGTGTCGAAATCGAACCATCCGCCTTGGATCTTAGCAACGATTTCTTCTGCACCAACGATATCTGCGCCAGCTGCGAGTGCTTCGTCAGCCTTAACGCCCTTAGCGATAACCAAAACCTTAACGGTCTTACCGGTTCCGTTGGGGAGAACTACAACACCACGAACTTGTTGGTCAGCGTGACGGGGGTCAACGCCTAGTTTAACGGAAACTTCGATAGTTTCATCAAACTTTGCTTTTGCGGTTTGGAGAGCGATGTCGATAGCTTCTGCAGTTTCATAAGCTTTGCTCTTGTCGTAGAGTTTTAAAGAATCTTTATAGTTTTTACCTTTTCTCATATCGCACCTCCTAGTCTTCTACTAAAACGCCCATGCTACGAGCGGTACCAGCTATCATGCTGCAAGCTGCTTCCAAAGATGCTGCGTTAAGGTCGGGCATCTTCATCTTAGCGATTTCTTCTACTTGAGCCTTGCTTATCTTTGCAACCTTATCGCGGTTGGGCTTTGCGCTACCGGAAGAAATGTTGCAAGCCTTCTTGATAAGAACGGGTGCTGGGGGGGTCTTTAGTACGAAAGTGAATGAACGGTCAGCATAGATGGTGATGATAACAGGAATGATTAGACCTTCCTTATCACGAGTCTTGTCGTTAAAGTCTTTAACGAAACCAGCGATGTTGATACCGTGGGGTCCTAGAGTAGAACCTACAGGGGGACCAGGGGTTGCTTTGCCTGCGGGCAATTGAAGTTTTGCTGTTGTTACTATTTTCTTTGCCATAGTCGGATACCTCCTTGACTATACTGGTTCAAACGAGCAATATGATGAGATTTTATTGCTCTCCCATTTTTGTTTAGTTGTTAATTTTTTCGATTTGACTATACTCGAGTTCAACAGGAGTTTGTCTACCGAACATTTGAACGATAACTCTAACCTTTTCTTTGTCGTGATAGATTTCTTCAACGGTAGCAATAAAGGTTTCGAGGGGTCCGGAAACGATTCTTACGGAGTCGCCTACTTCTACGTGGAAGTCTTCTTCGCGAACCTTTTCTAGTCCCATACGTTTTACTTCTTCAATGGTAAGAGCAAGGCCCTTTCCATCGGGACCAACAAAACCACTTGCACCACGAATGGTACGGATGAGGTAATAGAGTTGGTCGGTGTAAACCATCTTTATGAAGACGTAGCCGGGGAACTTTTTGCGTTCCACGACTTTACGCTTGCCATTTTTTTCTACGACAGCCTGTTCGGTAGGAACGCATACGTCAAAAATGAAATCTTGAAGATTGTTGTTTTCAATCATCTTCTCGATGTTCTTTTGAACAAATGCTTCATAAGCCGAATAGGTACGTATTACATACCATTTTGCATTCTCAATATTGCTCATTGTAACTCCAATGCTATTCAATACCAACCAAGAGTTTGAACAAGGACAATAGACCTATATCAAAAGCAGTAATGATAACCAAGAAGAACAATACTACGATGACAACGGTACCGGTATTTGCCCAAACACCAGGGTTATTTTTAGTCCTATTAAGCTTAGGCCAATCAACCTTCTTGAGCTCCGAAATTATTTCACGGAAAAACTTAGCGATTTTAGCGCCAAAGTTTACTTTTTTAGCATTAGCCTTTTTGCCATTTTTAGGACTTTTTTGGTTTTTAACGGACTTTCCTTCGTTAGAAGCAACAGCCTTTTGTTCTTCAACTACGGTTTCGTCTACGTTAACGCCAAGATCTACCTTCTTTTTTGCCATATCAGCCTCCGAAACTATTTAGTTTCCTTGTGAACGGTGTGCTTTTTGCAAAATCTGCAGTATTTGTTAAGCTCCAATCTGTCAGGATTGTTCTTTTTGTTCTTAGTGGTATCGTAATTACGTTGTTTGCATTCGGTGCAAGCAAGAGTTATCTTTACGTTTGCTTCTTTTTTGCTGGCCATATAACCATTCCTCCTATTGAGTTTTACCCAATAATTTGATTTTTTACATTCAAAAAAATGACACCCCTAGACGAGTGCTTTACTATATTAGCACTATTCCGGAGTTATGTCAATCGATTTTATGCTTTATTTACGAAAAAATAATATTATTACTTTCTGCTTTCAATAAAGTTTACTACGTCTTGTACGGTTTTGATATCAACCATCTCGCTATCTTCAAACTCGATGCCAAAGCTGTCTTCCAAAGCGATAAGCATTTCTACTATATCAAGGCTATCAGCCTCAAGATCGGTAATGAAATCTGACTCGGGTTTAACCTTGTCAACACTAATAGAGAGATGTTCAGCAACCATTTGTTGAACTTTTTCGAACATGTGGAATAACCTCCATTTTTTTGCTACGCTACTATCATACTATATTTTTTCAGTTTTAGCAAGTAAAAGTTTATACTCCTTTACGCGCGCACGCGTACAATATTAAATTATAGATATTTTCCATTACAACAAAAAAAGAAGCGTCTGCATTGCAAACGCCTCTTCCAGCTTCCTTGAGAAATTTATTTTTAATATAATTAGTTAATTGAGTAAGATTCCTTTGAAGGATCTTGTTCTACCATGTATGCGTTCTTCTTGGGGCACAAAGGTAGAATGATTAGAGCTATAGAAGCTACTAATGATACCCAAACACCAGCGCCTACGTAGAAACCAGTTTCGGTAATGGTAGTAGTAGTATTCATAAGGTAATCAACGATGCTTGCAGAATCAAATTCAGGATCAAGAATTCCTGCAACTTCAGCATTGAAGATGAATCCACCAAGAATGATTACGAATATGGTTAGGATGGTGTTGATTATTGCTAGTACGCTAACGGATCTGGGTGACTTTCCTGTAGCTAGTTTTGCAATATATTTGATTGCCAAGCAAACGTAAAGTACTGCAATAATAAGCGAAATAAAGGGAAGTATAGCCAAAGCTAACATAGCTCTTGGAGATCCACCAAGGTTTAGGTATAGGTTAGAATACCAAACGAAAACGTCTTTAATATCAAATACCTTAACAATACCTGCGATTACGTCGTAACCACTATAAGGACCAGCCTCTGAGTTACCGAACATCTTGCCAGCTACACCAAGGGTAAAGGTGACTAAGAACAAGAAGCCGAACAAACCTAAAAGTGCTACGATTAGGCCAGCTATGCTGATGCCCTTGTAAGGCTTACGAACGTAAGTGGGAGCCTTTTGCTCTGCTGTTTGATCAACGGGCCTTGAATATGGATCATATTGAAGAAGGGGTTGATTTTGTGAAGTATAAGGTACTAAAGCAATGGGTTGTACGATAGGAGGTAATTGTACTATTCCCGAAGGAGTGGGGATAGCATTGTTTGCATTACCTGCTACGGGTGCTACAACGTCTTGTGATTTTCCTGTGCAATATAAAGCGCCATCGGGACCTTGAACGGGTTGGCCATTAGGAAGAGCGGGAACGCTAAATCCTAAATTGTTTTGGTCTACTGCAACCCATCTGCCTGCATCAACAGGAACGCTAGAGGTGGGAGCGCTATTTTCAATCATGTTTTTTTCCATAGGGCTACCTCTTACTTATTCTCTTCTTGAAGCATTTCTTGTTGTTGTCCAGCATAAGGAACAAATGCAACAGGAGAAACTATTGGGTTAAGTTGGCAAATTGCAGGAGCAATAGCTACGGGTACCGGTGCGCTGTGAGTTTGGGGACCATAATGCATAATTGGCGTATATGCTCTGCCATACTCATCAACTGAAGTATAGGTGGGAAGACCAAGGGGCATTCCATTTCCTAGTACTGGCAAACCAGTGGCATTGGGTAATACCATGCTTGCAGCAGGAATTTGTGCTGTAGGGAATGGACCATTCATAGGTTGCTTTACGGGAGCAACAGCTCTTTGAACTGGATCCACAGACGCTTGGTAGCGACGAGTGTTTCTTCTATTTCTCATAGGAATCTCCTCTAACTATAGTATAAGGATATAACAATAAAATATTTTAGTGTTAAAACTAATTCTCAAAGCATAGGTCCCTACCCACTGGCTTGCCAGTGGGTAAGGATAATTTAATAAACTAGATCAGATTGAATTAGTCTCTTTTTGCTAGGTATGCAATAAGTACGTTGATAAGGCTTAGTGCAGCAGATGCATAGAGGCCATAACCAATTTCGTAGCCACCGTCGATGAGAACAAGGAGAAGTGCTGCGATAACTGCTACAAGACCGATGAAAGTGGTGATTTGTGCAAAGATGCAAGCGCCCTTTCTCATAATTCTGATGAGAGAAGCAACGAGAGTAAGGAGAGCCATTACAGGAACAACAGCAATAGCGAGGTTTACAAAGTTGGCGAACTCCATGGTTTCTACTAGATCCATGATGATTGCAAGACCACTTTGGCCGTTAACTAGTGCTAGGATGTCGGTTAATACCCATTCTGCAGCTACATAAACGCCGATGATGAGAAGTGAGAAGATGCTAAGGAAGATAGCAGCGCAGCTAACCTTTTTCTTGGGAGCAACAACTTCTTCTTCAACGATTTCTTCTTCAACGATTTCTTCTTCTTCAACAAAGAGTTCTTGGTCTTGAGTTGAATAAGGAACGAAAGCGATGGGCTGAATGATGGGGGTAAGTTGTACAGCCTTGGGGGGTTGTGCTACGGGAGTGGTTTCCTTTTCTTCAGCAGCAGCGGTAGCGATTTGGTTTTTCTTTTCGCTCTTTTTTGACATTTTTCAATCCTCCTAAAAAGATATTATTTTTTTAAGTCTGTCGACTATTTTTTACTAAGTTAATTGACTACTAATCTTCGTAGTATTCCTCTTCGTCATCAAATTGAGTAAGAGGTTGCATTTGAGAGCTGTAAGGTACAATTGGAATGGGTTGTACAACAGGTGTGAGTTGGATGAAATCCGCGGGCTTTGCAACTGGTACAGGAGAACAGTTATTCATAACACGGAATACCACTCTAGGCTTTGCACTCTTTTTTGCTTGTGCAGTTGCAAGGGCTTCTTGTTCGGCTTTCTTGCTCTTTCTGGACATTTTTAGTTCCTCCTACTAATCTATTTGACTTATTTATCGAATATGCTATATGGTACCTTCTTTCTTGCGAAGAATGAAAGTATTAACGTTATAATAGGTATAATAAGGATAATAAGTAATCCATATCCTGCTACCATAGTTAAAGGTTGTTCCATGGTTTCGGGATCAATAGCGGTTTCGGGTGCACCATTGAATATACCGGTTAGGAATGACATTGCTTGGCTTAGGTCGATTACGCTTGTTGCGGTGCCGTCTTCTAGCATCATTGGGTTACCCATATAGTTACCCATTGCTGCAAGACCTGCTACGAAAGCAACAACGCCACCGAGGAGCATTATAACGCTCATAAAGCCAAAACCTTTATATATTCTTCTACCAGTCATGCTGAATAGAGAGATTAGGAACATTATTAAAGCAAATACTGCGCCAACTACTAGTACGATGGGGAAGTAGGTCCATGCCATAGAAGCGATTGCGGTCATGCCGTCTGCCTCACGAGCTTCATCGGTAATAACTGCGGTGCTTACTTGGGGAGGGAACTTTACCTCTTCTTCGGTTTCTTCCTCTTCTTCTTCACCTTCGCCCTCACCATCTGCGGTTTCGCCATCGGTTTCGGAATCGGTTTCTTCAGCAGCTTCAGCTACAACGTCGTCGCCAGTTTCTTCGCCTTCACCTTCTGCCTCTTCTTCTGCACTTTCGGGTGCTAGTTGTGCCAAAGTGCCATCATAGAATGCGGAAAGGCTTTCACCGTTATCATCGGTACCCATATCTACGCCAACAAGATTCTTTAATGCGCCGAAGATGGGATCTATAAATGAAACGTAAGCAGACTTATCAACGTATTCTTCATATATTGCATTGCCGTCTTCATCCAACTCACCGGTTTCAACGTCGATACGTTCATCCATGGGAGTCAAGTCGGGTTGAACCATGAAAGAGGTGTATTCCGGCATAATTCCCAAATAGTTAAGAGCGAAAACGCCAATCCATACCAATGATAGTACCATTATTGCCAAGCAAACGCCCCTACGCATAATGAAGAAGTAATCCTTTTCTCTGCGTCTGTTCTTTTTAACTGGAACGGGCTTCTCTTTCTTCTTGGGTTGAGCGGGTTTAGCCTTGGGTCTTCTTGCACCGGCGGGCATTCCTGCGTTATAACCTACGGCAAAGGGGTTGGCATATTGAACTCCGCCCATAATAGGACGAGGAGCGGCTTTAGTGCGTTTAACACCAACTGGAGCAACTTTCTTTTGTTGTTGTTTTTTGGCTGCCATATTCCCTCCATGAGTTCTAATTTATAATTATAAATT
This sequence comes from Candidatus Stercoripulliclostridium sp., assembly GCA_045577735.1. Lineage (GTDB taxonomy): Bacteria > Bacillota > Clostridia > Christensenellales > DTU072 > Stercoripulliclostridium_A. The sequence continues at coordinate 12,761 of JAZNIY010000025.1, read as the reverse complement.
ATGCAATTATAAATAGTATCTCTAGTTTACCATACCTAGAGAGATATTTCAAGCCCTTTTTGAAAATTTTTTTGCCAATTTTTCACATAGTTTACACAAAAAAAAGGGCGCACACAAAATTGCGCCCTTTTTAGGTACTTTTTTCATTTTTTTAGGCTTTGGTTCAGACAGTACTACTAATCGTAGTCCTCTTCATCAAGGCCATCGTCATACATTGCAAGGGGTTGCAATTGAGTGCTGTACGGTACGAGCGGTATGGGTTGAACGATGGGAGTAAGTTGGATGTAGTCAGCGGGCTTTGCAACTGGAACGATACCGTTGCTTACTTTTTGCCAACGGCCTCTGGGCTTTTTGTTAACTGCCTCTGCCTTCATAGCTGCTTCACGTTGAGCTCTTGCTTCTGCTTCTCTCTTCTTTTTACCGAACATAGTTATTTTCTCCTTTATTGAACCTTTTTCTTGCTACGGAAAGCGAACAAACTAGCAACCAAAGCAAGAATTGACAATGCCGTCATAATTAGGTAACCATAACCCACTTGCAAAGGCGCTGCAGGTGTTAAAACGTTAAGGTATGCCATTGCGCTCGTATACTCCATTTCGCTCCAGAAAAAGCCACATAGTATGCCAAGCAGTGATAATACAAGCATCAATATTGCGCTTAGTACGAATAGTTTCCTTCTTTTTGAGGTGCAAAGTGAAACAAATGCACGAACAAAAAATACAAACGCAACTATAATGCCAAGTAACATAATAATGGGGAGCAAATAGTATGCTATTTGGTTCATAATATATGCGCCCTTAATGCCGAGCAGGCATTCATTGTAAAAGTAATAATTTCCCTCAACCGCGTCTTTTGAAAGCATTTTGACGAAACTCATAATAACGTCGTTTGCTCCAATGTCAGTTTTAACGTACTCGTAGTCGATATCTCCACTTTCGATATCTTCCGGAGTAACGTCATCGGGCATTACCTCTTCAACTTTTGTAAACATACTAAAGTAGGAATTATATTCTTTGAGTGCATCTAATTGCAAGAAACTCAAAGCCCCTACCAACACGTATAAAAGACTAAATAGCGCTACTAGGAACACCATGAAGCCACGTCTGGCCCTCTTCATTCTTCCTTTAGTGCGTTGTCTTTTAACTTTTTCTTTTTTAACTCTTCTGCCTTGATTTTCGTTTACCTCTTCCTCTGGCTCGGTATCAAAATAAGCTTTTGCAAGAGTAACGCGTTTTGGCGACAAAGGAGCTTGTTTGCGCGCCTTTTTGGCTTCCCAATAATCCTTATGATATGGTGAGCTCAAATCACGCTTCACTACCGAATATTCATTTGTACGTTCAGTCATAATATACCCCCGAATGCTTCGGTACATTGCACACGTGCGAGCGCGCTAAAGACAATATATTATTTGTCCTCTTTCTTGGCTTTTTCAGCCTTGGGTGAGCAAGCACTAACGATAATATAAACGAATGAAAGAACGCCACTTATCAATAGAGTTGCATATTGTTTAAAGAAACGAACCAACAAATCGCCACCTATGAGTTGGTCTTTGAAGTTTTCAGGTAGCTTGTCGGAAAGTACGGGTACTGCAACACAAACAACGAGTGCTAGCCAAACGATTAAACCTACGATCCAACCACGGCAGTCGCTCTTGCCGGAAATTCTCAAGCTGGAGTGGATAATTGCTACGATACCAACGATAACTGCTACTACGCTACCAACGAAAGGTAATAGAACGTGCTCTCCACTGCTTAGGAGTGCTTCGAAATTGAATCCTTCTGCCATAAACGTAGGAACCAATCCGGCAACTGCAGAAGCAAGAATTGCGATTGCAATAATCAACGTACCAATACCAAAGCTCTTAATCTTCTTTGCTCTTGCTTGCTTGCGTTCAACTTCTGCGTTGTCTTCTACGGGAACAAGCCCTTCAGCAAGTCTTACTTGAAGCTCTTCTGCTTCGCGTTGAGCCTTGAAAGCTGCTAACTCTTCAGGAGTATATGGTTGATATCTGTAAAGTTGGTTAGGATTGTATTGACGGAGAGGATACATGCTATCAACGTAGGGAACTACGATGAAAGGTTGAGCAATGGGAGCGGTTTGACCACCACCGTTCACAACACCGGGAACGGTCGTTTGTTGAACGGGTTGTGCTACTGGTTGAGCAGGAGCAACTTCTTGAACGGGTGCAGGTTCTTGAACAGGTGCAGGTTCTTGAACAGGTGCTGGTTCTTGAACGGGTGCTGGTTCTTGAACGGGTGCTACTGCAACAACGGGTTCAGCAACGGGTTCTTGAACTTCAGGTGCGGTTTGAACAGGCAATGGAGCTACCAAAGTTTCACCGGGCTCCGTGTTCATGTTCTTAGATTGGTTAATGTTCTTTAATGCATTAACGTACTCGTTTCTTGGACGAGGTTTACCGCAACGGGTGCACTTTGCTTGGTCAATACGATTTATGCTTCCGCAAACAGAACATACGTAAGTAATTCTGGATTTGTCTAAGGTTGCCATAGAATCTCTATCAAAATCCTTTTGTGCGCTCTTGAGAGCTTCTGCTACAACAGCGCTATCGTCAACGGTGCGAGCACCACAATGACTGCAAAATTGGCTACCATCAGCATAATCTTTGCCACATACCTTACATTTTGCCATATCCACTTCTCCTTAAACGGGTACGCAACCCGCGTTATTAAAGTCTAGTCGCGTTCTATTATACAAGATAAAAACGCAAATTACAATACCTTTGCGAAAAAATATTTTACAAATTTTCACAATTTCGACACATTTTTACCTTAATTTTACGCACTAGTATAAATGCGCGCCTTTGGCACGCACTTTTTTCTATTTATTGAAGGTATCCTTGAGAGATACGATTCTATAAAATTTGCTTACGCCGTCTTTCTTGCCTGCATACTTGTAATAGGCTTGGCGCATGAATTGGTAACTCTTACCCACTTCGCCCTCATCGAGGTACAACTCCCCTTTTGCTCCTTTGACAACTTCGAGAGAATTGGGATTAAGCCTGTCGTTAAAGTCAGTTACTTCATCGGTTGCGTCGACTAGTAAGCTTTCATACTTGTAAAGCTCGCAGTCAACAGCCTTGTCGCAAGAAACCCATTGCACGGTCCCCTTAACCTTAATACCTGCGTTTACGCCACCTGAAGCACTGTCTTCAATGTACTCGCAATGTAAGCAAACAGGCGCGCCGTTTTCGTCAAGCTCGGTGGAAACGTGACGTAAAATATAAGCTCCACGAAGTCTTATTAAACCACCCTCTACAAGACGCTTGTACTTGGGAGGAGGAACAAGAGCAAAGTCACTGTCTTCAATGTAAATCTCTTTAGTTAAAACCACATTATGGGTGCCCGAATTCTCGTTATTGGGATTATCAACAACGCTAAACGTTTGTTCTTCGCCGTCTGCCATATTGTCAATAACAACCTTTAGTGGACGCTCTACAACCATAGCCCTGTCTGCGTTTTTGTTAAGGCATTCTCTTACGCAGAACTCAAGAAGTGCAGGGTCTGCTTCGCTATTGGCCTTAGCTACGCCTACGCGAGCACAAAAGTCTTTTATCGCCTCTGCCGGATATCCTCTTTCACGCATACCGCTAAGGGTGGGCATACGTGGATCGTTCCAACCATCAACGTGTCCATTCTCTACAAGGCGCTTCAAATAACGCTTACTCATAATGGTGTTCTTAATATTAAGACGTGCAAATTCAATTTGGCGAGGAGGATTTTCGAACTCACATTGCTCGCATACCCAATCGTACAAAGGACGGTGGTCCTCAAACTCCAAAGTACAAATGGAGTGAGTAACGCCGTCAAGCGCATCGCCTATGGGGTGCGCAAAGTCATACATGGGATATACGCACCATTTATCTCCGGTACGATGGTGATGTGCCCTTAAAATACGATATATAACGGGGTCACGCATATTCATGTTGGGACTTGCCATATCTATTTTTGCGCGCAAAACCTTGCTACCATCGGGATACTTGCCCTCTCTCATTTCACGGAATAGGGTTAAGTTCTCCTCTATGGAACGATTACGATAAGGACTTTCCTTACCGGGCTCTTTCAAAGTACCACGAGTTTCGCGAATTTGGTCTGCATTATAATCGCAAACGTATGCAACGCCTTTTTTGATTAATTTAACGGCCAAATCGTAGGTTTGTTCAAAGTAATCGCTAGCATAAAGCTCTTTGTCCCACTTAAAACCTAACCATTTGATGTCTTCTTTAATGGACTCTACGTATTCGACGTCCTCTTTCGTGGGGTTGGTATCGTCAAAACGCAAATTGCACATACCATTGAATTTTTCCTTTATGCCAAAGTTTATGCAAAGGCTCTTGGAGTGTCCAACGTGCAAATATCCATTGGGTTCAGGTGGAAAACGGGTATAGATCAAACTATGTTTACCGCTTTCAAGGTCGCTAACAATGATGTCTTCAATAAAATTAGATGGTTCGTAACTCATATATTACTCCAAAATTTATTTGCTTATTTTCCGCATTGACATTTACGGGGGAAGGTTAGTTTTTCACTCTCTACCACCATAACGTCACCACTTTGTACAAATCCAAACTTAAGGAAATACTCGTTAACGTAATCGCTAACTATACGATCGGTTACGTCAATGAATATATTCATTAGGCTCCTAGTGAAAAAATCACCATAACCCTTGCCTCGATATTCTTCGAGGATCCCCACTTCAAGTATGTGCATTTCTTCGGTGGTAACCCTAAGTTTTGCTACACCAATAGCTTTATCACCCAGGTACAAAAGATATCCTACTTCCCCTACTATATCGCTTCCGAATATAGCGTTATGTAGTTCATTTAATATTATTTTGTCGTTGCTTGCACCAAGAGAAAGCATTATTTAGCCTCCATCGTTTCTTTTCCAGCTATTTCTTCATATGTGGTTTCACCATTTTCAATTTGACTCAGTCTGTCAAGAGCCTCTTGAACTTCGCTTCTCTTTAATTTGCAAGTGGAGAATATTGCAATACCTGCTCCTACTGCCAAAATAACGCCGATGCACATTACCCAACCAAGGTTTTCGGCAACTTGAGGAGTTTGGGTAGTGCTACCCTCTTGGAAACCAATAACGTCTAACATTACGCCCAATACTGCATTTGATATTGCTTGACCGGTCTTGTTTGCAAAGGTGAGGAAGCCGGAATAGGTTGCCGTCTTGTCCTCGCCACTTTTTACCTTTTCGATAAGAACAATGTCACCTATCATAGCTACCGGCAAGCTATACAACACACCCGTACCAAAGCCGGCAAGCATTAGAGGCGGACACATTAGAAGTGCATTCCAAGTTCCTTTATGAATAAGGTCGATGAAGAAACCACGGAACAAGAACATAACCAATAGCAAAATACATCCTGCGAAGCTTATGCATTGTCCCATTATGATTGCCTTGCGCTTATCGTACTTTTTGGAGATATACATCCAGAAAGGTTGACCCGCTATCGTCATAATAAATAGGCTTGCCATAATCATATACATTTGGAACTTCGTTGTTTCAAAAGTAAACGTAAATACGTTAAAGCCTACTGCAATAAGAATGGATGCGGAAACCATCGATACCATATAACCTATGGTTATGCCACGGAAGTTTTTGTCTTTTAACGCACCAAAGAAGTTAACGAACATCTTTTTGGTGGAACGAATGCTTATTGGACTTGCCTTGTCTTTTTTGGCAAGTTCACGAAGTCTTGGAACGTGGCTATACGTACAAATAACCATGAATATACCAAATAGGATACAACAAGCACTAGTTAGGTAACCGAAATTGAGGTATCCTTGAGGGTTAAAACGTCCATCAACAAGTTCGCCGGCTTCGTTATAGAAGTCAGTTTGGAACACGCCTATTAACAAGGTGGGAAGAAGTATACCAAGTATGGTAAATACCGATTTAACAATTTGAATATTAGCACGCTCGTTGTAATCGTTGGACATGTCGAGCGACAAAGCTGCTACCGGAGTTTGGAACATCGTGGTAAAGGTACGTAGCCCAATTATACAAAGCATGAACCAAACCATCTTTAGTACAGGGCTAAAAGTCATAGGAACAGACCACAGCAAAATGTTAATTATGGCCATGCCTATGGTACCAATTAGTATGTAAAGGTGACGCCTTCCAAAAAAGTTATTCCTACTGTTGTCACTAATAAATCCCATAACGGGGTCGGTAAGAGCGTCCCATACCGTGCCGATTGCAATAGCAATTCCCATTAAAGTACCGCTTACTCCCATTACGGTGTTACCAAAGAATAGCATATAAGACGAGAACGTATTTGCAACTAGGCTATAACCCAAGTCACCAAAACCCAAAGAAAGTTTTTGGGCGGTAGTAACCATTTTCTTTTGTTTAACTACGGAATTTTTCATACTATAAATTATAGCACACTAAAAAAACGATTACAATGTTTTTTTAGAATTTATATATTTTATATATAAAAATTGAAAATAGCGCGCTTGCTAGTGCGGAATGCGGAGCGCAGTAGTTTGCATAGCAAACCTGATGAGTAAACCGAACAACTTGTAGTAGCACAACATTTGGTGATAGCCACGTAGTTATTGAATTGACTAAAGTAACTGCGAATTGTTCAACCTCATTTCGCTTACGCTTCACTCGCAAGGAAAAGTTTGAGTTTGTTCTCACCATTGACTAGCCTCTTAAAAACGCGTTAGTTTTGTGAAGTTATTCGCTAAAATGCGTGGTGGATTGTAGTAAGTATATGTGGTACCTCTTAAAAACGCGTTAGTTTAGATGAAGAACGAGGCAAAACAAAAGAGCCTACTGACGGGACTTTACTACTCGTAAACGACCGAGGGAGGCTCTTGTTTTGTGAAGTTGTTCGCTAAAATAACGCGTTTTTACTAGTGTTAGACCTCTAATAAACTTTGTTTTTTGGATGAAAGAGGACGGAAAACCTTATTATTTAGCTTGAGTTTTCTCTTACTTTTCCTAGACCTCTGATAGACTTTGGTTTTTGGATGAGATACGAACAAAAGAAAATCTCCCAAGGGGAGTGTACTAGGCGTACATGACCCGAAGGGAGACTTTTAGTTTTGTGAAGTAGGTCGCAAAAAAACAAAGTCTATTAAAGTGCGGAGCGCGGTCACACGAGGGTAGGAACAGTGCTAGAAATGTCACGACCAATGGTTGAAGAGGTACAAATCCCTGTAGAAAGAACGTAAGAAGCCGTTTCCTAAAAAAATTATTGTTGCATTATCTCTACAAAATTTTATGGAATTCCATTGTCACATTTTTGCACGCAAATATGCTTTTTAGGTATCCCCTATTCTATTTTAAGATACCCCTTTTTGCATTTTACAATTTTTTGTAATTTGGTATTTTTAAAGCCTTTTGGTTGTCGTTTGGTTGTCAATTGACCGCAATTTGTCCGCCTAAGAGAAAACAAGAACAAGAGAAATATAAATAAAGAGAGGGTAAAAAAAGAAAATAAATAAAAGAAAAAAAGTTCCCCACCCTTTGCCTGTTTTCCCATTCTGATAACGCTCGTAGAACCAACGTCTGACCGTCGTGTACGTTAGACGCTTGACTGACGTTTGTCAGCCCTAGAATAGAGTAGAGTAGAGTTAGAATAGTAATAGAAAAGAATAGAATAGAGGGAGGGTAAAAAAGCTAATAACCGGCTTAGTCAGCGTGACGTCCTTAACGGACCAATCACGCCCTTCCCCACCCCCCTATTTTTATTTGCTTGTTTTCCTCCATTTTTCTTGCTACGAGAGCTTCCTGGCGCAACCTAATCACACAAACACAAACATTTGTTCGTGTTTAACGCATTCTAAGGGGGCTAGGACGCGCGAAAACGCTTTCTTCGATAACTTACTCGAGAAAATGTCTTTCGAGCGATTTTAGGGCTTCTAGAGGGCGTAAATCACGCCGTTGACAGTTATGCCTAAAAGTGAACTCAACGTATTGTAGAAAGGCAGGTAAGCCCTACCACAACTACTCGTAGAGTATGATAACTTACGTAAGCAACCATAACGTTTTGCGCAAGCAAAACTCACAACTACGCGAAGCGCATCACACTTAGCCAAAGGCAAAAAAAAGAAGTCCCGAAGGACTTCTTCTTTTAGTTTGCTAGATATTAGCCGTTAACTGCAACGCTAGCAGTAAAGGTAACAGCAGAAGCATCACGGTCGCCAGTTTCGTCATCGTAAATTTGGTTTTCAACTGCGATAACGATAGTTTGACCTGCTACTAGTTCGATTTGGTCATTGTTGAAAGGCATATATGCTATCCAACCCATCATACCATTTTCTGCAGCACCTACGAAATGGCCTTCACTATAAGTGAAACTTAAAGTGCAGTCTTCGGTTGCAGTATAGGTATAGAAATAGGTATTGGTTCCGCCAAGACCATAAGCAAATGCACCAGTGGTGTTCTCGCCAATTACAAGTGCGATTGCACCATCGGGAACAGCAACTTCATCTCCGCCTTCTTCAGCAACAGCGATATTGATACCAAATTCAACAACAGTACCTTCGTTACCGAGGATGTAGAACATTAGACCATCTTCGCCTTCAACGATGAAGCTTGCTTGGTCTTCATTCTCTGCAAATACTACGGGAGTGCCGGGAACGGGTCTAGCGGGCATATAGTTGGTATCCATTACCATTTGTGCTACAGAAACGCCATTTGCGTTGTTGTATATGGTAACAGTGCTACCTGCGGGAGCGTCAAGAGCACTGATAATTAGGCTCATACCATAACCTTCTTCTGCATAAGCATAGCTTCCTTCACATACTTCGGTGTAGTTATCGGTAATTACGGTTCCCCAGAATGCTTCGAAAGTATCAAGGTGGAACTTGTCGTTAGATACGATAGAGTTGAAAATGCCCTTAACAGCATTTAGTAAGCCCTTACCACCGTCTCTGCCGGTGTTGTTTGAGAAGGTAATGAATTCGCCGTTAGCGATAGCAGTGCTTTCATATTCATAGAAATCTGCTGCGCCGAGAACGTCTTCATATTCAGTCTTGTTTTCAATGATTGCTGCGCTTAGGCCAATGCTGATTTCAGCGGTGCTGTCATCTGCGCCAAGAACGGCGGTGATGGTTGCACCAATGCCGTCATGTGCATAACCGGTTGCGGAGATAGCCATATTTGCATATGCATCGTCTGCATCGAGGGTTGCGCCGGTGAAGTCTGCTACTAGACCGATGATGTCTGCAACTTCAACATTAGCAAGGCCTGCGATAGTTCCAAGAACTTGGTCGGTGGTTACTTGGTCAGCAATTTCGCCAAGAACGATTGCTTCGCCATCAATGTAGATGGGTGCAGTAGATTCGCCGATTAGACCGTCGTCAGCAAGAAGAGCTGCGATGAGGCCTTCAACGTCGATGGTGCCTTCGTTGATGAATGCGCCAAGAGCGGTAACTTCTTCAACAACGGTGCCGAGTTTGCCAGCGATGTTCATTACTAGACCAACGATGTCAAGTTCTTGGTCTTCGGGCTTATTGATGATGCCACTTACGATGCCGATGATGTCGTCTGCTAGACCGGCATTTTCAACTACAACTGCTTCACCAGCCTTTTGTTCAGCGATAAAGTCAGCATATTTTTCAGAAAGATTTACAGGAATCTTATAGATGCCTGCAGATGCACCGAGTTGTTCTGCTACAAGAGAAAGGTTGAGGATAATGTCTTCATTACCATCAGCATTGTATTGAGCGATAACGTCAGTCTTGGTTACAACTTCTTCTACGTATTGTCCTTGTACGTAATCACCTTCAACAGTGTCGTAGGTCATTAGAACTTCTGCATAGAGTTTAGAGAGGTCAAGTGCTAGGTAACCGTCTTCGTCCCAACCAAGAGATACGTTGGGGTATACGTTGAGGTCAAGGTTTGCATAACCACCAGCAATTGCTTCAAGTTCGATATCAAGGCCGAGGTTGATTGCAAGTTCTTCAGCATCAGCTACTGCGTTAACGATTGCAGAGGGCTTAGTAGCGGAAGTTGCTTTGAAAGAAACGTTGTCAAGACCAAATGCAACTTTAACGTGTTGTGCAGGTTCGCTATCAGTAGCATCTAGGTCAACGTCGTGTTCATAAGAGAGGTGTAGTCCACCGAAGGTCTTGTCGCTGTTGATGTCAACGAGGAGTTGGATTTCGGGAACAGCGGTACCGGGGGTAAACGTAAAGTCAGAAAGATTGAATTGTCCACCAAGGATGATTGGAACTACCATGTTAACGATGGGTTGATAGGGAGTAAGATCCATCTTGTTGCCATCGTCATCCTTTAGAAGGGTGTCAAGAACGGGACCGAGTCCACCGATAACAGCGGAGAGGTCTTCAATGTTAAGCCTTGCAGCATAACCGTCAGCGCTAGAAAGGTCGGTTTCGAAAGTGATTTCATCAATTTCTTCAATGTTGGTTACACCGTCGATAGGAGCGAAGAGGAGTTTGCCAACCATAGGAACAACACCCATAATGGTACTAAGGATACCTTCTTTCGTATTAATAATACCAGCGTTTAGTTTAGCTTCGGTATTTGCATCAATGCTAGCTATTAACTCGAATAGTTCGGGAACAACGCCAAACTTTTCGCCGTCATATGCTCCGTTTTCGTTAGCATCAACGTATTCTTCACCTTCGTCGTATGCATCGTTTTCGTTAGCATCGGTGAATTCTTCTGCTGGTGTACCACTTAGAAGGTTTGCATTTTCAGCTTGGCTCAACTTTGACCATACAACGTCCTCGTTAAGGATGTTTTGGCCAATGTAAAGGTATTCATTACCAGCACTGTTCTTTTCTGCGAATAGGCCAACTTGAACACCTTGAACGTTTGCAGAAATAGTTGCCCAGTTGTTAGCATTGGTACCGGCGTCAACAGAACCTGCAACGTTTAGCTTAACGTTAACAGTGGTTTCACCGATTTCAACGTCAACGTAAAGGTCTACGTTTACGCTAGCAGCGTCTTCGATGTTAGTAGCAACCTTTGCGGTGTTGTTAATAGATGCGATGAGGTCGTTGATCATGGGGCCAGCTTTAACGTCAAGCGTAGTTTCAACGGGTTTAGTAGTGTCATCAGTCTTATCCTTGTCGTTCTTGTCTTTGCCGTCATTCTTGTGTTGACATGCAAATACGGAGAAAGCAAGAATACCAACCATGAGGACAACTAATAAACCAAGTAAAAGTTTCTTTTTCATGTTTGATACCTCCAATTAAGGTTTTTATTTTTGTGATGCCATTTTACCACACCCGTATGCGTTTGTCAACAATGAAAATAAATATTACATACGCGCGACGGCTCTTGTGAACCCTTTTTCCACGCAAAGCCACTGCCAAAACCACCTCTTTTTCGTCTTGTTTTATGACTTTAATAACACGGGTTAAGGCTCCCCTATTCCCATTTTAGGTTTACCATTCAAGCAAATATAACTCGCTTTGCTTCACTGGGAGCTCCCTCGATTTCTCCCCTGTTTTTTAGTAAAATTTTACCTTTTTACTTTTTTCTTTTTTAACCATTTTTTTACCCGTCTGGCCTTAAAAATCGTGTAACTTTTTGCCTTTTTACCATCTTTACACGACGGCTTCCTCGTGTTATAATTAGATAAAGAAAAAACTTAAGGAGTCAAAACCATGTCAGTTGAATATCCCGATTATATCTCCCCCGTTCGCGTTCCCGTCGATACTCCGGACGCAATTGTTGACGAAAACGGCCAATGTCACTTTGGTACGTTCAAGGACACCTTCAAGAAACTTAACCTTATAGACTGCGTTAAGCCTTGTGGTCCCAGAATGCCCGACTTTATGAAAGCCAGCCGTATCACCGAATGGGAAGCTTTCGAAATTCATATGAAAGAGGGTGCTCTCGTTTCTGCAGTATACAAGACGGCATCCATGGGTTTCTCTATTTTCGTTTGGTTCGATAAACGCACTCGCAAGTGCCTCTCTTGGTGGAATCCTACCATTCCCGCAAGCAGAGCAAAGGTTGCAAGCCAACTCGTTGACGACCATTGCTACCACAAAACCGGCAAGAGTGAATATGAAATTTGCAACGACCTACTAAACGGCAAAGCATACGCAAAAGGCTACTCCAAAGGTAAGTGTGGCACCTTCGAAATTGATATGCACGTTACTCGCATTTCACCTCCTTGCGTAGTAAGTATCCCCTTCGGTGAAAACAAACCCCTATACTCCGAAAAGGACTTCCTAAAAGCAGAAGGAACCATCACCGTTAACGGCGAAACCTTCACCACCGATGAAAATAGCGTTGGTATAATAGACGACCACAAGGGCTACTATCCCTTCAAGGCTCACTACGATTGGCTAACCACCATGGGACAAATAGAAATTGACGGCGAAATGAAGAATTTTGCCTTCAACCTAACACGTAACCAATCCATCGACCAAGACAAATACAACGAAAACCTCATTTGGCTGGACGGCGTTTCCTATCCTCTACCCCCAGTTACCTTCGAAAAGGAAGGCAGATATGCCAAGACTTGGTATATTAAGGATGAGCACGGTTGCGTAGACCTTCGCTTCGAAATCGACGACGTGTTCTATATTATTATGCATATGTTGGTAATAGACAGTTACTATGCACTACCATTTGGAAGGATATATGGTACGGTAAAAGATACTAACGGCAAGGTTTACACGCTGGATGGCGCGCTAGGCATAGGCGAAGATAAAACCACTAGAATGTAAAACGCGCTATTTTGGCGCTAGGCTTTGAAAAACTAAAAAGCTCCCTTCGGGTCATGTACGC
>JAZNIY010000024.1:0-8261 GCA_045577735.1 Candidatus Stercoripulliclostridium sp. | reverse complement strand
TACTTCACAAAACTAAAAATCTCCCTACGGGTCATGTACGCCTAGTACACTCCCCTTGGGAGATTTTCTTTTGTTCGTATCTCATCCAAAAACCAAAGTCTATCAGAGGCTTAACACAGACAAAAATAAGAAAAAAAAACTAAAATTATTCCTTGTGAGCGTAGTGTAACGGAGTGAAGCCGTTCCTCACTCCGCGCTCCGCGCTCCGCACTTTCCAAGTCCAAACTAGCGCGTTTTAGTACTACAGCTATTTTTGTTACATACTATAACACCCTTTTTATCATAGAAATTATCCTTGTTTGCGTAACATAGTGTAGCAAAGCCCGTTCCGCGCTCCGCATTCCGCACTCCGCACTCCGTAAGGCTGTTCCGCACTTAATATTTCGCCAAAATGCAAAATTTTTGTCTTTCTTTACTTTTTTAACAAACCCATCTTGCAATATCTTTACTTTTCGTGTATAATATCAACATAAAAAGTAAAGATTTCTTTTTGTCGGGTGATTTATGATTATCGATAACGTAAAATTTAAAGAGTTGTTAAAAAATAGGGGGCTTAATAAATCTGACCTCACGAATGCGCTGGGTATCTCATCTAGGACGATTGCAAAAATCGGTAAGGGAGAGCGCATAAGTGATAGAATTGTGGCTAAAATAGCCACTTTCTTGGGCGTTGAGAACTCCGACCTCGCAAGCACGAACGTCATTCTTGCCACTCTACAAGAGGAAATGCGCCTTAAGGTTGGTGGTGGCTTATATCACGAAACCCAAGTAAAGTTGACCTATAACTCTAACCACATGGAAGGTAGTACCTTGTCGGAGGAGCAAACGCGCTATATCTTTGAAACTAAAACCCTAGGTCAGCTTGCACCAAGCGTAAAAGTTGATGACGTTATCGAAACGCAAAACCATTTTAGGTGTATCGATTACGTTATAGAGAGGGCGACCGAACCACTTTCCGAGCAGTTTATATTGACACTCCAAAGGATACTAAAAGAGGGTACCGAGCATGCAAGGGTATATGGTGCAGATGTATACAAAACAAAGCCCAATACCGTAGGTGGCGTGGAAACGGAAAGCCCTGTTGACGTGCCTAAAGCCATGCAAAAGCTGATAAAATGGTACAATTCGTTAAAGGTGGTCACCTTTGAAGATATAGTGGAATTTCATTACCAATTTGAGAGTATCCATCCCTTCCAAGACGGCAACGGGCGTGTGGGCAGGCTTATAGCATTCAAGCAATGTTTGGAGCAAAACGTAATACCATTTTACGTTGACGATAATAATAAGTGGTACTATTATCGTGGACTGAGAGAGTGGAAGAATGAAAGAAACTACTTGATAGAAACTTGTAGGTTTGGGCAAGACCAATATCGGGCGCTTGTTCAACTTTTTTTAGGGGTTTACTTTTAGAAAAGTATATAATATAATATAATAAATAAACTAAAATTAACGTAAGGAGAATACATTATGTGTTTGATTATTTATTCTGTCGTTACCTATAATAAACTCGTGCAAATGCGTGAAAACGTCGATAACGCTTGGAGTCAAATCGACGTTCAACTAAAGCGCCGTTACGACCTCGTTCCCAATCTTGTGGAAACCGTTAAAGGCTATGCCACTCACGAAAAGGAAACTCTAAGTAGGGTAACCGAGGCTCGCGCATCCGTAGGCTCTGCACGTAACACAGCCGAAGCCGTTGAAGCCAACAATCAACTATCCTCAGCGCTTGCTCGTCTTTTGGTTGTCAGCGAAAAATATCCCGATTTGAAGGCAAACGTAAACTTCACTTCCCTACAAAACGAACTTACATCTATCGAAAATAAGATTGCTTTCACTCGTCAGTCCTACAACGATACCGTACTTCTCTACAATAGGAAGAAGAAGTCATTCCCTGCAAACCTTGTAGCTAAGATATTTAAGTTTGAGGATGGGGTTTATTATAAAGCAGAAGAAGCCGTATATGATGCTCCTAAGGTAGACTTTTAATAGACTTTGTTTTTTGGCGAATTAGTTAGAAAAAGGGGAAAATTTACTTAGTCATTTACGCTTAGTAAACTCCTTGCGTAAATTTTCCCTTTTCCGTCCTACTTCATCCAAAAACCAAAGTCTATCCGAGGCTTAACACAGGTAAAAATAAGAAAAAAGCTAAAATTTTTCCTTGTGAGCGAAGTGTAACGGAGTGAAGCCGTTCCTCACTCCGCGCTCCGCACTCCGCACTCCGTAAGGCTGTTCCGCGCTCCGCACTTAACAACATTGCGCTTATGAAACTTAAACTATTTTCTGTAATTCTAGTTCTTTCTTTGGTGCTGGCGTGTGGGCTGGCGCTTTCCTCTTGCGTGGACAAGGGGAATGAGTATTTGAATAGGGCGGAAATCAACCTCTACGTTCAAGAAAATGGTGACGTCAAGGTTACCGAGCGGTGGATGGCAGAGGTGGAAGGCGATACCATTCACAACCTGTATCGTGAAATTGACCTTTATGACAACGACAATCGTCATTGTTCGGTAATCAAGGATTTTTCCGTTACCAATAATAAGACGAGCGAGGTATTAGCCGAGGCGTATAACCTTAAAAACCCGGCTGGGTTTGATAACGATCACCTCACCAACCACTCATACGTATACAACAAGACGGTTGTTGAAGACGAGGTGCGCCTTGTCGAGATAGGCTACTATTTTCCCTACACTAGCTATGACGAGCTCGACTACACTATGAGCTATACTATTACCGATATGGTAATGGAATACGGCGATACCGTAGCGCTATATTACCAACCCTTTGGCAAGGGCTTCGAGCTTTACGTGGATGAAATTGAACTTAACGTATTTCTCCCAAGTGGGCAAAAGACCACCGAGGATACTCTAGCATTTTTGCACACCGAACTTGCCGAGAGTTATTGTGAAGTTCAAGAGGGAAAGATTGCCGTTAATGCCGGTGGACTAACGGAAGAAGATTCCCTAGAAATTAGAGCACTGTTACCCAAAACAATGTTTTCGGGAGTACAAAAGACCTCTCAAGAAGCAAAACGCCAAGCTATAATTGACGAGGAAACCGCGTGGCAAGAGGAGTATGAAGCGACCGTTTTGAAGGAAAGAAGAACGACGGTTGCTCTCTCGATAGTTGGTGGAGCATTGGTGCTTCTCGCCATAGGTCTTGCCGTATATTTTAAGGTTTTTTACTATAAGGTGAGTGACAAGGACGGCACCTTTCCCGCCTACGTAAGAGAGATTCCCTTGGGTGTTACTCCTGCCGAAATGGCGCACTTTTTCTACCATTATAAGGGTGGACTCAAGAGTCAAAAGAATAGGGGCAACGTGCTTTCAGCGACCATAATGGACCTTGCGCGAAAGGACTTTTTGGAGCTTTCTTCCGACCCTAGTGACGCTGACGATTACGTCATTGGCCTATGCTCCATTCCCGATGCCAAGAGGGCGGAATTAAAGGTGCACGAGAGTGCGCTTTTGGAACTGCTTGCCAAGGTTCAAGCCTCGGTAGGTCGCCCCTTTAATATGAAGGAATTTGAAAATTTTGCAAAGGCAAACGCCACCTATACCAATAACCAAATAAACGCAGTTGTGGGCAAATCTCAAAAAGGTTTTGCTATTTCCACAAACTTTAAGCAAAGCGCACTCAGCTCCATTCTCACCACGATAGGGGTGCTTATGATAGGGTGTGGCGTGCTGTTCTTTGGTGGCGAAATGACGACCTATTTTGGTTTAGGGCTATTCATCGCCGGCTTTATATTGGAAATTTTCACTCCACGCGCCAAGAAATTTAGTGCCGAGGGGCTAAAAAAATATATGGAAGCCAAGGGACTGGAACGCTTTATGCTGGACTTTTCCAACCTAAAGGAGCACGAAATCCCCGCCCTAATTTTGTGGGAAGAGTATATGGTTTTTGCCACGATGATGGGCATCAGCGAGCGCGTTCTTGAGGAATTAAAGCTCCGTTATCCCGAACTAACCGAGCCCAAGGGTGTGGCGTATACTAACAGAAGCTACTTGCACTTCTACCTTTATATGAACCATAGACGCGTGGGCTTCGATCTTGGTCGCAGTCTAAACACCTCTCTAAGCAATATATCACGTTCCTCTCACGCCATAGTACAAGCCGCCAAAGCCCAATCTGCCGGTGGTGGCCGTAGTGGCAGTTTTGGCAGAAGTGGTGGTGGATTCCGCGGAGGCGGAGGTGGGTTTGGAGGAGGGCGTGGTGGCGCCCGATAAAAACGCGTTTCTTTGGCGCTCCCCATAGAAAATAGTTCAACCCCACTCAGTCATTTACGCCTAGTAAACTCCTGTCGTGGGGTTTTCTCATTTCCGTCGGGGAGCATCCAAATAAACGCGTTTTTGTACTACAGCTATTTTTGTTGCGTACTAGAATACCCTTTTTATCATAGACTTTGGTTTTTGGCGACCTACTTCACAAAACTAAAAATCTCCCTACGGGTCATGTACGCCTAGTACACTCCCCTTGGGAGTTTTTCTTTTCCTTCGCCTAGCATCCAAACTAGCGCGTTTTTATCAGCTTAGATGTTTTGTTGAACGTGCTAGTATACCCTTTTTCTCATAGACTTTTGCTTTGGTACTAAAATCGTATGTAAAACATTTTGTCGCGTACTGCATCTAAAAACCAAAACCCCGTCAGGTGAAATGCACCTCCTTAAGTGTCTAACTTTTTGGGTTCATATCAATAGTAAAGGCGATAGTACCCAATATTTCCACGACGAATGAAAAAATTTCCGTTACGCCCATAATAAATTCCTAATTTTTACTTTCGAGTGAATTATAGCACAATATCACGAAGGAGTGCAAGAATTTGGTTAAGTTAGCAGTAAGAGTGTAATAGGTTAAATATACAAGAGCCTTTCGTCTTGACAACGCGTGTTAGCTATTATACAATGTATATGTTATATAGTTATAGGTATATTATACGTATAAGGAGCTAAGAGGGGTATGAAAAAAAGGTACGTCATACTGGTTTTATGTATTTGTGCGGTGTTTGCCGTCATTTTTGGTGCGTGCAACAATACGCAAAATAATTCCAATTCCAATAAAGATTACGGCACCATTGAGAAGATAGAGGTAATAATAAAGGGTAATAATGATTCTCCCAACTATTACAGTTGCGTCTATGACGATATTCCCAACAACCACGAAGCCTTTACTCTGGAGGACGTTACGGTTAATTACGTTTATACCAATGGGTATAGGAAGAAGATTGGCAAGGATTATTACGAAGTAATAAAATACAATGCCGATGGACAATTGTCTTTTAATAAAGTGCTGTTTGACTTTATGGAAAATGGGGAAACGACCGCCAACGTACCCGGCACGTACAAGCTACTTTTCAAAACCACCGACGGCCTTCATAGCGTCGACGTGGTTATTGATATTATAAAAAGCGGTGTAAAAGAGCATGAGTTTAATTTGAAAAGATATACCGATTTGGAAGAAAGCGACAGTGAAAAGGTAGACGTTAGTGCTATGACGAGCATTAATTTTGCTCAACAATATAACGCCGAATACAAAAACTATTTCTTTGAAGCAAATAACTATTCTATTAGCTTTGTCGTTACGCCCTATTCCGAAAACTTAGTCATTGATCCTATTACCGTAACCTACAAAGGCAAGGAATACCCAAAAGACCAATATTTTGACCAAATCCAAGTGGGCAAGGTGGTAAACGGCAACGAGTTGTTAACCATGGATGACAAGTTATTACCTCCCGGCAAATATTTTGTTTTTGCAAAGTTTGGTGAAACCAATCCACGTTTTAGCGTATATTCCCATCCTATACCGATAGAAATCACTACCGGCGCGCTTATAATCACCAAGGGTAAGACTATTGCGGAAAAGCAATTTTTGGGTGATAAAACGATAACCGAGGTAATAATTGGCGACTCGATAAAGAGTATTGGTAACGGTGCTTTTGAGGATTGTACGTCGCTAACGAGGGTAACTATCCCCGACTCGATAAATAGTATGGAAAACGGTGTTTTCAAGGGTTGCACGTCGCTAACGGACATAACTTTCCCCGACTCGATAAAGAGTATTGGTAACGGTGTTTTTGAGGGTTGCACCTCTCTAACGAGCATAACTATCCCCGACACGGTAACCAGTATAGAATGCGGGGCGTTTGGTGGCTGTTCTTCACTGGAAGAAATAACAATACCATTTGTCGGCAATAATGCAAGGGCAGTAGGGACAATAGGGCTATTTGGATATATATTTGGTACCAACACGTTTAGCGGTGGCAAGATGACTAAACAGTATTATAACTATTATTCGGAAACTTATGCTACCTACTGTATTCCTACAAGCTTGAAGAAAGTAACTGTAAATGGCGATATAATACCTTTTGGCTCATTCTATGCTTGTGACTCACTAACAAGCATAACCGTTGGTAACTCGATAGAAAGTATAGGGGATTGGGCGTTTTATGGTTGCCGTAATCTTGTTAGTGTAACCATAGGTAGCTCGGTAACGAGCATGGGTTATGAGGCGGTTAGTGGTAGTTATAACCTAGTAGAAATCTACAATCTATCCTCGTTTATAACGGGAGATAATAATAGATATAGAGAGTTATGTCGCTATGCGTTAGACGTATATACCTCGCTTGATAGTCCAAGTAAACTCTCGACGGATAGTAACGGATATATAATCTATACCGATGGAGACGAAAAGATACTAATAGGATATACTGGAAGTGAAACAGAGCTTACGTTGCCTAGTAGTATAACGGCAATTAATAAATATGCATTCTATATAAATAGTTCAATAACCAGCGTAGTAATACCCGACTCGGTAACAAGCATAGGAGATTATGCATTCTCTGGTTGTACCGCACTAACAAACGTAACCATACCTAACTCTGTAACGAGCATAGGAAGTTCTGCATTCTATGAATGTGACTCACTCACAAGCGTAACCATACCCGACTCGGTAACCAGCATAGGAAGTGGTGCATTCTATTATTGCGACTCCCTAAGTAGCGTAAACTATCTAGGCACAATAGAACAATGGTGTGGTATTACGTTTGATTATAATGGTGGAAACCCATTATATAATGGTGCAAAACTATATCTAAATGGAGAACTAGTAGAAGACTTAGTAATACCTAATACTGTAACGGAGATTAATGCTTATGCATTCTATAATTGCGACAGTATAACTAGCGTAACAATCCCCGACTCCGTAACCAGCATTAGAAATGACGCATTCGAATCTTGCTCCTCCCTAAGTAGCGTAAACTATCTAGGCACAATAGAACAATGGTGTGGTATTACGTTTGGTAATTCTTCTGCAAATCCACTGTATTATGCTAGGAAATTATATCTAAATGGAGAACTAGTAGAAGACTTAGTAATACCTAATACTGTAACGGAGATTAAAGCTTATGTATTCTGTCGTTGCACCTCCCTAAGTAGTGTAACGATAGGGAACTCCGTAACTAGGATTGGATATAGTGCATTCTTTGGTTGTGATTCTCTCTCCATAGTATATTACAATGGTACGGAAGAAGAGTGGAGTAATGTAAGCATTGGTTATGCTAATGAAGAATTGACAAACGCGACTATACGTTTCCAATAAATAGTTAAAAACTTTGTTTTTTGAACAAGGTAGGACGGAAAAGGGAAAATTTACGCAAGGAGTTTACTAAGCGTAAATGACTGAGTGGGGTTGAACTATTTTCTATGGGGAGCGCCAAAGAAACGCGTTTTTAACGACGTAACCTTGCAACTAAATTTGCACTAACGTGCAAGCTAAATTCGCGTACCGCGAGTAAAATATTACTTTAATGAATATAAACCACCTACTGTGAGAGAATAACAAAAGGAGATTAGTATGGCAAAGGTAAGACTAAACGAAGACAAAGAAGTAGTTAAAATGATAAAAGACGGCTTAAAAGCACGCAATGGATATTGCCCTTGTAGGCGCGAAATGATAGAAGACAATAAATGTATATGCAAAGAATTTCGTGACCAGATTGCTGACCCTAATTATGAAGGGTATTGTCATTGTATGTTGTATTATAAATCACGCTAAAACGCGCTAGTTTGGCGCTCCCCATAGAAAATTGTTCAACCCCACTCAGTCATTTACTTGTTGCGTAAACTCCCCTCGGGATAGACTTTGTTTTTTAGCGCTATACTGCGTCAATAGCAAAAAAATCTCAAGGAGCAGTACGCTAGTACAGCAACCTTTCGGTTTTTTCACTTTTCCTTGTCTAGCATCTAAAAACCAAAGTCTATCAGAGGTTTT
>JAZNIY010000023.1:0-1708 GCA_045577735.1 Candidatus Stercoripulliclostridium sp. | reverse complement strand
GGTTACGCCAATAATTTCGCCACTTGCAGAGGTTGCCCAACCTTTGAATTGTTTGCCACTAGGTGCAGTAAAGGTGCAAGTAGGTAAGGTATATTCGCCAATGCGCTCATCCCCTGCCATTACGCCAGTACCACCGTTTGCATTAAAGGTTATTTCGTAACCAACAACTTGAACGTCAAAGGTTGTTTCAAAGCCTTGGTATTTTACGGTTATAGTTAAATTGCCAATGAGTTCTTCACCAAATACGTAGCTAATTGGGTTTTGAATTTGGCTTCCGTCATACCAATAGGTGCAAAGTCCAGCACAAGGCATTTCGGAACTATCAGAGTATTGTAGTTTTACGGTTAGACTATTGATAGCCAACGTATTGCCGGCAAGAATTGTGCCGTTGTAACTTGCAGTTAGACCTATTGCTACGGGGATATCCTTCCAAATAGCATAGATAACTATATCATCGGTAACGGTAATTTGTTCACCGGGTGCCTTTTGTTCGCCCTCTAAAGAGCCAATTGCCCAAGCCTTGAATTGCTTGTCACTAGGCGCGGTAAAGGCGCAAGAAGGTAGTTCATAGGGACCATATTGGTCTATTGCGGGTGCCATTGAGTCTGTGCCACCATTTGCATCAAAGGATACGGTGGAAGGATTAGTTGCCGTATATTTAAGATGGAAGAAAAAGTTATTATTTGATGCCATGCTAACAAAGGGAGCATCGGCATTTATCGTTATATCCGCATGAATAGGACTATTTGAGAGAGTATTGAGTCTATACCCCTCTGCAAGTGCAAACTTGATATTGAGGTAATATTCTTGACCACCAATATAAGCAACACCGGGGTTTAGAACACTATTGCTTGACGACTTGCACCATTGTAGTGTGGAAAAGCCTAATATACCTTCGGTATTGACGGTTATCGTGCTAATATCGTGAATTTCACCATCAACAGGAGCAATTATGCCTGTAATATTAACGGTGTTTATAGTCGTATATTCACCCCAAATTGCGTAAAGAGTTGTATCACTACTTACGGTGATGGTTTCACCCGCCTTCTTTTGGGGACCGTCAACGGCTCCAATAGCCCATGCCTTAAAGTAATGGTCCGTAGGTGCAGTAAAGGCGCATGCAGGAAGTTCATAGTCGCCTTTAACATCTGGAATAGTAGTCATCTCACCGCCACCGCCGTTTGCATCAAATGAAACAACTGGTAGGTTGGCTGCCGTATAGTTAAGACGGAAGAAAAAGTTATAATTTGATACCATGCTCGTATAGGGAGCCTCAGCATTTATCGTTATATCCGCATGATAAGAACTACCAGAACGAGGATTGAGCACGTAGCCCTCTGCAACCTCAAACTTAATATTCAGATGATATGCCTGACCTGCAATAAAAGCAACACCGGGGTTTAGAACAGTATTACTTGATGACTTGCACCATTGTAGTGCGGAAAAGCCTAATATACCTTCTGTATTGACGGTTATAGTGCTAATATCGTGAATTTCACCATCAACGGGAGCAATTATACCATTGATATCTACGGAGTAGATAATGGTATTCCAAACCGCGATAATATAAGTATTGTAAGTAATGGTGATTTCCTCACCCACATTCTTAACTACTGCATTGGGGTCTTGTGCATTACCCTCGCATACTCTCCAATGTGCAAATTTCTTTCCTGCGGGAGCCTCGTAACCCAAATAAGAATCGGTGGGA
>JAZNIY010000022.1:0-48603 GCA_045577735.1 Candidatus Stercoripulliclostridium sp. | reverse complement strand
TTATTATTCAGTTTGAGTGCCCTCTTACTTTTCCTAGACCTCTGATAGACTTTGGTTTTTAGATGCTAGACAAGGAAAAGTGAAAAAACCGAAAGGTTGCTGTACTAGCGTACTGCTCCTTGAGATTTTTTTGCTATTGACACAGTATAGCGCTAAAAAACAAAGTCTATCCCGAGGGGAGTTTACTTAGAGCGTACATGACCGAGGAAGGTGTTGCTTTTCCTAGCCAGGTCGCCAAAAAACCTTATTATTCAGTTTGAGTTTACTCTTACTTTTCCTAGACCTCTGGTAGACTTTGGTTTTTGGATGAAGTGCGAAGTGAAGGGAAATTACTCGAGGGGAGTGTACTAGGCGTACATGACCCGAAGAGGAACTTTTTCTTCACAATGCAATTCGCCAAAAAACAAAGTCTATCCCTTTTTGGCAAGTTTGGCAATCTCTTTTAGACATTCCTTGCAAAGTCTCAACGTTGCTGAAGGCATAGTGCCCTCCTTTACTATTTCATAGTCCGCCATATTACGGCATGCGCCGTTGTCGCATTTGGTTTTAACGGTGATTGGTTTTAGTTCCATAATTCCTCCTAGTTATCTTTGATTATTCCAATGTAACAATCTGAAAAACTCCTCCTCTCCCAACAAACTCTTTAATTTATCGCTCGCATCGGCTATAAGGACAAAGGCCTCCTCTTTGGTGAAATTGGAGTAGAATGTGGTGGCAAGATTCTTGCGACGCTCATACTCTAGACGCTTCTCTTCCGAGATGCCGTTTTGGGCCTCGTCAGCTTGCTCGCGCTTCATTTCCTCAAAGAGAGCGTACTCGCGTTCCTCACGCATTTTCCTAAGCATTTCCGTCCTTTCAGCTTGGTACGTTGCCTCTTTTTCAGCCAATTTTTGGTTGTAATTTTCAATCTCGTCGCGACGCTTTTCCTCGCTGAGTTTAAGCTTATTTAACTTGGCTTGTAGGTCTGCTGCATACTCCAAATCATACTCGATAATGGCGTTCTCATACTCCTTTTCGGCAAGGGTGAGGTCACGCTTTATTTTAAGCATTTTTTGGTCGTATTCCTCCACTATTTTTTGGCTTTCCAGTTGAACGCTACGCTCTATGTTCTTTGCGCCCTCGCTGTTTATAGTGGAGTCGTATATGCCTTGAAAGATCATATTGTCACGGTGATTTTTAAGTGCGCTTGCTCCCTTTTTTAGCAGTTCAAGTTGCTCCTCCTCGGCACTTTCAAGGTAGCTCTCTCCCCTCTCTTTTAGCTTGGAACGAGTGGCTTCTACGGCGCTTTCAGCCTTGTTTTTGTTCTTCACGAGGGAGGGTAAAAGTTCCTCTTCAGCCTCCCTTAACATGTCGCTTTCACTCCGTGGAACGTACTCCTTTTCCTTTAGTCCCAAGCTTAGGGGTAAGGTGGGGCTTGGGTACGAGGCACCCTCTTTTTCCGTCCTGTACTCGTTGTCCATTTCGATTAGGGTATTTATTAGTGCGTCACTACGAAAACCTTCGCTCCCCACCTTGTCCATCAAGTCCTTGTTTATTAGCTCTTTGGGTTCCTCACCATTCGACATTTTGTACCCATACTCGTACATTATGCGCTTTAACCGTTCAAAGGTAGACTCCTCTTTAGTGCCACTTTTGTCCCCGGTTGCACTCGCGTAATCGGCGTAAAAATCACTAAGTTTACTCACTCGTATCACCCCCTAAGGAGTCAATTTTTTGCTCTAGGGACTCCACCTTTCTAGTTAGTATTACGAGCCTTTCTTTAAGCTCGGTTACAAGTATTATCAGTCTATCCATCATGGGAAATATCTCCTTACAAAATCAAATATTAACTTAACCCCTCTAACGTACAAATCGTCTTGGGCACGAAGCTCAAAATAGAAGTCGTAGCCCGAAGTGTTAAAGGGCAAAGTCGCTTGGGTGCTGTAACCATACGCTCGCCTGGTTACCCCCTTCCCGCCTTGCGTAACGCATACGTCAACGTCGTGACGAGTGTCTATCATAAGGCGCTTTAAAATCTTTATATCACTAACGTTACGGAAGTTGGTCTTTGCAGAGCGCCACAGCTTTTCCAGCGCCTCGCCGTAGAGCTTGCCATCGGTCGTCAGCCTGCCTGCACGGTGAGAGCGAGCGTTGCCGTATATGACGAAAATTTCCTTGATGGAGCCCGTCAAAACGGGGTATAGCCCAATGACGTCTGCCCCACGCATAACGCCCATACCACCGGTGAGCAAATTAAGGCACAAAATGCCGTTGTTATAGGTGATGCCGAGGTCGCGCTCGTCACCCACCTTCTCGCCCTCGGTACGGAGCTTGCAAGCAAGAAAATAGTTGTCGTCAAAGTAGGTGCCCACGGCGTATTCCTCACTCTCCATAAGGGCAGTAAGCCCCCTTTCCAGCTCCTTCATTTTATAGCCGTCAAAGAGTTGGAGGGTGCGACCAAGAAGCATAATCATACCACTTGGCGTGACGGCAACCGATTCACCCTTTATCTTCGAGTGGCTGTCTATAATCCTAGTGAGCGTATAGTCCTCGGGGGAAGAGAATACCGAGAGTCGATACACTCCGTACTCCTTGAAGATATACACAGCTCCGCCAAAGGATACCACGCGCAACATCTTGCCACCATCGTCACGAATGACTATCTCGCCACCACCGTTTTCTACGCTGAAATCAACGGGGTTTAGAGGGGCGGAAAAGTAAATGCTGTCGCGCTCCGAGGATATCCCAAACGCCCTCTCGTAGAGCATAGTCACGTCACAAAACTTGGGTACCTCTTCGTGGTTTACGGTAGTCAATCCGTCGTATACGCTCGCCCCATTTTCGTGGTAGATAATAACGCTGTCGCGCCCACCGGTATAGTAGTTCAAAAAGGTCACTTTGCCACCGACCACGGGCGCGTTTTCCAGGGGCACGAAGTCGCTTTCCGAAAGCAATTCACACTTGTAGAACTTGCCGTCAACGGAGTGAGCAACAATCTTGTCACGGCTTCCACTCTCCCCAACAGCCCTAAAGTGATGCATGCTTTTTAGCTGGTCACCAAGTGGTACCAACGAGGGAAGGGTAAGAGTGCTCTCCCCCACCTTGTAGGTGGGTGCGCCCACGCCTATCGTGTTTTGAAGCACACCACCTCTAAGCTGAATATTGTAGCCATAGCTACCATTTCGCAAGGATAATGAGTTCTCTTCGGTATAGGCATCGAGTGCACCAAAGGCAGAAATATCATAGGCCCGTCTGGTGGGTTCGGGCACGTTATCACGCCTAAAACTTGCTACCATATGAACCCCCTCCTAGGAATATAGACGCTCTTCAAGGTACGCATAAGGCTGGAAACGGAGTAGTCGTAACGAGTCTTATAGAAGAGTGCTTCGTCCACCATTCCCGTCCTATAATAGTACTCGCTAACCACCCCGGTCGCAAGCACGTAAACGGGTATTTGAGGGGGAAGAGTCAGCTCCTCGTCAAGCCCTACGTCAAGAAGGTAATAGAGGTAACTTACCTCCATTTCCCCACTAATTTCCGGCTCTATCGTAAAGCAAGTGGGAGTCATTTCCGTTCGGTAGAATTTGTTACCCGAGCGCACCTTTAATATCTGGCGCACTTGGTGAGAAAGTTGGTCGTAAGAGCCCCTGCCACCCTCGATATAAACCATCTCTTTGGTCTTTAGTGGCAGATGCTCCAGAGTCAACTCGGACACAATCATTTTTGCCGAGTCGATAAGTTTATTTAGGCTTTCAGAGGGGTTATCGAAGTCGATATCTTGCAGTCCCAATATACCAGCCGATTTGAGTATTATGTCTTTTAGGTTCATCATATTCCTCCTAAAAACTTTGTATTTTGGCGCAATACTTCGTCATAGCAAAAAAATCTCAAGGCGCAGTACTTGCTACTACAGCAACCCCTTGGGATAGACTTTGTTTTTTAGCGAATTGCATTGTGAAGAAAAAAGTTCCTCATCGGGTCATGTACGCTTAGTACACTCCCCTCGAGTAATTTCCCTTCACTTCGCACTTCATCTAAAAACCAAAGTCTATCAGAGGTCTAGGAAAAATAAGAGAAAACTCAAACTTTTCCTTGTGAGTGGAGCGTAAGCGAAATGAAGCAATCACGCGTTAGCGTACATCACAACGCTTTGCGTTACACCACTTGCGCCAGCAAAAATCACACGCTTGCGTTACACCACTTGCTTGTCGCAAGCGCGTTGCTCCGCACTTATCAACATCCAAAATCCAAAGTTTTTTAAAGCTAATAATTTTTTTTCTTTGTGATTTTCATCCCAATTCATCCAAAATCCAAAGTTTTTTAAGTTTACATCATTTTTCTGTCTTATTAGACTTAAACTATAGATTTTTTTATCAATATATAAACCAAAGCATATAGGACCTCGTTTTTGGGATGAGATGTGACGGAAAAGCGTTACCGACCGACGGGAGTGTACTAGGCGTACATGACCGAGGAAGGTGTTGCTTTTCCTAGACAGGTCGCCCAAAGGCGAGGTCCCTACTTACAAGCCTTAGTTCACGTTATATAGCCTACCTAGGGTGTTGGGATTGGTAGCTACATAGTTACAATACTTAACCAACACCGCTTGATATGCAGCCTTACTATCCATGCGATTTAGGATGGATCCATTTTGACCTTCGAGCCATTCCCAATCGTTAAGCTGAACCATTCTGAAGTTGGAGGTATTGATGAAATACATCTCGTTTTCGGGGCAGAACTTCTCGCCGTAAAGGGGAATGCCGTTGTAGGAAAGAGTCTTGAAGCCACCGTCAAGGTTCAAGTAATCGATATTGGTGCGATTTGCTTGAAGGTATTGGATGTAGTCGCGCCTTAACTTTTTGTCGCAGACGATGAGGTCGGGAGTAGAGTTACTTCTCGTTTCGAGTAGGTCCAAAAAGTCTTGGATTGCCTCGGTAGAAAGTGAGGTATCGAGTGATTTTTGAGTGCCTTGAATACCGGAATTACTGCTCTTTGCTTGACCAAAATACATGTCCTCGTAAAGGTCGAACAAGTATGGTAGACCTTGGAGTTCGGTGTTTTGTGAGCCGTGAGCATAAATTACGTCACCGGTTTCCAAGGGGTTATCGGTGGGAATTGACTTGGTAAATACGATTTGGTTAGCGTCGTATTTTACGTCTGCAATTCGCACTCCTCCGTGTACCAGGGTGTTTCCTCTAAAGATATCCACCTTCATACCGGGGGTAAAGAGGCGAATGGAATCAACCGGGAAGCGTGAGCGTGAAGTATGACTGCTTAGGTCACTTATGGTACCCAATTTGCCTAGTCCGTCAGTCCAAAGCATACGATTTAGGGAATGACGTGCGCTATTTATCATAGCTTGAATTTCGGTTCCAAGTACGTCTATGATGCCCTCTGCGTTGTCACGAGTAACGCGTAATGCCTTGTCGGTAATATCGATTACGCCATAAACGTTTCTTAGAGGTACGGTGAGGGTGGTTCTTAGGCTGGGGCAAGATTCGGGAAGGGTTGCACCGTCATCGTTGGTGGTCATTAGTGCACCACTAACGCCGTAATATACGGGCACGATCGCGTTCTTACCGCTAACGCTTACGGAACTCTTTTCTATCATATCGTAAAGGGGGCTTGCGCCACGATTAATTTGTGCTGACACTACGTCAAGATAAAAGGACTTTAAAACGTCGTCCATTGCTTTAACACTTAGCATTTTAATTTTCTCCTATATTTTTTTAGTTCGGTTTGTATTGCTTTAACCTTTCGGTAGCAAGAGCGTTCGCCTCTTTGACCGTGGTTGGCTCGCGCCTGGGCGCAACCGATATGGCGCCACTGCTAATTACTCTTGGAGCATTGTCCGTTCTTTGGGAGGTGCTTCCCACCTCTTGGGTGCTCCTCGATTTTTTCTCCTCGAACTTGGTCGCAAGCACGTGAAGGAGTGCGCTTTCCAAGCAATTCTCATCCCTGATTAGCCCTTTGTTTTCCTTAAGATAGGTGGTGATCTCTGCGCCAAGCGCCTTGCTAACGGGATAGGCTTTTTGGAAGGCTTTTACCCTTTCCGTCCACTTTGCGTCTTCTGCCCTTTCGGCAAGTTTACCCTCCAGCTCCTTTAACTTTTGGCTCTTACGGGTGAACTCTTGCTCCAATTTTTCGTAGGCATTTTTTAGTTCGAGTGCGGTCTTGAATTTACCATACGAGTCCCCCTCTTCCTTGTCGCATACTTCGGGGTTTAGTACGCCCAAAAGGGAGGTAGCTTCCTCCTCGCTTGCGGGGATAACGGGGGTTTGCTCGGTTGAATTTAATATATTTTCACTGTTCATATTGGCTCCTTTTAGTTTTAGGTTTGGTTCGCTTAGCGATTAAATTTCGGTTTGCTTACTTAGTTTTAATAGTACCCTATGGCGTCTTACGTGCTCTTTTAGTAGCTTCTTTGCTTCCTCGCTAAGGCTGTCACGTCCGCTTACAAAGGCGTTAACGTGCTCGGCAACGTGTATCTCGTGGTCGTCCAGCTCGTCCACTTTTTGTTCCTCTCCCAAGCTCATATCGTGGTTTTCAAGGGTGGCTTTCTTGACGTGAACTTCCTCGTCGGCACGGGAGTGTTCCCAGTTGCCAAAGCCCAGCATTTCCACTATCTTTTGGCGATTTCGGTTACTGATTTTGCCATTCTCGTCACCTAAAAGTCCGGAAGAAAGCAGTTCCAGCACCATAGATTTTCTAGTTGCGGGGGTTTCTACCATGGTGGAGTCGCTCTCCATTACCACGTCGTCGGCTCTTAGGGTGGAGGCCTTGAAGGCTTCCAGCTCCACCTTACCCATTTTGCCTGCAATACTAATTATTCTCTCGCCCGAGGAAAACTCGCGATACAGCCTTAGTATTTGGCGAGCAACCTCTTTGACGGCTGAACGTATGCTTTCCGTCGTTACGCTTAGTCGCATATAGTCCTGCTCAATCAAAAGAGAGAGCGCATAGCCCGAAACCGTAGACTCGGCGTTGGAGGACATCTGCACGTTATCGTTTACGCCCGATATAAGTTTGAACTCGGCAAGCAATCGGTCCTCTTCGTCCCTGAACTCTTGGGGCACGGTGCCGGGGCTCATAAGTAGAGGGGGCGTGCTTCCCTGCCTATAGGTTATAACTCGCCCCGGAGCAAGTCCCTCTTCCTCCAGTCCGTCAAGATCGATGGAGCCTTCCTCGACTGCAAGAACGCCCATAGAGAGCCTAGACATATATTCGTGCTTACGGTTCTTAACGGCGTTGAAGGCGCGCTGAACGGGTATGAGTCGGTCAATGACGGAGGTCCCGAAGAAGGAGCACGGAGAGTGCAAGCTCACCTGCTTTACAAAGGGAAAGATTCTGGTCCCACCCTCTCCGTTAAGGTAAGGAAGGCTTCCCTCGTAAAGAAGCTCGTCACCGCTAACGATAATCAGTCTGCCGTCCGGGTAGTCCTTGGAGGGCGCTTCGTATCTTTCTATAACCATAGCGTAGCCCTCTTTCTTTACGGCATCGGTAACGAAACCCGTCACGCCGGATTTGCCACTCAGGGCGCGCACTCCGTCACTTAGCATAAGGTTGACCTCTTCGGGCTCTACGCGTTTACCCCAAATATCCTCAATTTGGCTAACGGGATAGGCCTTGGCATGGATAATTGACCTCAATGCTTGTAGGCTGGGCTCGCTCAAGTTGTCGGGATATATTTCGTAACTGGGGCATACGGCGATTTTGACTTGTCCACCCTTCTCCTCGTTCCAAAATACCTTGTAGAATACGGTACCCGTGATTTCTGCCCATAGATTGGCGTCTGCGCTTAGCTTATAAAAATCGTTGTCGAGGAAGGTAGCTTCCAAGAGCTTGGTTGCCAGCTTTGCGCTTTGGATATCATCGTTTTCACCACTTGCCGGACGCACGTTGACGGCTGTGTTTACACGAGTGAATTTGGCAAGTCTGCTCTCAATTAGGGGTGCAATATGGTTGTATACCCCACGTTCCTCCCAAAGGTAGCGTTTGCCGTAGTCGACGAGTTCCAGTCTGGAATTCAGCGTTGAATACTGCTTACCCTCCAAAAAGTTGAGGTTAAGTAGCCATTTTGCTTCGAGGTGCTTGCGCTCCTCACGGCGCCTATTGAAGTCTTGTTGGACATCTTTAACTAATATCTGTTGGTTCATATTTTCTCCTTATTTGAATGATTTGGTTTTGGATTTTGGATGTTGTTAAGTGCGGAGCAACGCGATTGCGAGTGCGGAGCGCGGAACGCGGAACGGCTTCATTTCGCTTACGCTCCACTCACAAGGATTTATTTAAGTGCGGAGTGCGGAACAGCCTTACGGAGTGCGGAGCGCGGAACGCGGAACGCGGAACGGCTTCATTTCGCTTACGCTTCACTCACAAGGAAAAGTTTGAGTTTACTCGCACCAGTGTTAGAGTACGAAAAACTTTGTAGTTTGGATGTTATTAAGTGCGGAGCGCGGAACGCGGAGTCCGGAACGACCTCATTTCGCTTACGCTTCACTCACAAGGAAAAGTTTGAGTTTACTCGCACCAGTGTTAGAGTACGAAAAACTTTGGTTTACTGGACGCAAATGACTTGCAGTCGGGGATTTTTTAACAAAGTAATTCGCCAAAACCTTATTATTCAGTTTGAGTTTACTCGCACCAGTGTTAGAGTACGAAAAACTTTGGTTTTTGGATGAAGTACGAGGCAAAAAGCCCCCCGACAAAAGGAGTTTACTAGACGTAAATGACTTGCAGTCGGGGACTTTTTAACAAAGTAATTCGCCAAAAACCAATGTTTTTCAAATGTCGAGGGCATCAATATCGATTTTAGTCACATCCATAAATACCGAGTTAATCTCCTCATCAGTATAGGTTTGGGGCATAAGGTCATGCATATGGTCCTTCTTGGGTGGCTTTCGGTAGTCGGTAAATTGACCGGCTATTATCCTGTCGATTTGCTTATCGAGGGCCTTGATGCTCTTTATCGTTTGCTGACAGAAGCTGGAGCGATCAAACTCCTTTTTCGCAAGGCGATATTTAGAAATGGAATGGGTGGGTGGGGAATTAATAGAAATATCGAAGAGTTCGCCGACTTCCTCGGCGCTCGCAGATATTTCGCCTTGTGCTTCGCTTGCGCTTTGGGCAACGTCATCGTTGCCATTTTTCTCTTTACTCTCTTTTTCTTTATATTTCTCTTGTTCTTGTTTTCTCTTAGGCGGACATTTGTCAACCAATTGACAACCAAGCTCCTCCGGAGTTTTCCATTCATATTCGCCGTTTTCGTTCAACTTTACAAGCTCTTTTTCCTTATAGGAAAAGGTGGTGCGAATTCTGTCCTTTCTAACGCTGTTGTGTATGCTCCAATGCTTTATCAATAACGTATCAGAGAAATCAAACTTTAACACCCATCCACCATTGATCACCTCGTCTAGCGTATGTCTTCGTACATTGGTCATACGCAACGTTGACCTTGGATTGACAACGAATCCCTCGTCATCAGCATCCAATAACAAGTTGATATACAACAGCCTTGCACTCACACTCATCTTAACAAACTTGTCACACTTAATAACCCTATTGCTTACCATTCTTCTATCGTTCATCATCCTCTCCTCCTTGCTCGAATTAGTCTTTGTTTGTGGCGCATTAGCGCGCTTAGCTTCTCCACTTGGGGCTTGGTTTGTAGGTCTGCCATAACGTAGTAACGAAATTCGTCCATAGCGTGATCGTCACGCTTGACGGGTAGGTCACTATTGCCCCAGGAGTAACCCTTAATTTCCCTAATGAAGTTGGTGCAATTCTTGAATATGAACACGCGCGGTGGCCTGCTTGCGAAAAGTTCGCGTACCTTGCTTATCCCTGTGAACAGGTCCTTGTTTACCTTGGTGTTAACGGCAATTCCGTGTTCATAAAAAAGCTCTGCAACACTCTTTTCACTCTGCAGAGTGCGTTGGTTGGAAGCTGAGTCTATTAGTGCTTCCAGCTTGCCGTCGGGACGTAACTTCCAGCCTATTTCACGGGCAATTTTGAGTATCGCCTCTGCGTGGTGCTCCACGCTCTTGCCACTCTCGTAGTGCTCGTAGGCAACGTAAACGTTGCCGTCATAGTCACGGTAGTAAAAGTGACAAGACAACGGGTTCTTTAGTCCCGGGTCTATGCTGACTCCGCTTTGCCACTCCTTAGGGAGATTAAAAGGTTCTATTACGTGTACCGAACTGTCAAATTCGGGATACACAAGACCGTTGTTTGGCATAAAGCGTCCGTACCTGCGCGCTTCCAAATTGTCGTCGGAAAGTACGCTCGTCAGCCTCTCCGTTTCCTCTTTAGAGAGGAAGGGATTGTCGCTCCACTCCATGCTAATGGTCCAAATTTCCGGGTCACTCTTGGGGTTAAGGTATATTTCGTCATACACCCAAGTAAGTCCTTTTAGAGGTGTCATTGTGCCAAAAATATCTCCCCTTCGGTCCATAACTCTCATTAGACATTCAAGGTAGATTTCCTTGGTCGGCTCCTCGTCAAACCATACGAAATCGAGGGAGGCTCCCTGGAACTTTTCTCGCCCTTGCTCGTAGGTTTTAAAGCTAAGCTCACTAATGCCACCGAATACGTTTTTAATATATATGGTATCGATAACCCCTTGCTCGGGAAAGGCTGAAGTGCCCGTGCTCATGGTAATTTTTGCCACCCACTCGGGGTTAAGATAGCTTAGTATCTTCTTTTGACACACGTCGCGTTGCACCTCGCTACTTACCGTACAAGCCCAGCCCGACACCTTGTTTTTGTTCTTTCTGTAGGGGTGTATCCCCCTAAGCATCCAAAGACATTCCACGGCACCACACTCCGTTTTACCCGAGCGATTGCCACCAAACACCCATCTGTTGCGCTTGGGCGAACGATGAAAATCAAGTTGCTTTAGGTGCACCTTGTCCCCTGTGTTATACCTCTCTATGGCACGAGCAAGATATCGCTTGTTCTCCTCGCGCTCTATTTCCAGTAACTTAGTAATTACCTCTCTTTCCTCTTTCTGCATAGTATTTTTCTGCACACTCCTTAAACGATTCCATATAAAACTCATCTTCTGCCTTCGTTCTTGAAAGCTCTAATTTTGCATTGTGTTCTTCCATTTCTCGTATCAACTCTTGGCTACGCTCCACTCTGGTGCGCCTTGCGTGGGATATCATTCTTGCATCGATGCGATCGTAGGGAAAGACGATGAGTAAAACGTCGTCCTTGCCGTGAAGCTCGAATTTACCACTCTTTCGGTTGTAGTGCAAGGTGTAGTTGTGGTCGATTTCCTTGAGTCGGTCGGAGATATCGAAGAGGTCGCGTGATATTAACATAAACCCTCTCTTTCTCTTAAAATACGCGCGCTATTTTGCGCTAAAATGTTGTTATGAAAGTGCTTTTACTACTGCTTATACTTCTCTTTCCCCTCTCTCGCGGGCTGTTTTTTGGCGCTGATACCTGTGCTAATCGGGGCGCCGATACCACTAACTTTATGGGCGCCGATACCATTGTGGCTATTGCCGATAACTCTACTCCACACGTGGAAATCGTGGGCACGGTGTGGCTCTATGACGAGCGTGGCGAGAAGATTTTTCTCCTTCCCGAAAGTTACTACGCTCGCATAAATAACCTTGACGAGGTATACTATTACGTCACCTTTAACGGGGTGAGTGGCAAGGTCAAAAAGAACGAAGTGCGCGCCCTCGGTTACGAATTCCAAGCAACGGGCACTACCGCCGATTTGACTATAAGCGGTGATTTTTCGGACTTTTACGGGCTACAACTAAAGAAGCACCCCGACACCCAGTCCGATAGCCTTCTTACCATTCCCCTCAGCGCGCCCTTTACCTTCGTTGGAAAATACCCCACTGACAGCGGGGAAACTTGGTATTACGTAAAGTATGAAAACGTAATGGGCTACGTAAAGGCGAGTAGAACGAGTGCTCCCACTCTGGAAATACCCACCTTTACCCCGGAGGTTGCTACTCCCCCCGCCCCCGGCGAGAGCCAAGAGGAAGTAAAGAGTGAATTGAAGGAGTCACTAAGCACGGAATTAAAAATTATAATTATTGTTGGACTTGCCGTACCTGCCATTGCTATTGTCGTCCTTATTTTCACTAAAAAGAGAAATTAGTATACTTTTTAAAGTAGTATGGTTACCCTTTCATTGGCTTTTAGGTATTCACCTTATGCCTATTAATTGTGCTTAGTCCTTGTTTCTAGCAAAAATTAGAGCACCAAGCAACCTTACCTTTTCGCGCTCCAATTCCTCGTCCGAAAGTGCGCTAAGATCGTTTGCGCGCTCCCTTTGTTCAAGGTAGAGCTTAATGGCAGTTACGTCCGGGGGCACCTTTTTAACCTGTCTTTTTTCCTTGACGGCACGCTTGTTGCCCTCTTCATCAATCACGTACTCGGTGGTTTCCTCCACCTGCTCGTAACCCTCTGCCTTCTTTAAAAGTTGATCAATCAGTTTGTCCATCTTTGTCCTCCTTGGATAAAATTCTTTTTCACTTCACATAAGTGCTTCAAGAAAGGTCTTTCATCTTTAAAACAGCTCATAATCTTTTTTTCATCAAAGCCAAGAAAAACTATATAGTTGCGCATTTTCTTAAAAGCATACTTTTGGGTATTACGAAATTTGCTTTCGCTCAGCCCCGTTTCCATCATGACTTCATTTTGGGTTAGACCATTAACGTAAACCTCGGTAATAATCCTCCTTTCGGTGTTATTAAGCAATGATAATGCAGTATCAAGAACGTTACCAAGCAACCTAATAGCATCTATTTTCTCCATACAATAGCCTATTTTTTCAAAAATTTCCATTGCACTAATTCCACGCGTATTATTTTCAAAAGTCATACATTTTGCTATTTTATTTTGATAATTTGCACTCAAAGAATTAAGCGACGGCTTCATTTTTAATACCGTCGCCGTTAATAATGGCGATAACATATTCAATTACTCCTTCTGGTGAGATTTGTAGGGCTACGGGTTAAACGCCCTTAACTAAATTTGGTAGAATCTTTTATACTTGGTAGGCGAAATTAGAACATTTGTTCGTATCTGCAAATATGATAACACGGGAAATGGTGAAAGTCAATAGGTGCCGGTGGGGAAAATTTTAGGTGTCCCTAAAATGGGACAAGCGATAAGTAAGTGGTGTAACGCAAGCGTGTGATTTTTGCTTAAGCAAGTGATGTAACGCAAGCGTTGTGGTGTACGCTAAAGCAAGTGGTGTAACGCAAGCGTTGTGGTGTTTTGCTAACGCAAGTGGTGTAACGCAAAGCGTTGTGATGTACGCTAACGCGTGATTACTTCACTCCGTTACACTTCGCTCACAAGGAAAATGTCTATGATATAAAGTGTTTTAGTGCGCAACAAAAAAAATACTAAGACTATAAAAAAAAAGCCAAAGGGACTTGCCCAATGGCTTAAAATCTTGTTTTGCAATTTTATGCAATAACC
The DNA here is from genome assembly GCA_045577735.1 of Candidatus Stercoripulliclostridium sp. GTDB lineage: Bacteria > Bacillota > Clostridia > Christensenellales > DTU072 > Stercoripulliclostridium_A. Next base: position 35,169 of record JAZNIY010000022.1, on the reverse strand, counting down.
ATAAATTACAGTTTCTTTTTCATAATAGCTTAATTAAGTATTGGCAGACACGAACTCGTCAAGGGTTAATACCCCTTCATCACTATTTACAAAATGTAGTGAAATGCAACCCTCAAACACACCTTCTTCAAGTGTTGTCACGTGCCCAATCGTTAGATTGCTTAATGAACTGCAGTCCTTAAATGCCATTTGACCAATGACTGTTACGCGCCCTATCGTTACATTTTTTAGCGATGAGCAATCCGAGAAAGCATACTCATCAATGCCTGTTACACGCCCTATCGTTACATCTTTTAGCGCTGAGCAACCCGAGAAAGCATACCCATCAATGCCTGTTACGCTCCCTATTGTAACGCTACTTAGGGAATTGCACCCTTCAAATATTCTTGTTCCAAGGCTGGTTACATTTTCCGATATGGTAAAACCGGTTAAAGAACTGCAACCCATAAACGCTTTGTCACCAATACCTGCTAGACTGTCAAAAACAAGTTCATTAAGAGAAATGCAATTGAGGAAGGCTTGCTCTCCAATATTTATATGTCCCGCGCTCGCTATGCTACCTAGAGAGGTGCAATTAGAGAATGCATAATTACCGATACCTACGGAATCAGCAAATGTTAAACTAGTTAAAGAGGTGCAATTAGAGAATGCGCTCTCTTCAATAAATGATAAAGAATTACCAAAGGTTACGTTTTCTAGTGCGCTACAATTAAAAAACGCTTCCTTCCCAACGTATACTACTGAGTCGGACAAAGTAATGCTACCTAAAGAGGTACAATGCGTGAACGTTCCATCGCTTATGTACTCTATGGTGTTAGGTATGCTTACGCTACTTAATGAAGAACAATATTCGAATGCGTAACCACCCATTACGGATACAGACTCGGGTATAGTTACGCTTTCTAGTGAAGAGCAACCGGAGAATGCACTATCTCCAATGTTAATTACTGTATTTGGTATAGATACGCTAGTTATTTTGTCACAATTAGAGAATGCATTTTCAGAAATAATTTTACAACCTTCCTCCAATACTAAACTTGTAGCCGACTTATCTACCACGTCCATTGCTACTAGATACAAATTATCCTCGTTACCTAAATACTTCACGTTATCTATCGTGTTGTAGGTTAGGGAATTGCACCCTAAAAACGCTTCAGACTCAATACTAAGTATGGAGTTGGGAATCCTTATTTGACTTAATGAAGTACAGTTATAGAATGCTCTGTAAGAAATATTGGTTACAGAGTTACCCAGCGTAACAGTACTTAGTGCACTACAATTCAAAAAAGCCTCGGGAGCAATATATTCTACCGTATCGGGCATGCTCACGCTAGTTAAGAATTGGCTACCTGCAAATGAGTAATATCCTACTGTGCGAACAGCATCAGGAATATTAAAAGTCTGCTCCTCTTTGCCCCCAGCATATTGCACTATATAAAACAAATCTTTTGAATATAAATTTCCATCTATATCGCAATAATAATCATTATCATCCACTACGTCTATGCTTTTAAGGGAAGAGCAAGCGCCAAACGCCCCAATTGCAACGTAGGTTATAGAGTTAGGTATTCTAACGTCGGTTAAAGTAGAACAACCATAGAATGCCTTCATCCCAATTTGAGTAACAGGCTTTCCTTCATACGTTGAAGGAATAATAATCTTTTTAGGGGCATCCTTATATCCAACTATTTCATAGTGCTCTCCTTCACGATAGTTGGCTGGACAAAGTTGGAATTCCAAGTAAGGAGTAGCATCCACGAATTCGTCTTCGTTAGAAAGGTCGTCATTACAAGCAACAACTGTAATACTTAACCCCAAAATCAAAAAAATAGCAAAGATACTTATTAAAATTTTCCGATTCATACTATCCCTCCATTTTATGTTTATCGTTTATATTCAGCGAACTAATATATTCGCCCAAATCCTTAGTAGACTTTGTCTTTTAGCGAATTGCATTGTGAAGAAAAAAGTTCCTCTTCGGGTCATGTACGCCTAAGTAAGTGCGGAATGCGGAGCGCAGTAGTTTGCGTAGCAAACCTGATGAGTAAAACGATTAACTTGTGTTACCACAACACTTGGTGATAGCCACGTAGTCTTTGGGTTAACCAAAGTAACTGCGAATTGTTCGCGGAACGGCTTCACTGCGCTTTGCTACGTTCACAAGGATAAATTTGAGTTTTTTTTCTTAATTTTACCTGTGTTAAGCCTCTGATAGACTTTGGTTTTTAGCATTATTTTTTACATTACTTTATTATCCTTTCTCTAAAAACGCGTTAGTTTAGATGCTAGTCGAAGGAAAATAAAAAAGTTGAGGGGTTGCTGTACTTAGCGTACTGCGCCCCGATAACTTCTTTTACTTTTTCAAAGAATAGTGCTAAAATAACGTGTTTTTACTTTTCCTAGACCTCTAATAGACTTTGTTTTTTGGATGAAGTAGGACGGAAAACCTTATTATTCAGCTTGAGTTTCCTCTTACTTTTCCTAGACCTCTAATAGACTTTGGTTTTTGGATGCTAGACAAGGAAAAGTGAAAAAACCGAAAGGTTGCTGTACTTGGGGTACTGCTCCTTGAGATTTTTTTGCTATTGACGCAGTATAGCGCTAAAAAACAAAGTCTATCCCAAGGGGAGTTTACGCAACAAGTAAATGACTGAGTGTTTTTTGTTTTTTCCTAAGGATGTCGCCAAAAAACAAAGTCTATTCATAGTAGTAGTTAGACTCGTTTGCTCGATAGTAATTAACTAGATGCACCGCCACAAACATAACTATCGCAAAAGGTACCGATACGATGGGGATAATTAGGAAGGTGGGAACCAGAGTAGTCATTACAATGCCAAACTCGACGAGCACTAGGGTTAGTAAGGCGGGATAGGTATAGCTCAAGGACTTGATGCCCGCACGGAATCCACGCTTGAATTGTAGACCGAAATTTATGTTCTCGATTATAAATACGGCGAGCCATTGCCCCATAATGGAAAGCCTTAGCGTTACTAGGAGTAGGCCCACTACTATTGCAAATATCATTCCAAATATGCCGACAACGGTGAGTGCCCTACCGAGGAAGAAACAGCCCACGATAATTAGAATATCAATGGGTGCGCTTATTAGGGTATAGAGGCTTGCCATTCCCACACCCTTGAAGCCAACCGATACCACTGCGTGGAAGAAGCCTTCGGTAAAATGGGTGGTCATTTTGTGGCTGAGGACGTATGCCAAGGGGCAAACTATGAGGGCGAAGAAATACTTCATTCCCACAAATACCACGGTTCCTAGGCCAAGTATCTTGGCAAGTTCTTGGGGTTTTTCCTCGGCAAAACGGTTTACGCTATTGATTATGCTTTGGAATACGGCGCCGTCACCCTCGGTGAGGTTGTTTATAAATTGGTTTATAAACTCTACGAAATTGAAGCCGTCACCTATTGCTCCCATTATGGGATCAACTATGGTAACCAGCACGGCTGAGCCTATAAAGAATATTATAAAGGCATAAATCAGCACCTTGAATACTAGTTGTACGTTGGTAATCGTAATCGATAAGGAGTGTTTTAGTAGCATAATTATCTCCTCTTAATCTTGGTGAAGAAGAACTCGCGTGGATAATCTTCACGTGGTAGTTCGTTTATCTCATAATATGAAACGAACGAGAGAGTTATTAGATATACTAGGCCAAATGAGTAGAGCACGCTTTCCACTACAAGAGAGGCTATAAAGCTGTTCGCCATGCCCACAAGAGCCCCTATAACGTATATTATAAGAATGGGAATAACTACTGCTCCAAACATCCTGGCGCCCGTTCTGCCACCCATCCTGTTGGCACTTTGTGCAAGCGCAACCGTGGGCTTAAGTCCGTTAAAAGTCATATAGGGAAGATACAAAATGCCCACCGATATTGAATAACATACCACCAATACGTTAAGGAATAAGGCAAACGTGGAAAGTATTGCCGATATAACTACGTTCCCTATGGTTTGGAAGAGTACGATGAGCGTTGCAAGTAGTAGCTTTCCAACTATAACTACGCCCATTGCAGATAGAACTGCAAAAAAGGTGGGTAAAATCGCTTCGTTAAACTCGAGCGCCAATCTTCTATTTATACTGAACACGCCCACGCGTAGGTTACGTGATACTACGCTTGCCATAACCGATATGCAAAACAACAATACCACAATCAAAATGGCACCTGCAACCAGCACGCGAGTAGAATTGGCGTGACCATTAAAGAACAGCGCGGAAAGATAACTCCTATCCCCCACCGTGAAGTCCTTTAACCAATTATGGTAGACGTACGTGGGTGCAGTAAAGAATACCCCTACGCCGGCAGGGAGCGCAATTAGGAAGAGGAGCAAGAATCTCTTACCCTTTTCCAACTTGAAAAGATACTCGATCGATTTTTTGAAATACAACATAATTATTCCCCTTTTTCCGTAACCTCTTGGGACAAAGGCTTTGTGCGGTCAACCAGGTTACCCTTCTTCCAAAGAACTAACACTACCACCCCTCCCACTACTGCGAGCCCGCCTACAACACCGAGGCTTATCCACAAGGGTAGTAGGTTGGTGGTTTTGGAAGTGTCTTCATAAATGAGGTAGTAGTCCCCACTATTGAGGTCTTTGGAGGTGAAACGAAGCCAGTTTTCTCCCTTAACTTGGTTACATTCTACGTATCCGTTTGAGGTTTTAAGGTATACCTTAAAGTTGTTAACGCTTTCGGGTAGCCCGAAAATTTCGTATATAAGTTCGCTCTTTGGTACCGTGGAAGCTACTCCGTTTACCGTCAAGCTGTAACTCATTTTGTATGCCTTTACGTTTTTTGTGTTGCCGTAAAGGTTTAGTAACTCTTGGTCGATTTCACTTCCCTCGTAACGTGCAATAATGAAGGATGCCTTTACCTCGTCACCACCGAGGCACTTTATGGTTTCGCTACTAAGGTTAAGGCACTTTATGCTTGCGGGGAGTAGGTCGCCGTTAATAATACTCGTTGAGTAGTTAGCTCCTACGCTATAGGCGTTTTTGAATGCCGTATATTCGTTACGGAAGAAAGAAAACCACGCTTTTGAGATACCCTCACGGTTGGTTTGGGATTCCCCGGAGTAGAAACGAAGCAAAAGTGTGGAGTATGCGCTTAATGCTTTCGTATAGACTTCACCGTTAACCGTGTCCTCGTATTCGCTAAGCTCCTCGCCTATGGTTATCATATAGTTCTTAACGGAGTAGCTCACCCCACTACTGCCGGCAGAGGAGTCGGTAACGTAGAAGCGTGAGTCGGTGTCGGAGTAGTCCTCACGGCTGAACTTGCCACCCAGCATTTCGTTAATTTGTAGGTTGCCCACTCTGTCCACCACGAAGTAGTAATAGTATCCCTCTTTGTCGATGGTAAAGGTGACTTTTTGGGAGAGCACTATTTGGGCGTTTGCAAGGGGCTCCCAAGCGCATATAGTTTCCACGTCAGCACTTTCCAGTTCCCCCTCCGTCATATCGCTTAGCGCAACGTCCGTCCTTATAATAAGGATTTCGGCAAGCCCCGAGCGTGCTTGAGCAAGGGTGTTTCCTGCGCGTGCGTCCTCGAAGGTTGCAGTGCACTCGAAAACTGCTTGCCCCATTTCGTTTTGTAGGCCGTGAGCAATAATGCCCGTTTGCATTTTGGGGGAAAGTCCGTCGATATCCTTAATGAGTGAGGTCGCCTTCAATCTGTCGCTCTCGCCGTCAAGGGTGCATTCAACGTACAAAGTGCCGTTATGATGCACCTCAACGTAAAACACCTTCTTTTCGTAAACGACGCTTATATCCGTCCAAGCACTCGTTACCTTGCCAAGAGTCTTGGTTTCCACCTCGTTCTTTTCCACCTTGCCCTCGTGGAGCAGGTAGGGAATATCCTCGTCAATATCAGCCTCGCCCGATATGGCGTAAACTTGCTCGCTAGAGTCAATTTCGTATGCAAAATATACCGAAACCGTGCTCATTGGGAGGGTGACTTTAAGCTTCCTACCCCTTTCAAAGTTGGAGTAGGTTCTATTGACAAGCCCCTCGGTGACGTCGTCGATTTCGATTGCGCCACCACCACTTCCTATGGTGTCCGAGTTATCGGCATAAGCCAAAGTGCCCCCGGTTGCAAGGGGGGAAAATGCAATTAAAAGTATTATTAGCATAAGAGAGCAAAGCACTAATAAGTGCCCTGCTCTCCTTTTTAGGTTTAGTATCTCCATCTGCGTTTGCGTTCAATGATTTCTTGTTCCACTTTCTTGCGGAATGCGTGTTCTCTGCCATCGATTTCTTGGTTCCAAGTGTATGCGTTTCTAGCATCTCTTGCAATGTGGTGACGTCTTCTGAGCGGTAGTGCGATTAGTGCAAATACTCCACCGAGAATTATCATTAAGATGACAGCGCCCACTATGATTACCCAGTATGGGAAGTCGTTCTTGTAGAATATGATTTCACCGGAAGCATCGGCATAGAAGGTAACGTAGTCGCCCTCGCGCGTGATAACGGCGTTCTCCAAGTTGCCCAGTCCCTCTACCGTCAAGTTCTTGGCATCCCTGTATTCCTCGGGAATTAGTACGTGGAACTTAACTTTGCTATCGAGGACGGTGTTCAAGCCGTTTTCTTTGACGGTTATTACTTGAACGGTGGCCTTTTGACCTACGAGTTGGGTGAAGAAGTTGGTGTTGTCAATGGTATCGTATACCTCTTGGAATGATACCGTAATATTGGAGCTGAATCCCTCGGGTGAGGTGATATAGCTGGAGGTATTGGGATCGGTTATAACCTTGTTGGTGATCGTGGTGGTTAGGTTATATAGAGGTGCGCGCAAGGAGTAGTTCTTGGCGTGTAGTCCGTAGAGTCCCCAGGATTCCAATACAACGGAGTGAGCACCAACGTTAACCTTGTTGTCTAGGGTATGAGCCCTCAAGTTTACCTTTACTTCGTCGTCACTCATAACGCCCTTTAGCTCGCCCGTTACCTCGATGTCGGGTAGTCCGTCGTATGCCTTGGAGTATGCCTTTATGTTTTCTAGGCTTATCTCTTTGGGGTTGATGCGGAACATTGCAGTACGTTCGGTTGCGAAGTAATTTTCGTCTTGAATGGTAACTTTAATGGAGTAGTTACCTGCAGAGGTGGGCATTTGATCGTAGCCGGGGAATTCAACTACGAAGCCAACGTTTGCAGGGCTTGTGATAACAACGGGCATACTTACCGAGCCGTATACTTGGTCGGAAAGGGTGGCTAGGTCGAACTCTATGGAGCTAACCGTTGCTCTCGTGACGGTATAGTTTACCGTGGAGTTCTCTCTGTCGATATAGTAATCGTTATGTTCCATAACGGCAGTAACGGTATAGTTACCAATGGTTGTGGGAGGAACGATTTCGGTTGCGCCGGTGTCTAGGTTGGTGTAGTGGTAGAGCATTAGTTTTTCAAGCTCGCTCTTTTGAACCACGTCATCCCCTACCAAGGTATCGGCAACGATTTGTGCCTTTGCGCTGTATGCGAGTCCGTACGATGCCGTATAGCTGTCTACTCTAGTGCTGTCACGGTAGAAGGCAATGGATATCTTCTTCTTATAAACTTCAATAGCGTAGGTTATTTCACCTTGATAGTTCTTTTCATTAATATAGGCGGTATAAACGTAGGTGCCTACTCTTTGGATGGTACCACGAATTTCTTGGTCGAACTTGGAGTTGTCTACGTTTAGACCTTGGGGCACGGTAGTGAATACAGGGCTAGTGATGCTTTCGCCGTAGGTGAAGGCGTTTGCACTAACTTTAAGAGTTGCGTTTGCCTTTACAACCTCTACGGGCATGGTGAATATGAAGTTTTCATAGTTAGCCGTATCGGTGGGCGTGAATAGTACCTTTACTTGGTCATATATGCCAACGTCACCGAGTATGGTATCTTGATCCAGGTAACGGAAGGTACCCAAAACGCCGTTTTTACCACTTACGTATACTATGCGACCACCTTCTATGGTACCCGTCTTAATGGCGTTACCATAGGTGATGGCAGAAAGTGTGGGAAGTGCGCTTTCGCTCTCTATGGCAGTTGCCTTATGGATGGTAAATACTGCCTTGGTGCTTCCTTCGTAGTTAGCATCGGTGACGTTAACGGTTACTTCGTATACGCCTGCTTCCACTGCTCTATCAACGTTCAAGGAGCCTTGACGGAAGGTGAAGTTTACCTTTATGCCACCCTCAATATCGATGCCGGGATACAAAGCTTCGCCGGTGTATACCCTTTCGAGAGTGGTAAATTCAACGTTGAGGAGTGCCTTAACAACGTTAACGGTTACGGAGCAAGTCGTAGTGCCGTAGTTGGAGTTGTAGGGAGTGAATACCAATTGAACGGAGTTCGCACCAACGGGTAGGTTGTCCGTTTCGGGGTACATAAAGGCGAACGTGCCGTCCACTCTTGCGCCACCTACTGCTTCGACTATACCACCGGATATACCAACGTGTTTAAGCATTGTGCCGTACTTCAACGAGGTGTTCACAACGGGCAATTCTTCTACCATTACGGGAGCGGAAGATATGGTTAATCTTGTGGTTGCGCTACCCATTACGTTGGGGTGGTTTACGATGTTAATAACTACTTCGTAGTTACCAACGTTAACGGGTTTTTCGGTGGTTCCTACGTTGGAGCCTAGGGGCTTGTATAGTATTTGCAGATATTCGCTACTAATATTATTGGATACTACGGGCACGATGTTAACAACGCCGTTGGGATCGTAGGTGTAGTAGTAACCTGCATCTACTTGGATTTCTGCAAGACGCTTTACGATGGAGTATTCGTAGGTCTTGCTTCCAACGTAATAAGCGTCGTTGACGTTAACTACTACTACGTAATCGCCTGCATCGGTGGGAGGCAAGGTGCCGTAGGAGTATGCCATGGAGCGTGAGTAGTGCATAAATTGTATGCTTGCCCTATCAACTACGGGGCGAACGGGGTTGCCGTCCTCGTCGTAAATAACGTTGCCCTCTTCGTCAAGGAAGGGTAGGAAGTCGGCTGTGAACTCTACGTATTCTGCGTAGGTGGTGCCGGCGCTGAATTCCACTCTTTGGTTAAGAGCATTTCTAAAGTATGCGTCAATGTGCTCGGAAAGGTCGCGCTTCTCAATAACGTAGGTGAAGGTGTATTCGCCAACGTGAGAGCCGTTAAGCTCGGTGCCGTTTTCACCCACTTTGTCTTCTACGATTGCTATGGTTACGGTATAGGTACCGGCCTTTCTAATTTCGCTTACCGCTACTCCGTTAAGAACTATGTTCTTAAATACTACTTCGTCATCGTTTGGGATATAGGTAGTGCCAACTAGGGTTATGCCAAGATCCTTTATGGTAACGGCGTTGCCATCGTAGTATTTGGACTTGTTAGCAACGTTAAACTCGGTGATTTGACGTTTTACGAATACCGGGAATTCTTGGATTAGGGTTTCGTAGTTGGGGTGAGTTATGGTAAGGGTTACGGTTAGGTTGTTAATGTAGTTACCAAGATCTAACGAGGTTGCAACGTAGTCGAGGTTGGTGCTGGAAATAGTATATTCGTAATTGCTAATTTCAAACACTGCCTCTTGCTCGGGGGTGAGGTTTTGTAGTCCGCCAAGATATTCGTTGAACAACCTAATTTGAGGCATGGCGTTTCTAACTGCTTGACCTTCGTACAAGACTACCGCGCTGTCGGAAGAGAGATACATTTCCGCCTTTTGAACGGCTGGGTTCAAGGTAGCGTAGTAACGTTTTACGTTATAGGTATCGTAATCGTTGGGAGTCATAATGAACTCTACCAATTCGCCAACGTTAACAATCTTTTCGGGGTTAGCCCACTCTACGGTAGCCTCAACGCCGGTAACGATACTAATATTGTAACTGGAAAGCGGTGCGCCGTAAATAATCTTGGACGCGCTGGAGGTAATAACTATATCGTTTTCCACGTCAAATGCCAAATCGTCGCCGATAACGTTAATATATGCTCTAACGCGATAGGAGCTAACGTTATTAACGTCTTTGTCGGGAATGAATTGAATCTCGATGGGTTGTAGGTTTGCCTTGGTCATCTTGATGCCGGGGTCGATAACGCCTACCGTGGAGGGATCGTCGTCAACGTAGTTGGGGTCTTCTAAATCAATAACGATGGTGAAGCGACCTTGTATAGCCCTATTGTTGGAAGCGATATATACGCCACCGGTGGAGTTAATAACGTACTTATCGTTTAGCACGCCACCCACCTCGATACTTCTAAATTCGGGAAGCACTACGGTGAGGTCGGTTGCGGGCTCGATGACGAGCACAACGTTGTCGAGGTAACCGGAGTAGTTAGCGTCACTTAGCGTTACGGTTACTGCATATCCGCCGGGAACGACGTCAACGGGTTGGGTGGTGGTATCGCCGTAAGTTACGGTAAAGTATACGTTTTCTGCATAAGGAAGGTTAGCATCGGGGTCAAGAATGGGGTTGATGCCAATCTTTTCTGCGATGAAGGGGCGTCTTATTACCAACTTATCCCCTACCATTTCGAACTCTTCTTGGAAGGTGATGTGTTCGCTAATATCCTTTTGAACGATGTTAATTTGGGTTTCGGCTTCTATGCTATAGAAGTTGGGGTTTGTGGGAAGGAATACGATTTGAACCGTTCTTTCGCCCACACGATATGCGCTAACGTCGCTTACAAGCTCCCATTTACCCTCTATGACTCTGGTGGGATCCAATGGGAATTGAACGTCACTAAGGTTAATACCCGTGCCGTCGCCTGCGTGATAGGTAAATTCAACCTCGCTGGAGGGGGTATTGAAGAATACGTTGCCTCCGTCAGAGGATACGTTAGGTAACATCTTAACTTCCAGCGTTGCCTTGTCGATAATGTATCTCGTTACCTTTTCGCCCTTATAGTCAAGGTCGTCAAGAACAATCTTAACGTCATAGCTACCTGCCTCGGTGGGTACTACTAGGGTGTATTCACTTTCGGGTGCGCCCTCTTTCTTGTAGTAGTAATCGGCGTTGGTTACCGATTCGGGAAGTACGAACAAGGGATTTCTCTCAATGGGTAATGCTTCGCCGGTATAGGTGGTCTTGTATTCGTTAAAGATGCCGGAAAGGTTTGCTTCTGCCTTGGAAACTACCATTACAAGTAGCACTTCTTCCACGTATCCCCTTTGGTTCCAAGTAAATCTTACGTCATAAGTACCTGCGTTAAAGGGCATTACGGTGGTGAAATATTCCTCTCCCAGTCCTTCGCTCTTGTACTCTACCTTGTAATCAACGTCGGGGTGCTTACGGGTATCGCCGTTATCAAGAACTATTTCGTTGTATTCGGGAGTTACGGGCATAAAGCCGTTTATGGAGTAGGTTTGTTCCAGTCCCTTGTAGCCCTTAACGTCGGGAGTAATGTACAAGTAATGCAATCCGGAGTAGAAGAAGTTGTCGTCCACAAGTTGAACGTCAACGGTATATCTACCTATTTCTATAGGTAGGCTTCCAAGAACGGAGTTAGTGTAATCACGGTAAACGTAGTTAAAGGTAAAGTTATAGGTTGCAAATTGGACGAGGTCGGTCTCCCAGTCGGGTTTGAAGGAGTGTGCCTTTGCGTTATAAACCTCGTTGGTAGCCTTGTTGTTTACCCTCATTTGCGCCTTAGCAATATTAAAGTTTACCAAGGTGTAACCGGTATAGTTTTCAACGCCGGAGTCAACTGCAACGTCTACTTGGTGGTTACCTGCGTATCTGCAGTCCGTCAAGTAGGTAACTTTGAGTGGCAAATCTTCGCCCGTTACGGGATCTTTTAGAGAAGCCGTTATTTCTTTGGTTTCAAGGTCGAATACCAAGTTTTCCGTACCCTCTACTACGATATCGCCGGAAAGGTCGCGCTTTGCGACTTCGAGGTAATATTCGCCTACGTAGGGACGGAAGTTCTTGTTGTACTCGTTAACAACGCTATCCGTACCGGTGGGTTCAAAGATGAGGTATGCGTTCTTCTTGGTAGAATCGGTATATACGTCGGGGCAGTAATCGAATACGTATTCGTCTTCGATTAGGTATGCAACCTTAATGGTACCGGCAAAGAACTTGTTGTAGTTGCCGTAAGGATCGTTTGCAACGGTTACGCTTCCAAAGTCTACGTCAAGTAGGTTGTCGCCGTATTGTATCTTGAAGGTGGGCATAATGCCGTTAAAGTACAGCGTGCCCTTAATTACGTAGTAACTTATAATGGTAGAACCCGTGAAGTTTTGTTCGCCGTCTTGTACTTTTACGACTACGAAGTAGCTTCCTACGGGGGTGGAAGGAGTAATGGTACCAATATTGACGTAGGTCTTGTTACCATAGGAATACAAGCTTTCGCCCTCTTTTAGTTCCTCGTTTTCATTGTAGTTGCGTAGGAAGATATACTCGGGAACTATGCTTCTCGTATCAACTGTAGACACGCCCGTAGCCGTAACGGTGGTTACGGGGTTTTCGTAGAGTGCGCCGTAAACGTGGGTAAGTACGTTTTGGTAGGTATTCTCATCGTAATCACCGGGCAATACGTTGGTTAGCTCGAATGAGAACTCAACCTCCCTCTTGTGAACTAATATGGGTAGTTGAACGTTGTTAACGGGTCTATACTTTCTAATTAATTCCTCGCTGGGAGCGAAACTTGCGCTAATGGTATTTTCGCCACCAAAGGGAACGAGGGCAAGGGTTTCGGGAGCAAGAGTCATGGTGAAATCACTTTCGCCAAACTCAAATCCGTGTGAGGAAACGGTGCCCGTGAATTGGGATTCCCCTACCGTCCAACCATAGATGATGTCGGTGCGACCGTAATTCGAGAAATCGGGAACGGCGCGAACGACGTAAATAGAGGTATAGATTTCTTCCATACGGAAGTTGTTATTGGGAACGAATACGCCCTCTTGAACGGTACCTGCTTGCCACAAGATGCGAACGGTGTAGGGAACGAGGATATCGGACTCGTTGTAGTTCATGGGGAATACCGGTTGACCCAGTCCGTTAACGTCCATGCTGAAGATGGTACCCGATTGCTCGAATACGCGTTGAACGTATTCTTGTTCGGTTTCAAAAACGAAGCGGGAGTTAACTACTATGGGGTTGGTTGCGCCACGAGGACTATATTTTGCAGAGCCGGAGTTGCCCAAAATGGTGTCGCGCATATCAGCGAGGGTGTCGCCGTACTCGAGGTGACCTACCAAGCCCTTGTAAGTATCGTTAAGTTCATAGTGCTCGTAGGTAGCTCTTACGCTGGGTGAGGAAATGGAGAGGTCGGAAACGTCACCACGGCGAACCTGTTTAACGTCAACGACAATATACTTTTCGCCGGCGTGGTTAAGGTTGTCTATCTCCACGCGCATCATATATAAACCTGCGTCAAGGGAGGTTGCGCCAAGAACCTCTATGGGATCGCTCCATATTTGGTCTTGAAGCTCAACGAGTTCGGAGTTTTGGTTGTAGTAGCCTTGCTTGAAGAAGGAATATCTGTAAAGAAGACCCTTAACTTGGGTGAATTCTTCCCCTTCGAAGTAGCCGGAAAGGTAACTTGCGCTTTGGGTATGGCTATAAGTATAGGTTAGCATTTCGCTCGCGCTTGCGTTACCAATCGTCATTTCGCTGTCGAGGGTAGTGTAATGCTCGTCAGCAGAGTCAATCGTTATGGTCAGTTCACGTTTAGAGATAATCATATCTCTAATTTCGTAGTCGGAAACGTAGTTGGAAGCAAGGGAATCGATGATGATTCTTACCGTATATTGACCTGCTTGCTCGGGAGCTTGCTTGGTATAGGTATCGTCGCTTGCGCCACGTAGCTTATATTCGAAGATGAGGGGTTGATTATCAACTCTAACTACGCCTTCGTCCTCTATGGTGGTTACGAATGCTTCTGCGTGCTTTTCATAGCCGTCGTAGCTAACGTCAAGGCTGGCATCGATAGCGGTAACCGTTGCCGTCTTATGTACGACGGTAATCGGTATGGAAAGGGTAGCGGGGTTATAGTTAACGGCCGTTTGTACGCCCTCTTTTAGTCTGTAACCACTAACACCGCCGTAGCTATTGTATACTTCTTCGAAGTATTCCTTCAAAATATCGAAGTTGTTTTTGATGTCGCTGTCCGACAAGGTGGTAAGGTCCACGGGACGGAAAACGACGGTAATGGGATAATTGGTAGCAACAACGTGGCGATTATAGTCGTCAGAACCGATGGTGGGCACTTCAATAACGTAGGTGCCGAATACACCGCTACTTACCATTTGATAGCTGTATGAACCAAACGCGAGCACCCTATTTACGGGTATTTCGTTGTTGGTAAGGTCGTAGGATGAGAAAATCAATTCGCCAAGGGATTGACCATAGGTCAAAATATTCTTTGCAAAGGGATCCAATACGCCGGGATCTGCCTTTTTGATGGTATAACCATCAATCTTTTCGCCGTAGAAGTGGGTGTTATCGTCTGCCACAACGTATGCGCGATATACGTAATCACCTGCATCGGAGTAACCTTCCGCGTTACCGGCGTTAAGGTTATAGCAAGTAAGTTCGTAATTTCTGTATGCAATGCCACCCTCGTCGACGGTGCTTAGGAGTCTGGACTTACGAACGTAATATTCGCCGTCACCTACTATGAAAGGTATGCTTCCGCGAACGAATTCGTTTTGGTTAAAGTCTGCGCCGATATCGTAGGTAGTGCCGTCAATAACGATGTTACCACCGCCTTGAAGTATGGTTTGTCCACTATCGGTAACGATATATTCGGACTTAATAGTAATGTTAAAGAGTTTGAAGTATTCAACTGCAATCTTGGGTTGGGTTAAAATTACTTCACCGGTAGGATTGTGTTCAAAGTATGCTTGCATTAAGCTGGCAAAGGTTATCTTTCTTGCCGAGTTGTTTTCATAGGTATAGGTAAAGTCGTTGTCAAGAAGTCTTAGGTCAACTCTACGGTGGAAGTATGCTAGTACCGGGCGTTCGGTGGTAGCGTTAAGAGTCCACAAAGCATCGTCCATCTTGAAGGTAACGTCATATATTCTGTTACCTTGCTTGTCCTCTACGTAAGGAGGATTGTCGCGACCAACCGATATACCTTGGTCACAACGTACCAAAGAGTATTCGGAGAATTGTTGGGAGGTCATTATGATTCTAACGGTTACGTATATTCCCCTCTTGACGCTAATCATAGTGCTGGTTGCAACACCGGGTTGATCGTCGTTAATATCGTAGTTACATACGCCGTTTTCATCGTGATATTGGGAGCCTGCAAGTACGTATACGTTGGCGTATCTCGTAAACTCGTTCTTGTTGCTAATGGTGGGAACCAAGGGCGCGTTGTCACCGTACTTTATATATGCGCCCACTTCCATGGTGCTGGCGTCAACCTTGACGGTGGGCGAATTAATTTGGTTGGGTGTGTAAAGGGTGGGCGAAGACACGTTACCGGCCTCGTCCACGGCATAGAGAATAAGGCCGTATTCCCCTGCTTGGGTAAAGGTCAAAGCGTTCTTTTTAGCATTGGCATCGTTACTGAACGCGCCAAGCTCGTTACGTCTTACCGTCAACTTTTCGTTACCTGCAGTATAGGTATAGCTTGCGCCGGAACCGGGGGTAAAATCGTATTTGGTGGGGAAATCACTAAACTTAGTGCTTACTATGAAGGCGTATACGTACTCGGTTGCTACGTCCTCTCTGTCCATGTTTTCGGTGTACTCATAGTCCAATTCGAAGCTGTCGGAGGCAGTGTACCATTCCTTGTTGGCAATTGCAAGACCTAAGGTCTTGGTTGCGTCAAGCTTGGGAGAGGTGGGTGCAGAGTTATCAACGTTAATATTAATTTGGTAGTTTTGTACGTCGTCAAGCAGAGTATCACTCTTGGGTAGCCAGTAATCGTATGAGGAGCCGTCAACCGTTCTCATCAAACGAGGTATAATTTGAAGGGTGGTTGCGTTGGTAACGCCACTGGTTACTTTGAAAGTAGCATAGAAGCCTTGGTATGCGTTGTACTTGTATTGGTATTGCGCGTCTGCGGTATCGGGCATATACAAGTGGGTTTCCTCGTCAACACGTGCAAGGTAGGTCTTGTTCCTTGAGTATTCTTTATTATAATAGGTGTACCAGTCCACGCAAGCACTACCAGCCCTACCGAATGCAGCAGCATAGTAAGGTGAGAATACTTGTACGGGCTCGCTTCCCTCGTTGGTGTCCATTAGCGCCGTTTGTACTATGATAGTATCACCCTCTTTAACGTAAAGGTTGGCAAGTTGCTCCATTCCCGTTGGGGAATATACGTTAGCAATGGTAACCGTCTTACGGTTAGCACCACTTACGGAAAGACTAACACCGGTGTTTGCGTTAAGCATAAGTTGGTTGCTTTCTGCACTAACGAATACGTTAGGATTGCTAAAGGTAATCACGTTAGAGCCGGAGGTAACTATTGTTTCGACGTATAAGTGACAGTTAAGAGTTGCCGTCGTTTGTCCATTAACGTATATGCTTACCGATTGGTTGGTGTTATAAACGGACGAGCCACCTATAATATTTACTTCGTGCTCAACTTGGGTTTCACTAAGTTTACCACCGGAAGAGCCTTCGCTGGAGAAATATGCTCTAATGAGGATAGAAACGTCGGAGGTAACGTTTCTTGCGCTAATATCAACGGAATATGTAAACGTTGTGGAGATGTCCTCGTCGAGTATGCCGTAATAAACCGCCGTGTTGGGGTTCATTTCGGAATAGTCGGAAGTGCTACCGGCAACTACCTCGGGCTTGGTGACGAGTGTGTATGACCCACTGCCCATAATTCCCGAACCGGTATAACCAACGCTCGGAGCATCCACGCCCTCGGCGTAGAAATCGTCGTTGGTGGTTCTTAGGAAGTTGGTGCCATACTGTAAACCCAGTCCGGTATTCAGAGTGGTAGTCGTGCCTGAACTAAGAGCCGCGTTAGCAATGGGAGCATCTACCCGAGGGGCAGTAGCAAGGAAAGCAAACGTAGCAATGCAAACAACAAGAACAGATAAGGCGATTGTAATGCAAAGTTTATTAGCAAAACGCATTGTTGAGTTACGCATCAAAGACCTCCGTCGTACGTAAAATACAATATTTTCTATAAAAATATGCGCGCACTTATCACGCGCACACATATATAATACATAAAAAACACGCGCGTGTCAAATACGCGCGCAAAGTTTTACTTTTATTATACCAAGTGAATTAATATAAAACAGCCTTACGGAGTGCGGAGCAACCTTACGGAGTGCGGAGTGCGGAGCGCGGAGTGAGGAACGGCTTCACTCCACTACGTTGCGCTCACAAGGATTTGTTTAAGTGCGGAATGCGGAGCGCGAAACAGCCTTACGGAGTGCGGAGTGCGGAGCGCGGAACGCGGAACAGCCTTACGGAGTGCGGAGCAACGCTTGCGATAAGTAAGTGGTGTAACGCAAGCGTGTGATTTTTGCTTGAGCAAGTGATGTAACGTAAACGTTGTGGTGTACGCTAACGCGTGAAAAGGATAAATTTTAGTTTGAGTGCCCTCTTACTTTTCCTAGACAGGTCGCCAAAAACCTTGTTATTTAGTTTATGGTTTCACGCTCTAGTGTTAGACCTCTAATAGACTTTGGTTTTTAGATGAAGGGGGAAGTGAAGGGAAATTACTCGAGGGGAGTGTACTAGGCGTACATGACCCGATGAGGAACTTTTTCTTTCACAAAGCAATTCGCTAAAAAACAAAGTCTATCCCAAGGCGTTGATACAAGCACATATCCCATACCTTATATTTGGTAAAAAGAAGCCCTCGTTGACAAGATTCAACGCTTCAAGTAACGGCTCCAAAAAAGAGAGTAATTCGGAGGCATTCTTAGGGTTGTTTTCAAGTAGTGTCATTTTGCAATTCAGTAGCTCGTTTCTAAGGGCTTCAACACGGTGTTCAGCATCCAAAAGAGAGAGCTCTTTTTTCTCTAAAAGTTGAGTAATATCAATTAGACTTACGATTACGTTTTCAAGTAAAACAAGCACCTCTTTTGACTGTCCGTCATCGGTCACTTTGTTGAGGTATTCACGCCTATTAAAAGTAAAGGAAAGATAGGTGGTGTTCTCGTTCTTACTTACCACCTCTTTTGCTTCACTTTCGGTTAAATATGTTGCTAAGGATACGAAATAAAGGTTATTTTCATTAAATATGAATCCTGCCCCACCACCTAATCTGACGGTTCTTGCCGAGTACGTTGCGTCACTCAAATACTCCACTCCTTTTAAGCAAACGACGTAATAATTAAGGGTATCTTTTTTAGCAATTAACCCTACCGTTTCCCCTACCAAATCACGCCCCGAAAAGTGCCCTATAAGAGCGAGAGAAAGTAACAGGGAAAGTAGCACGATGGTCACCAAAAACACACCCAGCTTTTCACCCTTTTTCTTGTAAGAAATCGCCCTCTTTTTCTTTGGTTCTTTGGGAAAGTAGGTGTACTTATATTGTGAATAATCCATATATTACTAGTTTATTCTTCCACCCAAATGGATAGACTTTGTTTTTTGGATGTTACTAAGTGCGGAGCGCGGAGCGCGGAACGCAGTAGTTTGCGTAGCAAACCTGATGAGTAAAACGATTAACTTGTGTTACCACAACACTTGGTGATAGCCACGTAGTTATTGGATTGACTAAAGTAACTGCGAATTGTTCGACTTCACTACGCGTTGCTACGTTCACAAGGAATAATTTTATTTTTTTACCTGTGTTAAGCCTCTGATAGACTTTGGTTTTTAGATGAAAGAGGACGGAAAGCAAAAAATTCACGATGGGAGTTTACTTAGCGTAAATGACCGAGTGAATTTTTTGCTTTTCTAACTATTTCGCTAAAAAACAAAGTCTACTCCCCAAATTTTTCGAGAATAATCCCTGCTTCGTTAAATAGTGCTATACTAAAGGGATCGGGATACCCTTGCTCGTATACTACGTGCTTAATACCACTATTAATTATAATGCGCGTACACATGGAGCATGGTTGATGGGTGCAATAGAGGGTAGCGCCTTCCAAGGTTAAACCTAATTTTGCAGCTTGAATTATGGCATTTTGCTCGGCGTGGGTGGCGTAACACATCTCTTGACGGGTGCCGGAAGCTATTCCCAACTTTTCGCGTAGACATTCGCCACGCTCCTTGCAACTTTGAACGCCTGCCGGTGCGCCGTTATATCCCGTAGTTAAAATACGTTTATCTCTAACTACGACTGCGCCCACTTGACGATTGGGCTTAAAGCAACTTGACCAAGTGGAAACAAGTCTAGTCATTTCCATAAATCTTACGTCCCATTTGTCCATAATTCACCTACTAATAAATATAATTTATTCTAGGGTATCATATTAACCAACAAAATTCAACAACAAATTTGATATTTTTTATCATAGGGGCTTGCAATGGTGGGTATCACTATGATATAATGCCCCTGGTTAGCAATCTTACAACCAGAGTGCTAAAACGTTAGGTTGGCTAAAAACGGTTACACCCTAAAAATTGTTAAAAATTTTTTAAGGTATTTTAACCTTCCTTGCGTATAGTAATATAGTTAAAAAAAATCGAGTATATTTATAGGAGTAAATATGAAATTAGTACCTTTATTTGACAAGATAGTAATCAAACACGTTGAAAGCGAAGAAACCACTGCAAGCGGTCTATTCCTTCCCACGTCTGCCCAAGAAAAGCCCCAAATGGCAAAGGTTGTTGCCGTTGGCGAGGGTGGAATAATAGATGGTAAAGAAATCAAAATGGTCGTTGAAGTTGGAGACACCATTCTTTACAGCAAATATGCGGGAAGCGAGTACAAAATTGATGGCGAAAACTACGTTATCATCCGTCAAAGTGACGTTCTGGCAAAAGTTCTTTAATAAAAGGAGAAAATTATGGCAAAGCAATTCAAATATGGCGAAGAAGCAAGAAAAGCGCTGGAAATCGGCGTAAATACCCTAGCAAACACCGTTAAACTTACACTTGGACCCAAAGGTAGAAACGTTGTTTTGGAGAGAAAATACGGTGCTCCCCTAATCACCAACGACGGTGTTACCATTGCAAAAGAAATCGAACTAAAAGACCCCTTTGAAAACATGGGCGCACAACTAATAAAGGAAGTTAGCGTAAAGACCAATGACGTTGCAGGTGACGGCACCACTACTGCAAGCGTACTAGCCCAAGCAATCATTCGTGAAGGCCTAAAGAACGTTGCAGCAGGCGCAAATCCCATGCTACTCCGTAAGGGTATCACCATTGCTACCGAGAAGGCTTCCGAGGCTCTAAAGGCCATTTCCAAGACCGTAGAGAGCAAGGCACAAATCGCTTCCGTAGCATCCATTTCTGCAGGTGACGAAAACGTAGGCAAGCTCATTTCCGACGCTATGGAAAAGGTGGGCAAAGACGGCGTTATCACCGTTGACGAGGGCAAGAGCATGACCACCGAACTAGTCGTTGTGGAAGGTATGCAATTTGATCGTGGATATGCTAGTGCATATCTTGCAACCAACCCCGATAAGATGGAAGCAGTCATCGATAACCCCGTTATCCTAATTACCGACAAAAAGATATCCTCTCTCCAAGAGATACTTCCCCTACTCGAACAAGTAATGAAAAACGGCCTCAAGCTCGTAATCATTGCCGATGATATCGAAGGTGAAGCATTGACGGCACTCGTACTTAACAAGCTTAAGGGCGTTATAAACGTTCTTGCAGTAAAGGCTCCCGGCTTTGGTGACAGACGTAAGGCAATGCTAGAAGATATTGCAATTCTAACCGGTGGTCAAGTTATTAGTAGCGAAGTTGGTATGGAACTAAAAGACGTGTCCTTGTACCAACTTGGTAGAGCAAGGCTCGTTAAGAGCGACAAGGACAACACC
Source organism: Candidatus Stercoripulliclostridium sp. (assembly GCA_045577735.1). Taxonomy (GTDB): domain Bacteria; phylum Bacillota; class Clostridia; order Christensenellales; family DTU072; genus Stercoripulliclostridium_A. The sequence continues at coordinate 14,337 of JAZNIY010000022.1, read as the reverse complement.
ACCATTGTTGGCGGTGCCGGTGACGAGGCACAAATTAGTGCAAGAATTAACGTTATCAAAACCCAAATTAGCGCATCAACTTCCGATTACGACCGTGAAAAGTTACAAGAAAGACTTGCAAAACTTAGTGGTGGCGTAGCTGTTATTAACGTTGGCGCTGCAACGGAAATCGAAATGAAGGAAACCAAAATGCGCATTGAGGATGCCCTAAGTGCTACTCGCGCAGCAGTTGAAGAAGGTATTGTTCCTGGTGGTGGCATAGCACTCCTAAGCGTTATTAACGCAGTTAAGGAAGCAACCAAAGACCTTAGTGGCGACTACAAGACGGGTGCTAACATCGTTATTAAAGCCCTCGAAGCACCCATCAGACAAATTGCCGAAAACTGTGGCGTAGACGGTGGTGTAGTAATAAATAATATTATGCACGCAGGAAAGGTAACCTATGGTTACAATGCTCTTACCGACGAATACTGCGACATGTTGGAGTGTGGCATAATCGATCCTACCAAGGTAACTCGTTCTGCCCTTCAAAATGCAAGTAGCGTAGCAAGTACCCTACTAACTACGGAAAGCTTGGTAGCAGATATTCCGGAACCTCCGGCGCCTGTAGCTTCTATGCCCAACGACATGTACTAAAACCACGTTATTTTAGCGAACAACTTCACAAAAGACAAAATCCCTCCTCGGTCATGTACGCTAAGTAAACTCCCCTTGGGATAGACTTTGTTTTTTGGCGACATACTTCACAAAACTAAAAATCTCCCTACGGGTCATGTACGCCTAGTACACTCCCCTTGGGAGATTTTCTTTTGTTCGTATCTCATCCAAAAACCAAAGTCTATCAGAGGCTTAACACAGGTAAAAATAAGAAAAAAACTAAAATTATTCCTTGTGAGTGAAGCGTAAGCGAAATGAGGTCGAACAATTCGCAGTTACTTTGGTTAACTCAAAGGCTACGTGGCTATCACTAAGTGTTGTGCTACTACAAGTTGTTCGGTTTACTCATCAGGTTTGCTACGCAAACTACTGCACTCCGCGCTCCGCATTCCGCGCTTTAATAGACTTTGTTTTTTAGATAAAAGAGGACGGAAAACCTTATTGTTCAGTTTGAGTTGTTTCGCTCTAATGTTAGACCACAAAAAAACTTTGTAGTTTGGATGAAGTGCGAGGAAAAGGCAAATTTTAGAAAGGTTGCTGTAGTTGACCTACTGCGCCTTGAGAAAATTTGCCTTTGACAAAGCAATTCGCCAAAATACAAAGTTTTTTAGCGTTTAAACCTTCTCGAAACATATAATAATTAAAGAAAGACGTTTATCAAGGAGGTAAAATTATGAACCCATTTAATGAAAAACCTATTAAACTAGCAGAAAGCTTGGAAAATTGGCGCACGCAGTATCCACGCCAGTATAACCCGAGGGAAGTCGATCCCTATACCAAAACGCGCATAATTCTAATGAATGGAACGGAGTTTGAAGCGAACTGGTTTAGCCATAACTTTCAACGCCACACCGACAATATGGATCTTAGGCGCGAGCTTGCACTTACGCGCAACATAGAAAAACAGCAACAGCTTAAGATATCACTTTTGAAGCCCATTTCGGAAACCCCTCTCCAACACACGATTGGATACGAGCAACTTGCTGTGGATTTAACTGCCGAACTAGGCAAGCGAGTCAAAGACGAATACGTCAAAAAGGCGCTTGATTTTGCATTACTCGAGGACTTCGACCACCTTTACAGATATGCAAATCAGTTAGAAATGGAAGAAGGTATAATAGCAGAAAGGCTGGTTGGCAGATATACCGAAATTATGCCGGCGCGCCCCACTGTTGCCCACCACCGATACCCCGTTGATAACGTAAGAAGGCCCATTAATAGTAAGACTGCCGACCCCTTCACCGTGCTAACCACGCTAATAATTACGGGAGCCGAGCAACAAACGATGAACTACTATATGAACGTTGCGACCTTTGGCACCAACGATCTTGCTCGCAAGCTATACCAAGAGATAGGCCGAGTAGAAGAGGAGCACGTCACCCATTACGGCGCGCTACAAGATCCCAATGCAACTTGGCTGGAAATGTTACTATGGCACGAATATACCGAGTGCTATTTGTATTGGTCTTGCTACAAAACGGAAACCAACGCCTATATTAAAAAGTTGTGGCTACGCAACCTGGAAATGGAGATTGCACATCTACACAAGGCAGTAGAATTGTTACAAAAATACGAGGGCAAGGAGCGTGAGCAAGTAATACCCGACGGCGAATTTCCGGCCCCTCTCAGCCTACACGAAAACGTGGACTACGTAAGGGAAATTCTTTCGGAAACGGTACAGTTCACCTCCCTACAAGAGGACTATGAAAGAGTGGAAAATCTCTCCCCTGACGCAGACTTCTTCGCCTATCAACGTGAACTCAATGAACCCACCTCTCAGGTACCCTCACATTGTGTTATTGGCACCCATATACGCAACTATGGTAAGGATTATAGGTTTAATATTGCACCTAATCCAATAAAGGAATTGCGCTCGCGCACTTGTGATAATACCTCGGTGGGGAGGTGTCCCGGCGCAACCAAATAAAACGCGCTATTTTGGCGCCATCCCACGTTAAAACCAAAACCCCGTCAGGGCGCAGTACGTCAGTACAGCAACCCTTCGGGGTTTTACTTTTGCCTTGGCTAGCATCCAAACTAGCGCGTTTTTATAGACTTAAGTATGTTTATGGAACGTACTAGTATGCCCTTTTCATCATAGATATTATCCTTGTTTGCGTAACGGAGTGAAGCCGTTCCGCGTTCCGCACTTTAATAGACTTTGGTTTTTAGATGAGATGTGACGGAAAAGCGTTACCGACCGACGGGAGTTTACTAGGCGTAAATGACCGAGGAAGGTGTTGCTTTTCCTAGACAGGTCGCCAAAAAACCTTGTTATTCAGTTTGAATTTACTCGCACCGGTTTTAGACCTCAGTAGACTTCGTTTTTTGGATGTTGTTAAGCGCGGAGTGCGGAGCGCGGAACGCGGAACGGCTTCACTCCACTGCGTTGCGCTCACAAGGAAAAGTTTGAGTTTGTTCTCACCATTGACTAGCCTCTTAAAAACGCGTTAGTTTAGATGCTAGTCGAAGGAAAATAAAAAAGTTGAGGGGTTGCTGTACTGACGTACTGCGCCCCGATAACTTCTTTTACTTTTTCAAAGAATAGCGCTAAAATAACGCGTTTTTACTATAGGTTGTAGTGGTCGAGGGCATCCTCCCATCCACCCCCACTACTACCAGAATATATCTCATACTTTGAATTTCCACTCACGTCTTTGATATTCGCCCAAACGTTATTTTGTCCGTTGGGTGTCCTGGAAGCGGTAAAATTATTCAGCGCATTGTTGCTAAAGAGATATACCTTACTGATGTTGGGGCAATAGCCCAAGGGCGAGAACAAGGGATATTCATCGTTGCCATATTTGTCTTGACCGGCAAAGGGTAGATTTTCCAGTCTTATGAGTACGACGTTTAGTTTATCGTTGCCTTGGAACACGGCGTTGTATATGCGCTCCACGTTGAAGCCGATTGCAAGATACTCTATGCCACTTTGCGAGAAAGCCGATGCCATAATATCAAGCTGGGTGCAGTTGTCGAGCACAACGTTTTTAAGGTTGGGGCAGTTGTGGAATGCCTGCTCCCCTATGACCTCCAATTTGGTGTTGGAATAGAAGTAAGTTAGTGCCGTATTATTAAATGCGTTTGCTCCAATATAGGTCAAGGATACGTCTTTGTTTTTGTCCCTAGTTAGGTCGTTGCCCGAGGCATTCACCCACAAACACTCGTAGAGTGTCTTGCAAGTGTAGAAGGCGCGCTCCTCAATTCTCACGAGGGTGTGAGGCAGTCTAACCTTGGTAATTTGGTCGTGAACAAAATATTTGCCCACCGATACTACGTTGTAGTATACGTCGTTAAAATATATCTCTTTGGGTACCCGAATTTCCCTAGAAGTGTCGAAAATCGAGGTAATACGAACGTCCGTAGACTCCGGGTCAAGCTCTCCCGTTACTGCGTTTATGGGCTCGAAGCAAAGCTTTAGGCCGGAAGTATCGGTAGCAATGTGATCGTAGGAGCAAATGTAATCTTGGGTATCGTCACTGGCCCAAGAGCTGGTTTTACTTCTGTAGGCGTTAAGCAAGCCACTCCTTACGTAGTATTTGGTTTTGCGAGTTAGTCCCGTGCCACCCTCCAGCAAGGTGGGTGCAACGTAGGTGGGTACGTTGTAGCAAAGTAGGTTTATGGCCTTTATGTTGGTATTTCCCCAGAAGGGAGATTTGCCGTAGGTAGTTAGGCTATATATGCTAATTTCTTCAAAATCGGAGTTTTCAAAGCAGTAATCGCCCAGGGTTTTAAGGTTACTGGTCTTTTTGAATTCCACTCGGTTTAGTGCCGTATTTGCGAATGCTTGCACACCGATTTCCTCTAGCGAGTCGGGGAAGGTGATATAGGTTAACTCCGTCATACCCGTACTTGAAGAAGCAAAGGCAAGCTCGCCAATGCTCTTAATGCCCTCGTTCAGCTTAATGGTAATGGATGAAAGGGAGTTTTTAAGGGCGGTGCAGTTGTAGAAGGTATTTTTGGGAATGACCTCTATGCCACTCTTACCGGAGGTGGTAATTTGTGGGCCGGAGGTGGTGTGAGCGTAGCTTGTGTATATAGCGCTCAATTTCTTACTACCCTCAAATACGCCTATGCCGAAATTTTCTTGAGTTATATTGGAGTCGGCGTGGAAATATACTGCGTGGAAGCCACTTTCCAGGAAGGCGTAATCCCCTATTTTTTCTAGGCTTGCCGGGAGCATAAGGGTGGGGTCTTCGGGTCTAAACATGCCGTCACGATAGGGATTTTTGGAGCGAGTAAGCCAAGAGCAACCACGGAATGCACTCTCCCCAATTTCCTTTAAGGTGGCGGGTAGGCTTGCTTCCCCCAGTAGGAATAACCCATCTTTGCCAAGCACCATTTGACCACAGTTGGAAAACGCCATGTCCCCTATCTTTTCCGTGGAGCCCAGGTCTATTTTAAGCCCCGTGCAGTTAGCAAAGGCATAGTCCCCAATTTCCACCATAGTTTGGGGCAAAATAACCGTCTTACCCGTGCAAGCACCGGCAAAGGCTTGGGCACTAATCTTCCTTACGGGAAGCCCCTCTATTTCCGAGGGTATATCCACATTAAAAGAGGTGTTAAGACCTTCCTTGGTTAGCCCGGTTATGGTAATTTCCGTTTCCCCCTTAGTGTACTTAAAGGCGCGTGCATAGTGCGCGTATAAGGTAACGTCTTTGTAAAGGGAATATGCGTCAAGGTTGTTGTATTTGGTACCCTTTCCGTCCTTTTCGGTATACCAACCATCAAAAATATACCCATTCCAACCATATACGTGTTTGGTTATATCGTTGGTTTCGGAGTCGTTCATATCGCTTGATGGGGGCAAGTTAAAGTGTGCCATAAAATCATTTTCTAACTCCTTAACAGGCTCTTCACCCTCTTGTAGGTTTGCGCTGGAGTAGTCAAGGGTTAGGGTAAACGTGGGCTGAATTTTTACCTTCTTAACGTTACCCTCAAGGTCAAATATCTTTGCAGTCCCACCCTTTTTGGGCACGTAGATAATTTCGTCAATTTTAATTTCGAACTCGCCCTCTTTTACGGGAGCAGTAAGGTTGTTAACGTAAATTACCGAGGGCGTACTATCTATAGAAAATCGGTCGGCAGAGTAGACGATATCGTTGTAATTAAAGGAAACAATTTCGTTTTTGTCGGGGTTGGATATGGTGATTTCCAAGCTAAACTTTTCCACTACTCCCCCGTTAAGGGTGAGGCAGACGTCGCTTTCCTCGTCGCCGTTATGACCGTAAATATCAGGAATTACCTTAACTTTTGTTAAGGTAGGTAGGATTTCGGTCTTACCGCCACCACTGGAGCCATTGTCACAGCTAATTACTGCAAGCGCCACGACGGACACCAGCAGTATGGTGAGAAGTATGGTAAAAAATCTAACTTTGTTTTTCACGACCTTAACCCCCTCTTAGTCATTATTGCTTCTTTTTCTTTAGGATGATGAGAAGAATTACTACACCCACCATAGCTAGTGCGGAGCATCCTGCAATTATACCTATAATTGCGCCTTGGCTGAGGCCATCCTTCTTATCTCCGTCACCATCGCCATTGCTTTCTACGTCGGTAGAGTTGCCTTCGTTAGAGCCACTACCACCTTGGTTAGTGCCCTCGTTGGAACCACTTCCACCCTCGCCTTCTTCACCCTCGCCACCACCGGGATTGGGGTTAGGCGTGGGATTGGGATCCTCGGGTTCCTCTTCAACTACTTCGTTTTCAATATCAATTTTGACCTCTATGGTGTAAATAGAGCTGTTTTGAATCATAATATCAACGAGCACGCTCTCCCTATCGGTATTAATGACGTATTCGTTTGGCGTAGACGTAAAGAAGGTGTTATTGCCGTCAACCAAAAGATGCAATACGCCTTGTACCCTTTCGCTGGTAACCAGCTTGAAGGTAACGCTACTTTCTGCGCTTATAACGGTGCCAACGGGAGCATCGTTTGCAGTTAGGGTATAATCGGCGTCTTCAACGTAGGTATTCATGGTATAGGTCAAATCACTTACCTCGTTGTAGTTTTGGGTATCGGTGGGGTTGAAGCCAACCTTATACTCGTAACTGCCGTAACGTAGATATTCAACGTCGGTAAGTCCGTTGGTTTTCATAAAGTAGAATTCACCCTCTACTTCCATGCCTTGATTATGTACGTAAGCAAATACGTCGCTGTTTTGTAGGGTATGCCTTACGTCATAGGGGAAGTTGTTGGAGCCGGTAAACTGAATGGTGGGCGTTGCCTTAGTGATGGTAACCGTTGCAGTAAAAGTCAAGGTTCTGTATTGTACCTTTTCGATGGTAACCTCAACGGAATAGGTGCCTGCGTTTACGGGCGTAGTGCTAAAGGTTACGGTTGCATCCATGGGTGCGCCGATAACTACGGGAAGCACGGGTTGAGAGGTATAAACCGAGGTTGCGTCACTAACGGTTACGCCGTCGAATTCTTTTGCCCTAACGCTCAATTCTTTGGCATTGGGGTAGCTCTTGGTAAAGATATAGTTGTCGTAGAACTCGTTGCCCTCTTTTAGTCTTGCGCTAACGGTTACGGCATAGTCGCTTTCCACTTGGTTATTAAAGCCCGGAACGGTAAAGGTGAAAGCCAAGTTACCCTTGTCGATGCTAAGTGGTTGCTTGCTGGAAACGGGATATCTTACTGCAAAAGAGGAGGGCTTGTCCTCGCCGAGATATATGGTAACCGGGGTAAGCTCAATAACGACCTCCCTCTTTTCCACGGTGATTTGGTGGGTTTTTGCGCTATCGGTAATGACGTAGCAGTCCACCATCGTGCCGTCGTCGCCCATGGTTTGGTAGCTTGCAGTTGCAGTAAAGGTATAGCTTCCAACGTGTCTAATCGTCCTATCGGGCGTAACGGTGATGCCGGGGTTTTCGCTAACTCTGCTACCCTCGTTTACCGGGCTTACTTGGGTCTTATTAACGTAGTCGGGCAAGGTCTTAACGGCCTCATCGCCATAAACGTAGCTGTCCTTAATTCCCACGCCCTCGGAGAGCATATTTTTGTAATCGAAGGTGATTTCTATGGGTTTAATAACGATTTTATTAAGTCCGTTCAAAATGGTAAATGCCAAAAATTCGGTAACCTCGCCCTCAACGATGCCGGTCAAGGATTCGGCACTGGTTATATTATAGGTACCGGGAGCGAAGGAGCCTCTTTGGTTGGTAGCATTAAAGTCGATGAAGAACTTAACGTCTTGTTTTATGGGTTGACCGGAGGTATCAATTTCGAACTCGAAGTCCTTGGCGATGACGTAGGGTTCGGTTGCACCCAAAGTGCCGTATTCGTAAACGGGGAAGGAGTATCCCTCCAAGTTTATGGTTGCGTTACCACTATTAATCATTTGGTGGAGCACGTTGTCACTCTTAAGGACGTAGTTAGAGTTGTTTGACGTTACCTCTAGGGTATAGTTGCCGGGGTTGATAATGCTTAATAAACCACCCAAGATAGTGACGGTAAAGTCCACGTCGTCACCGCTTATGGGAGCGTAGCCCGTTTGATATTCAAGGGCGTTTACCCTCTCGGAAATGAATGCCAGATCGTATGCGATACCCTTGTATGCAAGGGCGCTTGGTTGTTCCAGTGCAATTTCACGAGGAGTAATGGTAAAGGAGGTAACGACCTCGGTCGAAGTCCAGGGGTTGTAGTTGTTACCATTAGAAATGGTAAGCGATACCTCTTTAATACGGGTAGCATCGGTTAGGCTGATGGGCGAATTACTTTCAATAACCTCGCTTCCGTCGTAAAGAATGTAGGAATAGGTAAAGGTTGCGCCGAGGCCACCTGCAAACTCGTTACGGTCAATATCTATAACGTAAGGAGTCTTGTCATAGGTAAAGGACAAATTATCCTCAAGGGCGTAGCGCAAAGCTCCGTGGGTGACGTAAAGCCCGCTTATTTCCAAGTTCTTGGGGGTAATTACGAATTCCTTTGCTATAACGCCGTTTGAATCGGCTTCGGGATAATAGGTAGAGTTCGTGCTTCCGACGTGCTCGTCGGTTTCATCAATCTTGATGTAGGCGACGTAACTAAACGAGCTGTCGCAAGCGTTTGCAGGCGTGCCCACGTAGTCTATAACTTCGTTTGCAAGAATTCTCTTAATCTTAAATTGGGGGTACCCCTCTGCAAAGGGTATTTCCTCTCCCTTAAAGTCAAGTTTTACGCCCATACCGGTATAGACGTAGGAGTCAACCATATCAAGCTTGTAGAACTTCTTCAAAATGGTTAAAACGCCCTTCGTCTCGCTAACGCTAATGTCATAATTTACGAGCGCGCCCGCGTCCTCAGGAGCGTATGGTAAAAGGGTAAAGGTAATCTCAAAGCCCGTTGCTCCGGCGTCGCTCTCGCCCTTTACGTATGGGGAAGTAATGGTATAATGGGTACCCAAAACTAGGAGTTCATTCACCTCGTCTTGGGTTGGAACGCCATCGTCAAAGATTACTTCATAGGAGTATTCGGCATCGTCGCCAAAAGAAACCGTGCTATTAGAGGTTCTAATGGTAATGGCCTTTTTGGTAATGGTAAGCGTTGCTTGTACTAGGTCGCTGGAAATGTAATTGGGGTTAGAGGATACCACTTGTACTTCGAGGTTATAACTGCCGACGCCACTAAATGCGTAAGGGGTGTTTGAGTTCTCGGAAGCGTAGTAATATACTAGGCTGTAATCCAGGGCCGTAGGCTCAAGGGTATTCTTGTTAATCTTGCTTTCGTCAAGTGTAACAGCGTGCTCCAAGCCGTCATAGGTTAGCGCTCGGGACTGGAATGCCCCCTCGTCAAGGGTAATCTTAACGGGGTTAACCTTAACCGTTGCCACCCTATTCGCAACCTTAATGACGTAATTTAGGTTGACGTCATCACCGGGAGGAGCAAAGGAAACTACGTAGTAGTTTTCACCCGTAGTAACGGCGCTTCCCTTGAAGTAGTCACTGCCGTAAGACAATCCCACAAGCTCGCTTAGGTCGCTGTCGTTTAGGTCGTGATAGGTAACCGTAATATCGTCATAGTAGTTTATGCTTACGTTATCTTGTCCGTTTACCTTGACGTATACTTCAACCTCTTTGGGCAATACGTGGAAGGATATTTGTTTAGTAGCATCGTTAAATCCTTCTATGCGAATGGTCACGTTAACGGTATAGACGCCGGCATCTCTAATAGCAGTAACTTCGTTGTAGTCCCAGCCGTTGGGCTTGGTGAGGCTGACGATTTCCAGCCCTACTATATTACCGATAGAGAAGTTTTTAAGTGCAAGCGAGGAAAGAAGGAGTGCGCTAAGGTCACTAACCTCTTTGTCGTAAGTGAGAGCGCTTTCCTCGGTGAGTCCACCTATTCCACTTTCAATCTTGCACCCATCAACGTCGAAGGTGCCCTTCGTTAGCACAAAACGTGACTTGAAGGTAGTGCCCGTTATCGTTGCCGTGGAGGGCATAGTGAGGTAAAGGAAGTACTCGGTATCGGTTTCGAGAGAATATAAGGAGGTTGCGCCAAGGTCGTTGCCCTCTCCGTCTTTAATGGAGTAGCTAATGCCACTATACCCAAAGATGTTGTTTGAGTCGGTGGCATACTCCATACCCAAGCACACGCCTCCAATGGTATTACGAACGTCAAGTGCGCTCAGTACGGTATTTAGTCCCACGCACTTTTCAACGTAAGCATACTCCATTTTCAAGCTATCGGTAAGGGTTACCATTGCTTCAAGATATACCATACTATCTTCATAAAGAAGATAGAACTCGCAGTTTGGATTGACGGCGCTATCAAAAGTAGTGCCGATAAAGGGAGCAAATGCGCCGTCCCCTATTGCTCTAATGGTCCAGTTGAGTTCCTTGTCCAGAAGGTAATTTTCAGCGTCAACGGAAAGTCCGCTCTTAATCATATGTTCTGCACTTGCAACGCTAAAGTTACCACTAGCCGTGGAAAGAAGCTCGTATACGTGTCCGTTTGCGCCCACGAAGAGGTTGTCGCTAACGTCGTCAAAGGGAGTATACGAAGTGGTATCGGTGCCTAGAGGTAGCGTTCTTAAAACGTAATCTCGTCTACCACTATTAGTGCCGTACGAATATTCTGCCTCGGCATAATATCCGTTTGCGCGCAAGTTTTTCTTGTATGCTAGGCGGTTTTCGGGCCTTACGAGAATGGGCAAATCGCTTGGGTTATTATTTAGGTAGCCCCAAGAATAAGGCTCCATGCCACTCTCTCCATCTTGTCCAAACGCCCAGGTATTGGTGTAGAAGTATTCGCCCTCTTTGGTGCTAACCGTGGGGAAATTTGCTAGGTCGATATCGCTGGTATAGGCGTATATGGGATTGTTGGCATCCAACTTATTTACGCCCACACACTCAATAGCGTTAGGAAGGTTAAAGGTATTGCCGTCAAAGAGAGTGGAAAAGGCAGTTTTTTCCTCCGTCATCTCGTAGTAACCGCCGTAAATGGGGCCATTGTTATTATATACGAATAGGTTATTCTTGGAAGAACAATAAATCATTTGTCCATCCAGGGTATTATTACCTACAAGTCCTGCAAAGCCCTCGGCGTGGGAACGAATTATCGTACCAGCGTTAAAGGAAATAAAGGCTATGTAAACGTCATTATATTCATACCCAATTACGCTAATTCCCGTAACGTTTGATATGGTACCATAGTTATAATCTGCTAAATAGCCGGACATGAACAAATCGGTAACGGTGCCGGTTGGGTTAATGGTATTAAACAACTTTACATTTCTGCCCGACGCATTCTTAAAGTTACCCATGGTTATGGTGTGGCCGTTTCCGTCAAAATGACCGTTAAGTTCTTCTATTAAGTACTGGTTAGCACCGTAAAGATAGCGTTCGTCCAAGATTATGTTTTCAACCAACATGGCATATTCGCCCTCTTGGAGAGTAGCAAGCGTCATCAAATCTTCGATGGTACCTATTTCGTATGGATTCTCTTTCGTTCCATCACCACCACTAAAAGTCCCGGGGGTGTTGTGAATAACAACATTAGAGTAAATCAAAAAATTATAATTAACGTCTATTTCATAGGGCAAATAGTCAGCATTGTAATAGCAAATAGTGAACGTCGAGTTCGAGTCAATATACCCGGCAAGCTTATTACCTATGGTTGCATTATTCATTGTTTGAGGCACGACAAAGGGAGTGTTAAACAAGTTTACTCCGTACCTAAGGAAAAGACTTTCGTTGCACACTAACGCCTGGTTTACTACAACGTAATCAATAGAATCAGCGTCTATAAAATATGACCTATTACCCCATTCTTTGTCGTTGTTTACGTCGTAAGCATAGGAATATTGCTCGTCGATAGTACCGGTGTTTTCATAGGCAAATAGCATCGTTTCCTTGCCTTCCACCATATTTGCGCGCTTAATTACGGCAAGGGAATGCTGGATAGTGCCACTATTAGTACCAACAAAGGCGCTGTACTCCACCTCGCCCGTCATATGAACGTACTTAATGGTACCCTTGTTAAGGTAGGCAAGAGCGTATTTGGGGTTACTATTAAGAATGCTACCCTCTTTACCCTCAACACCGATTAGCAAAAGGTCGTCTACAACCCCACTCTCGCCGATGATATCGAATAGAGGCTCCTTTAGTCCCACTATGGCGTGACCTCTGCCGTCAAAGGTGCCGTTAAAGGTGGCACCGCTATTTGAGGTAGTTCCAAGTTTGCCACCACCCGCATACAAACGGTCAAGATATATGTCGCTCGTCAAAACGTATACGTCATTTTCGGTCGCCGTATATCTGCCGATAGTCATAAAGTCGAGGAAATCGGCCTCCGTTTCAATAAATATATAGTTATCGGTAGCAGTAACCTCTTCAGCAGTTGCAGGGGTATTATCCCACCCTAAAGTGGCGTGAGCGCCAACTGCAACGATTAATAGTACGAAAACTAAAGTAAGTAATAATTTTTTCATAGGCCTAACGATTTTTATTGTTTATGGTCTTTTGAGATAACCAAGTGATTTCCCTCTTTACGAGTTTAACCTTACGCTTACCGCGAATTGCATCGTAAAGTTGGAGCACTACGCCACACAAAATGGGTAGATAGAATGTGAATACTCTATATAAAATAACTGCCCAAAAGAGCGTGCCTTCGGGGACGACGTTATTAAATACTGCGTAGAAAGAGCCCTCTGCAGCCCCACTTGAACCGGGAGTGGGAATTAGTCCCGCAGCAAATGTGGTATAGAAAGCCTTGCTTATGAGTTCGCCAAAGTTACCCTCTCCCCCAAGCATTCTAACGATGAGGTAAGGGTAGGTTGCGACTGCAAAAAGGTCAATAAGAGAAAGTATGCCAACTATGAAAATTATGGACTTACGCTTACCGAGGAACTTGAACGCCGCAATAAAGCTGTCAACGTTATCTTGTGCCTTTGCTACTGCCTTTTCCTCGTCTTTTACCAGCTTCATCTTTTTGCCTAGATGCACTATTTTTCTCGTCATTTTTAGCGTAAATGGTATGTTTTTGCTAAAAATCATAAGAATTAGAGGTAGCATTGGGGTAATTATAATCCAAATTATGGTACCGGCGAGAATGACGCCACTGACCTCGGTGCCGGCAAATATGAAGAAGAAAATGGCAAGTCCGTCCATTGCAAAAACCCTAATCGCGTGCTTTACGACGGGTAGCGTAATGGCAGTCGGGGTATCTATGTTCGACTTTGCCATATAGTGCATTTGGAAGGGCTGACCACCCGTTGCCCAGGGGGTGATATTGTCGTAGTAGGTGCCTAGGAAAGCGACCTTTGCAGACAAGGCATAACGGTGCCCGTATCCACATTTTCTAATTAGGGCAAAGAAAACGAAGGTATCGGCAAGCATATGTACTGCAAACGCAAGCACAAGGATAAGAAGCCACACGTAGTGCTCGCCTATCCTTCTCATAATATCGTCAAAGCCCATAAAGTTGCTGTCTTTAATCTCTAAAAAGAGCACGACACCAACGGCGATAACGTTAAAAAGAATGAATAAAATGGTGGTTAGCCACTTTTTTTGCTTTTCCTTTTTGGTTTTTGGTTTCTTGAAGCTCTCGTCACTGGGAAGCTCCAATCTTTCCTCAACCTTGCCAACGACCTCATCGTGGGTTAGTTCGGATTCAGACAAAATTTTCTTCTTTTTAGGCGCATCTTCACTTGAAACAGCCTCTTCACTTGAAACAGCCTCTTCGACACCTTCAAGAGAATCCTCTACCGGCGTATTAGCCTTAAGAGAAACTTCAATATCGTTTTTAGTAATATCCTCATTTTGAGTGCACTCCTCTACTGCGTTTTCCCTACCAAGATTATCCTCGTTAGAAAGGGCGTTGTCGGTAAAGCAAGTGAGATGTAAATCTTGATTCTCGTAATTTTCCATTATAATTCCTTTAATAAAATATTACGTATGCGCGCGAGTATGCATACACACAATATATTTTATTATATAATTGCGCGCGTGTCAAGTACGAAAAAACGCGCTATTTTGGCGCTAGGCTTTGAAAAACTAAAAAGCTCCCTTCGGGTCATGTACGCTCTACGTAAACTCCCCTTGGGATAGACTTTGTTTTTTAGCGCTATACTGCGTCAATAGCAAAAAAATCTCAAGGAGCAGTACGCTAGTACAGCAACCTTTCGGTTTTTTCACTTTTCCTTGTCTAGCATCTAAAAACCAAAGTCTATTAGAGGCTTAACACAGGTAAAAATA
>JAZNIY010000021.1:0-14094 GCA_045577735.1 Candidatus Stercoripulliclostridium sp. | reverse complement strand
ATAGCGGGGGGTATTTCAGTTTCGGGCATAGCCCTAATACAACTAGCGGCGCACAAGTGCGCATAAAACGCCTGCCAGCTTGCGCTTGTTACCTGCTACCCTTAAAAGGGTCTTGTGGGTCAAATATGCTCAGCTGGTCAGTTTCTCTGTCTCTCTTTAATTGTTCGGCTATGTATTCCTTGATAGCTTTTGTGTTTTTCCCTACTGTATCTACATAATACCCCTTACACCAGAATTCCCGGTTCCTATATGCAAATTTCATGTTTCCGTATTTCTGGAATATCATTAGACTGCTTTTTCCTTTTAGGTATCCCATAAATCCTGATACACTCATCTTTGGCGGTATGCTCAACAGCAGGTGGATATGGTCCGGGCATATTTCTCCCTCTATTATGTCTACTCCTTTCCATTTACACAGTGTCCTTATTATTTCTCTTATATCTTCCCTCTTGTCCTCAAAAAATACTTTCCGCCGGTACTTTGGCGCAAATACTATGTGGTACTTACAATTCCACTTTGTGTGTGCTAAACTGTTCATGATGTTATTTTGTTCGTTCATTATAACGTCCTCCTAATGTGCTTTCTTTTCGTTCGCTGGCAGGCTTTCGAACAGTTTAGCACATTAGGTCTTTTTTCACCGCTTAAGCTTTTCTGAACCACGCGACTATCGCGTGGTTTTCTTTATACAAAAAAAGAGAAACCTTTCGGTTTCTCTTTATATTTTTGCGAAATGTTTAATTGCTTCTTTTGCGAGTCATCAATGCGGTAGTAACGGCCTTTTCGTACCTATTCATACCGGTAGTATCGAGTTCTTCATATTCATCTATTGCTTGAAGTTCTTCCTTCTTACCGCCGTATTCCTTTAGACGTAGAGCTGCTACTGCTACTGAGCTAAATACTACCATTGCGCCCCAGATATAGATCCATTGACGTGCGGGGAAAATGGAAAGAACTGCAAATAGTAGATTGTTGCTGTCTAGCCATGCGGAATGTTGATATCCGTGCATACCACGGCCACCTGCTGCTGGGGTAAGCATAATTTGGAAACCACCATCACGAAGGTCAAGACCAACGTAGATTTCTGCACCGGCAAGAGCGGGATCTGCAAGAGCCTCGTTAACAGTTCCTAAAATTGAACCTAGAGGATCAGACAACAAGGGAAGTAGTGATTCAATGGGAAGGCCTAGTCCACCGATTGCACCGGAAAGGTCAATATTCATAGCGGTTCCTTGCATATCAAGGATAGTCCAATGAACAACGGTTTCTACTTCTTCGTTATTAACAGGCTTCTTGTATACTTCATCACCGTCTTTATCGGTTACGATTTCTTTTGGTACCAAATCAGCTTGCAAATAATAGGTAACTTCTTCGTTGATTTCTCTATCGTTAAGGAGTAGGTGAACGAGTACTGGAATGGTAAGACGATTGTCGTTAGCCATATTTAGCCAAGGACCATTGCTGGTAAAGGTCTTGTAACCATTGGTATCCATTGCCTTGAAGTTTTGCTTTAGAAGGTCCTTAACTTCTTGGGATCTGTAACCAAGCTCAACCCATTCTTCCTCGGTATGTTCTTCGGTAGAAAGGTTGCCGTTCTTAACGTTCATTCTAATGAAGTCGTCTAGTAGATTGCCGTGCAATACTGCTTGAGCATTGTAGTCTTCGTGCAATTCTTCGAACTTACGAGTTCCTTGGGTAGCGGTTTCCAAAATGTCGGGAAGAACGAAAGGAATATCAACTACTAGCCAAATGCCTGCGGTTAGTACGAAAGCCATGATAACTAGAGTTGCTACGCTCTTCTTTACTCTATTGTAATTGCCAGCGTGCTTCTTGGAATTTTTACCGGTTACGATAAAGATAATTGTGAAGACAATTAGTAGAACACCGGCAAGAATTAGACCAACAAAGGGCCAGAAGCCATAGGAACCACCGTGTTCATAAATGGTAAGGCTGTTGTAAGCAACTAGTGCAACTAGTGCTGGGAAACCAATAATATATAATAAGGTTTTAAGAATTCTTTTCATGATATTTCCCTCCCTTATTTTCTTGCAACTGCAAGTTTTGCGTATTCATCGTCAATCTTTGCGGTGAACCAGTAAGCTGCGAGTAAACAGAATACGATAGCTGCGCTCATCTTAAGAGAAATTGCGCGAACTGCAAAGATGGGGTAGAAGTCGTTGATAAGTTCGGTTTGAGCATCCCACATCTTGAACATCTTTAGAAGACCAGATGCGCTATAGGGATTCTTAGTACCGGACATATTGTCAAGGTTCATTAGACCAACATTTTCACCTACTAGAACAGCTCCTACTTTACCACCATGGATGGTGCCATAGTATTGAGCATATGCATATTCTCTAAGAGCTTCGTCTTCGAGGAAGTAGAAAATGGGGTAAGTTGAGGGTGATTGATAGTTAGAATAGGATTCTAATAGACCCATTAGATCTTCTTCAGAAATGGTATCTTTACCAGTACCAATTAGGTCTGCAATGGTCTTACCAAGGCCAAGACCATTGATAGTTTCGATTAATTGCTCAACGGTTAGATTTTCGGTTAGAAGAGAATCAATATCCAATCCTTCAGGAAGGGTTACAAGACCGGTTCCAGTTAAAATGCTTAGTAGATTGCCGATTTCTTCACAAGAACCAAGTTTTCCACCAATAACGCTTGCAATAGCATCAAGACGATCGCTGGTAACGTAGAACTTCTTTGCATAGCCGTCTTCGCCATAAGCGAGTTCATGTTCGTCGGGAGAGGTGATATAAGAGAAGCCTTCCATCTTAAAGCTGGATTCGCTTGCGCCTTCTTGATACTTTCTCCAATCGGAATATGGATCGTCTTCTAGTTCAACGAGTGCTTTTGCAAGTTCAACGTCGATATCTTTTCCTTCTGCTTCAAAAGCAAGTTTGTTTTCATAGTATGCTTTTTGAACAGCTATAGCTTGCTTCAAGCTGAATAGATAACCATCGGAGAACATACCGTTGGGGCTGTAATATGCTTGTGCTTCCTCATCGAGATAGAATTCGGAACCATCTCCATTAGGACCATAGTTACGACCTTCAAGGGCTCCGGGATCAAGGTTGAAAACTTCTACGTATTCGTCAATCTCTTTATTGGTTTCCTCTGCCATTTCGGTATACTTGGTAAGTGCTTTTTCATAGTTGTAGAAGTCGTTTTCACTTAAGCCTTCTTCAACGTATTTGTCTACAAGAGCATTGTACTCACCCTTAACCATAAAGTCGCAGTAAACAACGGGAGCAATGGTTATGATAGCTGCGATGAGTGCAACCCAAACAGCTCTTGCCATCCTGTTCTTTTTACAAATTGCCCTAAATAATAGTTGAGCAAGAATAACGACTACCCACATTACGGCAGCAATGATAATTGCTAAGTATGCATTGATGTCGCCTACCAAGTAAGACTCTTGAACGGGACGAGCAGTTAGCATTACCATGTGCACGAATAGAGGGAAGCCGAGTGCGTAAAATACGACTTGTAGTACGCGTTGGATTCTAATTTTCTTTCTAATCTTATCCATTTCGCAATCTCCTTATTCTAGTTTGTGTGTAAAAAATGTTTAGATACATTTATACTCTTTTATTATATATAAATTGTGCGCGCGTGTCAATACCTTAATTTTTATTTTTTCTATCGCTCAATCAAAAATAAAGGCACCCTTTCGAGTGCCTATCCGTTTTCCTATTCTTTAAATTGTGCTTCTAAATTCTTAATCGCCCTATTAAACAAACGCTTTCCTACCATTCTTCTTCCTAAATATATTAGGCTTCCCTTTTTCCAGCGCGTGCAAGGTTCCACCATCATTATCATACCCAAATACATACGCAATAGGTTTGCCCTAATTAATATGCTTTCCGTAACTTCAAAAGGTGTAACGCTATTATAACCTTTTATCAAATACTCGTTGTTTTCGAACTTTTTGAACAAATTCAAAGATATAAAGTCGCCCACGGGATCGCCCCACATTGCCCTTTCCCAGTCAATCAGGCCTTGGAAATTATGGGTTTTTGAAACAAAAATATTACCTACCCATACATCAAAATGCACAAGTGACGGCTCTACAACTTCTTTCAAATAAGGTGATGCATACGTTAACACGTTATTAATGCGATAGGTATCTAACTTTACGTCCAAAACCGTAGCATCGGCAATAAGGTTGTTAATCATCTTCTTGTAAGCATCTTCCCACGTTTGTTCCAACCCACATTGAGGATAGCCAAAGCCCTCCCCTTTTATCTTGTGAAGCTCTGCAAGGTTTGCTCCTAGTTGATAACTAAATCTTTTCCTTTGGTTTGTGGATGGAAAGGCGTATCCTAACAAGGGCACGTTAAGAGCTTCCATAATGAAATAGTCTACGCCAATTTTGGTACGTGAACTATCGCTAAAAACAACTTTTGGACGCTTAACCACACTTCCTTCCAGTTTATTATAAAAATATATTTCTGTGTTCAAAATGTCCTTTTCGTAACTCAAAACCTTTACTTCGGGACTCGAACCAAACTTTATAAAATATTTTTTATCGCCACTTTTAACTTGAAAAATGGTATTAAATTCACCAGCTTCTACTTCTCTTATATTTTCTGCAATACCTACGCCCGATTCGTCAAAAAGCTTCTTTGCGTCAAATTTGCTGACGTTGGTTTTAGTATAACTTTCCATATTTTTCTCCGAATATTAAATAAAAGATTATTCTCTTTTTTGTTGTCTTATATTCTTACAATATTATATGTATTTTATAAACAAAAAACAAGCGTTTTTTACTTTCTTTATACTAAACTCATTGATTTAACACCCTTATTTTGCTTTTTTGGATACTTTAGAGCGAGGTTTGAGCATAATCTCGTCTTTTAGGTTGTTAAAATAGGATATTCTATTGCAAGAAATAATCATTATGCCACCTAGTACAATTGCTATTGCCGGCTGAATAAACTGCATGGGGAGATTGGCTATTGCCATGCCCCAACCATACACGAATCCTTCAAAAACAAAGTAACAGCATACCATTACTAAAGAAGAAACTAGCGCGCCTATTACATACCTTAGCATTGTCGTTTTTTTGTAAAACAATACACTTGCAATTAGTGCCATAAGTCCTTTTGCTAAGAAGGTTATAGGCATATAAATAACGTATCCCGCAAGAAGGTCTGCTAGCATACTTCCTATCGCACTTGCTAAAACGATAAATGGAAGTGGTAGCATAAAACTTCCAAGTAGAATAAACACGTCACCAACGTGCACGTAGCCCAATGAAATGGGAAACTTAATAAATGATGTGGTAACAAAAATAATAGCAGTAAATAATGCCGTTATCGTGATTCTTTTTGCTTTCGTCATATTTTAATTCCTATCAATTTCTTTAAAATACACATTCAATGCCTGTTTAATACCATCAACTGCACTAGAGGTAATTCCACCTGCATATCCTGCGCCTTCACCACAAGGGTATATACCTTTAATATTGCTTTCGCCTTGCTCGTTTCTTTCCATTCTAATGGGGCAAGAAGAATGAGTTTCCGGAGCAATAAACAATGCACCCTCTTGATTGAATCCTTTTATTTTTCTACCAAACGCTTCCATACCCTCTTTTAGGCTTGCAGAAACGTATTTTGGCAACAATTCATTAAGGTTACAACTCGCTAGGCCGGGTAGATATGAAGATTTTATCTCGCCGGTAGAAATACTACCTTTACAAAAATCACCATAGTATTGTGCCGGCGCCTTATACCCTCCGCCAGCCATTACGAAGGCTTGTTTTTCCAGCTCCTTTCTTGCCTTAAAGCCACCAAACAACGTACCACCAAAATCTTGTGGAGTAACGGAAACAAGTACCGCTGAGTTTGCAAATTCGCTATCACGCGCCCTATTGGACATACCGTTTGTGATAATAGTGCCCTCTTCACAAGAAGAGCACACAACCTCGCCACCGGGACACATACAGAAAGTGTATACCCCACGTCCATTAGATACGTGAGTACTAAGTTTATAGTCCGCCGGGGGTAATAAACGATAGCTTTCGCCATACTGTGCATAGTCTATAAATCGTTGTGAATGCTCCACTCTTACGCCAATAGAAAAAGGTTTCGCATTCATTAACATACCCCTTTTGTTAAGAAGAGTTATCGTATCCTCAGCACTTTGACCTATCGCCAATATTAAATAGTCAACTTTCTCAGTTTGGGTATCGTTTATTGTAATTTCAGTTATCCTATTTTCTGAAATTTTTATATCGGTTAACTTGGCGTGCGTAAGCAAACATGCGCCTAGCTCTTTTAGTTTTGCACGCACGTTCTTGACAACTTTACGCAAAACGTCCGTGCCGATATGAGGCGCACTTTCATATGCAATATCTTCGGGCGCACCGGCTTTTATGAGTTCTCCAAAAACAACTGCCGTGTATTCTTTACTTATACCCGTATTCAACTTTCCGTCTGAAAAAGTGCCTGCACCACCCTCGCCAAACTGCACGTTGGTTTCGGTGTCGAGAATACCAAAATTGCGAAGACCCTCTATCTTCTCAACGCGCTCTTCAACACTTCCACCGCGTTCAATGATTATAGGTTTTAAACCTAGTTCTGCAAGAGTGAGTCCCGCAAACAATCCTGCAGGGCCCGAACCTACGACAACAACTTTGGCGTTTGTATTTATGGGTTTAAAATTAAGTTCTTTAATCGACCTTGGTGGCAAAGAGAATTCTTCTGCTCTAATACCTTTACTGCTCTTTAGTTCAACGGCAACGTTCAATACGTACAAAATATTATTCTTGTAGCGCGCATCAATGCTTCTTGAAAGTAGAACTATCTTTTCAAGATTATTTTTATAGGTATTAAGTTTTTTTAAGACCGCTTTGTTAAGATCATCTTCCGTGTATCCCAACGGCAATCTTATTCCGTTTATCCTATACATTTTCTCCTACTGCCATCCCAGAAGCAACAGCCCACATAATATTGTATCCGCCACATTCACCGTCAACGTCCAACACTTCGCCACTAGCATAAAGCCCTTTAGAGAGTTTGGATTCGAGGGTATACTGATTAAAATCATTCACGTTCAAACCGCCACTCATAACTTGTGCTAATTCAACTGAACCCAGTCTAACGTTTTCAAGGGGATAGCATTTGATTTTTTCTACTATTTTTCCTAGCTCTTTACCGGCCGATCTTAAAACGTTATTGACGATTTCTTTATGGAAAATCCCCTCTATTCCACCAAGTTCCTTGATAATTTTTAAGCACTCGTCAAAGGTGTATTCCGGCATTAGATCTATGGTGAATCTTGCTTGCGTGCCTTTGGATCTTGCTATTTTTTGTGACAAGTTAAATACTGCCGTTCCCGACACGCCATTGTCTTTAAAAATCACTTCATCGTAACATTCTGCTACGTACCTATTGTCAATAAACAATTTTACCTTTGCCTTCACCCTTACTCCACGCAATCCTTTAAGGTTTTCTACGGAAGTAATTACAGGAACAAGCGCAGGTCTTAATTCGCTGTTTCGGTGCCCAAATTTCTCGTATAGGTAACCACTTTCGGTGCCAAACGATGCTCTTGAACCCGTGGCAAGTAACACGTTTTTCGCTTTATAACCCAGCACTTCATACCCATTATGAATGGTCTTTATTTCGCTAGAAACCACTATTTGTACACCTAGATTGTAGAGTTCTTCCCTAAGGGCGTTTAAAACGCTGGAGGCTTGCTCGCTATATGGGTATATTCTACCTTCCACTTCTTTAGTTAACAAACCTATACTTTTGTAAAAGTCCAATTGCTTTTTTAGTGGATATTCACGAAGAATGGGATATACGTAATCCGTGTTATATTTACCCTCAATATCGCTAACGTTCGCCATGTTGCATTTACCATTACCGGTAGCTAGCAACTTTTTGCCTATCTTATCATTTTTTTCCAGCACAATAACGCTCTTACCACGTCTTTTCGCAGTAATAGCTGCTACCATGCCACTTATTCCACCACCGATAATTAACAAATCATACATAACTTTCTTTTTAATAAAACCCGTTTTCACGGGTTCTAAAATTTATTTATTTTGAATTCAACATTGCTTCTATTAGTGGCAACTTCTTTCCACTCAAGAATCGTACCATTGCTCCACCGGCAGTACATACGTAACTTACGTCCTTTAAGTCTATAAACTTACTTGCTGCCGTAACCGTATCTCCGCCACCAATAACGGAGTATGCACTGCTTTTTGCTATGGCGTTCCATATCTTGTCCGTTCCATAGGCAAAAAGCTTGTTTTCATACACACCGGCAGGTCCGTTTACGAATATCGTACCCGCACTTGCGAGAACTTCTTCGAATATCTCCACGGATTTTGCGCCAACGTCCAAAAACATAGCATTGTTATTAGGTAATTCTTCGATTGATATTTCTTTGCGTTCGCCGTTCACTTCATAAGCAAAGTCTACGGGAAGAATGAACTTGTCTGCATAATCTTGCAACAATTCTTTTGCTTGATCTACAAAAACAAGTAAATCACGATCTTTTAGCCACTTTTCATAAGCAGTGCCTACTTTTATTCCTTGTGCGAGGCGCATAACGACACCCGTTACGCCACAAGCAACGATCTTGTCTGCAACACCATCTTTCAAGACTTTGCCCATCATGCCGAATGCATCGCTGATTTTTGCACCTCCAAGCACAAATACCAAAGGCTTATCTGCTGACGTCATAACGCTATGCAAAGCTTCGTACTCTTTAAAAAATAACGGACCTGCATAAGACGGCATAAGAAGTTCAAACGCCACCATGCTTGGAGCATTTCTATGCGCAGCTGAGAACGCATCGTTAACGTAAATATCGCATAAAGGAGCAAGGCGCCTTACCAAGTACGTACTAAGCATATCTTCTGCTTTTAGCTTAACGTCTTTTTCAAAGGTAGAAACCTCTTCGGTTAGGTAACGAAGGTTGCCAAGAAGAACAACCTCACCCTCTTTTAGGCTCCTAACTTTTTGCAAAGCAAATTCGCCACATACGTCGTCTATATACTCAACTTTTATGCCACTAATCTCACTCAATCTTTCTGCGTGTGGTGCCATAGACATAAGGTTTTGGTAATCCAAAGTGTCACCTTGGTGTGCTATAATTGCCACTTTTGCACCACCTTCAACCAAATACTTCAAAGTTGGAACCGTTGCGTTAAGACGATTGTCGTTTACTATTTTACCCTCTTTCACAGGGGAATTAATATCGGGGCGGAAGAGTACGGTTTTGCCCTTAACGTCCACCCCTATTATAGACTTGATTTTTATTTCTTCCATTTTCCAATACCAAGATATTCGTTGGTCTTTTCCGTAGCTTCCTTAGAGGTTTGTTGCATACCCATAACTGCCCTTATACCATCCATTGTTTCGGGAATGGTAACTGCTTCTTGAGGAATATTAATAGCATACATAATACTGTCGCCAGACTCTACGATACTGTCTTCCCAAAGTGCGATTTCGTACATATCGCCACGGGGATTGCCAAGGTCACGAGCATATCTGAATAAGCTTGCGTTTCCAAGGAATCCATCTTTGATGGAAACAATGCGAATACGTGGATGCTTCTTAAATGCTTCTAGCGCCATTTCCTTGGTAATCTTTTGTTTACCCGTTGCCACAACGGTAATGATATGACCATGAGTTATGGGGGTGTGTACCAAAATACCGGTTGCTTCTACGTGAGGCATAATTGTCATTAGATCAACGGCTTGGTGAGAAGGTGCTTTGTCAATTTGAAGCGCGTTAGTTAAACCTCTATGATAATCACCGGGGTCAGCTACTCTACGAATAATGGTAATAGCAACTCTATCTATACCATATTCTTTGTCCAAGCAATCAACGCTACGAATAAGTCCGGTAGTGTTGCAAGAAGTCAACTTGAGGAAATCTTTGTTCAAGCCCTTTTCATAGTTTGCATATCCGTGGAAGAATACGTCTGCAACGGAATTCTTTTCGCCACCTTGGAAAATAGCTTTTTTGCCAAGTCTTTCATATAATTCCTTGTTCTTGGCACCAATTCCACCGGGGGAAGAGTCCAATACTACGTCACACTTCTTAACCATGTCTTCCATGGTTCCACTTACGGGAATACCTAGTGCTTCAAATTCTGCGCGTCTATCTTCGTTTGCAAGATACAAATCGTAGGGCATACCCTTTTCAAAAAGAGCTCTTACTGCAAGGGTGGGAGCAACGTCAGCTACACCAACGAGTTCCATGTCACCTTGACGTGCTACACCGTCAGCAAGACGTTGACCGATTACACCATAACCGGCTACGCCAACTTTAATCTTAGACATAACAATCTCCTAATTATTTAGTTTTTGAATTTTTCTCTCTCTGTTTTTAGAGCACTAATTATATTAATGCTTCTTATGATACAAGAAGTCAAGAATAACTGCTAGAGTAATTACCAAAGAATCCTTTGCTCCGTTAACGTCAATATCATAGGTGTCGGCAACTTTAAGGATATGCTTGGAAATCTTTGCAACAACGGGACCATTCTTGTCACCTTCGTGAACGTAGAAAGTCCAGTTTGAACCAACTCTACCAATAATCATATAGTCGCCAAAAGCTTCGCTGGAAACTTTAATTTTCTTTCCTACAAATGCATATTTTACAACTACTTTAGCAAGAAGGCCTTCACTCTTGTCTTCTCCCTTGTAAATCTTGAACTTGGGATAACCTGCCCAATGTATCATGTTTTTACGAACATAATATAGGGGTTTGCCCGATGCCGTTTCTAACCAAAACTTTTTGGGTATGGAAATCATCTTGCTTCTGCAAGTATAACGGGGACTACCACTTGAATCGGTAATATCAAAACTATCGTTTAATGCAAAATACTTTTGTCTAATTTGATAACGTGCCATAAGTATTCTCCTTATTATTTATTTTTGAGCATTTTACACGCGCAATTTTAATTATTTATAATAATATCACACACGCGCGTAAATTGCAATATCTAATTTTAATTACACGTTTTGGTCGTGGAGTTTTTTGTATTTCCCATTAAGGGCTATAAGCTCGTAATGGGTACCACGCTCAACGATTTTACCATCTTCAATAAGCAAAATTTGGTCGGCGTTTCTAATGGTAGACAACCTGTGCGCAATTGCAATAACGGTGTGGTTACCACAAAGGCTATTTATTGCTTGTTGGATTTGTTTTTCCGTAGTGCTGTCTACGGAAGCCGTTGCCTCGTCAAGAATTATAATTGGGGCTTCTCTAAGCATTGCACGCGCAATTGCTATTCTTTGCTTTTGACCACCACTAAGTTTTAGTCCACGCTCGCCAACTTTGCTTTCATAACCTTCCGGCATATCCAAAATTTCGTCATTTATCTGCGCTTTGGTAGCAGAAGCTACAATTTCTTCCCTTTTTGCGGTCGGTCTAGCATAAGCAATATTTTCTGCAACACTGCCGTTAAACAAGAAAGTGTCTTGTAAAACGGGTGCAATGTTAGAGCGCAAACATTTAAGCGTTAGGTCCTTAATATTGTGTCCGTCAATAAAGATTTCTCCACTATCGGGTTCGTAAAAACGAGGAATTAGTTGGGTTATGGTAGTTTTGCCTGCACCGGTTGCTCCAACAAGGGCAATCGTTTCGCCCGCCTTGCAACTAAAGGATATGTCTTTTAATACAGGAACGTCGTTAAGATAACCGAACGATACGTTTCTAAACTCAATATCTCCTTTTAATCTTCCAGCATCGATTGCGCCTTCTTTGTCGGTAATCTCAATTGGAGTATCTAGGATTTCCATTACGCGTTCACCGGAGGCAAGTGCCGTCTGTGCACTTTCTGCAAGTCTTCCAAGTCCCTCAATAGGAGCAAATAACAATGAAAGATACAAAAGGAAGCTTACTACCTTCTCTACGTCCATATCACCATGGAAGGCAAGCAATCCGCCTATGCCAACTACCATTACGGTAGCCAGTGAAGAAGTGAACTCGATTAGAGGGTGGAAAAAGCCGGAAATCTTGAGCGCTCTTATGATTGCATTGCTATGTCTTTCGGTCGCTTCCTTAACGTCCTTGTGCTCGTGATCTTCTTGTCCAAAGGCTTGTATTTCGTGTATGCCCGAAAAATTGTCTTGCATCTCGGCAGATATTTCTCCGGTTACTTTTTGAGCCTTACGGAAATTGGGACGCACCTTTTTGGCATAGTATATTCCTGCAACGGCAACAAATGGAACTATTATCATTGCAAGAAGCGCCAGCTTCCAGTTGATAATCATAAGCATAACCAGAACGCCAACAAAGGTGATAACGTTAGTAATACTTTCCGGTATTACGTGCGCATATAGCATCTCGAAATTCGCAGTATCATTTATTACGCGTGACAAAAGATCACCCGTCTGCTTGTCGCTAAAATAGCTCATTGACGATGCTTGAATGTGGTCATACACTTTAACGCGCATATTGTTAACCAGTCGCCACGCTGCAATATGCAACATATAAGTGGAAAGAAATCTACTAACCAATTTCACAGCGTACAAACCTAGTAAAGAGAAGGCTAGAACGATAATCGTATTAAGCCCCTCTTGATCTACGCCACCGGACACGATGCCAGTCATATGCGACAGTAGCCTTGGTGCTGTTAACGTGACCAAAGTCGTGAATATTACCGCAACAATACCTACGACGTAATAACGCAAATACTTCTTTGCTTCTTTACCTAATTTAAATAGAACTTTCATGGTTAAATTATACCACTTAAGCGTGTAATTTTCAATCAGTTTAGCCACGCGCGCGCAAATTATTTAACTTTAAGTTTACTTATTATTTGACTATGACGCATACGTGTGGTATATTAATATAAATATTTGTACCCACCGAGGAGTATATGATGAACACACGTCTACCAGAGATTTTTGGCACTTTAGTATTCAATGACAAGGTCATGAAAGAAAGACTCAGCCAAGAAATCTACGATGCACTGCAACAAACCATAAAAGAGGGACAGCCTCTTACCATAGACGTTGCAAATGAAATCGCTAGCGCAATGAAAGACTGGGCGCTAGAAAATGGTGCTACTCACTATACTCACTGGTTCCAACCAATGACGGGTATTACTGCCGAAAAACACGATAGCTTCCTAGACTTAAACAAGAAGGGTGAAGTCATAATGAAGTTCGCAGGCAAAGCTCTCATTAAGGGCGAGCCTGATGCAAGTAGCTTTCCAAGCGGTGGTCTGAGAGCAACTTTTGAAGCCCGTGGATACACGGCGTGGGACCCTTCAAGTTATGCTTTTATTAAAGACGGTAGCCTTTGTATTCCTACTGCTTTTTGCTCATACGGTGGTGAAATACTCGACAAAAAGACTCCCTTACTGCGCAGTATGGAAGCCTTAAACAAACAATCTTTACGTATATTAAGGTTATTTGGAAACACAAAAACAACCAAGGTTAACGCGACCGTCGGTGCTGAACAAGAGTACTTTTTAATAGACAAAAAGATTGGCGAAAAACGCCTTGACATCATACATTGTGGTAGAACGCTATTTGGTGCCAAACCGCCAAAAGGTCAAGAAATGGAAGACCATTACTTTGGAGCAATTAAGCCTAGGGTATCTCACTTCATGAAGGAGTTGGACAACAAGCTTTGGGAATTGGGTGTGCTTTCCAAAACCAAGCATAACGAAGCAGCTCCGGCACAACACGAGCTTGCTCCTTTGTTTACTACGGTAAACCTTGCAACCGACCAAAACCAACTAACAATGGAACTCATGAAGAGCGTTGCACAAAAGCAAGATATGATTTGCATGCTCCATGAAAAGCCCTTTGAGGCAGTTAACGGAAGCGGTAAACACAACAACTGGTCAATCTCAACAGGCGACGGAATGAACCTTCTTGAGCCTGGTGAAACTCCCTATGATAACGCTCAGTTCTTGCTCTTCCTTTGCGCTGTTATTAAGGCGGTTGACAATTATCAGGATCTTCTTCGCGCATCGGTTGCAAGCGCAGGCAACGACCACCGTCTTGGCGCAGGCGAAGCTCCTCCCGCAATTGTTTCTATGTTCCTCGGTGACGAGCTCAACGCAATTCTTGAATCAATCGAGAATGACACAGCCTATGAAGCA
>JAZNIY010000020.1:0-73674 GCA_045577735.1 Candidatus Stercoripulliclostridium sp. | reverse complement strand
GAAGAATTCCCCCGACGAGCAAAACGAATGAAGGAGGTAGGAGATATGAATGATGATATTGTATGATAAGAAATCTTTAACCCCCAAAAATTCAAACAAAAAATTATGACGTGGAGGACACACAAAATGAAAAGAAAAAGTTTAGTTGCAATTTTGCTTGCCCTCGTCCTTTGTTTTACGATGGCATTAACAGCTTGTAAGGATGATAACGACGATCCGCCCGGTGGTGGCGGTGGAACAACCCCCACTCTTGAACAAGTGGTGGAAAAGCTCCAAGGGATGCCGACTTCAACCGACGAGAGCGCGATTGAGAACGCAATTGACGAGGTGTTCGGCGTAGACGTGAATCTTCCCGAAGGAACTTACAACGCGCAGACCTTTACCGCAAACAACGTGAGCGCCTATATGGTTACCGTTTCGGGAGCAAACACTACGGCAGCAGACTATTACAACAGCATTAAAGCGGAAATGCTCGCAAAGGGTTATATCGCAGAGGATTCCGAGCTTGCATTCTATAAAGTGGTAGGAACTGTGGTATATTCGGCAGCGGTTGAAGATGACGGCAACGACGTGATCATCGTATTCGGTGTAGCTTCGCCTACCGCAAATCCCGCAAATCCGAGCAATCCGAGTAATCCAAGCACTCCAAGCACTCCCGGAGCGTTGCCCGAGGGCAACTTGAACGCTTTTCCCGTAACGACCATCAACGATATGTTCTCGGTACTTGGTATTACCATTCCGAATTGTACGTCGGGAAGCAGTTATAGCATTGACTCGACCTATAACAGCACTGAAAACGGAATTATAAGCATTACCGTAACCTGCTACGGTATGACGGCAGACGAAAGAGAGGCTTATACGGATGCCTTGAAGAAAGCGGGCTTTAGAAGTGAATACTATCTCGTCTACAGCCACAACAACCCGTATTATTCCGAGCTACGTGCAACACGCACGTTCCACGATGAAAATCAGACCTTCACCATTTCGTTTACAGCAACCTATGAAGAGCCTGATTACGTTCTCCCCGAAAACGTAAAGATTACTTACAACGTTGAAAATTATAACTATTACACGGCAATCAAGATCGGTAATGATTATTATGTGTTAGAAGAAATGAGCTACGACGGGACAACGATGAATTTTGATTCCCAAATGTATTACAAATGGACAGGCAATGGTTGGGAGCTGTGGGAAGATTACGGCGACGGCTGGGAAAAGAGCAGTTATGGTATGGAAACCGAAATGAGGGACGTAGAAGAATTAATTTTCGATTTCATAACGCAAGAAGCAGATATATATGAAGAAGCAGTTCAGGGCGAAAATTCAACCGTACTCGGAAAAACCGTGACGGTGTGGAATTACGATATGGGTTATGGAATGAGTTCCAAAACCTACAAAGACATAGAATCGGGCATTATTTTGAAATATGAAAAAGTTATGTCAGGTTTCACGATGACCTCAACTGTAACTTCCATCGACACCACTGTTACCTCATTCGGTGATGTGGAGCTACCGCAGTAAACGAACAGAAGAAAAAATATAAGGAGATTACGACAATGAAAAGAATATTAGCATTACTTATTAGCTTAATGATGGTATTTGCTCTCATTGCCTGTAACAATACGGAAGATCCCGATAATTCAGGCGGTGGTGGAGGTGGCGGCTCCGGTGGCGGAGGAGGAAATCCCATCGTAACGCCCGGAGACGACTACGATCCAAACGATCCCGAGCAGTACATTTACAGAAGCGTGTTCGCAAACAGCCCCTATAAAGACCAATGGGATACGGGCAGATACGGCGCGGACGTCAGCGGTGTTTGGGATAGCTCGGTGCTGCCGAGTGTGTTCCCGACAAAGCCCGATAGCGTAACCGCTATTGACAGAACGGAATTTGTAGGGCTTTTAGATGAAAAAATCGCGTATAACCCACCCGGCGAGCTTTACGTGGAGGTTGACTATGATACCGACGAAAGACCGTGGACTTACTTTTTCGTTATGTTTGAAGGAACGGAAGCTACCTTAAATACCCTTATCGCAGACCTTGCGGAAAACTTTGAATGCGTAGATGACCGTGAGGATAGCTGGGGAGATGACAGAATCTCGGGCGAGCTTCACGCATATAGCACGGAATGGTATCTCTTCCTTAAGTACAGTCAGGATCTTGATTGGAGCAGCGAGGAACGAGTGGTAACTGAGAACTTCTCATTTACCCTTTACGCAATGCCCGTTCATCATCAGTTGCCCAAGGTCGTGGAAGGCGTTCCGCTTTTGCAGGTTGGTTACTTGACGAATGCCGTAACCTACGTTACCGGATACAGCGCCGGCGACGACGACTATACCTATCTTGATTACGATTATCAGACGGGAACGCCAAGTGGCGCAATGAAGGAAAATTGGACTACCGATGAAATTGTCTATCACGGAGTAAAGCTGTCTGACGTAGAGTCTTATGCAACACAGCTTGTGAACGCAGGGCTTACGCTTCAGTCCAGCAGTAACGGATATTGGTACTTCAAAAAGGGCGAAATAAACGTGACCGTTCGCTATGACGAAGTCTACAAGAGCGCAACGATTTACGTGCAGCTTGGAAATTGGGGCTAATTTAGGAGGTGCAAAAATATGATGAACAAACTTAAAAATAATTTGACTTATGTGTTTTGTGCAGGATTGGGGCTTTTGAACTTTATATTCTTGGCGTTCAATTACATAGCGTCGTTTGCGGAATACAGTTATGTAGGATACGGCAATTATTCGCAATCCTACGGCGTGAGCGGATATAAAGTTATGGATTTGTGGGAACTCAAATTCAGTGGTGTGATGAGTTCTATTATACAGCTTTTCATTCTGTTACTTGGTATTGCATTGCTTGCTTGGGGCGTGCTGGGGCTTTTGAAGGCGTTTGGTGTTTTTGAAAAGTTCCCCGACAGGCTCGGTAAATTTGAATCGAAGAAACTCGGTGAATTTGGACTTTTCGGTTTAGCAGGTCTTAACGTATTGCTCCTTATTTTCCTTATTATCTTAACGGCAAGCAACACCGAAAAGAGTGAATACGGCTCGGCAGGTATCAAACTTTCCGCAGGTATCTTCATCGCACTTATCTTTACCGTAGGCGCAGTGGTCGCACTCAAAGTTTTAGAAAAGAAATTTCCTGCAACCGATAGCGGTGAAACCGTAACCTATGTTTGTAGCAAGTGCGGAAAGAAAGCAAGAAGCTCCGACAATTTCTGCAACGTCTGTGGTGGCAAGATCGAAAAGAAGGTCGTCGTAAAAGAGGAATACGCCTGTGAAAAATGCGGAAAGAAAGCAACCGCAAAGGATAAGTTCTGCTCCGCTTGCGGTGGAGAAATCGTTGTAAAACAACCTTTAGAGCAAGAAAGCGAACCGCAAGTTACCGAACTAGAAGAGCCTATTGCAGAAGAAGAACAAGCGGAAGTCGCTGCAACCGAAGAACAAGTAGAAACCGCTACTTGTGAAGAAACTATTGATTAAAATAGCGAAAATTTAACGAAAAACCTAAAAAAAGCACCGTAATAACCTTACGGTGCAGAACTATATAAAAAGGAGATAAACAAAAAATGAAACAAGGAATAAAAAAAGCAATACCGATATTGTTTATTTTTACGATAGTGTGTATTTCCTTGGTGATATTTGGAGTGAATAGTACGTCCATCGTAGCAGATGCGGCGGTGGACGACCTGTTCACGATAGACAATATCATATATAAGGTACTCACCGAGGAAGAAAATAATTATACTGTAGAAGTATCAGGTAACACGTTGACGCAAATGACCGACGTAGTTATCCCCTCTACCGTTACCAATGGAGACTATACGTACACTGTTACCGAAATAGGCGATACATTGGAAAATAGCGAGAGCGATAATGCTTTTTATGACTGCAATTATTTAAGAAGCATAGAGCTCCCTAATACTATAACCCAAATAGGCGCTAACGCGTTCGATAACTGTGGTTTAACGGAAATCGATATTCCCGATAGCGTTGTAAAAATTAAGGGATACGCCTTTCAAAAAAGTAGTTTGCAACGCATTACGCTCTCAGATAATTTGGAATACTTAGGCGTTGAGGCATTTGATTCTTGCAGTAGTCTTAAAGAAATAGAGATTCCCAGTAAAATAACCGCCATTTACAGTGATACTTTTTACGGATGTCGGGCATTAGAGAGTGTAAAATTACCTGATGGACTTTTGACGATAGGTATTCGTGCCTTTTCCCAATGCAGTGCGCTTGCGGATATTAATATACCCGAAGGCGTTCAATTTACTGGTATGTTTCCGTTTAATGGATGTACTGCGCTAGAAGAAATCACTCTTCCGTCAAGTATAACCTGGCTTCCTCAAGGCGCGTTTAATGGTTGTACTTCTCTTAAGAACATAACCATGCCCGGTGTAAATAGTATGGATCTTCAAGCGTTCAAAAATTGTAGCGCGCTCGAGACTATTACCTTCAATAGTGGATTGACTACGATACCCCAAGAGGCTTACTACGGTTGTACGGGACTAACGGAAGTTATCATTCCCGCAACCGTTACGGAAATAGAGGTAGGGGCGTTCGCTGATTGTACCAAGCTTGACTACGTAACGGTTTATGGTACTGATGTTACTTACGGATTGGGCACGAGGGTATTTCCGGCAAACACTACGGTATACGCTTATGCTAATAGTACGACGGTTGACTATTGTGAAGATTATTCAATTACTTGCTATTCTTCCGCACCTTATAGTGTAGAATACTACTTACAAAATATCGGTTCTGAAGGATATAGCGTGGTAGAAGAAGATACGGAAACCTTATCCGCCTTTCCTTACGAAACTACCGAAGCTGTTGCTAACAACACCTACGACGGATATACGATGCAAGCATTCGAGCAACAAGTAGTTAGCCCCAAGCGTAATACCGTTGTAAAAATTTATTACGACCTTAATCCACTTGAAGTAGACGATACCTTTACTTATCAAAATATCGTCTACAAGGTACTTACTAATGAAGAAAACAATTACACCGTAGAAGTGTCGGGGAATGCTTTGACGGCGTCTACCGATGTAGTAATACCCGGTAGTATTCAATACGACGAGATAACTTATTCGGTAAAGGCAATAGGCGCGTACGCTTTCCAAGATTGTACGTATTTAACCAATATAGAGTTATCTCAAGGTATTACCACGATTGACGATTTTGCATTCTTTGGCGCAAATAGTTTTAGAAATTTAGATATTCCGTCAAGTGTAACGACTATCGGTAACGGTGCGTTCAGAAAAACGGGAATCGTTGAGATTACCATTCCTGCAACCGTTCAATCAATGGGTACTAACCTATTCAGACAGAACGATTATTTAATAAGTGCTTATATTTATGCACCGATAACCGAACTTGGCGATTGTGCTTTTTCAGAATGTACTTATCTTAATAACGTAAAGCTACCCGATACGTTAACTACTATCAGTTATCAAGCGTTCAATCAATGTAGTAGACTTTCGTCAATT
Organism: Candidatus Stercoripulliclostridium sp.; assembly: GCA_045577735.1. GTDB lineage: Bacteria > Bacillota > Clostridia > Christensenellales > DTU072 > Stercoripulliclostridium_A. The sequence continues at coordinate 68,174 of JAZNIY010000020.1, read as the reverse complement.
AACTTACATCAAGGTATCACCACCATAGGTCAAATGGCATTCCGTCAATGTACTTCCCTTACGGAATTAGTTATACCTTCTACCGTTACTTCTATTGACGGTAGTATATTGTCGGGTTGTAGCGCGTTAACGGACGTTACTATTTATGCAAAAACTACGGTAGGTAGCAACTCATTCAGTAACTGTACCGCACTTGAAAAGGTAAAAGCATATTACAGTACCGGTGTAAGCAGTCAAGTATCTTCATCGGTATACGTTCCTATTTACGACCTTGCATTCGATGCAAACGGTGGCGAAAAGAATGCATCGCTTACCGAGTTAGAATCGACAATTTGGGAAAAGGATCAAAGCATTACCTTCGAGGATACCCACAAGGCTACCCAAGCAACTTATGATTTTGGTGGTTGGTTATACAATGGTTCAACGTTGAATACCGGCGATCAATTCACGTTTAATGGAGAAACTGACGTAATCACCTTTACCGCACAATGGACGAGATGCGCCGTTGAGTCGGTAACTATACCTACCGAAAAACTCGTTCAATGGTACGAACCTTCGGAAGAATTCATACCTTTTGACGTTAGCGTTCTTTATAGCGACGGCAATAGCGAAATCATAACCATTGAAGCAAGCGCGCTTACCGGATTTAGCACGGCGGAAACCACCCCTAGCGGTGAATCTTGCACTGCTACGTTCACAACCGCAGGCGAAGAATTATCATTTACCTATTACGTACGCGACAAGGTAAATATGAAGTACATTACCGAATCGGAAGAAATCGATCTTGTAGGTTACGTAGGACAACAAATCTATTTGATGGATAACGAAGGCTATGATAAGACGGGATATAACTTCAAAGGATGGGTACACAGTCTAACCGATGCTACTTATATTGACGGTGGCTCATACACCTTTACCGCGGACGATGACGGCGAGATCTTCGTTATGACGTACGAACTTAAGTATCCCACTTACACCAGCACACACGGTGAAGAACTTACCTTTACCTACGACGGAGTAGCGCGTAACGTAACGGTAACGGGAGAACACGAACTAAGCGAAGGGGTAGAATATACCTATAAGTGGTATCAATTAGATACAAGTATACCCCCGTGGTTGGCTTATACCTTTGATTTTGATAATAGTGCAACGTTAGTTAACGAAAGTAGCACCTACGCATTCGTAGATTGCTCGCAAGGTTTGAACGGCGACGACGGTTATTACTATTGGGTGGTAATTAGCGCTACGTACGGTGGCGAAACGAAAAAATGCTACTACAATATTAAGGTCACCATTAATAAAGCAACGCCCGATATTACGGTATCAAAACCTAGTTTGCAATATATGGGCGGAGATATTGTAATAAATGAAGAATTGACTATTACCACGACGGGAGAAAGCGATACCAACGTATCCGCAGTATCCAATTTAAGCGGTGTAGCGTTTGAATATAGCGACGGCGTTATTTCTAACGTTACTCAAGCGGGCGGAACGTTCACTTTGACGGTAACGCAGGAGGAATCGAACAATTATTTAAGTTATAGCGAAGATTTTGAAATAGAACTACATAAGGGAGTACAAACTCTCACTGTTGAAGAAACGCCCGTCGTATCTTCCTTTGCAGAAGAATATGCGATTAACGTAATTCAATCAAGCGGAGAGTTAAGTTACGCTTTGTTACAAGGCGATGCAATCATCGACGGCAACGTAATTACCGCTAATAGCGCAGGTTCCGTACAATATAGCGTAACCGCTTCAGAAACTGCCGTTTATAACGCAATAACCAAATCTTATTGGGTTTATTTTGATAAAAAAGCAGGTAACCTTGCTCCCGATTATAGCGTGCCTACAGGTCTTACTATCTGTATAGACCATTCAAGCCAACAAGACGTAACGCTACCTAGTAATTGGGCGTTTAGCGAGAACGTATACTTTGACGAAGCACGCGATTATACCGTATTAGCTGTATTTACTCCCGCTGATACCAATAATTATCATACGTATCAAGTAGGTATTACCGTTACTGCTACCGCGCACGTAGCAGGAGATGAAGCAACCTGTACCGAAGCGCAAATTTGTACGGTATGTAATAACGTACTCGTCAATGCGCTCAATCACGACTTTAATACGCCTTACGTATCTATGGGCGAAAGCGGTCACGCGCACAAGTGTGCTAACTGTGACGTATACGACACTACCTTACCTCACTATTCCGTAGATGAAGCAACTTGTACTTCGGCTAAATTGTGTGACGCTTGCGATTACGAAATGGAAGCGCAAAAAGACCACTCCTTTACCGAACAAATAGAAGACGAAGCCCACCTAAAAGAAGAGGGCACTGACTGCGTTACTGGCGCAACGTATTGGTACGACTGTGCTACTTGCACTATGATATCAACGGAAGATTATTGGACTGCGGACGCTCAAGGCAATCACGATTTTGACGGGGACGGCTTCTGCACGCTTTGTGACGGTATTGAAGCACCTTACTATAACGAAAACCGCGATATCAACGGCGATGGCACGCCCGACGGCGCGTACGAAGTAAGTAAAGTAGGACATCTATATTGGTTCCCCTCTGATTACGGTGAATATATCGACGGCAACGTATTCCTTATGAACGATATCGTTGTCAACGAGAACGTTCTTCTTGAAGACGGCTCGCTTAACGCAAGCGCAGTAGAAAGTTTCCGCATTTGGAAATTACCTTTCGGTTTAGGTGAAGATTACGTCTTCGACGGTAACGGTAAGTTTATTAGTGGACTTTACTTAATCAATTATGTCAACAGTGGATTTGGAATAGGGGGCCTATTAGGCGAAAATTACGGTATCATTAAGAATCTTACCGTTAAAAATTCCTATTTAGAAGGGTACGAGTTTAGCAGTATCGTTTATTATAACTGCGGTATTGTAGAGAATTGCCATAGCGTAAACAATACGCTCGTATCAAAATACGGTGGCGGTGGTGTTGTTGGTATCAACTACGGCAACGGCACTAACGGCACTATCAAAGACTGTACCAACAGTAGTAACCTTTACGTAGAAAACGGTTTGGATGATGAAACAATTGAGATTTTCCTCGGTGGTATCGTTGCTGAAAATGAAGGTGGAGTTATTATTAAAAACTGTGTTAACTACGGTACCATTACAGCAACCGCAAATAGCTCGGAATATATAAATGTCGGCGGTATCATAGGTAGCAATAATTACGATTACACAGAGAGCACAGTTGAAATAACTAATTGTCATAACAAAGGCAATATTATCGTTCAAAGTATAGCACCGGCTGTCGGCGGTGTTGCCGGATTCGGAGTTTACAGCCGAATAAGCGATTGCACCAATACGGGTAATATTACGGTTGATGCAAATTATGAAGCTGTCGGCGGTATTATTGGAGTGTCAAGCTTCAGCGTAACAATAGAAAGATGCTATAACGCCGGTGATATCGAAATTAATGCTGGTTCTTTCGGATACTCTGTTGCCGGTATCGCAGGATGGACAATGACTACAACAATAGTTAATTCCTACAACGTAGGAAATATAGAAGTTACCTTCGATGAGAATTTTGATGAGAACAATGCGGAAATAATGGCCTCAAGCGGTATTGCTAATATTGATACTTCATTAGTATGCAATTGTTATAACGCTGGAGAGATTATCATTCCTGCCGAGTATCAATCGACGCTGATTTACGGTGGAGTAATTCTATTGGATGACAATGATACGTCGTCACTTATTGAGAATAATTATTATTTAAATGCTACCGCTAACGAACACGGCGGAAGAACGGCAGAACAATTCGCTAGCGGTGAAGTTGCTTATGCACTTTGCAAGCAAATAGTTATTGACGAAGAATTCACCATAGACGGAAGTGCGTGGGGACAAACCATAGGCACCGATTTAACACCCGTATTTGACGGTGACAAGGTGTATGCTATCAGTCACTGCGCTAATAACGCTACGTTGTACGCGAACGACCAAAGCGCCGTATATATCCTGACCAAAACCGACGCAAAAGAATCGACTTGCCAAGTTCAAGGTAACAAAGCATACTGGACTTGCTCTATTTGTAATAAAGTATACGCCGACGAAAATTGCACTATAGTAACTAGCGTAGAAGATAGCAAGTTAGATTTAGCCGACCACGATTGGAGTGCAACGTGGGATTATGAAGACGAAGACGGACACGCACACAAGTGCCTAACGCCTGGTTGTAACGAAATAAGCACGATAGAAGACCACGTCGAAGGCGCGCCCGCAACCGAAGACGATCCTCAACTATGTACCGAATGCGGATACGTAATCACTCCCGCAACGGGACACGTAAACCACGTTTCTAGCGGAGAATACGGCTATGACGAAAATAGCCACTGGTTCAAATGTACCGGTTGCGACACCTATAAGATAGACCAAACCGCGCATCAATTCGACAACGCTTGCGACGTTGATTGTATCTGTGGCTATCAGAGAACGATCGAGCACGATTACACCGAGCTCAAGTTCAACGATACTCACCACTGGTACGAGTGCAGCGTATGCGGTGCCGAGCAATCGGGTAGCCGCGTAGCGCACAACGGCGGTGACGCAACCTGTGTGGCTAAGGCAATCTGCTCCTGCGGACAGAGCTACGGCGGATACGGAAGCCACAGATTTGGACAATGGCAGGAAGAGCTTCCCGCAACCTGCGTAGCAACGGGAACTAAGGCGCACAAGACCTGCTCGACCTGCGAAAAGCATTTCGCAGAGGACGGCGTGACGGAGATCAACGATCTCACAATTGCTATTGACGCGAATAATCACGATTTAGCAACTGAGTGGACGGGCGTTGAAAACGGTCATTACCACAAGTGTAAGAGAACAGGATGCGAATACCATACCGCGCTTGAAGATCACCAGCCAGACAGAGCAGAAGCAACCGAGGACGAGCCGGTTAAGTGTTCCGTATGCGAGTACATCATAACCCCTGCGACAGGACATACCATCCATACTTCAAACGGTATATACGGCTATGACGCAAACGGACACTGGTTCAAGTGCGTCGGATGTGAAAGCGAAAAGGTAAGTCCCGCAGAACATAGTTTCGATAACGATTGCGATACCGACTGTGCTTGCGGTTACGTAAGGACTATTACTCACGACTTCACCGGCGAATGGGAAAAGGATGCAAGCGGACATTGGCACGTATGTACGAAGAACGGATGCTCCGTAACCGATACCAAGCAGAATCACGTATCGGCAGGCGCGGCTACAGAAACCGATCCCGAGGTATGTAGCATCTGCGGATGGCAGATTGCACCGGCTCTCGGACATACCACGCATACTCCCGAAGCAGAGTGGCAGAAGAACGAAACTCATCACTGGCACGAATGCACAGGCTGTGATGGTCAGGAGCTTGATAAGGCTGCTCACAACGACGGCAATAACGACGGCTCTTGCGACGCTTGTGGATACGCTATGAGCGTAATGCCTCCGCCTCATAATCACGCACACGGCTCAACTTGGGTAACCGATGCGAACGAGCATTGGAACGAGTGCGAATGCGGTGACAAGGCAAACAAGGCGGCTCACGTTGACGACAACGGTGACAACAAGTGTGATACCTGTGATTACACAATGCCTGCACACGATCCCGATCCTCAGCCTCCCGTTGACAATCCTCCTACGGACGATAATGACGGTCTTGGAACGGGTGCTATCATCGGCATCGTAGTAGCGTCAGTTGCAGTCGTAGGTGGCGGTGGATTTGCAATCTTCTGGTTTGTTATCAGAAAGAAAAGAAGATAAAACACAATAAAAGAGCCTGCAATTTAGCTTAGACCCTTTGAATAACAAAGAATGGCGGTGGGCTTCGGCTCACCGCTCGTTATGTTTAATTTGAAAAAAAGTAAAACGAAAGATGTGGAAATTGATGACACTAGCCTGATAAAAATTTAAACTCTCAAAATGAAAGTTAGGCGTGCGCTTGGATATATACAAGCGCACGCCAAAACCAAACAAACACGAAAAAAGAAAATAAAGCACCGACGAAACGGTGCGTTTATTTTTTAACTTTATTTGATTTCTTTCTTTTGTGCTTCTGTTATGTCTTGCAGTTTGTTCTTGCATCCCAGCTGGCTGATGAGCGTGCGTACTGCATCGTCAAGGGCTCCGCCTTCTCTAAAGTCAGCTTCAAATATCCAATCCACTCTTTCGTGCTTGAGTAGGGGTTGAACTTTGTCCTTTTCTCCAGGATGGTACAAGGCGATGGAATGTCCTCCCGATTGCTTAACAAGTTTCATACAAGGTACGTCGGTTAATCCGTCACCTATGTAAACCATATTACGGAAGAATACGCGCCTGTCCTCGTCGGGTTGCGATTTGTTAAGGTCAACGTTGTTGTTTATGTCAAGCACACCCTTGTTTATGCGATATACGAACTGGGTTTTATTGGTGTAGTTAACAGCCATTTTTGCCCACATTGCGTGCCCTTCTTCGTTGTACATAAATTCGCTTGCAAAAATCTTTTTGAAATATTTTGCAATTTCGCTACCGTCAATAATTTCTTTTAGCCCTGAAGAGAGTACGTAGTGTTCAACTTGTACCCCGGCTTGCTTGCCGTACTCGTTAATGCGCTTGAACCACTCCGTTACGCCTTGGTGGTATACTATATGCTTGCCACACTCAAGGAGGGTTTCGCGTGTAAAGGGAATGCCTTTTTTGTTTGATTGGTCAATCATGCAGTACATATAGGCTAGCACGCTGTCCATTTGTTCTCTTTTGGCGACAACGCCTGCTTCACCCCAAAAGTCATCGGGCTCCATGCCCAAGCTGGGAATGAAGGTATACTCTTGCATGTCGCGAGTACATAGCGTTTTGTCAAAGTCATAAAGTAGTGCAACAATGTGTTTTTTTGCCATATTGGTTCACCTTTTACTAGAATTTGTCTACCTATATTGTAACCTTTTATTTGAATATTGTCAATATGGTATTTGTGCCTTACTTTGGGCGCAATAAAAAGAAAACAACCGATAGGGTTGTTTAAAGGCTTTTGCACATATAGTTTGGCTTGAACTCCACGTAACCATGTTTTGGGTAAAAGTGCCAAGATTCAAAAAATTGTTCCTTGTTTCCTAAATGAACTATGATCTTTTTCTTGTTGAGAGATTTAATATGCTCTTCCGCTGTTTGCAATAGGGATGTTCCTATTCCTTGATTCTTGAGGTTGTATTTAACGAAAAGTCTATGCAAAGCGACCTCTTCATCGTTCAAAGAATTATAACCAATACTACCTATTACTCTATTATTTTCGTCAATGGCAATCCAAAACATATCTCCTCTATCAAGATAATTTTTTTGTATGTCCAATAAGTCCTCGTTAAGCCCAGGCACTCTTCCTAAAGCATCTTTTGCTTCAAGAATCATAAAAATCATATCGTCACGATATTTTTGTTCAAATGGGATGATTTTCATTTGTTATTCTCCTTAGCAGTATTTAGGGATGAAATTAGTATTTTTTAATTTCCGTACATTTATCAAGCATGGTTTTATCGTGATAATATCCACTCTCTAAAAGTAATTCAATACAATATTCTGTTTCTGAACATTCTTTTAAAGAGATTGCAAGATATAAGAAAAAAACCATATTGTACCTATTCACTCTTAACTTTTATCTATTAATTAAATCGGCAAGTGGGGCAAATATAAGTGAAAAGTGAATAGTGAAAAAGTAAAAATCGACAAGATCTTGTTGAAACTTGTCGATTTTTTGGCAGGAGTAGTAAGAATCGAACTTACGTCAAGGGGGTCAGAGTCCCTTGTGTTGCCATTACACCATACTCCAGTATTAAGGCTTACAGCCTTAAAAATATTGTTATTTGTCTACTTCTACGAGTGCTGCGATTAATGCGTCTGCATCATATCCGTGTACTGCTGCTGCTTGCTCGATGCTTTCCATGCGTGAGCAAGGGCAATGTAAACAATGCATACCAAACTTTTCTACTAGTAGGGTTGCTACTGCTTCGGGGTTCTTTGCGTTATCTAATACTTCACCGATTACGGTATCCTTGGTGATCATAGGTGCTCTCCTTATATGTTATTATTTTCGTTAATATTATATACCCTTAATTGTAAACTCGCAACTATTTTAATTTGCTTTTATAAATATTAAAGTGTATAATTACAGTATGGATGAAAGAAGTAAAGTAATGCGAAAAATAATGGGTTGTATGCGTCGTGCCATCAATGATTATAATATGATTGAGGACAACGACCACATCGCCGTGGGGTTGAGTGGAGGTAAAGATAGTCTCGTGCTTCTCACCGCTCTTGCTATGCTCCGTAGGTTTTCACCTAACCCTTATAAGCTTTCTGCAATTAGAGTAGATATGGGCTTTAAAAACGCTAGTCAAGAAGAGGCTGACGCTCTTGCAAAATATTGCGAGGACTTGGGCGTCGACTATTATCTTGAAAAGACCGACATTGCAGAAATAATATTTGACGTTAGAAAAGAGGAAAATCCTTGCTCTCTTTGTTCCAAAATGCGTAGAGGTGCCCTCAATACGAAATGTAACGAAATAGGAGCAAATAAACTGGCCTTAGGACATAACGCAGACGACCTAACGGAAACATTCCTCCTTTCTTTCATTTATGAAGGTAGGTTGTCGACCTTCCAGCCTACGGGTTACATGTCTAGAACCAACATGACGTTAATTCGTCCTTTGATATACTGCCCCGAAGGGGATATTAAGGGGGTAACCAATCGCCTAAAACTACCTCTAGTCCACAACCCTTGTCCCATGGACCACACTAGCCAAAGGGAGTATATGAAGAATTTGTGCTCCACCATAACAAAGGACATTCCCTTTGCAAAAGACAGAATGTTTTCTGCAATTACCCACCCCGAAAGATATAACCTTTTCCCACCGAGAGTAGGAGATAAAAATGAAGATTAGTATAAAAGAACTCCTAAAGCGTACGCTGAATCTTTTCCTTACCTTTTTTAAGATAGGGGCGTTTACCTTTGGCGGTGGTTACGCAATGGTGGGCCTAATTCACAAGGAAATGGTGGAAAAAAAGAAGTGGATTGGCGACGAGGAAATGCTTGATATTATTGCAATAGCCGAGTCTACTCCCGGCGTTATTGCCCTTAATACTGCAACTTACGTAGGAGCAAAAGTGGCAGGTGTGCTTGGCGCGTTTGTGGCTAGCATTGCCGTTATGTTACCGTCTATTGCTATTATTACCGGAATATCGTTTGCAATAGATGAGTTTGGCAGTAACAAGTACGTTAAATGGGCTTTTTTAGGCATTAGAAGTGCTGTTGCAGCACTCATTTTAAACGCTGCAATTAAGCTTAGTAAAAACAACGAAAAGAAGCTGGTGTGCTACGTCGTTATGGGTATAGCCCTCGTTCTTGCACTCCTTTCTACGTTTGAAGTTATTGCTCTCGACATGGTATTCATTATTCTTGGCGCAGCGCTATTCGGCATAATTTGGGGTATTGCCACTAGGAAGATAAAGCCTGAAAAGAAGGTTGCCGAACAAGTTGTTACGGATGCCGAAAGTGTAGATAATACCGAGAATACTGTCACCGATGAAACCGTCCAAGACAGCGAAGAAGTGGTAGAAGAAAATAGTGAAGGAGGAAACGAGTAATGCCCATACATCTTGATTTATTCCTCTCATTTTTAAAAATTGGTTTCTTCACCATTGGTGGTGGATATGCTATGATCCCCCTCATTTCCGACACGGCCATAGGTAAAGGGTGGATAACCGAGGAACTGCTCATTGACTTTATTGCAATAGCAGAGTCTACCCCAGGACCATTTGCCATTAACGTAGCTACCTTTATTGGCCTAGATGTTGGTGGTGCACTAGGTGTATTTTGTTCAGTAATGGGGCTTCTCCTTCCCAGCATTGTCATAATGCTAGTTATCTACTATCTTTCAAAAAAGATGTTGGCAAACAAACACGTGCAAGATGCTTTTACTATGATTAGACCCACCGTTACAGCACTAATTGTTGCAGCATTTGTATCGGTATTGTATGCAACTACTGCGATAGAGGGAGAGGGCGGTGAAACTACCTTTAATTGGTTCGGTTTAGTATGGTTTGCCGTTTGTTTCTTCCTAACGTTTAAGCCCAAAGTAAACAAGGAGAAATTTCCCAAGTTGGCTCCTACGCTTACCGTTATGAACAAGATAACGCTACACCCCATACTTCTAATTATAATTTCAGCAGGTGTAGGCATTTTATTCTACGGATTTATACTTTAAGATTATGAAAGAATTACAAGTTGTTGATATGCGCGTTGTCCCGGGTGACAGCGCTTACCTAATATATAATGATACTACCGCTATATTGTATGATAGTGGTTTTGCTTTTACTGGCTATGCCCTTGCAAGAAAGATTAAGGAAACTTTAGGCGAGCGTAAGCTGGACTATATTTTTCTTACCCACTCCCATTACGATCACTGTCTGGGCTCTGCATACGTAAAAAAAGCATATCCAGAGGCTGTTGTCATTGCAGGACGGCATACGGCTGAGGTTTTTGCGCGCCCACACGCCATACTAAAGATGCGCGAGCTTGATAACGCCCACGCAAAGCATTATGGAATAGGCGAATACGAATTCTTGGGTGATACGCTTAGCGTCGACGTTGTTGTTAAAGAGGGTGATGAGATTGGTTGTGGCGACCTCTTGTTTAGAGTATATGAATTCCCCGGGCACACAAAGTGTTCCATTGGCTTTTACGAAATAAACAAAAAATTATTGCTTTCCTCGGAAACTTTGGGAATATATAACGGAAACGGCATACTTCCCATTTGTTTGACGGGCTTTAGCGATGCGTTACGTTCCATTTCAAAACTAAAGACGTTAGACATAGAGCATTTGCTCGTGCCTCATCTTGGTTTGATTGATAGAAAGGCTACCAAACACTATTTAAGCATAGTTGAGGGTGAATTCCAAAAGGCAAAGGAACTAATAATCTCATCGTTACAAGAGGGTAAGGATAAGGAGAAAATAATAGAAGAGTTTGCAAAGATATTTACCGGTGGACCCATCCACGATATATATCCACCCGATGCCTCTCACCTAAACACAAGTTTGATGATAGACCTAATTAAAAAAGAGTTTTTTGATTAAAAAAGGCACGCTCTCGACGTGCCATATTCTTTATACAGTTGTTATGCCATTAGCATTATGCAAATGGGGATTGTTACGCAAGAAAGAACGGTAGATATCATTACTTCTTTTGCTGCAAGCCCGGTATCTTTGTTCGCCATAGTGACAAACATCATGGTGTTTGTTGCAATAGGCATTGCTCCTATGGCAACTAAGTTCAGTCTTATAGGCTCAATATCCATAAAGGTGGACATAAGGAGCATTACGAGTAGTCCCAAAATGGGGTAAAGAATGAGTTTTATGCCGGAAGCAATGTATGCACGGTAATCAAGGAACAATTCTTTCAAGTTCATTTCGGCAAGTTTAATGCCGAGAAGAGTCATGGAAAGAGGACCAACGGCGTTTGCAAACAAGCTGAATACGTTGGCAATCCCGGTAAGGTTAAAGCGTTGGAAGTTTATGTTAAATATAAACAAAGGCAACGCAATAATGAAAGACAGGGTAGGGGGATTTAGTATTGCTTTCTTCAAGCTAATATATTGTTTGTCGCCTGTGATTGCATAGTTACCCACCGTCCAGCAAAGTAGGTTGAATACTACGCAAGAGCAAGAAGCATACAAAATGAGCTCGTGTCTTCCCGGTGCAAGTAGTTGTAAGAAGGGAATACACATATAAATTAGATTGCCAAACGCGCCACCGTAACTAATTATGCCCTTGGAGTCAACGTCAAGTTTCTTAATGGGGTGACAAATTAGTTTGCCGATATACAAAATGCCGAGCTCGGTAACTGTGGTAAAGAGGAATATTGCAAGCATATTCCAAAGAATGTCCATTGTAAAGTCGGTGTTCAAGAAGGAGTTTACAGTTACGAATGGTTGAAGAATATAAAGAAGGGTTACTGACAAAAACTTGGAAGCCTCTTCCTTATTAATCATTTTTAGTTTTGCAACTATAAAGCCCGGTACGGCCATTACGATAAGAAGTGCAACGCTTTCTAAACTAGTTAAAAATAACTCTGCCATTAATCTATCACTCCATAGTTGATAAGAATTGTTTCTACTTCTTTTAGTTCCCTATAAATGCTTTTACGGGTTCCCAAAGAATACTTAATTCCCAACCAATTCAATTTTATTAGTAGGGGATTCGCAAGTTCGGTAACGTACATTAATCCCTTTATCATAGTTATGAAATCTTTGCGCTCGACGTTGGTAAAACTGTTGTCACTCATTATGCCGTCAATAACCAAACGTAGCCAGTAGTCCGTTTCTTCCTTTGCCTTGTCGTTAAAAGGTTTTTCTTCACGATCTGCAATAGTGGAGGTCGAGTAGGTTTCTTCCTCACCAAGATATACGGATTTGAAGGCCTCGCTGAACGGCTTAATGACTTGCTCGCAAAATGCAAGGTACGAGTCGTGACTTGCTTCTGCGGGGTAGAACTTTCTAACGAACTCAATTATGGAAAGGTCCTTTCTGTCAAACTCTAAAAGCAAACCTACAACAAGAGCTATGACGTGACGTTTGTTCATAGGAAGGCGGAAACTTAGCCCATTTGCATCGTTTACAATGGCTTTTTGATATTCTTGCCTATAATCTGCCGTTTTCGTGGCGTCTGCAAGCACTTCCATAAAGGAATTGTCACTAGCTATAGTTTTTAAAAATTCTGCTATTGCTTTGTCGACTATAATTAGTCTTGAAGAATAAAAAGCGTTAATAGCATCATTGAATTTTTGAATATTTTGTTCGTTTACCATTGCGCCGTCTTTCGTCCTTATTAAGAATATAAATATAATAACATAAAAATAATAAAATGTCTTGCAAAAGCGTCATATTCATTGTATAATATTTTTGACGTTTGTAGCCTTAGATACAAACAAAAAACCATGCCCGGAGGGTACTATGAATATTTTTAAACTGCTAAAAAAGAATAAATTGTTCTACAATTTTGAAGACAAAGAAATCAATAAGATTTTTGATTGTTTGCACGGACATATTAACAAGTATAGCAGGGGCAGAGTCGTTGCTGAAATTGGTCAACCCGTTGATGAAATAGGTATTATTTTGAGTGGTGCTGCCGTAAAATTCATAAAGAAGGACAATGGCGAGTTGGAAAACTGTGGCGAGCTTTATGCCGGCGATATGTTCGGTGAAGTAGAGGGCTACTCTGGCGATCGTACTTTTAAGAGTTCTGTTGTTATTGCTGAAGAAGCTACCGTACTTTATATTTCGGTTGCTACAATCGTAAAGCAATGCTCTAATAACTGTCCTTGTCACCAAAAACTTTTGGAAAATACCCTTTCTTGCCTTGCTGAGCGCATAGATACCATCAATAACGATGCTAAATATCTTAAGATTAAGTCAATGCGTGGCAAGATTGCAAAATTGTTCTACGACAAATATCTTGCTCAAGGAACGGAAACTATTCATCTTGGTTTTAATCGTAACGAAATGGCAGAATACCTTAACGTTTCTCGTCCCTCTATGAGTAGAGAAATGATAGCAATGCGTGAAGACGGCATCATCAGTTTTAGGAAGGATGAAATCGTTATTCATAACGTTGACGAACTACAAAGACTTGCAAATATTGCTAGATAACTATGCCTTGGTGGATATATTTAATAGTAGGATTAATACTTTTTATTGCAGTCGCCCTTCGAGTAGGGGCGTACTTCATTTTGAAGAAGCTTTATAAGCCCACAAAGCGTGATTATGATTTTATACTTGATTACGAAATTAAGGAAAAGGGTTTCCAAAAGCGCTGGTTAGACATACCGTTTACCCCATATCGTAGAGAATCTCGTTATGGTTACGAGGTGTTTGGAAGATACTATGAATGCCCCACTCCATCTAATAAAATTATGCTTTCCATACACGGACACAATTCATGTGGCCTTTCACAAATGAAGTACCTGGAAATGTTTTTGAGCCTTGGTTACAACGTCTTTATTCCAGACCACAAGAGAAGTGGTTTTAGCGGTGGCGATATTATAACTTTTGGCGCTACGGAAAAGTATGACGTTATTGATTGGATTAACCTACTGGAAAGGGAGTATCCCGGTAAACGCTTTGCCATATTTGGTGAATCCATGGGAGCAGCAACCTCTATGATGGTAGCAGACATGGACAAACGGGTAGAGTATCTTATGGAATACTGTGGATATGCAGATTTTGAAGGGCTCCTTTCCAAGTATATTAAGAACAAGACGATTAGAAAACTGCTTGAACCCACTTTTGAAAGTGTTTCAAGATTGATGTTCAAAATAGAGTTTAAGGATTTTAACGCAGGTCAATCATTGGCTCGTGTAAAAAAGCCTACTCTAATTATTCACTCAAAGGCTGACAAGACGGTAGATTTTTACAATTGTCAAAAACTTTTGGCAATAAAGCCCGACGCAAAGTATCATATTTTTGATGATACTATGCACGCTCGTTCAATGGTGAAATATCCCGAAGTTTTTACTAAGGTCATAACCGATTTTGTTAAAGAAGCTGAAGAAAAGGTTGGTTTGGAGTAATATATGAGCGAAACAAAAGAAAATGTTACCCAAGTTACTACTCCAGACGAGGCTGTTAGTAGAGCAAAATCAATTTCTATAAGCCCAAAGGCAGTAATAGTTGGCATCGTTGTAGTACTTACTTTATTCATTACGGCATACGTTTTGACGTTTGTATTAGACAAAGGCGCTTTTTTGCGTGATGCCGATGGCTCAATAATCGTAGGAACCTATCAAGTTGACGAATCGTTAGACGGCATAAAATGGTGGCAATTTTTGCTTGCTCCATTTATGATTTTGCTTCCCTCTACCGAAGGTAGTATGACGGTGTGGGCAATATTACTTCTTTTGCTTATTATAGGAGCAATATTCACAGCTCTTGACGATAGTGGCATATTGGTTTATATGGTAGAATACCTAAATTATAAGTTGGGACATAGGAAATACTTGCTTCTAACTATAATGACCTTTGCGCTAATGTTTCTGGGTAGTTCGGCCGGTATGTTTGAGGAGCTTATACCGTTAGTGCCCGTAATAGTCATGCTTTCCTATGCCCTTGGTTGGGATGCTCTCGTTGGACTAGGCGTTAGCGTGCTTGCGCCTTGCTTTGGTTTTTCCGCAGCTGTAGTAAATCCCTTTACGGTGGGCGTTGCTCAAACTATAGGCAACATCCCTATGTATTCCGGAATAGGGCTAAGAGTTCTTACCTTCTTCCTCGCTTACGGCCTACTAATGGCATTTATACTCCCATACGCTAAAAAGATTGAAAAGAATCCCCAAAAGAGTATGGTTTATGCTTTGGATTTGGAGCGTAAAAAAAGTTTTAGCTTCCGTGTGGAAGATTTTAAGGAAGATAAGGGCAAAAACAGGGCACTATTATGGTTTGGTTGCTGGATGCTAGGTATAGTTGCTTTAGCACTAATTTCTATCGCAGTTCCCGTGCTTGCCGATTATTTGATGTACGTTATTCTTGCAATATACGTTATTGCCGGCATAGGCGCTTGTTTGATGTGTGGCGAGCGTGGGAAACGTCTGTTTGTAAACCTCGGTAAAGGAATGCTCACTCTTCTCCCTGCCGTTGCGCTAATACTAATTGCAGGTGGCATAAGGTATATTGTTGAAGAGGGCGACATAATGGATACCATTCTCTATCATATAGTTAATTTGATTGGAGATAGGGGTGGCTTTGGAACAACAATTTTAATTTATTTGTTGATTTTCGTCTTTGAACTATTCATTCAGTCCGGCTCGGCAAAGGTCTTTTTGCTTATGCCTATGATTTATGACATATGTGCGATGGTCGGCATCAATTCTCAGGTTGCAGTATTGGCGTTCTGCTTTGCCGACGGATTTGCAAACGTATTATTGCCAACGAACGCGGGACTGCTACTCATTTTGGGGCTTACCACCGTTGACTATGCAAAATGGGTTCGTTGGAGTTTGAAGATACATTTGGCGTTATTTGTAGCCACGTTGGGCGTACTTGCCCTAGCACAGTTTGTTGTGTACGCATAAAGGAGATTATATGGCAAAATTTGAAGAGATTAAAACGCGTGATAAAGAGTTTTTTATGAATACCTACGCGCCCGTAGAGGTGGCGTTTGAAAGTGGTAACGGCTGTTATTTGACCGACACGGAAGGTAACGAATACTTGGACTTTTTGGCAGGTATTGCCGTTAACGCGCTAGGATATAATCATCCCGTTTTTGTGAATGCTATTACCGAACAAGCAAAGAAGGTATGCATTATTTCCAACTATTTCTACAATGAAACGCGTGGTCTAATGGCAGAACAACTTGTTAAGGGAACCCACCTCAAAAAGGCTTTCTTTGGCAACAGTGGAGCCGAAGCCAACGAGTGTGCTATTAAACTTGCAAGAAAGTATTTTAAGGTAAAGGGCGAAAATCGCTTTAAAATAGTTACCGCAGTACAATCTTTCCACGGAAGAACGCTTGCAACCGTTACTGCAACCGGTCAAGAAAAGTATAACAAACCATTTGCTCCTTTGCCCGAAGGTATTGGTATTTATATTCCCTACAATGACGAAGAAGCGTTACGTAATGCACTCGAAGACAACGAGGTTGCAGGTCTAATGCTGGAGCCCATTCAAGGAGAGGGTGGCATAATTCCGGCAAGTGATAGCTACTTAAAGCTTGCAGATAGATTGACCAAGGAAAAGGGTGTATTGCTCATTTTGGACGAAGTGCAAACCGGTGCCGGAAGAACGGGAAAATTCTGGGCGTTCGAACACTATGGCATAACTCCAGATATTATTACTTGTGCAAAGGGAATTGGTGGTGGAGTACCCGTTTCTGCTTGTTTGGCTACCGAAAACGTCGCAAATGCATTTGTGCCAGGTGACCATGGAACCACGTTTGGAGCACAACCTCTAGTTACTGCAGTAGGGTATGCTGTATGCAGTAAAATTAGAGAAGAGGGCTTCATGGAAGAGGTTGCAAGTAAGGGCGAGTACCTAATGCAAGGACTAAGAAAACTTAACGATAATCGTATTGTAGCCGTTAGAGGAAAGGGCTTGATAGTAGGTGCCGAAACAATTAATGGCGACTTTGCAAAAGAGGTATATAACCGTATGTTTAAAAAGGGCTTTATACTAAACGTATGTGGTGGTAAGGTTCTCCGTTTTGTACCACCTCTAATAATTACCACAGAGCAAATCGACCAAATGCTCAAGGTGCTAAAAGAAACTCTTGACGAGATTAAATAGTTAAAAGAAATGCTCCCGACCGGGAGCGTTTTTATTAGTCTTTTTTGCGAATTATTGCAAGGGGTTTAACGTTTCTTATTGCAATTATTGGAGCAAATGCGGAAATCAACGTTGTGATTATTACTATCATTAGATCAATTACCAAGGCAATAGGATTAAACGTTATAATCTCCAAATCTTCTAGCATACTGCTTTCCAAAAGCACCATGAAACTTTCACTCAAAATGCCGTTTGTTATATCTGTTGCAAAGTATAAACCTAGGGTGGAAATTAGGCAAATCAGCACGCCGGCAAAAAGTACTTGCAAGACAAAAATGAAAGATATATTATTCATATTCGTACCTAGCGCACGCATCACACCAATTTCATAGTTGCGCTTTTTAACGTTGCTAAAACCAAATGATATTAGTATCATACAACCGGCAATACATAGGGAAAGGGCAATAAGCAAGAATAAATCTTTGAACACTACAACTATTTCTGCAATAGATGAAATAGCCTTGAAATATCCTGAATCGGCATAAAAGTCAAGTTCATCCCCCTTGTTGGTAAGAGCAACTACGTTGTCTAGATTATCAAAATATAAGGCGTAGGGATGGATTGTGTACTGGCGTAGAAAGTCGGCATCACTGGGCTCAAAAAACGCATATTTATCGCTTAAACCTACTATAGTGAACGTTTTGGTAAAATATTCCGTTCGCTCTCCGGTAAAATAGATGGGATACATCTTGATGGTGATTTGCCTTTCTGAAAAATTAGGGTCATTGGGATCTTCCAACGAGGTTTTGAAATAGGTGTTGTAAAGGTTTATAGGGAATATTATTTCGCCGGCATTAACGTCATACCCACCTTCTACGTCGGGATAACTATCAAGTATTTCTATAAAGAAAAATCTTCCGTCGTCAGTATAAATATCAGCATTTTGGATGCGGGTGAATTGTCGGTATTCAATATTGTTAGCATCGGCGAAAAAGTTACTGTTTGTGGAGTATGCAACGTTATAGTATACGTTAAAATCATCAAGCATATTTACGTACTCTTCACTTGTGAATAAGTCGCGCAGATGTAGACCAGCACCATTAGAGCGAAGGATTTCGTAATACTTGTCAATGGTGTCTTTGTATTTAGTTTTGTAATCGGTTTCAATAACAGCATTTATGTAAGCGCGTTGTTGGAATTTGATACCTACTAAATGTTGATAATCGGGATAGGTCGTAGGATGATAAAACGTTATACAATCTGCAATATAATCGGTAACGATAATGCCACCCGGCATTTGTGTTTCAGCTTTTGCAAGGTAGTTTAATTTACCATCTTTGCCGAAGTGCTTTATTAAATACTCTTCATCGCAAACCAGCACACCAACGTTTTCATGCGCGTACAAGTTTTCGTAATTTTGCTTATTGTCGACGTTTTTTAAAAGCTCGATTGAATGAGTTTGTTCGGACATGGCAAGCGTCCAATTATACAACGGATAGACGTTACCGGTGTAGCCGGTGTCGAGGAAGGCATTGACGTCGCTTTCCTTGACTTCAACCAACCCATCTGTTGAGAGTTTGTTTAGCGCCTTATTCTTTATATAGCCTTTTTGTAATACTAAAACTTCAGATTCGGATTCCTTAATTGCACGATTTAGTGTTGCATCTTGATCAAATGATGCGAAAAGTTGACACAAGCCAAACATGATGATTATTAGAGAAACCATAACCACGGAAAAGATGAAACTAGGTAATTTTTTCTTTAGGAAGGCATAGGATATCTCTAGGGATTTTTTAGGCGTTATATTTGATTTGAATAGCTTCACACAAGGTTGCGAGGAGGGGGTAACTTGGATTTTCTCCGTCGGTGTAAATAACGTTGAAGACTGCTCTAGTTTGCATCCACCACGTTCTAGTCTGGCGTTAATGTTTTGTAGCTCTTCTTCACTAAGACGCTTTTTTTCGGGAATGATGATTCTTTCTTCCGTGATAACTACTTCAGCGCTGGCTTCGGGGTTACGCTCGTGGTCGTTAATGATTTTGCCATCGGCAATTTCTATAATTCTATCACCATATTTTTCTGCGTCGTCGGGATTGTGCGAAACGACAAGTACCAGCTTTTCTTTTGAAATAGTTTTTAGCGTTTCAAGTACTTGCCTTGCACTCAAGCTATCAAGATTGCCGGTTGGTTCATCAGCTAGAATTAGTTCGGGATTTTTTATGATTGCTCTAGCAATGGCTATGCGTTGGCGTTGTCCACCAGATAATTCTTTAGGGAATCTGTCCAGTAAGTCTACGATATCAAGCTTGTTTGCAATTTCTTCCAGTCTGTTTTCATCTTCTTTTCCTTGAATATCGAGGGAGAGCAAGATGTTATTTTTAACGGTGAAACTTTCTATCAAGCAGTAATCTTGGAATATGAAACCTACGTATGAATTGCGATATTCGGCATATTCCTCTTCAGTAAAATTCACGAGGGAGTTTCCGTTCGCAATAACGTCACCACTAGTAATACTATCTAACCCACCGAGTAGATTCAATAGGGTGCTTTTTCCGCTACCACTTTTTCCCAAAATAAAAATCATGCCTTTGTCGGGGAGCGTGAAAGAAACGTTGTCTAACGCACGACAAGGGGACGCATATTTGCTCTTATAAATCTTAGTTAATTCTTTAATTATAATCATATTGCTCAATCCTTAAATATATTATTGCACAATAGATTATTCTAGTCAATAAAAAAGAAAACACATATGTGTTTTCTTAAATCTAAAAATGTCAATTTTTTATCGTTAATTCTTGCGTTTTCTAATATTTATTAACTTTACTATTATGGGGCTTAAAACCACGTTGACGGCAAGCTCAAGAAGGAAATTAATGCCAACTAAACCGAGTATCATATATTCACCAACGTTAGTAAACCCCGCGTTAAGTCCCCACTCTTTAATGGTGTTGAAGAAAAATAGATAGCATCCAAGTAGAAATACGCCCGTGTTGACGATGGGACAGGCAATAGCAGAAAAAACTATCGCTAGGTACACGTTTTTCTTTTCAAATAATTTGTATACGATTCCAGCTATTAAACCACAAAGAGCACCTTTTAATAAAACTGTGACGATGGTACCAATGGTGTGTATTGCGATGAAGGCTATTCCGTCGGTAAAGAGCACCACGACACCGAAAACAAGTCCCAACCAAGTGCTGATTTTAGGGCCACAAACAGCTGCGCCAATAACGATGGGTATGAGCACGAGTGAAATTGATGCCGGACCAAATTTTATAAACTGTCCAACTAGTTGCAATACTATAACGAGGGCAGTGAGAATGGCGCCTAGTGCCAAGTCTTTTGTAGATATTCCCTTTCTCTTATCATTTCTCATATGGGTATTCTATTACCTTTTTAAAATTAATTCAAGTGAAAGATGGAGTATAAAAAAAGAAAGCGATTGCTCGCTTCCTTTTTTATTAACACTTGAATCAATACTAATAACCGAAATATGCAATTGCGTTATCGTGGCATATGTCGCGAATAACCTTTTTAAGATAGGGGAGTTCGCTTTCTGGATACTCGCCGTTTTCAACTAAGGTGCCAAGATAGTTAGCAAGTATTCTTCTAAAATATTCGTGACGAGCGTATGAGAGGAAACTTCTAGAATCTGTTAGCATACCGATAAAGGTGGCGATAGGAGCGCCTGCAGAGTAGGTGGCAATTTGCTCTTCCATACCTTTCTTATGGTCGTTAAACCACCAAGCACTGCCTTGTTGTACCTTTCCTTTAAAGGGCGCGCAGTTGAAAGCACCCATCATTGATATGAGTAGTGCGTTGTCTTTTGGGTTTAGTGAATACAGCAAAGTTTTGGGTAAGCGATGTTGCATTGCAAGCTCGTCAAGAAGCCCGTACAGGTTGTCTACGTAGTTGTGATCGTTTACGCAGTCAAAGCCGGTGTCTGGTCCGAGAGAAAGGAACATGTTTCTATTTGCGTTGCGTACGCAACCAAAATGGACCTCCATTGCGATATCGCGCTTGTGATATTGACTACCGAAGAATAGAAGCATATCAGTCTTAAAACCATCTATTTCCTCTTTTGTTAGAGGCTCACGATTCAAAGCCTTTTCAAAAATTTCTTTTGCTTTGTAGCTTGCTTTAAGATTAAACGGTACGTAATCTAGTCCATGGTCGGCTGCTTTACAACCATTCTCTAGGAAGTAGTCCAGTCGAGATTTAAGAGCCGTCTTAAGGTCGTCTAGACTCTTAATGGGTAAACCGGTTAACTTGGAAAGACTGGTAACGTAGTCGAGGTAGTGGGGCTTTTCAATATTGACAGCCTTATCGGGACGGAAGGCCGGAAGTACCTTGACGCTGTACCCTTCTTGTTTTAAAAGTTTGTGATACTTCAAATCGTCAAGAGGATCGTTGGTGGTTACGATAACCTCCACGTTAGCCTTCTCTATAATCTTCCTTACGCTAAGTTCCTTTAATGCTTCGTTTGCTTTGGCGTATATCTCTTCAGCAGTTCTTTCGTTAAGAGGGGTGTCAATGCCTAGGTATCTCTTTAATTCAAGGTGGCTAAAGTGATATAGTGGATTTCCGGCCATAGCAGGTAAAATGGTAGCCCAAGCTACAAATCTTTGGTATTCGTCGCCTTTACCGGTTATGAGCTTTTCTTCCACACCCATGTTTCTCATGGCGCGCCACTTGTAATGATCGCCACCCAACCAAGCCTGAGTTATGGATGAAAACTTGACGTCCTCGTATATTTCTTTAGCATCCACGTGGCAGTGGTAGTCAACTATAGGTAGGTCTTTAACCTCGTTATATAATTCTACTGCAGTTTGATTGTTAAGTAAAAAATCGTCACCTAAAAACTGTTTCATTGTAAATTCTCCTTCAATATTTTATTATAATATAAACGCTTGCATAAATCAAGAGGGTATTTATAATTTCTCGCGCGCGTGCGCGGGTACCTTATATATATTGTACTTTTTCAAATTTTTTGCTTGAGCAAAAATAGGGCGAATTTCAACTGGAAATAGCATTTTTTTAGTGCAAACCACAACATATTGTGGTTGCAATTTTGCTTACCACAAATCCAAAAAAATTCTTAAAAAATTTTTAAAAAATGTATGTTTTTTATTTGACATTATAGCTTTTTTTTAATAGAATGATATCGTTCGCGTTCGGGGATTTCTCGTAAACCGCCCGATTAGGTAACTTAAGATGGAATATTGCATTCAAGTGGGTGTCAATTCCGGAGGTACACGAGCAGTCTGAAGATAGGGAATCGGCCAATGGCCTTTTATTTATCGGAGGGCACGATACACACGGCTAAGTGTGTACGGAAATGAAATATATGGAGGAAACAAAATAACATGGCAGGTCAAAAGATCAGAATCAAATTGAAAGCCTATGACCATAGCTTGATAGACTCCAGCTGTGCTAAGATCGTCGAAGCTGCTAAGAGCACCGGCGCTAGCGTATCAGGACCTATCCCGCTACCCACCGAGAAGGAAATCGTAACTATTCTACGCTCTCCCCACAAATATAAAGATAGCCGTGAACAGTTCGAACTTCGCACCCACAAGAGATTGATTGACATCTACAATTGCTCCACCAAGACCGTTGACGCTCTTATGAAGCTAGACGTTCCCGCAGGCGTAGATTTCCAACTCAAGCTGTAATAGGAGGCTCAGTATGAAGAAAGCATTATTAGGTAAGAAATTAGGAATGAGCCAAATTTTCGCAGCAGACGGTACTGTTATTCCCGTAACCGTTGTTGAAGCAGGTCCCTGCACCGTTGTTCAAATTAAGAACATCGAAAAAGACGGATACGAAGCAGTTAAGGTAGCATACGGCGAAGTAAAGGCTAACAACGTAAACAAGCCCACTCTTGGACAATATAAGAAAGCAAACGTTGATCCCAAGAAGACCATGAAGGAATTCCGTTTTGAAGATTGCTCCGCTTATAGCGTAGGTCAAGAAATCAAAGCTGATATCTTCGTAGTAGGTGACAAGGTAGACGTTACCGGCACCACCAGAGGTCGTGGTTATACCGGTACCATCCAAAGATGGAACACCCACAGACTTATGGCAACCCACGGTGTAGGCCCTGTTCACAGATGTGTTGGTTCACTCGGTGCAAACAGTAGCCCTTCTAGAGTTTTCAAGAACAAGAAGATGGCAGGTCAATATGGTCACGAACAAGTAACCATTCAAAATTTGGAAGTAGTTAAGGTTGATGTAGCACGTAACGTTCTTCTCATCGCCGGCGGTATCCCCGGACCTAAGAACAGCCCCGTTATCATCAAGAACACCTGTAAGAAAGTTAAGGCTTCCAAATGGTTTAAATAATAGGGTAAAGGAGATACGAATATGATAGCAAAAGTTATAAATACCCTAGGTAAGGAAGTAGGAACCGTTGAACTTAACGATGAAATCTTTGGCAGAGAGTATAACGAAGCACTCATTCACCAAGTTATCGTTGCTCAACTAGCAAACAAGAGACAAGGCACCAAGAGCGCTCTTACCCGTACCGAAGTACGTGGTGGCGGTAGAAAGCCTTGGAGACAAAAGGGCACCGGCAGAGCTCGTCAAGGTAGCATCCGCGCTCCTCAATGGACACACGGTGGTGTTGTATTCGCACCAAAGCCCCGCGACTTCAGCAAGAAGATCAATAAGCAAATGAGAGTTGGCGCACTATGCAGTGCTCTCAGCAAGAAGCTTGCAGACGGAGAACTCCTAATCGTTGACAACTTCGAAATAGCAGAACCCAAGACCAAGCTCGTTGCAACCGCTCTTAATAATATCGGTATCGAAAAGACCGCACTTCTAGTAGTTAACGGACACAAAGAAGATCTACTACGTGCATCAAGAAATATCCAAACCGTTTCTTTGACCGACGTAGCTCTCCTTAACGTTTATGAACTAGTTCGTGCAAACAAGTGTGTATTCACCCTCGACGCCGTTAAAGCACTTATGGAGGTATATGCATAATGAACAACTACGATATCATTATTAAACCCGTTCTCTCTGAAAAGAGTTATGACGGTATCGCAGCAAAAAGATACGCTTTCGTAGTAAGAAAGGATGCTAACAAGACTCAAATTAAAATTGCAGTAGAAAGCATCTTCGGCGTATCCGTAGAAAAGGTAAATACCGTAAGAGTTAGCGGTAAGACCAGAAGAAGAGGCTATACGGAAGGCAAAACCGCTTCCTACAAGAAAGCATACGTTACCCTTACCGCAGATAGCAAAGCAATCGAGTTCTTCGAAAGTCTAGCATAATCGGGAGGTAAACAATAATGGCAGTTATTAAATATAAACCTACATCCCCCGCACGCCGTAATATGAGCGTATCGGACTTTGCAGAAATCACCTGCACTAAGCCCGAAAAGAGCTTGCTAGTAAGCAAAAACAAGTCCGGCGGTCGTAATAATTTGGGAAGAATCACCGTAAGACACATCGGTGGTGGTAACAGAAACAAGTACAGAATTATCGACTTTAAGCGTAATAAAGACGGTATCCCCGCAAAGGTTGCAAGCGTTCAATACGACCCCAACCGTAGCGCAAACATCGCTCTCCTTAACTACGCTGACGGCGAAAAGAGATATATCCTTTGCCCCGTAGGCCTTAACGTAGGCGACACCGTACTTAGTGGAGCAGGCGCAGATATCAAAGCAGGTAACGCACTCCTTCTTCAAGATATCCCCGTTGGTACTACCATCCACAACATAGAGCTTCAACCCGGTAAAGGTGGCCAAATTGCTCGTTCTGCTGGCGTAAGTGCACAACTTATGGCAAAAGAAAACAACAAGGCAACCCTTAGAATGCCTTCTGGCGAAATGAGATACGTTTCCCTCAAGTGCAAAGCTACTATCGGTACCGTTGGCAATATCGACCACGAAAACGTAAGCGTTGGTAAAGCCGGTAAGACCCGTCATATGGGTGTTAAACCTACCGTTCGCGGTGTTGTAATGAACCCCTGCGATCACCCCCATGGTGGTGGTGAAGGCAAGAGCCCCATCGGTATGGCAACTCCCGTTACTCCTTGGGGTAAGCCCGCTCTTGGTTATAAGACCAGAAGTAAGAAGGCTAAGTCCAACAAGATGATTATTAAGCGTATTAATTAGGAGGCACATAGATGAGCAGATCAGTTAAAAAAGGTCCCTTTTGTGAAGAGAGCCTAATGAAGAGAATTACAGCGATGAACGAAAATGGCGAAAAGAAGCCCGTTAAGACTTGGTCAAGAGCTTCCGTTATCTTCCCCGAATTCGTTGGTCACACCATCGCCGTTCATAACGGTAAAACCCACGTGCCTGTATACGTAACCGAAGATATGGTTGGCTTAAAACTCGGTGAGTTTGCTCCCACCAGAAAGTTTAACGGTCACGCAGGCTCCAAAGCCGCTGGCGGTAAGAAATAGGAGGTCTATATGGCAACTAGAGTTAGAGAAAAGACCCAAGCAAGATTGGAAAACAAAGACACCCGTCCTTATGCAGTAGCAAAATCCATTAGAATTTCCCCTTACAAAGTACGTTCCGTACTAGACGTTATTCGTGGAAAGAGTTACGTTGAGGCAGTTGCTCTTCTAAAGGCTATGAACAAGTCTTCCAGCACCCCCATCCTTAAGGTTGTTAACAGCGCAGCAGCTAATGCTGAAAACAATATGAACATGAACAAGGACACCCTTTACGTAGCAGAATGCTTTGCTGACGAAGGCAAAACCCTTAAGCGCTATCAACCCGTTTCCAAGGGCAGAGGACACAGCATCATGAAGCGCACCACCCACATCACCGTCATTCTTGACGCCGCTAAATAGGAGGAATTACCAAAATGGGTCAAAAAGTTAATCCACATGGTTTAAGAGTTGGTATCATCGCTCCCTGGAGTAGCACTTGGTACGCAAACAAAAAGGATTTCGGTAAAAACCTTAAAGAAGACGACGAAATCCGTAAGTATATAAAGAAGAACTACTACGATGCAGCTATCTCCAAGATTAGTATCGAAAGAGCAGCTAACACCATTAAAATTGATATCTACTGCGGTAGAGTTGGCGTAGCAGTTGGTAAGATGAACAAGAAAGACGCAGCTCCTGAAGAAGCTGGCGCAAAGAAAAAGGGCATCGAAGAAATCAATGCAGCAGTTCGCAAGATAGTTGGCAAGGATAAGACCTTCAGCGTAAACGTTCACGAAGTTAAGAACGTTGATATGGACGCTCAAATCGTTGCAGAATCCATCGCATCCGCTCTTGAAAAGAGAACTCCCTTCCGTAGAGCTATGAAGTTCGCAATGGGAAGAGCTATGAGAGCAGGCGCTAAGGGTATTAAGACTATGGTAAGCGGTCGTCTTGACGGTGCAGAAATCGCAAGAAGCGAAACTTATCACGAAGGTTCAATTCCCCTACAAACCCTACGTGCTGACATCGATTACGGCTTCGCAGAAGCAAATACCACCTACGGTATTATCGGTGTTAAGACCTGGATCTACAAGGGTGAGGTCTTTAAGAAAGGAGGTAAAAACTAATTATGTTAATGCCTAAGAGAGTTAAAAGAAGAAAGCAACAACGCGGTAGAATGACCGGTAAAGCTTTAAGAGGTAACAAGATCGCATACGGCGAATTCGGCCTCGTAGCAACCGAGCCCGCATGGATTAAGTCCAACCAAATAGAAGCAGCCCGTGTTGCAATGACCAGATATATTAAGCGTGGCGGTCAAGTATGGGTAAACATCTTCCCCCACAAGCCCTTAACCAAGCACCCCGCTGAAGCACGTATGGGTAGTGGTAAAGGTTCAGTTGAATTCTGGGTAGCAGTAGTAAAGCCCGGCAGAGTTATGTTCGAAATGGCCGGTGTTAGTGAAGAAGTAGCAAGAGAAGCACTTCGTCTAGCAGCAAACAAACTTCCCGTAAAGTGCAAGTTTGCTAAGAGAGCGGATCAAGTTGAAGAAGGCGGTGACAATTAATGAAAGCAAAGAATTATTTTGAAATGACAAATGAAGAATTAGTGCTTAAGATTAATGAACTAAAGACCGAACTCTTTAATCTTCGTTTCAAGCACGCAACCAACCAACTTTCCAACCCCATGGTTCTTGCAGACACCAAGAAAGATATCGCTAGAGCAAAGACCGTTTTACGTCAAAGAGAGCTCGGTATCGTAGAAGAACCTGTTAAGGCTGCAAAGAAAACCCGCGCTAAGAAGAACGCATAGGAGGATAACTTAAATGGAAGATAGAAATCTTAGAAAAACCAGAGTCGGCGTTGTTATAAGCGATAAAATGGACAAAACCTGCGTTATCGCCGTCGAACAAAAGGTAAAACATCCTTTGTATAAAAAGTACGTTCTCCGCACCAAGAAGCTTAAAGTTCATGATGAAAACAACGAGTGTGGTGTAGGCGACAAGATAGAAGTTATGGAAACTCGTCCCCTTTCAAAGGACAAGAATTGGAGACTTCTCAACATCATAGAGAAGGCTAAGTAGGAGGCAACATGATACAACCTGAATCCAGATTAAAAGTAGCAGATAATAGCGGCGCTAAAGAAATCAAATGCATCCGCGTTATGGGTGGCTCTTACGTAAGAAGTGGTAACATCGGTGACGTTATCATTGCATCCGTTAAGTCCGCAACCCCCGGTGGCGTTGTTAAAAAAGGCGACGTAGTAAAAGCCGTTATCGTTCGTACCCACAAGGGCATTAGACGTAAAGACGGTACTCACATTAAGTTCGATGATAATGCAGCGGTAATTATTGATAACCAAAATATGCCCCGCGGTTCACGTATCTTTGGACCCATCGCAAGAGAAATCAGAGAAGGCTATGCTAAGATCGTATCTCTTGCTCCAGAAGTTCTTTAGGAGGCTGAATTATGACTAAATATAGCGTTAAAAAAGACGATTACGTTATGATCATTGCCGGTAAAGACAAGGGTAAGACTGCTCAAATTATTGGAGTTAACACCGAAGCTCATCGCGTACTAGTAGAAGGCGAAGGTCTTGCAACCGTTAACACCAAGGCAGTTAAGGCAAGAAAGGCTTCCGACCAAGGCGGTTTGGTAAAGCAACCCGGTAGCGTTGATATTTCCAACGTAATGCCCATTTGCTCCGCTTGCAACAACCCCACCCGCGTAGGTTACCGCATGGAAGACGGCAAGAGAGTTCGTTACTGCAAAAAGTGTGGTGCTGTTCTCGTAACTAAGAAGGCACCCAAGGCTAAGAAGGCTACCAAAGCTGCAGTTCGTAAGAAAGCAGTTAAGGCTGAAACCACCGAAACCGTAGCAGAATAATAGGAGGCAATTTATAATGGCTAAAAAAGTTGAAAATGCTGCTGCAGTTAGAGAAATCAGCAGACTAGAAGTTAAATATAAAGAAGAAGTTGTTCCCGCTCTTATGAAGACTTTCGGTTACAGCACCGTAATGCAAGTTCCAAAGCTTGATAAGATCGTTCTCAACATGCGCTTTGGTGACATCAAAGAAAACTCCAAGAGCATGCAACTCGCTACTGGCGAACTCGAAAAGATCGCAGGTCAAAAGGCAGTTGCTACCATGGCTAAGAAATCCGTTGCTAACTTTAAAGTTAGAGAAGGACAACAAGTTGGCGCAATGGTAACTCTACGTAGAGATAAGATGTGGAATTTCCTCGACAAGCTTATCTCCATCGCACTTCCCCGTGTTCGTGACTTTAAGGGCGTAAGCGACAAGTCCTTTGACGGAAGAGGTAACTATACCCTCGGTATCAAAGAACAACTCATCTTCCCCGAAATTTCTTATGAACAAATCGAGAAAGTTAGAGGTTTTGACTGCTGTGTAACCACCACGGCTAAGACCGACGAAGAAGCTAAAGAACTCTTAAGACTTCTTGGCGTACCTTTCGTAAAGTAGGAGGTTTATTAAAATGGCAAAGAAATCAATGATTAATAAACAACAAAAAAAGCAAAAGTTTTCCACTCGTGAATACACCCGTTGCTCTATTTGCGGTAGACCCCACGCTGTTCTACGCAAGTACGGCATCTGCAGAATTTGCTTCAGAGAACTTGCATACAAAGGCGAAATACCCGGCGTTCGCAAGGCAAGCTGGTAGGAGGATATAAAAATGACTATTACTGATCCAATTGCTGATATGCTTACTCGCATCCGTAACGCTCTAACCGCTAAGAAAGATAGCGTAGACGTTCCTCACTCCAAGATTAAGGCTGCGATTGCAAATATTTTAGTAGAAGAAGGTTACATCAAGAGCGCTTCTATCGTTAAGGTAGAAGGTCAAGTTCAAGACGTTATCCACATTGAACTTAAGTACACCGCTAACAAAGAAAAAGTTATTAACGGTCTTAAGAAGATTTCTAAACCCGGTCTTCGCGTTTACGCAAAGAGTGATGCTCTACCCAAGGTTCTTGGCGGACTAGGTATCGCAATCATCTCCACCTCTAAGGGTGTTATGACCGACAAGAAAGCACGTGCTATTAGTGCTGGTGGCGAAGTTCTCGCTTACGTATGGTAGGAGGTTTGATATGTCAAGAATAGGTAGAAATCCCATCAAAGTTCCTAACGGCGTTAGCGTTAAGTACGCTGACGGTATCGTAACCGTAACCGGACCTCTAGGCACTCTAACCCAAGCTATCGAAAACGCAAAAATCAACGTAGCTATTGAAGGTGACGTTGTAACCGTATCTCGCGTTTCCGAAGCAAAAGAAGTTAAGGCTGCTCACGGTCTTTACCGCGCTCTTATCCAAAATATGGTTACTGGTGTTGAAAAAGGTTATGCAAAGAACCTTGTTATCAGTGGCGTAGGTTGGAAAGCAGTTGCTCAAGGTAACAAAGTTGTTCTTTCTCTCGGCTTCTCTCACACTATTGACGTAGTAGCTCCAGAAGGAATCAAAATCGAAGTTGTTAACCCCACCGAACTTTGCATTAAAGGTATCGACAAGGTAAAAGTAGGACAAGTTGCAGCAGACATCAAAGCTCTCCGCAAACCCGAACCTTACCATGGCTATGGTATCCGTTATAAGGATGAAGTTATCCTACGCAAGGAAGGCAAGACCGCAGGTAAATAAAGGAGTATCTAGATTATGTTAAAGAAAGCTAATAAAAATAAAATAAGACTTAAAAGACACGCACGTCTCCGCAATACCCTTAAGGGTACTGCAGAGATGCCCCGTCTTTGCGTAACCAGATCCACCGTTAACATCTATGCTCAAATCATCGATGACACTAAGGGCGTAACCCTTTGTGCAGCAAACACCCTACAAGCTGACATCAAGGCTATGGTAGAAGGTAAGACCAAGGTTGAAGCTGCAAAGATCGTTGGTATCGAGTTAGGTAAGAAGGCTATTGAAGCAGGCATCAAAGCTGTTGTTTTCGATAGAGGAGGTTATATCTATACCGGTCGTGTAGCAGCTCTCGCTGATGGCGCAAGAGAAGCAGGACTTGACTTTTAGGAGAATAGAATTATGGCAAGAAATGATAGAGAAAGATTTAATAGAGAACCCAAAGACGATCTCATTAAAAAGACCATTACTATTCGTCGCGTAACCAAGGTTGTTAAGGGTGGTAGAACCATGCGTTTTAGCGCTCTAGTAGTTTGCGGTGACGGTAAAGGCAGAGTAGGTATCGGCATGGGTAAAGCAGCAGAAGTTCCGGAAGCAATCGAAAAGGCTCAAAAGGCAGCTGTTAAGAGCATGTTTACCATCTCTACTTCCGGCAGAACCATCCCCCACACCGTTATTGGTGAATTCGGCAGAGGCAAAGTTCTTATGATGCCCGCTCCCGAAGGTACCGGTGTTATCGCTGGTGGCGCAGTTAGACAAATTCTTGAAGTTAGTGGCATAGCTAACATTCGTACCAAGTGCATCGGAACCAACAACGCTATCAACAGCGTTAAGGCTACCATCGCTGGTTTGAAGGCTCTCAAGACCGCAGAAGAGTTTGCTGCTCTCCGTGGCAAGACCGTAGAAGAAATTTTATAGGAGGTTTACTATGGCTCAAATTAAAGTTACCCTTGTAAAAAGCACTATCGGTTGTCTTGAAAACCAAAAGGCAAACGTAAAAGCACTTGGTCTTAACAAGATTGGTGCTAGCAAAATTCACGAAGATAATCCCGTTATCCGCGGTATGATATTCAAAGTATCACACCTCGTTCGCGTGGAAGAAGTTAAATAGGAGGACAACGATATGAAACTTCATAATTTAGCTCCTGCAGAAGGCGCAGTAACTCCCGCAAAAAGACTTGGTAGAGGCATAGGTTCCGGCCTAGGCAAAACCAGCGGTAAGGGACACAAAGGTCAATGGGCAAGAAGTGGCGGTGGCGTTCGCCCCGGCTTTGAAGGCGGTCAAATGCCTTTAACCCGTAGAATTCCTAAGAGAGGATTCAAAAATCACTTCACTGCAGAGTATACCACTGTCAACGTAGGCGTTCTTGAAAACTTTGCAGAAGGCACTGTTATCACTGCAGAACTCTTGCAAGATGCAGGTCTTATCGGCAAAATTATGCCCTACGGTTTGAAAGTTTTGGGTGATGGCGAACTTACCAAGAATCTAACCGTTCAAGCAAACAAATTCACCAAGTCTGCTCAAGAAAAGATTGAAAAAGCAGGCGGTAAGGCAGAGGTTCTATAATGTTTCAAACATTTAAGAATGCATTCAAGACCCCCGAGATTTGCAAGAAGATTTTAATCACTCTTGCACTTCTCTTGGTCTACAGAGTAGGTTGCTTTGTACCAATCCCCGGTCTTGATTCCGCTGCAATATTTGCAGGTTATGCTCAAACGGACTTCACCTTGATGCTTTCAGCCATCACGGGTAGTGCATTTACTTACGGCACTATCTTCGCACTTGGTATCGTTCCGTTCATCAACAGCTTCATTATTATGCAACTGTTGACACTTATTATTCCTAAGCTTGAAAAGCTAAGTAAGGAAGGCGAAGAGGGTAGAAAGAAGATTACTCAATATACCCGTTACGTTGCAGTTATCCTTGCTATAATCCAAGCTATAGGCGTTATGTTTGCTTGGCAAGACAGCATCATTCCCGTATTCACCGGCGATGCAAACAACCAAGTTGACAAAATATTCACTATGATCTTTATCGTTATAATCCTAGTGGGTGGTTCATCACTCGTTATGTGGTTAGGCGAAAGAATCACCGAGTACGGTATTGGTAACGGTACTTCACTCATAATCTTTATAGGTATCATCTCTTCACTAGGCACCTCCATTTGGAGTGCAATAGCAGTTGTTATTCCCGCTGAAGTTAAGGCCGGTGAAACCACTAGCATTTGGTTCTTGCTTGGATTCCTTGCTTTGGTTGCTATCTTGTTCTTCGTTATCGTATTCATGGATATGGCAGAACGTAAGATCAAGGTTCAATACGCAAAGCAAATCAAGGGCAACAAGATGTACGGTGGACAATCTACCCATATTCCGATTAAAGTTACCTCCGGTGGCGTTATGCCAATAATCTTTGCTTCATCATTGATTATGTTCCCCCAAATGATTATCCAATTTGGTGGCTGGGAAACTACAAAGTTCGGTCTATTCTGGGCAGAATGGTTTGGTAGCAATGGTAACCTATATGCACCGATAATGTTCTTACTTATCGTGTTCTTCGGTTTCTTCTACGCTCAAATCCAATTTAACCCCGATGACGTTGCACGTATGCTACAACAAAACGGTGGTTTCATTCAAGGCGTAAGACCCGGTAAGGCTACCAGCGACACTTTGAGAAAAATCAACAACAGATTGACGCTATTCGGATCATTGTTCCTAGCAGTTATAGCGCTCATTCCTACCTTGATTTTGCAACAAGTAGACGGATTCGCAACTCTTGGTCTTGGTAACGCATTCTCCGCAACCGGACTAATGATCGTTGTATCCACCGCTCTTGAGTTCCAAAAGCAACTCGAAAGTCAATTGCTCGTAAAGAACAATAAGGGATTCTTAAAATAAGATGAATATCATATTATTAGGTGCACCGGGTGCAGGCAAAGGCTCACAAGCGACAAAACTAAAAGAGTATTATAGCATTCCCCACATTTCAACTGGTGATGCATTCCGCTCCAATATTGCTAGACAAACCGAAATAGGTATCTACGCAAAGAGTTTTATCGACAAAGGTCAGCTCGTACCCGATGACGTAACTATTAAAATAGTGGAGGAAAGACTGTCTCACGACGATTGCCAAAACGGTTTCTTGTTAGACGGCTTTCCCCGCAGTATCCCACAAGCAGAAGCTCTTGAAAACATCGCTAAGATAGATTACGTAATCAATTTCGTAATCGATACCGAAAAGGTGGTTGCAAGGCTTGGTGGCAGACGTACCTGCTCTTGTGGAGAAACCTACCACGTATCAACGCATCCTAGCAACGTCTGTGACAAATGCGGAAAGGAATTATTCATACGTCAAGACGATAATGAAGAAACCATACGCAACAGAATGGCAGTTTATGAAAAGACCACGGCACCTCTAGTAGATTACTACAAGGCAAAGGGTTTGGTAGTAGACGTGGATGCAAATGGAACCATAGACGAAACCTTCCAAAAGATTATAGAGCTTGTAAAGTAGTATGGTAACGATTAAGAGTGAAATCGAAATAGGATATATGAGAAAGGCTGGCGCGATACTTCGCGACGTACTGGATCTAGTATCTGAAAACGCCAAGCCCGGCGTTACCACGAGAAGACTTGATGCCATTGCTTACGATTATATCAAAAAGCAAAACGCAGTTCCCAGCTTTTTGGGATATGGTGGTTTTCCCGGTACTCTTTGCACTTCCATTGACGACGAAATCGTTCACGGTATTCCTGGCAACAGAGTGTTAGAAGAGGGTATGCTATTAAAACTTGACGGTGGTGTTGGTATAAACGGATATCATACCGATGCGGCAAGGACGGTAATAATAGGCTCTACAACGCCCGAAAAGGAACAGCTCGCAAGAGTGTGCAAAGAATGTTTCTTTGAAGGAATAAAGATATTAAAAGAAGGCGTAAGGCTAGGCGACCTGGGCGCAACGATTAGCGCACATGCTGAGAAATACGGATATGGCGTAGTTAGAGAATTGGTGGGCCACGGCATTGGTAAGACGGTGCATGAAGATCCAAACGTTCCTAACTATGGAATACCCGGTAGGGGAATGCGTCTCGTGAGTGGAATGACTCTTGCGATAGAACCCATGATAAATCTTGGCACAAGGCGCATAAGGCAATTCGACGGCGACGACTGGACGATTGCAACGCTAGATGGCAAAGCCTCTGCCCACTATGAAAACACGGTAGTAATTCTCCCCGACGGAGTAGAGATACTAACATTGTGAGGGCGCATAAGCGCAATATAAATATGAAAGAAATCAAAGTAGGCTCGGTCGTATTTTCCAAAGCGGGAAGGGATGCAGGAAGCTTTTACGTAGTAACGGAAATCGTTGATGAAAACTACGTTAAGATAGCAGACGGCGACCTACGCAGAGTTGATACCCCGAAACTAAAAAAAATTAAGCATCTTAAAACCGAAGGAATAGTTTTAGAAAAGCTAGCCGAGAAGTTTGAAGAAGGCAAAAAAGTTTTCGATGCCGAAGTAAAGAGTGCTTTACGCGCATACAACGGCTAGATATAATATTAAAAAGGAGTACAGTATGTCCAAAGACGACACCATCGAAGTAGAAGGCACCGTTGTTGAAGTGTTGCCCGGAACAAATTTTAAAGTTAAATTAACCAACGGACACGTTATCACAGCATATCTTGCCGGAAAAATGAGAGTTAACAACATTAAGGTATACGTGGGCGATAACGTAAAAGTAGCAATGAGTCCCTATGACCTTATGAGAGGACGTATAGTATACCGTAGCAAAAACTAATTTATAGGAGATATAACAATGAAAGTAAGACCTTCCGTTAAGCCTATGTGCGACAAATGCAAGATCATCAAAAGACATGGCAAGGTTATGGTAATTTGCCCCAAGAATCCTAGCCACAAGCAAACTCAAGGCTAAAATCCTTTGAAGTTGATAAAATTCACGAAAATTAGGCAACTTTTATGTGCAAAACATTTGCACGTAAAGGTTGTCTTATGTTAAAATTAATTGGTTCGCGGGCGTGTGCCTGCGTATCGCTATGTATTGAAAACAATTGTCGCTTGAGGCGGCTGAATCGTAAACGCATTCTAATTACGATTTACTCGGGCGATTGGATATAGATACTCACAAAAAAACTAGTACAAAAAATTGGAGGTTACTAAATGGCTCGTATATCAGGTGTAGATTTACCCCGTGAAAAAAGAGTTGAAATAGGTCTTACCTACATTTACGGTATCGGACTTACCACTTCTAAAAAGTTGCTTGCTGACACCGGCATCAACCCCGACACCCGTGTTAAAGACCTTACAGAAGATCAAATTATTAAGATCCGTGACTATATCGAAAATAACCTTGTTGTAGAAGGTGATTTGAGAAGAGACACTATGCTAGATATCAAGCGTCTTATGGAAATCGGTTGCTACCGTGGCGTAAGACACAGAAAGGGACTCCCTGTCCGTGGACAAAGAACCAAACAAAATGCTCGTACCCGTAAAGGTAAGAAGCGCACTGTTGGTCGCGTAAAGAAGAAATAGTAGGAGGCTTGAACAATGGCAGTTAGAAGAAGTCAAATTAAAAGAAGAAAGGACTTAAAACATATTGAAAAAGGCCAAGTACATATCCACGCTTCTTTCAATAACACTATCGTTACCTTTACCGATATGAACGGTAATACTATTGCATGGTCATCCGCAGGCAAGCTCGGTCTAAAGGGTAGCCGTAAATCCACTCCTTATGCTGCACAACTAGTTGCAGAAGATGCTGCTAAATCCGCAAAGGAACACGGCATTCGCAAGGTAGAAGTTTACGTTAAAGGACCCGGACAAGGCAGAGAATCTGCTATCCGCGCTATGGCAGTTGCAGACATCGAGGTTACCAAGATACAAGACGTATCTCCCATCCCTCACAATGGCTGCAGACCCCCCAAGCGTAGAAGACTGTAATTTGGTTTAGGAGGATATTAATATGGCAAGATATACAGGACCCGTATGCAAACTTTGCAGACGTGAAGGTTGCAAATTATTCCTTAAGGGCGATCGTTGCTTGAGCGCAAACTGCGCACTTGACAAGCGCCCCGTAGCACCTGGTCAACACGGTGCAGCACGCAAAAAGCAATCTGGCTACAGCCTACAATTGCGTGAAAAACAAAAAGCAAAGAGAAGCTATGGTTTGCTCGAAAAGCAATTCCATATGTATTATGAAATGGCAGCCAACATGCGTGGCGTAACCGGCGAAAACATGCTCATTCTTATTGAAAGAAGACTTGATAACGTTGTTTATCGTATGTGCATTGGCTCCTCTAGAGCACAATCCAGACAACTTGTTGCACACGGTCACATCACCGTTAACGGCAAGGTAGTAGACATCCCTTCTTACCTAGTTAAAGAAGGTGACGTAATCGCAGTTAAGGAAAGCAAGAAAGAAAAGCCCTTCTTCCAAGAACTCAAGGGTGCTAAGATTGCTAACCTTCCCAAGTGGGTTTCCTTCGATACCGAATCTCTAAGCGGTAAAGTAGAAGCTATCCCCACCCGTGAAGACGTTGATTTATCTATCGCAGAACACCTTATCGTCGAGTTGTACTCTAAATAATCCGGATAGGAGGAACAGATTATGTTGGAAATTTTCAAGCCCAGTATCGTCGTTGAAGAAAATGCTAACGGTTCCGAAGCAACTTTCGTTGTTGAACCTCTTGAAAGAGGTTTTGGTACCACCGTTGGTAACTGCTTGCGCAGAGTTCTCTGCATGGCTCTTCCCGGCGCTGCAATTAAAGGCATAAAAATCGAAGGCGTTGCACACGAGTTCAGCACCATCCCCGGTGTTCGTGAAGACGTTGCAGAGATTATCCTTAACCTTAAGGAACTTGCAATCAAGGTTCTCGACCCCGAAAACTTTGAAGATTCCGTCGTAACACTAGTTCGCAATACCCCCGGCGTTGTTAGCGCAGGTGACATCGATTTCCCCACCGGAATCGCTGTTATGAATCCCGAAGCTTATATTTGCTCCATTGAAGAAGGTGCAAGCCTTAATATGGAACTTACCGTTGGTTGCGGTAGGGGCTACGTTGCAGCAAAGAACAACAAGAACCCCAAGGCTCCCATCGGCTATATACCGATCGATTCACTTTACTCTCCCGTTGTAGCAGCTAGCTACTCCGTAGAGAATACCCGCGTAGAGCAATCCATCGACTACGACAAATTAAGATTAAACGTTAAGACTAATGCAGCTGCTACCCCCAGCGAGGTAGTATCCCTTGCATCAAAAGTAATGGGCGACCATCTTAAACTCTTCATCGACCTCATGGAAGGCATGGCAAACAAGGACGTTCTCGTAAGCCGTGACGACGATAGCCAAACCAAGGCTCTCTATATGAGCATCGAAGAGCTCGATTTAAGCGTAAGACCTCTTAACTGCTTGAAGCGTGCTGGTATCTATACCGTTGAAGATTTGATTAAGAAGACCGAAGAAGATATGCTTAAAGTTCGTAACCTCGGAAGAAAATCTCTTGACGAAGTTATCCGTAAACTTGAAGGCATCGGCCTAGCACTTGCAAGCAAGGAAGATTAAAGGAGATAACTATGGCAATTAATAGAAAATTAGGAAGAAGAACTGATATTAGAACTCAATTGGTATATAGTCAAGCATCCGAACTTCTTTGGAACGGCAAAATCGAAACCACCGTTGACAGAGCAAAGGAAGTAAGAAAGGTTGCAGAAAAAATGCTAACACTTGCTATCAATACCTATGAAGACACCGTTACCGTAACCAAGCAAAAGATCAACCAAAAAGACGAGAAATTTGACGTTGAATTCGTTAACGATGGTCCCAAAAAGCTTGCTGCTCGTCGTAAGATGATGGCTATCTTGGAAGACCTTCACGAAATCCAAGCTGACAAAGAAAAGAAGGCAGATTTCAAAAAACGTACTGCTGACGTTAAACACCCCCTAATCGAAAAGATGTTCCGCGAATATGCACCTAAGTATGCAAAGCGCGCTGAAGAACTTGGCCAAAAGGGTGGCTACACTCGTATCATCAAGCTAGGCGCTAGACGTGGTGATGATGCTGAAATGTGCATTCTTGAGCTTGTATAATACGCAAACTACTTTATAAAAACAACAACCCACTACGAGTCATTTACGATTAAGTAAACTCCTCTTGTGGGTTGTTTTTTTATTCGTATTTTTCGCATTCTCTAGCTCAAGGCTCTAAACTAACGTATTTTTAAGTAATTCTACACAAATAAAGTAAAAGCCATAGCGCATTTGGTCTATATCACCATTCAAAACATTGACTAAAACCCTTTAATATGTTAAAATCTTTACAATATAAAGGAGTATAGTATGGTTCTGCTTTTAGATATAGGTAATACTAATATTAAAATTGGTGCTGTAGTGGACGGCGAAATCGTTCGTACTTGGCGTGTCGCTACCGATCATAAAAAGACGGCAGACGAGTATGGTATGGTTTTTATGGACCTTCTTTCTTCGCAAGGTTTTTCCTTTGACCAAGTAGAGGGTATTATTATCAGCTCGGTTGCTCCCGCTCTTAACTATACCATTGAGCATATGTGTTCATACTATACCCATATCAAACCCATTATGGTTTCCAATAAAATCAACTTGGGCATGGATATTAAATATATAAACCCGGCTGAACTTGGTGCAGATCGCATAATAAATGCAGTAGGGGCACATTATTGCTATGGTGGACCGGCGATTACCGTTGACTTTGGTTCTGCTACCACTTTTGGAATTATAGATGGTGACGGCAATTTCCTCGGTGGAGCCATTGCTCCCGGTATTAAGTCCAGCGCAGAGTCCCTCACGAATACTGCAGCGAAGCTCCCTAGAATTGAGCTTATTCGCCCCAAAACGATCATAGGTAAATCTACCGTTGAGAATATGCAAGCGGGCGTTATTTACGGCTTTACAGGGCTTGTAGAGGGCATTATAGCTAAAATGAAGGCAGAAAGTGGATTTGAGAGCGTAAAAGTTATTGCAACAGGTGGTATGAGTGAGCTCGTTACCAGTGGTGGCACTAAGGTTATTGACGTTATAGATCGTGCACTTTCACTCAAAGGATTACTTAAACTTTATCAGTTGAACAAATAGGAGAAATATATGAAAAAAATTGGCGTAGCATTACTTGGACTTGGCACTGTTGGTGGCGGAACTTATCGTATTTTGAAGCAAATGAAAGAAGATATTATGCGCACCGATGGCGTTGAAATCGAAGTTCTTCACGTATTAGAACGCGACGTTGAAAAGGCAAAGGCACTTGGCGTTGATCCCGCTATTGTTTCTACCGACATAAACAACGTTGTTAACAACCCCGACATCCAAATCGTAGCTGAATTCTTTGGCGGTATCGAACCTGCTCGTAGCTTCCTAATCGCATCTCTTAAAGCAGGCAAGAGCATCGTTACTGCAAACAAGGAAATGTTTGCAAAATGCCGTGATGACCTCGAGTCAGCAGCAAAAGAGGGCAATGCCGGTCTATACTTTGAAGCAAGCTGTGTGGGTGGCGTACCAATCATACGTACCCTTCAAGCAGGAATGCAAGGCAACCATATTCAATCCATTATGGGTATTGTTAACGGCACCACCAACTACATTCTAACCAAGATGAGTGACGAAGGTTTGGAGTATGCCGACGTTCTAAAAGAGGCCCAAAGACTAGGTTATGCCGAGGCCAATCCTTCTGCTGACGTTGATGGCTTTGATAGTATGTACAAACTCTCCATACTTTCATCCCTATGCTTCCACAAGAGAATACCTCTTGACAAGATTTATCGCGAAGGTATCTCCAAGATTTCCAAAGTTGACATCGATGCAGGTAAGTCTTTTGGATATACCCTTAAACTTCTTGCTATAGGTAAGAGTGTAAACGGCAAAATAGAAGCACGTGTTCACCCCACCTTTATTAAGAACGATAACCCCATCGCTTCCGTAAAAGGCTCCTTTAACGCAGTACTTCTTAACGGCGACAACGTAGGCGATATTATGCTTTATGGTAGAGGCGCAGGCGACCTACCCACCGGTAGCGCAATCGTTAGTGATATCGTATACGCATCAGTACAAAGCGAGCATAAGCTTTCATACGTAGCACCCACCACCGATGAAGATTTCAACACCGATTTTGAAAGTGAATACTACGTTAGAATGAGCGTAAAGGACGTAGCAGGCGTTCTAGCAAAGATAACCGCCGCATTCGGAAAATACGGCGTGTCTATCAATTCCGTTCAACAAAGCGCATCTGAAGGCGTTGCAAGCGTAACCTTTATGATTCACAACACTCGCGAAAGCGCAATCAACAAGGCTATCGCAGAAATCAAGTCGTTGGAATCTGTTAATAGTGTGGATGCTCTAATTAGGGTACTATAAAAGTTTAAGTTATTAAAGTGGCTAAAAATAGCATATAAAAACTCGGTATTTTGCCGAGTTTTTTGATTTATAAGGTATTGATAATTTGTTTTTGGTGTGTTATACTATTTTTGCCAAACCAATTAAATAATAGCACTAAAAAATAGTATAGGGATACTATATTCTTTTTTGGGGTAATATCACAATGGGTAAATTTGTAAAACTGCAGATTTCGTTTCATTGTGGTATTTGGGTATCCCTTTGCTATTTTGATTGGTTTGGCGACTATCGAAGTCTGCGTTTGGCGTCGACTTCGGTCGGCGCATTTTTTTTGTAGTAAAGGAGAATTGTCATGAGTAAAAGAATGCTTGTATGTTTTGCTTTATTGTTAATTATCAGTTGCTTACTATATGCTTGTGTTGGCAACGATAAAGTTAACCATGAAAATCCAAGCGAGGATAGTGGGGATAATAATTTAGGGACGACAAACGATACGAACGTGTTGTTATCTCAGAAGGTTAGTTCTTTTGATGCATTCTCAATCATTTCCAATACGGAAGTGGAATTGAAAAGGTCAATCACAAAATCCGATTTGATGAATCTTACGGATTGCTCGTCTTACAAGTCCTTAACTTTAGGTGAGGATGTTACAAACTTACCAGATAATTTTTTTACTGAGTATTTTGTTAATCTAGATAGTATAACCAATAATTCATCCAATTTGTCTGTTGCTTGTCCGTTAAATAATAGGGTAGAAGAAGAAACAGGCTTGATATTTGGATGGGACAATGGTAAGCAATACGTTGATGCATTATTGGAAAAAGGCAGTTACTCTATAAATGCCATCGGCGCTACAAAGAATTCTACAAAATCACAAACTTTTACAGCAATAGATGGTTGGACGTTTTTATCCAATGGTACCAGTTGGTTTTTGAATGGTGCTCCTAAGGGTAATGGTACTTTAAACATTCCTAAGACTTTACAACACGAAGAATATGGTATTATTAGGTTAACCGGCATTGTGGGTGGTGCTAGTAATTCGCAAAAAGCAATTATTGGGAGCGAAGAAGATGGTTACGAATATACAAGTGTTATTGTTCCAGAAGGAATTAAAGAAATAGGGAATAATTCATTTTATGGTTGTCTTAATATAACTTCATTTAAACTACCATCAACCCTAGAAAAAGTGGGGGCTTATGCATTCTGTGTTTCAAAGACCTATTCTTATGCTACGTTCGATTTTGCGGAAAACACAAAAATAAAACAATTGGGAGAAGGTGCTTTTAAATATCAACAAGGATTGGTTACTATCCCATTATCAGAAGGTATTACCGATATACCAAAAGATGCGTTTAATAGCGCTAGCTTGAGTGAAGTATTACTTCCTAGTACGGTAACAAAGATAGACGATTTCGCTTTTTGGGGTTGTGAAATGCAAAGTATTACTATACCTAAAAGTGTGGTTAGCATAGGTAAAAATGCATTTTACGGCGGTACATCGTTAAACGAGCTAATTATCGATGGAGATATATTAACGATTGATAGTAGTGCCTTTGCCGGAAGAGAGGCTCTTTCAAAATTAATAATTAACTCCGGGGTTTCTAGTTTGCCGGATGGATTAATTAACGCTATGCCTAATTTGCTTGTTGTGGAAAACAACTCGACAAGTTTGAAAGATGTAGCTTTACCAAACGTAGGAGACTATGATTTAACCAAAACTTGGAAAAAAGATAACAATGAAATATCAACGTTAAAAGCACAAGGCACATATTCAGCAAGTTATTCTGGAAAAACAACAACAGGCCAATATGCAACTAAAGATTATGATGGCTCGGAAGGACTACCGTTTTTTGAAACTGATGCTGGTTATAAGTATTATTCAGATGGTACGAATTGGTATTTGGGTGGAGTTCCCGTCGGTAGTGGTACCATAACGATTCAATCTACTTTGGAAACAGAAAGGCATGGAACAATAACCATTTATGGTATAAGTGCAACCGAAGTGCCGGCATTAGCAAACGCTTCTAACATAGAGAATTTAAACTACTATAATAAATTAATAATAAATAATGGCATAGTTATGATAGGTGATTATGCATGCAGTATGCTTAGTAAATTAACTAGTGTATCACTACCAACATCTTTGCTTAAGATAGGAGATTTAGCATTTTCTAATACGGGAATAACGACCATAAGTTTACCTACATCTTTGAAGGAGATAGGGCATTCAGCATTTGCTCAATCAAAATTAACAAGTTTAACGATAAACTTCAATATTGATAAAATAGGAGCATTAGCATTTAGTTTTACGGAGCTTTCTTCCGTAACCATAAATGGTACTGTGGGAACGATTGGAGAAATGGCATTTTTCTCAAATCCGAATTTAACAACAGTCAATATTAATAGAAATATAACAACAATAGAACATAATGCTTTTGGTGATTGTAGCCTGCTGGCAAACTTGAACATAGGTGGTAGTGTAACATGGATTCCCAATACAATCATTATTTTACACTTAATCAACGTTAGAAAAGTCGTATGTAGCACATATACAAATCTTGGCATAGTATTGCCGGAAATAACTGATTACGAATGGAAAAAGAATAACGAAGAGGTCACTAGCGTTACAGAATACGGCACTTATCAAGCAGTAAAAAAAGAGGAATGAGGCTTGTATTAAATTTAGCTATTTAACAATAAGCAAACCAAATGATTTGTTAGTATTGAATATGGATTAAAAGTTAATATGGTGAACACGAGAAATTAGATGATAGATTTCTATAGCGCCACATAAAACGTGATTAGTTAGATATTAGCCGAGGAAAAGTGAAAAAGCCGAAAGATTGTTGTACTAAGCGTACTACTCCTTTCGGCTTTTTTGATTTGATAAAGTATAGCACCAAATAATCGCGTTTTATTTTTTGCGAATGTCTTTGCGCATAATCTTACCGGATATCGTCTTGGGAAGTTCGGTAACGTACTCAACAATTCTGGGATATTTGTATGGCGCAGTTGCGTGCTTAACGTGGTTTTGGATGTCCTTGGTTAGTTCGTCACTAGGGGTATATCCTTTGTTTAGTATTATGGTTGCTTTAACGACTTGACCACGTATGGGATCGGGAGCACCGGTGATTGCACATTCTAGTACCGCGGGGTGTTCCATAAGGGCGCTTTCTACCTCGAAGGGTCCAATACGATAGCCACTTGACTTAATAATATCATCCTTTCTGCCTACGAACCAATAGGTGCCCGTTTCGTCACGCATTGCTAGGTCGCCGGTATGGTAATAGC
This sequence comes from Candidatus Stercoripulliclostridium sp., assembly GCA_045577735.1. Taxonomy (GTDB): domain Bacteria; phylum Bacillota; class Clostridia; order Christensenellales; family DTU072; genus Stercoripulliclostridium_A. Next base: position 24,186 of record JAZNIY010000020.1, on the reverse strand, counting down.
CGGTGCCGAATGCTGCCTCGGTGCGTTCGGGATCGTTATGGTAGCCTGCAAGCAAACCAAATTGATCTTCGCGTAGCCTAATGCACATCTCGCCTTCTACGTTGGAGCCCTCAAGTTCCATATCGTTATCATCAAGCAACACAAGGTCGTAAATAGGGGTTGCCTTACCACAAGAACCGGGATTTCCCTTGTCAAAACGGAAGTTTGCAGTAATAACAGCACTCTCTGTTTGGCCAAAGCCCTCTCTAATTTCGATGCCGGTGTGTTCCTTGAAAAGACGGAAAACTTCGGCATTTAGGGCCTCACCAGCCGTCGTACAGCTTACTAGAGAGCTAAAATCATAGTCATCAAGGTTTTCTCTAATAAGGAAACGATATATGGTAGGGGGTGCGCAGAACGTGGTTATCTTGTACTTTGCGATGAGGGGAAGTACGTCGGTAGGGGTAAATCTACCATAGTAATCGTAACAGAAAACAGCACTTCCTGCCAGCCATTGACCATAAAGCTTGCCCCAACTAAACTTAGCCCAGCCCGTTTCTGCCATGGTGAAGTGTAGACCATCGTCAACTACTGCGTGCCAATAGTATGCCGTCATTATGTGTCCTAGTGGATACTTGAAGTTGTGCGCTACCATCTTGGGATAGCCAGTCGTGCCCGAGGTGAAGTATACGAGCATAGTATCGGTCATCTTGGGCTTCTCGTCCTCGGTTAGCGTGAGAATATCGCTCGCTTTGTCCATTTCCTCGTGTAGGTCTATAAAGCCCTCTGCAGTGCCAATAGTAAAGGCACATTTGAGGCTGTCACACTTGGGTAGAGCTTCGTTAACGTAGTCGATAACCTCTCTCTCATTAATACAGAAAAGAGCCTTTACGTTTGCGTTATTGATGCGATATACGATGTCTTTAACGGTTAAAAGGTAGGTTGCAGGAATAAGAATTGCACCAATTTTACAACAAGCAACGTTGACCAAATAATATTCGTAACGGCGATTTAACATCGTCATTACGAAGTCACCCTTTTTAACACCATGGGAAAGAAGTACGTTTGCTACTTTGTTGGAAAGACGTGAAATATCACTAAAAGTAAAGGAGTGTTCCTCACCCAAATTGTTGCACCAAACCAAAGCGCGCTTGTTGGGAGTAAGTCTTGCGTACTCATCGACGACGTCGTAACCAAAATTGAAAGTGGAAACAGGTTTGTATTTTAGGTTAGCGGAAAAATCTTGATAATTATCGAAGTCAACTTTTTCTAAATATCTATCAATAAGGTACATAACTTTACTCCTTCTATGATACTATCGCTAGGCGACATTTTAATGATTATATCATTAAAGGGACCTCTAGGACAAGTAAATTTACTACACGCGCGAAATTTGTTGAGGTAATATCGAAAAGTGGCTAAAATTTTAAGAACACTTGTTTGAGTATTGACTTATGTGACCTAAATATAGTATAATAAAATTTAACTGAGCAATACAAATATAGGCAAGTTTTAGTATGGAAATTGAAAGACGTCCCTTCCAGTTGGTTTCCAAGTTTTCACCCTCCGAGGACCAACAACAAGCTATCGACAAACTGTCAGAAGGACTAATTAGGGGGGATAGGGCACAAGTGCTCCTTGGCGTTACCGGTAGCGGTAAAACATTTACCATGGCTAACGTAATTGCAAAGGTGGGAAAACCCGCCCTTGTTATGGCGCACAACAAAACCCTTGCTGCTCAGCTTTGCAACGAATTCAAAGAACTTTTCCCCCACAATCGCGTGGAATACTTTGTTTCCTACTACGATTATTACCAACCCGAAGCCTATATTCCAAGAAGCGACACCTACATCGAAAAGGAAATACAAACCAACGATGAAATAGACAAACTGCGTCTTTCCGCAACGGCTTCGCTCGGAGAGCGTAGTGACGTAATAGTGGTTGCTTCGGTATCTTGCATATATGGTTTGGGTGCCCCGGAAGCCTTTTTTAGAAATATGGTTTCCCTTCGCGAAGGACAAATTATAGAGCGCGACCAAGTAATTGACCAGCTTGTTGCAATACAGTACAAGCGCGCTGAAATGGACTTCCAACGCTCCACGTTTAGGGCTAAAGGTGACGTGTTGGAAATATTCCCCTCCAACGTTTCGGAAACGGCACTAAGGGTAGAATTCTTCGGCGATGAAATAGAGCGTATGGTGGAGTTTGATCCCACTTCCGGCAAAACTATTGCCCAAGTAAATTATGCTGCAGTATTCCCGGCAACGCACTACGTTTTAGGTGGTGGCGAGGAGATAGACGGCATACTTGAAACCATTAGTAAGGATATGGAAAACAGAGTGGAAGAGTTTACCAACTCTAGTAAACTCATAGAGGCGCAACGAATACGCGAAAGGGTAAACTACGATCTTGAAATGATTAAGGAAATGGGGTACTGCTCGGGAATAGAAAACTACTCTCGTTATTTTGACGGCAGAAGCCCCGGCGAGCCACCCTTTACTTTGATGGATTACTTTGGCGAGGATTTCGTATTGTTCATTGACGAAAGTCACATCACCCTCCCACAAGTTAGAGGTATGTACAATGGGGACAGAGCGCGCAAGACCAACTTGGTGGATTACGGTTTCCGTTTGCCTGCGGCCTTTGATAACAGACCACTTAACTTTGATGAATTCCTTTCCAAAGTTAAACAAATGGTTTGCGTTAGCGCAACGCCACAAGAGTATGAGTTGGGCATTGCCTCACAAGTTGCAGAACAGCTCCTAAGGCCAACCGGACTTGTAGACCCACCCATTTCCGTTAGACCTACCAATGGACAGATAGACGACCTTATTGGTGAAATAAACGAGGCAATTTCCCTCGGTGGCAGAGTGTTGATTACCACGCTAACAAAGAAGATGGCGGAAAGCCTTACCAACTACCTTTTGGAGTATGGCTTGAAGGTGGAATATATGCATTCGGACATAGACACACTAGAGCGCATAGAAATTATTACCAGACTGCGTAAAGGTGACATCGACGTCATAGTTGGCATTAACCTTTTGAGGGAAGGATTGGACATTCCCGAAGTGTTACTGGTAGCAATACTTGACGCCGACAAGGAAGGATTCTTGCGTTCGCGCACCTCTCTAATACAAACCGTAGGTAGGGCTGCACGTAACAAAGACGCAAGGGTTATTATGTACGCCGACACGATTACAGGAAGTATGAAAGAGTGCATTGAAGAAACCGATAGGCGTCGTAAAAAGCAAATTGAGTATAACGAAATGCATGGTATAGTACCCCAAACTATCGTAAAGCCCATTAGCAACTCCATTCAAATAAGCAAGAAAGAAGTGGAAGGATATGAAAGAAAACTTTCCAAGAAAGATATTAGTGCGGAAATAGAAAGACTAAAAGGACTAATGAAACAAGCAACTTCAACTTACGACTTCGAAACGGCTATTGTGCTTCGCGACAGAATTGCGGAACTAAAGAAACAAAGAGGATTTTAAGATGCGTAATAACGATATAATCATAAAAGGTGCAAAGGAAAATAACCTTAAAAACATAAACGTCACCATACCTCGTGATAAGCTTGTTGTGTTCACCGGACTTTCGGGAAGTGGTAAATCCAGCCTTGCTTTCGATACCATTTTTGCTGAAGGTCAAAGGCGTTATATGGAGAGTCTTTCGAGTTACGCAAGAATGTTCCTAGGTCAAATGGAAAAACCTAGCGTCGAGTCCATAGAGGGGCTTTCTCCCGCTATTTCTATCGACCAAAAAACCACTTCTAAAAACCCTCGTTCCACCGTTGGTACCGTAACTGAAATCCACGATTATCTTCGTCTTCTTTATGCTAGGACGGGTATCCCTCATTGTCCTAAATGTGGCAAAGAGATTAAGAGCGTTTCCGTCGATCAAATTAATGCAAAAATAATGGAGTCGGCAAAGGGAAGCAAGGTAATCGTTATGGCTCCCGTAGTTCGTGGTAGAAAGGGCGAGTATCAAAAGCAACTGGAAGGTTACAGGAAAATGGGCTTCGTTCGTGCTAAGATTGACGGCGAAGTAAGAATGTTGGAAGAAGATATCAAACTAGACAAACAAATCAAGCACAATATATCCATAATCGTCGACCGCCTTATCGTTAAAGACGATATGTTACGAAGACTTACCGATTCCGTTGAACAAGCTATTAAGGTTGGCGATGGTATGGTGCTGGTTGACGTTGACGGCGTGGAAACTTTGTATTCGACAAAATACGCTTGTCCCGATTGCGATATCACCATGCCCGAACTCTCACCCCGTATGTTCTCGTTCAACTCACCCTTTGGGGCATGTCCCGAATGCTCCGGTCTTGGCATGAAGCACGAAGTCGATCCCTCTCTTGTCGTAAGAGACGATAGCCTAACTCTTCGCGAGGGCGCAATCAGAGTGGGTGGTTGGAATATTATGGACATGGGTAAAATGATGACTCGTCAAGTTGAGGCTGTGTCGAAAAAATACGGCTTCAGTATGGACGTGCCTTTTAGAGATTTGTCACCCGAAGTCAAAGACATAATCTTTTATGGAACCGGTGACGACCCCATTGAAATGGAGTGGCAAACGAGAAAGTTTAATACCGTGTATAATTCTCCTTTCGAGGGAGTTATAAACAACCTTAATAGGCGTTATCGCGAAACCCAGTCCGAGGGTGTAAAGAAAGACCTTGATAGGTACATGAGTTTTTCACCCTGCAAACTTTGTAACGGTAAGAGGTTGCGCAAAGAGGTGCTGGGCGTAACGGTGGGTGGACTTAATATTGCAGACTTAAGCGACCTTAGCATTATTAAGCTCGTGAAGTTTTTTGATGAACTTAAGCTTGGTGAAAGGGAGAGCATTATTGCCGAACCCATTTTAAAAGAGATTAAAGCACGACTCAACTTCCTCAAAAACGTTGGGCTTGGATACCTAACTTTATCGCGTGGTGCAGCAACCCTTAGTGGCGGAGAATCACAGCGCATTAGGCTTGCTACACAAATAGGTTCCGGGCTGATGGGAGTGCTCTATATTTTGGACGAGCCCAGCATTGGACTGCACCAAAGCGACAATAGAAAACTGCTGGACGCTCTTCAAAACCTACGCAATTTGGGCAATACTTTGATTGTAGTAGAACACGATGAAGACACCATAAGGTGCGCCGATCACATTGTTGATATTGGACCACGTGCGGGTGAAAAAGGTGGCGAATTGGTAGCTGAGGGTACCGTTTCCGACATTATTGCCTGTCCAAACTCTATTACCGGCGATTATCTCGCGGGAAGAAGAGAAATAAAAATACCTTCGGAAAGAAGAAAGGGAACGGGAGGCTTCCTAACGGTAAAAGGAGCAAGGCAAAACAACCTTAAAAACGTTACGGTTTCCTTCCCCGCTGGTAAGATCACCGCTGTAACGGGGGTGTCGGGAAGTGGTAAGTCAAGCTTAGTAAACGGCATACTTTACCCCCGTCTTGCCAACGCTCTTAACGGCGCCGAGCAATATGAAAGTAGAAACTATGACGAGATAGTGGGCATAGAAAACTTTGACAAGGTCATTCAAATTGACCAGTCACCCATTGGACGCACTCCACGCTCCAACCCTGCGACCTATACCGACGTTTTTACGCCTATTAGAAATCTGTTTGCGCAAACTCCCGATGCAAAGGCAAGGGGATATAACGCTTCTAGATTTTCCTTTAACGTTTCGGGTGGTAGATGTGAAAGCTGTAAGGGCGATGGTATCCTTAAGATAGAAATGCACTTCCTTCCCGACGTATACGTTCCATGCGAAGTATGTAACGGCAAACGTTATACCCAAGAAACGCTAGAGGTAAAATATAAGGGCAAGTCTATTTTTGACGTGCTGGATATGACTGTGGATACGGCGTGTGAATTCTTTAAGAATATTCCCACCATATATCCAAAGATAAAGTGTTTGCAAGACGTAGGACTAGGTTACATTAAACTTGGTCAGCCCTCTACAACGTTGAGTGGTGGCGAAGCACAACGCGTTAAGCTCGCAACCGAACTTTCCAAGCGTAACACAGGTAAGACGATATACATCTTGGACGAACCCACCACGGGACTCCATATGTACGACGTTGAAAAACTAATTTCCATTTTGGATCGTTTGGCTGATAACGGAAACACTATAATCATCATTGAACACAATATGGACGTTATTAAAGTTGCCGACCACATCATAGACCTTGGACCAAACGGTGGTGACGACGGCGGACAAGTTATTGCCGTTGGAACGCCTGAAGAAGTTTCTATGGTAGAGGAAAGCAAGACGGGACAATTCCTTAAAGAGATATTGGATAAAAAACACAAATAAAGTTAAGCGCTCGGAAGGGCGCTTTTTTAGTATAACAAATGGTTAATTACACAACCTAATCTTATTATGATTACGGTCTTTATTCGCACCATTATAATTTACCTGTTTTTAGTTGTTGGAATGCGCCTTATGGGTAAGAGGACAATAGGCGAACTTCAACCGTTCGAGTTCACCATTACCCTTGCTATAGCCGATCTTGCTTGTATGCCAATGCAGGATATATCGGTTCCCATAGTTTATGGATTGGTTCCCTTATTCGTTATGTTTCTTTTGCATTATTTTATAACGATATTGACGTCAAAATCGATAAAATTCCGAAGGTTTATTAATGGAAAACCAGTAATTGTAATTAATGAAAACGGACTGGATTACGAAGCCTTAAAGAGCCTGAACGTTGACGTGAACGACGTTCTTGAAAGCCTGAGGTCACAACAATTTTTCTCCCCTGAACAAGTAAAATTTGCAGTGTATGAAACAAACGGAAACGTTTCCATATTAGAGCGTACGGAAGCGCGTGAGCCTACGGGTATTCCAGTAACCGTGGTGGTGGAAGGAAGGTTGATGGAAACGAACGTTAGGTACACAAAATACGATAAAGAAAGCATAGAATCATTCATTAAAAACAAGGGTTATAAAGCAAAAGAAATCTTGCTTATGACTATTGATGGTTCACACGTTTTTTTACAACCTAATCATGCCCCATATATACTTGGCGAAATGGAGGAAGAGCATGACTAGAATGAAATTAACTCTTGCAATAGTGGTACTCGTGGGGATACTGGGATTGGGAATTTTCGAGCAGATTTTTATTGGGAAGACCTTCGATGAGTTTTCCCAAAGGTTGAAAAGTTTTATTGTGGAGGAGGATGAAACCTACGATTATAATGCCATTGTGGAAACGCAAAAATGGTGGGAGAAAAGGGTGAAGTATTTGGAGCTGTTTTTGCCACACGTTCAGCTAATTGATATAACTATTACCTATGGTGAATTGGTGGGTGCCGTTGGCGCGGAGGACTATGACAGTGCCCAAGCATTGCTGAACAGAATACAGCGAACGGCAGAGTCCTTTGAGAACATGTATAGCGTAAGAATAGGTAATATTATTTGAAAGAAAAGGGACCCAAACGGGTCCCTTTATTATTCCTATTGTAGCTTGAGCACGGTTATTCCTGCGTTGGTGACGGCAACGTCGTTTGCCGTTTGATTTACTACCGATATGGTAGAGGAATCGCCAACCGTTAGTAGAATTGTTTTGCCAAGTAGCACTAGTTCATTCGCTTCGGCACTAACCGATAATGCTTCCGTTCCAAGTGGTGTGCCGTTTAATGCTATATCGGTTGTAAGGGTGGTTGCCGTACCACTACTTCCATTAACGGTGTACGTTATGAGGTACGTGCCGGCTGGAACGTTTATTACGTTATCTGCAACGCTCATAACGGTGGGGGTTGTGCTTTGGGAGAACGCTACGGGTATGACGCTTCCACTTGCGACGGTGGCTGTAGTACCGTAAGCGTATATGCCGTCATCGATTCCGGGCAACCCTTGTGGCCCTTGGGGACCTGTAGCGCCTGTCGCGCCGGTTGGCCCGGCTGGTCCTGTTGCGCCAGTTGCTCCGGTTGGACCAGTTGCCCCTTGAGGACCGACTTCGCCTTGAGGACCCTGAGGACCTTGGGGGCCGATGGGACCTTGGGGACCAATTGGACCTTGTGGGCCTACTGCACCCGTTTCGCCTTGAGGTCCTTGAGCACCGGTTGCGCCTGTAGCTCCCGTTGCGCCTGTTAAACCTATGGGCCCTTGTTCACCTTGAGGCCCGGTTGCGCCTACTGGGCCTTGTGGACCGGTTGGGCCTTGCGGACCTGCCATGCCCTGAGGACCTTGAGGACCTTGTGGTCCACGGGGACCACGGCAATAAATCAAGTTATCGTCATTGTTACAAGAAGAACGCCCACAGCGTGAGCGTCCAAAATTTCCGTTATTATTACAGCAACTCATACTTTACCTCCTTGTCGCTTATTCACTACATACTATGCGAAGGAGAGGGGAAGGTTGCTATTTTCTACGATACTTATTAAACAATTCCTCGTGTGAAACGAGTTTTTTTGATTCACCGGGCTCTTCGGTGGGTTGGTCGGTGCTTTCCTTTGGTTCTTTGTGAACTCTCGTCTCCCACTTGTCGAAAACAATCTTTTTGAGAGGAATGTATAGCAGATAGGTTATAACTATATTGATTGCAATATTGATAGCTTGGAAGGGGGCTCTACCAATAAGATATACAATAAACGATTTTTTGCCTTGTGCATAGAAAAACCATAGTCCAAACGTATTGAGGCCCAGCGTGCAAACAACGAATATCAATAGGTATCCAATTATGATTTTAAAATATACGTTGACCTTAGGAATCTTGAAGGCTAGTCCGGAAAGTACGCCTATAAGTGCGCTTGCTACCATAATAAACGGGTTAAATGGGCCCTTTGGAGCAATAAGGCAACCGATTAAATCGCCAAGAAGTCCCACGATGCCTCCCGAAACGGGTCCGAAGAATATGCCGGCAAGTGAGCATATAACGTAGTTGAAAGAAATGGAATTGGCACCACTATTTACGGTTATGGAAAAGCAATTGGTGATTACGGCTATTGCCGTCATAACGCCTAGGTAGGCAAGGCGTTTGGGAGAAAAATAGGCCTTGGTTTTGTTTTTCATAAAAAAAGTCTCCTTTGCAGAAGACAACCGGTACAATTGGTTTTGCAACGGACGCGACACATTATCGCAGATTTTTCTTTCGTCCACAAACGACATCCCATTTTGTGGCACTTAACGCAACGTGTCTACTCTGCAAAATTATTATAGCATATATTCACACCGATTGCAATATGGTAGAAGAGCTTTTTGACTTCTTCTTTTGTAATAACGTTTTGAGTTCGATTAAGTCGAAAACACAGGCAAGACCAAAGTAGCCCACAAAGGAAATACCGGCTGAGGTCACTAGGGCAAAGACCTTGTTAATGTGAACCAGTATGCCGTTAATAAAGTGTGCAAATAATGAACAAGAAAGTGTAAGTATAATTACCGAAAACATTGGTTTTAGTATACCAATACTTCCATTAACGTGCTTTTTTATGAAATACATATTTCCCAACACAACCGTGCTTAAAAAGAGTATATCAGCCACGATTACGCTTTCCACGCCAAGGTGCTTTGGAAGGGTTATGGATGCAATCAGCATTAAGACCGTACCTACGGCGTAGGTTATAAAGTTTTCCTTTTCTTTGCCTATGGAATTCATGCTACTTGCAAGAATATGGTTTACGGGCATGAGTAATAGTACTATGCTCGCTTTTTCAAGATAGACACCGGAAGGAATATCGTTGTACAAAAAAGAGGTTAGTTCTCTTCCTAGCGCCATGTAAACCAGCATAAAGCCACCACTAATTATTAGAGAAGCGGAAATGCCGGAAGATATTTGGTTTTTAAGCAAAGTAACGTCCTCTTTTGCGTTGCTTGCACTCATTTCCGGAATTAGCACAATGGCAAGGGAACTAATAATGGCGTTGGGTGCGAAAAGTAGAGGATTAGCCATACCGGATATACGACCTACGCTAGCAGTCGCCTCTGCGATGGTCATACCACCTGATATAAGGCCGGAGGGGATTATTAGTGCAACGGCAGTTCCGGCAAAGGAGCCGAATATTTTCATTATCGTCAGAGGCGTTGCCGGTTTAAGTACTTCACTAAACGAGCAAGTGCGTGTAATTTTACCCCCACGGCGCACAAACATAACTATTATCACGCACATAACGATAAGGTCGCTAATCAAAAAGGCAAGGGCGACGCCTTTTTCTCCACTTATGCCACTAATTAGGCCGGAAACGAACAAAAAAGTGAATAAAATTCGTAGGATCTCTTCAACAAATTCGCTTAAACTGAAATCAAAGAAGTGCTTGTTGCCCCAAAACCAGCCACGAATTATTATATAAAAAGTGGTGGAAAATAGGGCGGGAAGCATTATTTTTAACAGTGGTATGGCGCGCTCGTCGGTGATTATAAAGCCCATATAAGGCAACGCGAGGTAAGCTACAAGCATACAAATTAGGCTTGCGCTCACGCCTATGACGAGGGATGTCGAGAGTAATTTAAGTCCTTTGTCACCACCTTCAAGCACGTTCATTTCGGCAATTTTTCTTGAGAGCACGGTAGATATCCCTCCGGTAGAGAGGGCGATAAACAAGAAAAAGACGGTGAGCGCCATTTGGTAAAGACCGAGTGTTTCTGCGCCCAGCGTGCGAGAAAGATATATTTTAAAAAGGAAGGCTAGGCTTCTTGTTAGTACGGAAAACCCCGTTACCGTTACTAACGATTTAAGAACGTTGTTTTTGGGCATACTAGATTTTATGCACCGGTGGTGCTAGTAATGAAGAAAAGGGGAGCAAAGTTCACCAAAACTTCTCAAAACACTCACGGGAATTCTACTTAAATAATAAAAAAATAAAATTTAACAAAAAAGGGAGCTTGTTTAGTTGAATTTATTTTTTCAATGTGCTAACATTATTGTACTTGTGTGTAAATACGCACGCGTATAAAATATTATTACTTATGGTGGTAAAATGAAAAAATCCAAAAAACTACTAACACTACTGCTTGCAACCTTGCTTGTACTCGCAATGATGATAGGCGTTGTTGCATGTAATCCTCCGGAAGATCCTACTAATGATGACACTTCCGACGATTCAACTACTACAACAACCGAAACGTTGTTGGTTAACAATGGTAAGTTTGCATCGGCTACCGGTGCTACCTACGTTAAGACGGCATCCAATTGGACGTTGAACACCGGTGCTTGGTCAAAGGCTACGACCGGTTTATCTACCGGTATCGTTGACGTTTCTAGCGAAACCTTTGAAACCAACAAGGGCGCTATCAACGCAAGTATAGCTACTCCCGGCGTTGCTCCCAGCACTCCCAAGACCGACGGCGTTCACGACGATACCAATGCTCTTGTTATTAGCATGGATGGCGCCGAGAAAAACGGTTCCATTTACTATGCTTCTGCAAAGGTAACCGTCAAGAAGGGCACTTATTACAAGCTAACTACCGACGTTTGGACCGACCTCATCCTTGATGAAACGGCTAACAACTCCAAGCGTGGTGCTGGCATCGTTATTTCTCAAGGTAATACTGCTACCGGCGTTGTTATTGCTCAATTCCTAAGCATTAATACCAATAAGCAATGGAAGACCTACGAAGCTTATATTGAAGGCTCTAACATTGAAGACAGGGAGTTCTACGTTCAACTTTGGCTCGGTTATGGTCCTTCTCAAAACTACGACATAGTTAACAAGGGCAACACTGCTTACGACAGCGATTACACCACCAGGGGTAGCGCAATGTTCGACAACGTTACCATGGTTGAAGTGGAAAAGAGCGAATATGACAACGCACTAGTTAACCAATATAACGCACTTGCGAACGACAACAAAACCGAACGCACCCAAGAAATGCAAAAGGCATACGGCGTTGTTAACGGCGATAGCGTTGTTTTAAGTTACGAATTCCTTAACAATAACTTTACCGGTGCAACCGGCGTATCACCCACCAGCAACTACAAGCATTCTTTGAATTCTGCAAAAGTTGGTGCAAGTGCAAACTACACCTTTATAACCGGAAAAGAAAACTTGGATGATAAGGACGGTTTCCCCAGTTATTCTACTAGCGCTTCTTCAACCGATGCATTGGGCGTATTCGATATGAGCAAGCTTTACTACAATTACGTTGATAGTCAAGATGCTAGCAAAAACGACACCTATGCAAACGCATACGGCAAAATAGAATCAGGATTTGTCCCTCCCGTTGCAAACGATGGTTTTGGTATTAGCTACACTCCCGAAAACGGCTACAAATTTACTCGTGAAGACAATCCTCTCGAAACCCAAGCACTTCTTATTTACCACCCCGATTATGCTATAAGTGGCGCAGGCTATCAAAGCGCCTTCAATATCCTTATTGAAAATAACAAATACTATGCAATTTCCGTTTGGGCATTCATTTGGGTACCCGAAATGGCAGAAGTTGATGAGCCCGGCACCGCTCCTACTGATGAAAGTTCAGAAGAATATAAGACTTGGCAAGCAAACAAAGCAAAATACGATGCTTATCTTGAATATAGTCCTTACTATAATAAAACTGCTTCCGTAAAGGCAACTCTCCGTTTGAAAGGTGCTTCTACCAAAGAAAATCCCGAAGTTCAAACCACTAAATCTTGGGGACAATGGGAACAAATGACCCTTTACGTTAAGGGTAACGAACTCGCTGACAGAAAGGTTAACCTAGAGCTTTGGTATGGCGAAGGTGAATTGGGTAGCGATGGTCTATATCCCGGTGGATGCTTCTTCGACAACGTTTCCATTATGGAATATGAAGACGTAACCGCGTTGGAAAATGCACATCCCGGTGCAACTGCTCAAGTTAAAGAATGGGAAAGCTTCATGGCAGAAGACTACGACGGATTTGGCCTTAACAATGCTTCCCAAAATTATGTAAATCTTGGCAACGAAGAAGTTGACGGTTGGTACTACAACGTTATCGACAAGAACACTTACGTTGATATGGACGCTGACAACAGCAACCTATACGCAGGTATCCTTTCCGGTTCTGCCGTTAACAGTAATGCAGACCTAAGTGGAATAAAGGGCCTTAACGGCTTGACTTTCACAGCAGACGACGTATTGTCACTAGTTCGTCACGAAGATGCAGACTTTTCTGACGATACCGACGTTGATTTGTTTGACTTCGTAGTTCTAAACCACGCTAAGTATACTGCTTCTAAACTATATTATAAACCCAGCGACACCGATACCGTTCTTAAGACCATTCCCAACAAGTTCTATCGTTTGTCAATGTGGGTTAAGACCCAAAACCTAAAGAGTGGTTCCACCTTCAGCATTTCTTTGTATGATGCTGAAAGCGATGCCATTATTAACTCTAGCGCAACCCAAGCATCTCTATCCGTTGAAGATTGGACCGAAATAAGCTTTGTAATCCAATCCAGCGCAACCGAAAGTGATGAAATGTATATCCTCGTTGAGTTTGGTAAGGGCGATATTTATACCCCCGCAAGCCACACCAACGGCGCAGTTATGATGACTGCTCTAACTTGGAAAGAAATTGAATATACCGAATATAAGAATGCAAGTGGTTCTTTCGTAAAGAGCTTTGACCTAAGTGGTTCAACTTCTACCGGCTCCAGCATCAGCAACTCCGACTTTAGTGCTATTGGTACTGAAGACTATGAAAAGAAGGATGAAGACGAAGCTATATTCAACGAAAAGGGTGAGATCATCGGTGTTGCAACTCCCAAAAACTGGAAGATCGCAACCGAAGCAAATCTAATTAGTGCTCCCACCGTTACCATTAGCGGTACCTATATTCAATGGAAAGAAACTCTTAAGGTAGACAATACCAATTATAAAGTTTACTATCACATTTACAATGAAGATAAGGAACTAATTAAGGTTCTAAAGGTAGCAGATGCTATTGATGGCACCGATTACGATGAGTCTACTGCAAACGACGTAACCACTCGTACCTACAAGTACCAAACCCAAAGCAATAAAGTATATTATGTACGCGCAATAGTACTTGATTCTACCGAACAAAACATCGTAGCAGCATCACCCCTTGCAAAGCCTCAAAACAAGACTAATGCAACCGGTACTGTTGAAACGGCTCTTCCCGGCACTAACGCAATTGAAGAAGCTCTTGAAAGCGTAAAGGGTGGTATTATTAATGCTGAAACTTATGAAGGAACCGGCCTACCCGCTGACTTCTATCCTGCAGGTGATAATGGTACTCTTGGTTACACCTCAACCCTTTCCAGCAACCTCTTGATGCTTACTTCACAATATCCCACTTACTTTGGTTATACCAACACTAGCGCAGTAAGCCTTTCCACCGAGTCTTTCTACAGACTAAGCGTATGGGTAAAGACCATTGGCGACACCAAGGCAAGCGTAACCTTAAAGAACAGCTCCAACTACCTCAAAGTTACGAGTAGTGGTACCGATGCAGGTGAATACGTTGGTTATACCGGCATCAACACTGCTGACAAGTGGGTAAGATACGATTTCTATATTGCAACCAACCTTTCCGCTGGTAGCGTAAATCTCGAACTATACCTTGGTAACAAGTATGCTAATAACTCTATTGAGCTTGCTACCGATGGCACCATGATTTCTTCCGGCGCAAGTGCAGGTACCGTTTACTTTGACGACGTAATGCTTGTTAAACTTGCTGACGAATCAGCATACAACAAACTCGTTTACGGTGTAGAAAACCTTGACGATCTAACCGAAGAGGTTATTAAAGAAAAGATGGCTGGCTACGGCGTTGACGTAAATGCTGATGGCGTAGAATTCACCCTCAAAGCACTTCGTGAAGCAAGAAAGGCTTATAACCTAAATCTTCTCACCGAAAAGAGTGCAACCGATACTCACTTTAACAATGGATTCAAGTTCGAACTTGTAGACTACATCACCGACTCCTTCGACAATTACGACAAGAAGACCGAAGATCCCAAGAATACCATCGACGAACTAATGGGTAACGAAGCTAACTCCTTCACTCACTATGAACCCGATGCTGTATTTAATGGTTCAGGTGCAGGTGAAACCAACGTTAAAGATAACGATTACCCCAACCACCTATACGGCGTATACAACAAGAACGATGATTTCGACAAGCTTGTAGATCATATGCTCAAGAAAGAATATCTTGGCGTTGACGGTGCAAGTTATGCAATTGCTGACAAGGGATATACTGCAGATGGACTCAAGAAGTTCCTAAGCACCACCTATAATGATGATAGGGGCGACAACAACAATAACTACTTGATGATGGCCAACATCACCAAACCCTCTGCTCAATACTATCAATCCAGCAACTTGACCATGGCTGCAACCAGCTATTACAAGATTACCTTCTATGCTAAGTACCTCTCTGCAAACGAAGATTCTAACAAGTTGCCCGAATTCCGTTTCGTTTATGACAAATCTAACGATAAGTGGCAAACCATCCAAATTAAGGCAGTTGGCGTTGATGACGGTATGGTAGAATACACCTTCTTGTATGCTAACGAGTCTTCCAAGTCCGTTACTGCACAAATTGCTTACTACCTCGGTTCTGATGACGCTCAAGGCGATGCTGAAGACGTTAAGAACCTAATGGCAGGTATCGTAATCATCGATGACCTTTCTATCGAAAAGGTAACCAAAGACGAATATTCAAGCGCTAAGACTGCTCTTGAAAACGACACCACCAAGGCAGGACAATTCAGCTCATACCTAACCGAAGCTGAAAAGAAGGACGACGAAACCCCCGTTGAAGACGATGAAGAGGAAACCGAAGAGGAAGAAGAAGGCAAACAAATCAATCCTCAAGTATGGCTAATCATCTCTTCCGTAGTAATTGGTCTAATTCTTGTAGCAGTTATCGTAATCATGATTTACAGAAAACTCAAGACCAAGGTTGCCAAGAAACTACGCAAGACCAAGGTTGACTCCGCAATGCCTGCTGACTTCGAGAAGAAGCAAGCACAAGAGAAGGTACGCAAGAACGCTGATGGTAAGAAGAAGGATATTGATACTTCGGACTACAACGACTAGTAAAAACGCGTTATTTTAGTGCTATACTTCACTAAAACAAGAGTCCCTTTAGGGCGCAGTACGAGTAGTACAGCAACCCTTTGGGACTCTTCCTTTATCTTGTCTAGCATCTAAACTAACGCGTTTTTAAGAGGCTCTACATATACCGACTACAATCATCGCGCATTTTACGCTAGAATAGACTTTGTTTTTTGGCGAATTACTTTGTTAAAAAGTCCCCGACTGCAAGTCATTTACGTCTAGTAAACTCCTTTTGTCGGGGGCTTTTTGCCTCGTACTTCATCCAAAAACCAAAGTCTATTAGAGGTCTAGGAAAAGTAAGAGGGCACTCAAACTGAATAATAAGGTTTTTTAGCGAATTGCATTGTGAAGAAAAAAGTTCCTCATCGGGTCATGTACGCCTAGTACACTCCCGTCGGAGGGATTTCTTTTTGCTCGTTCTTCATCTAAACTAACGCGTTTTTAAAAAATTCTACATAAGTAAAATAAAAACCACCTTTCGGTGGTCGTTTTGTGGAATAGGGTTTATTGTATTAAATCTTCAAAAGTAATATCAAGCGCTTTAATGATTGCAATTATATTGGAAAGAGTGGGTTCGACTTTGCCCCGTTCCCATTCGCTAACACGTTGTTGGGTTGTTCCAAGCATCTTTGCAAATTCGCCTTGACTGTAGCCTGCAATTTTTCTTTCATTTTTTAAGTTATCACCAAAACTCTTCATAGAAATATAATATAAAAAACACTAAAAAAAGTGTTGCAATACACTAAAAATAGTGTTAAAATTACAATGATTATTTTGGAGGCTTATGTACTAATGAAAGAACAAAAGAGAAATTATTTGTATTTTGGAGAATATCCACAAACAATTAAAAGTAGTGACGTTGCTGTAACTGATATAAAAGATGATAGGGGATATTATCTAGGAAGTGATGGATGTTATTATGCGAGAGTTCTTGCAAGACCATATTATTGTCCTTGGATTGATAATTCTTCTATGGAAGAAGAAAAGAAAGAGTTTAAGGAAATAGTAGGAGGTGCATTTTATCCGATTGGTCAAGGTCATTCTGCCGATTCTAAATTCAAGTTGCTTCCAATAAATACCGCTGACGCATATCGTTTTTCTAATGGTAGGTTAGTATTTCCCAAAAAAGAATACTTTTTTAAGGTTGAGAAAATTGTATGGGAGGTGTTATCCGAAAACGACGGAATAGCTTTATTAGCAACTAAAGATATAATTGATTCATTTTCTTATTCATATGGATTTGTTTATAATAAATATTACCATTATAGCTCATCTTCCAGTTATAAGGATAGTTTGATTCGTGCTTGGCTAAATGGTTTTGAACATGAGCCATATATTATAGGCATAAAAGGTCTGAGAGGTGGGATGGGCACCAGTTTTATTAACTGTGCTTTTAATTCTCTAGAACAAGATGCTATTATTGGTACGCCTATTAACCATTCATCTTCTTTGATTAATAGAGCCTTGCGTTCCGTTTCTTTGGATAAGGTATCTCTACTGACATATTCCGATACAATCAATCCAATACTAGGATTTAGGTCTAATTGTGGCATTGAACCTCTTTTAGCAAAGGACACCACGGATTTTAGCAGAGCAACTGGCGTAATGATAAATGGTGGTTTATATGCTACTAATGGCGAGTGGTGGCTGAGGTCTGCTAAAGAATCACACGTTGTTAGCATTGTCAATTATAATGGCGATTCTAATAATAGGGGTTTCGTAGAAAAACGGTGTTATGGTGTTGTTCCTGCTATCAATCTTGATACTACAAAACTTGAGACAATTTATGAAAGCGAAAAAGATGAGAGTAAAAGAATTGAAGAATTAAAGGTTAAAGCATTAGCACGACTAAAAGAGTTAGAGAAAAAGAGAAAGAATGAAAAAGTGATAGAGAAAAAAGAAGAACTCATTGTCCCTCAAAAATGCAAACGCGTTTTTGACCAGAACGTAGGTCGTAAAGGGCGTTTATATCATGATCCTAATTACGTGTGGCATGACAATACGGAAGGAAGCAATGCTCCCTCATATTCTGGAATTCGTGATGAAGAAAACGATTATTATGATAAAAACGATATCATTGATGAATAATGATTAACAGTTGAAAAATATCACCATTTAGTTTTTAAATTAAGGCCTTGTTAGAAAGATAGAATATCAATCTAGCAAGGTTTTTTATTAAGAGTACAAATAATAAGTAAACCTAAACGACTGTGAGAGTTGACCTTTTTCTATGAGGCGCGCCAAAATTGTATTAAGTAAAAGAAGACGTGATAAGTAACTGTCTATGAAATAAAAAATGATTAGGTTCGTAATATAAAATGCTATAGTATAAAAACGCGCTAGTTTGGATGCTAGGCGAAGGAAAAGAAAAACTCCCAAGGGGAGTGTACTAGGCGTACATGACCCGAGGGAGCTTTTTAGTTTTTCAAAGCCTAGCGCCAAAATAGCGCGTTTTTACCCCTTTACTTATTAGTAAAGAAGTGCTATAATATCTAAGTATGAGACTTAGAACTTTTAAATTTGGTATACATCCAAAAGATATGAAGGAGCTCTCCCACGATTGCAAGTTCGAGGAGATGCCGACTGGGGAAAAAGTTTATATCCCCCTCGCTCAACACTTGGGCACGCCGGCTTCTCAATGCGTAGAAGTAGGGGACTACGTTAAGGTGGGAACTAAAATAGGTGAGGCGTCCTCCTACGTTTCTTGCAACGTGCATAGCTCGGTTAGTGGCATAGTAGAAGGCTTTGTGCTACGCGAAAACGCTATGGGTAAACGTATCCGTCACGTTTGCATTGCAAACGACGGCAAGTATGAAGAAGAATTTTTACCCCCTCTAGAGAACCCCACTCGCGAAGAACTTGTGGCGAGGTGCAAAGAGTGTGGCTTAGCAGGTATGGGTGGCGCAACTTTCCCCACTCACGTAAAGTTAGAGAATAAAAACCCCATTAAAGCCCTAATTATTAACGGCTCCGAGTGTGAGCCTTATATCACCACGGACTATCGGCTTATGATAGACAAGCCCGAAGAAGTCCTTGCCGGCATACGCTATCTTGCAAAGGCGATAGGGGCAGGTGAGATTTGGATTGGCATAGAAGCAAACAAGGACGACGCCATTGAGGAAATGATGCGCGTTACCGAGGGTGATCCTCAAATTAAGGTATTTGGGCTTAAGACCAAGTATCCTCAAGGTGGCGAAAAGCAATTGATTTATGCCATTGCTCATGAAAAGGTGCCTCAAGGTGGCCTTCCCAGTGACCTGGGATTCATCGTTTTGAATATTTCCACAGCTCTCGCCATGTACGAGGCTTGTGCTCTAGGGAAGCCCCTTTACAGCCGTTATATGACCGTTTCCGGCAAAGGCATCAACCGTCCTGCAAATATTTGGGTGCGTTTTGGCGTTCCGTTCGTGGAAATCGTAGATTATCTTGGTTACAGCGAGGACGTGGTTAAAGTTATAAGCGGTGGTCCTATGATGGGTATTTCCCTCCACAGCTTCATGCCCGTAGTTACAAAAGGTAGTAGCGCGCTACTCCTTCTTACTGAGGACGAAATTCGTGACGTAGACCCCACGCCGTGCATAAATTGTGCTCGTTGTGCCAACGTATGCCCCATGGGACTTATGCCCATGATGACCGATGCTCTCGTTCTTAAAAATATGATTAAAGAAATTAAGCCCTATAACCCACTTGCTTGCATAGAGTGTGGTTGTTGTGCCTACGTTTGTCCGGCAAAGCGCCCCCTTGTACAATCGCAAAGGCTGGCTAAAAAACTAATAAGAGAAAGGAAATTATAGAATTATGTCGGAAAGTAAAAGATTTATAGTTTCATCTTCTCCTCACGTTGGCAGTACGTTGTTTACAAGAAGGATAATGATACACGTTTGTATCGCTCTCACCTTCTGTATGATAGTAGGTACCGTTCTTTATGGTTTTTATTCACTATTCCTAGTACTGCTTGCCGTTTTGAGCGCAGTCGGTGCCGAGGCGTTATATTGCGTGATACGCAAAAAGCCTTTGACTATATGTGATGCAAGCGCCATAGTTACCGGCATGATAGTTGGACTAAACCTTCCTCCGACGGCACCATTCTATCTACCCATAGTTGGCTCGGTATTTGCCATAATGATTGTTAAAATGTTGTTCGGTGGACTGGGCAAAAACTTCGCTAACCCCGCCGCCACGGCACGTGTTTTCTTGCTCCTTGCTTGGACAACTAAGATGACGGCCTTTGTAAATCCCCTTAACTATGCCGGCGGTAAAGTAACGGCAGGGGACTTCTTTAGCTTCCGTTTCATAGTTGACTTTGCGGACAAGGCTAACTACGTGACCGGTGCAACCCCTCTAGCCGGCATTAAGGCAGATGCTATTGCGGGACTAGGCTCTACCGATGCAAGTCTACTCGACCTCTTCTTGGGCAACGTAGGTGGCTCTATAGGCGAGGCTTGTGCCGTTGCTATTATACTTGGTGCAATATATCTTATTGCCCTAAAGATTATAGACTGGAAGATTCCTACGGTATATCTTACCTCTTGCGCGCTATTTACCCTTATATTCTACAAGAACGGCTGGAATTATATTCTTCCCAACCTCTTGTCCGGTGGTATCCTTTTTGGCGCAGTATTTATGCTTACCGACTATGCATCTTCACCCAACACCCGTTGGGGCGTAATTATATATTCTGCAGGTGCAGGCTTGATAACCATGCTAATACGTAGGTTTGGTGGTATGAACGAGGGCGTATCCTTTGCAATACTGCTAATGAATCTACTTGTTCCCCTCATAGACAAAGCTTGTAGGCCCAAACCTTTTGGTTACAAGAAACCTCCAAAAAAGAAAAAGGGGGCTGAAGCATAATGAAAAAGTTTTCCGTTAACAAAGATAGCGTAAAGCTCGTTATCATACTTGCTTGTATAGCCCTAATTAGTTCTTTGCTACTTGCTACGATTAATATATTTACCCAAGTAGACGAGGAGGCAAAGCTTCGTGAGGCAATAGGGAAGGCATATTCTTCACCCCTCACCGAAGAAGTTATCGACTTTTCTTCATACGATAACATAGAAAAGGCGGAAATCCTTAAAATGTTACGTGCTGAGGACGGCGCAGTCGTTATACTTTCCAAATCGACCAACTGTTACGGCGCAGGCACCGGTATTTCCCTTATAGTTATTATTAAGGACAACGATATTGTAAAGGTTACCCCATATTCCCACGGCGAAACACCCGGCCTTGGTACCAATGCTTTGACGGAGGAGTATCTTGGTAGATACGAAGCCCTATACGTTAGCGATTTCGTATTAGAGAGCGTTGGAAACGGCAATAAAGGCGTGGAAAACTATACGGGTGCAACCAAGTCCAGTAATGGCGTGCGCGATGCAGTTACTAATGCAGTTAGGGCCTACGTTAAAGTGGCAAAGGAGGATGCTTAATGCGACAAAAAGTTAAAGATACTCTTGAACCGCTAACTCACGGTATAATAAAGGACAACGCTACCTTCCGTTTGGTACTAGGTACTTGTCCTACCCTTGCCGTAACGACGTCGGGACTAAACGGACTCTATATGGGGCTGGCAACTACCTTTGTTTTGGTATGCTCCAATGCAATAATATCTCTACTACGCAAGATTATACCTAGAAAGGTAAGAATACCTTGCTATATTCTCGTTATTGCAACCTTCTCCACCATAGTGGAAATGGTAATGCGCAAGTTCTTGCCGGCAATATATGACGTAATGGGACTGTTCCTCTCCCTCATAGTCGTAAACTGCATACTTCTTGCGCGTGCAGAAAGCTTTAGCTCCCTCAATCCGTTATTGCCATCGGTTATGGACGGCTTGGGAATAGGGCTTGGCTTTAGTATGAGCTTGACTCTAATGGGACTCGTTAGAGAATTCTTTGGAGCAGGTACCTTCTTCGGCTTAATAGTACCGTTTATGCAAAACGTAAAGATGACCATATTCATTCTTCCCGCAGGTGGATTTATGGTATTTGGTCTTCTAATGGTACTTTATAATCTAGTCGTGGGCGAAATCGAAAAGAAGATACACGATTATAAGCATCGTAAGTATATTCAAGAAACCAACCCCTTGCTTAAAGCTCAAGACGATGAAGAGGAAGCAAGGCGCAATGCCAGTGTAGGAGGTGACAAATAATGCCATACGTAATTTTACTTGTAATAAACGCTATATTTGTCAACAACTTCGTACTCTCACGCTTCCTAGGAATATGTCCTTTCTTGGGCGTAAGCCGTAAGACCGACACGGCTCTCGGTATGGGTATGGCAGTTATCTTCGTTATGGGCGTAGCTTCGGTTATAACCTATGCTCTTAACCTTGCGCTTGTGGCGGCGGGTATAGAGTATCTGCGCACCATAGTGTTCATACTCGTTATTGCTTGCTTAATTCAGCTTGTTGAGATATTCGTTAAGAAGTTTAGCCCCTCGCTTTACTCGGCACTCGGCGTATATCTACCCCTTATTACCACCAACTGTGCCGTACTGGGCGTAGCAATAATGAACGTAACCGAGCTTGCTAACAGCAACGTCTTGTACGCATTTATAAACGGCGTAGCAAGTGGTGTGGGCTTCACTATTGCAATTCTAATTCTAGCCGGCATACGCGAAAAAATGGAACTTGCCGACATTCCGGAGCGCTTCAAGGGTTTCCCAATTACCCTTATTGCATCATCAATTATCGCTATGGGCTTTGCTGCCTTTAGTGGACTAGCATTCTAGGAGGACGGACGATTATGGTAATAGATATTTTACTTCCAGTCTTGATACTAACCGGGATTGCCGTTCTTTTTGGCATACTAATCGCCGTGTGTTCCATTAAATTTGAAGTTAAGACCGATGAGCGCATTGAAGAAATAGAAATGCTACTTTCGGGTGCCAACTGTGGCGCTTGTGGGTACGCAGGATGTGCTGATTTTGCAAAAGCGTTGGTTGAAGGTAGAGCACAAATAAGCTCTTGTAACTCCACCTCGAAAGACAACAAAAAGAAGATACTCGGCTTCCTTGACGGAGGCGAAGTGGGTGAGGAAACCATAGTAGTTTGCGCTTGCGTAGGTGGTAATGCTTGTCGTGACAAGTACGATTACCAAGGGTA
This sequence comes from Candidatus Stercoripulliclostridium sp., assembly GCA_045577735.1. Taxonomy (GTDB): domain Bacteria; phylum Bacillota; class Clostridia; order Christensenellales; family DTU072; genus Stercoripulliclostridium_A. The sequence goes on along the minus strand of JAZNIY010000020.1, from coordinate 1,098 downwards.
CGGCGACTGCGCTTCCCAAGAACTTTTGTCCGGTGGAAGAAAGGCTTGTTACATGGGTTGCATAGGAATGTCTAGGTGCGTAAATCTTTGTCCCAGTCACGCCATAGATATTAAAAAGGGTGTAGCTATCATCAACCAAGACAAATGTACCCAATGTGGCGTATGTATTCTGCAATGTCCCAAAAAGATTATGAAACGTATTCCCGCAACGGCAAAGTACTACGTTGCTTGCTCTTCCCAAGAAAAAGGTAAAGACGTACGCGCCCTTTGTAAGCGTGGTTGTCTAGGTTGTGGATTGTGCGCCAAGAACTGTCCCAGTGGCGCAATCACCATGCGTAATAATCTTCCCGTCATAGATTATACCAAGTGCACCAACTGTGGCTTATGTGCTTCTAAATGTCCTGCGAAGTGTATTTTGGAATGTAAGCCTAAGAAGGAGATTGCGGAAGGTCAATTTGTTAGTAAGTAGACCGCGCTTTTTGGCGCATTACCTTGTTAAAAATCCCCCGACTGCAAGTCATTTACGTCTAGTAAACTCTTCTTGTCGGGGGATTTTTGTCGCGTACTGCATCCAAAAATCACGGTCTAATGGGGAAAACCGTTATTTTAGCGACCTGCTTAGGAAAAGTTTACCCTTCCTAAGTCATTTACGTTTAGTAAACTCCTGTCGGGCGGGCAACCGCTCGACTTTCTTTTTGTTAGAAAGTCTTCACGGAAACTTTTCCGTCGTATCTCATCTAAATTACGAGGTCTAACAAATTGCATTGCGTACTGCATCCAAAAATCGCGGTCTAACGGCTTTGGTTATTTTTGCCTCGTTCCACAACCAAACTAGCGTGTTTTTTAATGGTCTAACATTGGTGCGAGATAACGCAAACTTTAGGATAAGGTTATTTTGGCGACCTAGTTAGAAAAGATAAAAAACGTACTCAGTCATTTACCCTAAGTAAACTCCTGTCGGGATAGACTTTGTTTTTTAGCGCTATACTGCGTCAATAGCAAAAAAATCTCAAGGAGCAGTACGCTAGTACAGCAACCTTTCGGTTTTTTCACTTTTCCTTGTCTAGCATCTAAAAACCAAAGTCTATCAGAGGTTTT
>JAZNIY010000019.1:0-251749 GCA_045577735.1 Candidatus Stercoripulliclostridium sp. | reverse complement strand
CACACAGTTAACAGCCAGACTCGTCTGTTGTAAACAGGTTGTCGTAAGTTTAAGTTCTGATTAAAAAGGCAAAAAAATACACACCCTATTGGGTGTGCATTTTTTTGGCGCCTCAAGTAGGACTCGAACCTACGACAACTCGGTTAACAGCCGAGTGCTCTACCAACTGAGCTATTAAGGCAAATATTGCCGGATTTAGTTATCCGGCTTTTGTGTCGGCATCGCCCTATCTTCCCGAGCAGCTTCCCGCTAAGTATTTTCGGCACTGTTGAGCTTAACTACCGTGTTCGGAATGGGAACGGGTGGACCCTCAACGCCATCAACACCGACTATATGATAAACAGTAAGACTGCTTATGCTTTTTTAAATGGTGACCCGTACGAGATTCGAACTCGTGTTGCCGGCGTGAGAGGCCGGAGTCTTAGGCCACTTGACCAACGGGCCAAATAACAAATGGATGGTACACCATCAGGGACTCGAACCCTGGACACCCTGATTAAGAGTCAGGTGCTCTACCAACTGAGCTAATGGTGCCTATCTTTGATACCTTAAGTATATTAGCACTTTTTAATTTACAACGCAACTATTTTAACAAATAAATTAAAAAAATTTTCATAAAAAAATAAAATAAAAAATTTTTAAAAAAGTATGTTAAAATTGTTTACAAATATTTTTTGATGTAGTATAATCACTACCGTTGACAAGAAATGCGGGAGTGACTCAGTGGTAGAGTGTCACCTTGCCAAGGTGAAAGTCGCGAGTTCGAATCTCGTCTCCCGCTCCATTAAAAGAACACCAAATGGTGTTCTTTTTGTTTTAGATTATTTTTTGTAAACTACCGTTGTTATGCTTTCCTTTGGAATTATAATCGTTCTCGTAGCACTTCCACCACTTGCTACATGTTCACCATAACCATTTACCTCGGTTAAATACATTTCATATCTAGAATATTCTTTGGGTAAATTTACGTTAAATAGTTTAATTTCCTTTCCGTTATTAATGTATACCGTTACAAGATCTCCGTTGGGGTTAACAAAAGAACAATTTCTTACTTGGTATTCTTCACCTGTTTGGATTTTCGATCCAATCCTTACTGCACCTTTCGCTATATGTTTTGTAAATTGTCCAAAAGCATAATACCTTAATGGAATGTGCAAATCATTTTTTTCTTCAACGTTAACGTATAATAAACCATCTTCGTAGTGATAACACGAAACAGCAAGCCAGTATTGCCACGTTGTAGCATTTAAATATATTAGATCATCCATTATAACGTGTGCAATAGTAAATGCAGGGCCCATATCATATTGTCTACCATTTTGCATTTGACACCATTCAGTCATCGAAACTTTAAGTTCTGGATACCTCTTTTGGATATATTTGTAAAACTCTTGCTTTTCATGTATGCTTGCCCAATAACTATGTGCATCAATGTGAGTAAGATGGGGCTTTACAATTTCTGATGCCATCAAAGCATCTAAATATTCATATATTCTGCCTGCTACTACGCCAGCCTCATAAATCGACACTTTTATGTTATTAAGTTTTGGGCGACTTTCTTTTTCTTTTATAAAAACCTCATAAAATGCTACAAGTTCACTAGGTTCATAATGGCAACCTTCTTGTCCTCCCTTCCATTCCCATTCAGGCTCGTTAACAGGCGACAATGCAACAACCGGCACACCTTCATCAATAAAGTGCTCGGCTATATCACAAAAATATTTTGCATATGCTAAATAATTCTCTGGTGAAATATTGCATTTACCATCACTACTATGCCCTTTTCCATTTTTTGTTAATGAATTAGGAGGACTATTAGCAAAAAGAACCACTTCCGTTGCGCCATACTTTAACGCCAAATCCAACATATATCTTCCGTTAGCATCTCGAGTAAAATCATAGGTTCCATCTTTTGTTAAAAAAGTCTCTACGCTACGCCAATAATGAGAATACTTACCTTTGTCTGGCGTTACGGCTGCACCAATGTTATAGCGATATACGTTTAAGCCCAGTCCACTTTGCTTATCATAAAGGAGTCTTGCTATGGCTTCTCTTACGTCTTCATTCTCTTTAGTAATATAATTCCAGCCTCCCACGTCTGGAGCCCACCAACAACCTGAAGCACCAAAGCCTTCCTCTAGGGTTTGGTAGGTAGTCTCTAAATCATAGCAAATTTTATTCTCCATAAAGTGACCTCCGTAATAAAGCCCCGAAAGCATAGTTACAATCGTTATATTACATATTATTAATACTATTAAAAACCTAAACTTCACTATCCGTTATATGCCTTTTAATATTCTTACTAGTTTTTCAAGTGCCCTACCTCTATGGCTAATGGCATTCTTTTGTTCGTTGGTTGCTTCTCCGAAGCTAAGACCTAAATCATTAGAAAAAAACAATGAATCATAACCAAACCCGTTTTCCCCCACCTCTTCAAATAGAATCTCACCTTCCGTACTTCCATCGGCCTGAATTATTTTACCATCCGGGAAATACAACACTAAACTAGCATAGAATCGTGCCGTCCTGTTTTCAACACCTTGCATCTCTTTTAAAAGCTTTGCTCTATTAGAAGCATCTGTTGCATTTTCTCCACTATATCTTGCTGAATAAACGCCCGGAGCGCCACCTAAAGCATCTACCATAAGCCCACTATCATCGGCGAGCGCAATCTTTCCCGTAACAGCAGAAACCTCTTTTGCCTTTTTTAACGCATTGCCAAAAAAAGTGTCTTCATCTTCTTCCACATCAATATTTATCGATAAATCTTTAAGAGATTTAACGTCATAATCATGACCTAATATTTGCCTAAACTCCTTCAATTTATTTGAATTATTTGTTGCGACAACGATTTCTAACATAAATTTCTCCTCATAATAGATTAATTATAACAAATATCTTATTTGCATTTCAATATGCTTTTACTATTTTTAGAGAAAAAGATTGCCTAGATTTTATTCAAATATTTGACAAAGATTTTTTAGAATAATATAATTAAAAAAAGTGCAAAGGAGCTATTTGCTTTATGGCGAAAATTATTGCTGAAGGCTTAACCTTCGACGATGTTTTACTAGTACCACAGTATTCTAACGTTTTACCCAAGGATGCTAATCTTTCCACCAAACTCACCGATACGATAAAATTAAACATTCCACTAATATCTGCGGCTATGGACACTGTTACGGAATCCGGCTTAGCAATTGCTATGGCTCGTGAAGGTGGCCTAGGTATTATTCATAAGAATTTATCTATTGATGAACAAGCTACCCAAGTAGACAAAGTAAAAAGAAGTGAACATGGTGTTATTACCGATCCTTTCTTCTTGAGCCCCAATCATTCGGTTGCTGAGGCTAATGCACTAATGGGCAAATACAAGATTAGTGGCGTTCCAATTACCGAAGGAACAAAACTTGTTGGCATTTTAACGAATCGTGACTTGCGCTTTGAAACAGATTACAATCAACCCATAGCCAACGTAATGACAAAAGAAAATCTCATTACCGGCCCCGTTGGAACAACTCTAGAACAAGCACAAAAGTTATTAGGTAAACATAGAATTGAAAAGCTTCCTCTCGTTGACGAAGAAGGAAACTTAAAAGGTCTTATCACCCTAAAAGATATTGAAAAATCAATACAATATCCAAATAGCGCAAAAGATGCAAATGGTAGACTTCTAGTAGGTGCGGCCGTTGGTGCTGGTGCTAATTATCTAGATAGAGTTAAAGCGCTGGTTGATGCAAAGGTAGATATCATAGCTATCGATACTGCTCACGGCCATAATCAAGGCGTACTTAACGTTGTTTCTAAAATTAGAGAAAAGTTCCCTACCCTACCTATTATAGCAGGTAACGTAGCAACTGCAGCTGCAACCGAAGCTCTGATCAAAGCAGGTGCTGACGTTGTTAAAGTTGGTATTGGCCCTGGTTCTATTTGTACAACACGTGTTGTAGCAGGTATTGGCGTTCCTCAAATTACCGCAATTATGGATTGTGCTGAAATGGCTGATAAATACGGCAAACGCATTATCGGTGATGGTGGCGTAAAATATAGTGGAGATATTATAAAAGGTCTTGCTGCTGGCGCCAGTGCGATTATGCTAGGTAGCTTACTAGCAGGAACTCAAGAATCTCCCGGTGCTCTAGAAATCTACCAAGGAAGAAGCTTTAAAGTATACCGTGGCATGGGCTCAATGTCAGCAATGGAAGCCGGTAGCAAGGATCGTTACTTCCAAGAAGATGCTAAAAAGCTTGTTCCCGAAGGCGTGGAAGGTAGAGTTCCCTATAAAGGCTCCCTATCCGACGTTATTTACCAACTTGTTGGTGGTATTCGCTCAGGTATGGGCTATTGTGGTAAAGCTACAATAGAAGACCTACGCACTTCATCTGAGTTTATAAAAATTACTAGTGCTTCTTTGGTTGAAAGTCATCCACATGATATTTCAATAACCAAAGAATCCCCTAACTATTCCCCTAAAATGTAATTAACAAATACTAATCAAGAAAAAGGAGTTCCAAACGGAACTCCTTTTTTCCTAAATTAAAATACAAATCACTCCGCCTTTGCCTTCGTTAACTATTCTATTGACAGCTTTACGAAGCTTTTTTTGACACTCGCCCGGCATATTCCCAATCTTGGAATCGAGGTCTTCTTTAACCAAACTCGAAAGCGGTTTACCAAACATATTCGTATTCCATATTCCTCTCTTGTCATCTCTAAACTCGCTCATTAAATAATTTAACAAATCTTCTGACTGCTTTTCCGATCCAATTAGAGGATTAACCTCGGTTTCAACGTCCACTCTCATCATATGGATCGATGGTGCCTTTGCTTTTAGTTTAACACCAAATTGAGCACCTTTTTTAAGCAATTCAGGCTCCTGTAATTCCATTTCTTCCATACTTGGAAGTACAATGCCATACCCACTTTCTTGTACTTGATCTATTGCCACTTTAAGTTTTTCATATTTTTTATAAGCATTGGCGGCCTTTAAAAAGTAACTCATCAAATCATACTCGTCGTTTATGCAATCCCCACATTCTTGTGACAACGTTTTATAAAACAATCCTTCCTTAGGTCTAAACTTTAGATTCAGCACACCTTCTCCGGAGTCTACTTCAAAGTCGGGCTCTTCCTCAAAATAATCTTCTAACGCATACGATGATGCAACAGCTTGGAAATCTTTGATTTTGATTTTCCCTACACCTTCTTTCATTTTTTCTATAAGTAATTTTATTATAGGATGGTTTCCATTAAGTGCTCTAATCCATTTAGGCAATCTTACATCAATACGCTTTAAGGGAAATTCCATAAGCACACTTGAAAGAATATGCTCTAATTGATCCTTACTTGCAACTAATAAATTAGTCGGTATTACGTTAACTCCATACTTTTCTGCAAGTGAATTTGCTAAATTGATTGTATCCACACTATTTGGATCAACACAATTCAGCACAACGACAAAAGGCTTGCCTATACTTGTTAACTCTCTAATTACCCTTTCTTCTCCGACAACATAGCTAGATCTTGGAATCTCGCCAATACTTCCATCCGTGGTAATGACTACACCTACCGTAGAATGGTCTTTTATTACCTTTTCTGTTCCCATTTCTGCAGCTTTTTCAAGTGGGATATTATTATCCGACCATGGCGTTTTAACCATTCTTGGCTTCCCTTCTTCCTCGTTGCCGATTGCGCCATCTATTATATACCCTACACAATCGACCATTCTAATTCTAGCTTTACTTTCACCAACTTTAATTGGTATAGCTTCACTTGGAACGAATTTAGGCTCCGTTGTCATAATAGTTTTACCATCTGCGGATTGTGGCATCTCGTCACGAGCTCTCTCGCGTGAATACTCATCCCCTACAAGCCCTAAAACTATTTCTTCCATAAATCTCTTAATGAACGTAGATTTCCCCGTTCTAACTGGCCCTACAACGCCAACATATACCTCTCCGTTCGTTCTTTTTGCAATATCTTCGTATATATCGTATGTCTGCATAGACGTCCTCCAAATTATTTTGGTAAATTCTATGCTAATAACTAGTTAAATATGCAAATAAAAACGCACCTTGTTCGGTGCGTTATTATGCTTGGTTTAAGAATTATGCCATTTCTTTTTCAAGATACGCAATCTTTGCACAGCAACAGAATATGTGCATTGCTATTCTTAATTCCTCAATTGGAGGCAAGGTTGGTGCAATTCTTAAATTACTATCATTTGGATCATTCTTATAAGGATAGGTTGCGCCTGCCCCGGTGAAAACTACTCCAGCCTCTTTTGCCAATTGTACAGTTCGCTTTGCCGTTCCATTTTCTAAAAAACAAGAAATGAAATATCCCCCACGAGGATTGTTCCATTTTGCAATGCCCGTTCCATCAAATTCTGCGGACAAAATCCTAAGAACTTCATCAAATTTGGGACGCAAAATCTCTGCATGCTTCTCCATATGTACATAAATATCGTTTGCACTTTTAAAATATGTAGCATGCATAAATTGTGAAATTTTATCAGGACCAATCGTCTGCTTGCCCATATATTTACGTTGATCGTTCATATTTGCTTTACTTCCTGCCATAAACGCTACACCTGCACCTGCAAATGTGATTTTTGAAGTTGAACCAAACACGTATACGATATCTTCATTTCCCGCCTTTTTAGCCTCTTGGAAGATATCAGCCATATGGTCTTGTCCATATAATGCATGTACCATATATGCATTATCCCACATTATGCGGAAATCACAAGCACTAGGCTTTAAATTTGCAAAACGTTTAACGACCTCATCGGAATATATAATACCCATAGGATTAGAGTATTTAGGTACGCACCAAACGCCCTTAACACTGGGATCTTTAACAAGTTCCTCAATAATATCCATATCAGGACCATCATCATTCATTGGGACGTTTATCATTTCAAATCCAAAGAGTTCCGTTATTGCAAAATGTCTATCATAACCAGGCACGGGGCAAATCCACTTAAGTTTGCCTTGTTTATTCCAAGGTTCGTTCCCCAACACACCAAATTGCATAGCGCGTTGAATAGTATCATACATTAAATTCAAACTCGCATTGTATGCAACAATGATTTCTTCATTTGAAATTCCACCTAATAGTTCACCAATCAACTTCTTTAGTTCTGGGATTCCATCGGCAATACCATAGTTACGGTAGTCTATATTTCTAATTAGGTCGCTCTTAGAATTAATAGCATCTAACATATTCATGCTTAAATCCAGTTGTTCTTTACAAGGCTTGCCACGAGACATATCCAGTTTCAAGTTCATCGACTTGAACTCTTCATATCTCTTTCTTTCTGTTTGGAGTAAACTCTTCTTTTCTTCTAAAGTTAATGTTCTATACATACGTGCTCCTATTGTTTATCTTCATCCTTTGATCTTACAATTATCTTAATAGGTGTACCGCTAAAATCAAAGGCTTTTCTTAGTGAGTTTTCAATATATCTCTTATAAGAGAAGTGCATTAATTTTCCATCATTTACAAACATAACAAACGTGGGAGGATTTGTTGATGGTTGTGATGAATAGAATATTTTTAATCTCTTTCCGTTGTGCGTTGGAGGCTCGTTGACCGATATTGCATCGCCTATAACGTCATTCAAAACACCCGTAGGTATTCTTCTTGATGCATTTTCATATGCTTGCATTGCAATATCAAGGACTGTATTTACGCGTTTTCCTGTTAGTGCAGAAATAAATACTGTCTTAAGGTATGTCATAAACTTCAGTTCAGTTTGTAACTTCTCGGTAAATCTATTGACAGTATAGGTATCTTTTTCTATAAGGTCCCATTTATTCATAACTAATACACTTGGTTTACCGGCATCGTGTACTAGACCACAAATTCTAATGTCCTGTTCTGATAGCATTTCCATACTATCGACAACTATTAAAACTATATCAGCCCTACGAATTGCACTAATAGAACGAATAACGGAATAATACTCTACGTCTTCTTCAACTTTACTCTTCTTTCGTATACCCGCGGTATCAATAATAGTACATTTTTTACCATTATATTCAAAAGGTGTGTCTATTGCATCGCGAGTAGTTCCTGCAATATTTGAAACAATAACGCGTTCAAACCCCAACAAACGATTGGTCAAGGAAGATTTTCCACTATTAGGCTTCCCAACAATAGCAATCTTAATGGTTTCTTCTTCTGCGTCTGCATCATTCTTTTCAAAATTTGCACAAACAGCATCTAAAAGATCACCCAAGCCCAAACTTTGTTCTGCTGAAATTGCCATAGGCTCTCCTAAATTAAGCGCCCAAAAGTCATGAATAACGCTATCGTCTTTACCATCCACTTTGTTAACAGCAAGCACTACTGGTTTATTCGTACAACGCAACATTTGAGCCACGTCGTAATCGTCGGCCATAATACCAGTCTTACCATCAACGAACAACAATATTACGTCAGCTATATCAACGGCAAGTTCTGCTTGTCTACGAATATGACGCCACATTTGATCTTCGCTTTTCAATTCTATACCACCGGTGTCTACCATTGTAAAGTTGTATCCACACCACTCGACGTCCACGTATATTCGATCACGTGTAACCCCCGGCATATCGTTAACTATCGATACCCTACGACCTGCCATTTTATTAAAAAATGTTGATTTGCCCACATTGGGTCTACCAACTATTGCCACTACTGGTTTTGCCATAATTCTACTCCATTTCCTCCATATGCTTTGCTACCCTAGATACCTTAATTCCACGTAAAATTGGTTTCCCCTTGGTATCTTTTTTTTCAATACGAATATCTTCTGTATCAACTTCATGAAGATTATTTTCATCATCTATAAACGCCAATTTATATGGTTCGAGCACTAACGAAGCAAATGCAACCTTATAAGGCTCTCCATAAATATCTATTATTCTTAATCCCTTACGAGCACGTTTCATGGGGCTAAACTCGGAAGCAACAACCTTTTTGCCAGTACCCTTGTCGGTAATTACAACAATCTCTCCAAGTGGCATATATGCCTCGTTACCATCCGCATCAAAGCCAAGTTCAACTTCCGCTTGACCGGCAAAGACAACGTGCGCATCTTTATTGAGGTTAACACCAATAACGCCACCGGCTATTCTTCCGTGTAATGGATAATCATCAACTTCTGAGTTAACGCACTGTCCATCCGACGTAACAAAAATTATGGTCGAGTTTTCTTTTACCAATTCAACCCCAATTACTTCATCATCTTCTTTTAAGGACATTACTTGGTATGCTTCTTTTGCTACAAAATAGCTACGGAACAAAGTCTTTTTGACCATACCATTGCAAGTATAAATATATACTTCCTCGCTTTCCAAATTCTCGGGGTTAGCAGATAATACTGCGACCGCTTTTTCATCTTTAGAAGCATAGGCAGGATACAAGGTGTTTAACGTATCTCCTTTGTCTTTCCACTGCTTTTCATTAATCCCGTTAACGTCAAGCTTATAACAATTGCCCTGGCTACCGAACACTAAAACAGTATGATCTGGCTTTACCTCATGTATATCTTTGGTTAATCCATCCAAACCAGTTGACTCAACGTCACGGTTTGCGGAAATAAAGTTTCTAGTGGATAACACTTTAACTTCACCATTATCCGTTATCGTAACGATGCAACGCTTATTAGTACGTTTTGTTGGATCAAACACTTGTGGTTTAATATCTATATCCTCAAGGTTATTTATTATCGTGGTTAAGCGCTTGCATTTGTACTTATCGCGTATCTCTTGTAATTCTTTCTTTACTACTTTAAATTGTTCTTTGTCACTAGAAAGAATCTTATTTAACTCTGCAATTTGTTTGTTTAACTCATTAAGTTCATTTTCAAACTTATGAACGTCAAGTTTGTTAATATTGCCCAATTGTAAGCTAAGAATTGCTTCAGCTTGTGCTTCTGAAAGACTAAATCTTTCACGTAACTTCGTTTTAGCTTCAGCTCTCGTTGCAGCTCCTCTAATAATGGCAATTACTTCATCTATATTTGGCATTATAATGCGATAGCCCTCAAGCACTTCCGCGCGCTTTTCAGCCACGTTAAGATCAAACTTACTACGCTTATAAATAACCGTCTTTTGATAGTTTAGGTAATACTTAAGCATCGGAATCAAACCTAATTGACGAGGTTTGCCATCCGCAATTGCCACCATGTTTACGGGGAAATTACATTGAAGATCTGTGTTCTTATATAACCCTTCAAGAACTTTAACAGCATCTTCGCCTTTTTTCAATTTAACCACAATGCGCAACCCCGTGCCATCAGATTCATCAAAAACATCGACTACGTTTCCGTAAACCTCTTTGTTCTTTTCACGAAGGTCATAAATACGCTTAATGATTTTATCTTTAGGATTAATACCCCAAGGCACTTCTGTAATTACTATGTTTTGTGAAGAGCCCTCATTTTCGATTTCCGCCCTACCGCGAAGCACTATTTTACCTTGACCAGTTTCATAAATATTATATAAATCCTGTCCACCTACCAAGAAGCCACCGGCAGGGAAATCGGGTCCTTTAATGATGGTTAACAATTCGTCTAATTTCATTCTAGGATCGTCGATTAAAGCAATACAACCATCTATGACCTCCGTAAGATTATGGGGAGGAATATTCATGGAAAAGCCAATTGCAATACCAGTTGCACCATTTACCAAAAGGTTAGGAAATCTTCCTGGAAGAATATCCGGTTCATCCAAAGTATCGTCAAAGTTTTTAGACCAGCTAACAGTATTTTTGTCGATATCGCGCAAAAGTTCCATTGTTAAAGCTTCTAGCCTTGCTTCCGTGTAACGCATTGCAGCAGGACCATCCCCCATCGCTGTTCCGAAGTTTCCTTGGCCGTCTACAAGAGGCATACGCATGCTAAAATCTTGTGCCATTCTAACCATTGCGCCATAAATAGAACTATCACCGTGCGGGTGATATTTACCCATACAATCACCAACAATACGAGCACTCTTCTTGTATTCGCTTTGTGGCCCCATCTTGAGGTTGTGCATGGTATACAAAATTCTGCGTTGAACTGGCTTTAAACCATCCTCTACTCTTGGTAAAGATCTATCCAAAATAATATGCTCGGAATAAATCATCATAGACTCCGGCATAACCGATTCTAGAGGCCTTTCTAACACATTGCTTTCAAGATTTAATGTTAATTGTGTTCCCTTTGCTCTTGCCATTTTTAGCCTCCGAATTTGGTCTTAAAAGTATCGACCTTATTAAAGTTTGCGTTTTCGTTTATGTACGATTGCCTTGCATCCGCATCATCGCCCATCCAAAGTGAAACCATCTTAGTAGCAGATTCAAAATCTGCAATAGTGACCCTAGTAAGCGTTCTACTACCTGGTTTTAATGTAGTATCACGTAATTGATCGTAGTTCATTTCACCAAGACCTTTGTAGCGTTGTAAGTGATATGCACCTTTCACTTCGGCGAGTATCTTTTCTAACTCGTTATCGTTATACGCATATTTTTTGAACCCTGTTTTCTTTTGTTCCACTTTATAAAGTGGTGGCATACCCAAATATACGTGTCCTTCTTCAATTAAAGGACGCATGTGTTGATAGAAGAAAGTGAGAAGTAGACACCTAATGTGCTCGCCATCGTGGTCGGCATCTGCAAGAATTATAATTTTATCATACTTTAAATTTTTAATATCAAAACTCTTGTCAAAATCGGTACCTAATGCATATATGATCGTTTGGATTTCTTCATTTTGCAATATTGCTGTTCTATGACTCTTCATAGTATTAAGTGGCTTACCACGAAGAGGAAGAACGGCTTGGAATTTTGGATCCCTGCCTTGCTTAGCGGAACCGCCTGCAGAATCACCCTCTACGATAAACAATTCGTTACGGCTATAATCGCGACCAGAACAAGACGATAGCTTACCGGCAAGTACTTGCCCCGTCATAGAGTTTTTAGAGCGAATAGCCTCTTTGAACTTCTTCTCCTCGGTGCGCATCTTGGACGTATTAACGCCGATCTTGAAGATCATCGTACCCATATCTTTGTTCTTCTTTTCAGCAAAGAATAAGCTTAATTGTTCGTAAACAAGGCTATCCACCCATCCTTTAACCTCAGGGTTTCCAAGTTTGGTCTTGGTTTGACCTTCGAATTGCATATTTTGCATTCTGACACTAATAACAGCCGTCATACCGTCTCTATAATCATCACCACTAGGTGGAACGTCCTTTGCCTTTAAGAGATTGTTCTTTTTTACAAACTCGTTCATAGCCTTCGTGAACGCTAGTTTAAAACCGGTCTCGTGAGTACCACCTTCATGCGTAGGAATGTTGTTTACGTAAGAAATAATTTCGTCTTCAGGTTTATCTGTGTACTGAATAGCAACTTGAACCTGGAACTTCTTTTCGTTATCCTTAGCTTCAACGTATATGACCTTTTCTGAGCGCTTATTATTGTGTTCATTAACGCTCTTGACAAAATCAACAATGCCACCTTTAAAAAAGTATTTATCAAAGGAAGGTTCTCCATTTTCATCCATCCTTTGCATATCCGTAAATGTATAAGTAACCCCTTTTGTAAGGTATGCTAGCTCTTTTAATCTTTTCGCTATAGTGTCATGATTAAACTCTACAGTTTCAAATACAGTTGCATCTGGTTTAAAGGTAGTTTTAGTACCACGTTTTTTTGTAGTTCCAATTTGTTCCAAATCACCTTGTGGAATACCACTTTGTACCTTTCTAGGACTAACAACTTTTTGATAACGTTGAAAATATACTTTCTTGTCACGACAAACTTCAACTTCTAGCCAATCGGAAAGAGCGTTAACAACCGCAGCACCAACGCCATGCAAACCACCTGAAAACTCATATTCCTTATTGTCAAATTTACCGCCAGCGTGTAGTTGAGTAAATATCAATTCAACACCACTCTTTTTATATTTGGGGTGTCTATCTACAGGCATACCTCTTCCGTTATCTTCAACAGAAATAGAGCCATCTTTATTTAAAACAACCTGGATGGTATCGGCATAACCATTCAAAGCTTCGTCAACTGAGTTGTCTACGATCTCCCATAAAAGATGATGTAGACCATTAACACCGGTTGTGCCAATATACATACCAGGACGAAGTCTAACCGCCTCAAGCCCCTCTAAAACAACGATGTCAGAAGCATCGTATTTTTTTACAGCGCTTTTGCGTTTATCATTTTCCGATTTTATATTTGCCATATATTCCTCCAAATTTACCGAAAAATACACAATATATAGTATCATATACTTTGTAATTAGTCAATATTTTGTTTTCTAAAATTTTATATAATAAATAAAGAGCTAGCAGAGAAAACTTCACAGTATTTGTATAAATTTTAAACGCATTTTTGCTGTATAGATACATATAATAAGAAGTATGGAACAAATAGAAATTCTTTTTAATAAAAACGTGCCAGAGCGAAAATATTTAATTAACAAAATTAAAGAAAATGAGCAAATTTTATTAAAAGAAACAGCCTATTTAAAATATGATAAAATCACAATAGGTAGCAACCAATTTGATCTCGAAAATATACTACAATTATTTGTTGAAAGTGCTTATTTATTTTTGAAGTTTAGGGTTCTAAATTCCAAATTTAAGGATTCTAATATTGCAATATATGACAGATTCGCATTAATTGGTGCTCTGCTTTCTGTGGATCAAGATAACGATAAAAGATCTATAGCAAACGCTATTGTTGGATTAAAATGCATCGCTATTGAAAGTTTAATAGAATTTAGACTTTGCCACTTAAAGAAAAATTGGAATGAATTAGCCACTATTGCATACAAACTCTCAAATGAAATCTCATCCAAAAACGATCTATATGAGCTTATCTCATATTTTATTTCTGGCATAGATAAACCATCACGCGTTATTATTACCGATAGTTTACCTCCAAACATAATGGTTAATGGTGATATATTCCCACCTTTCGAATTCACAAAACAATTTGATCTAGACCTTCTTTTAAGCGTTATCAGTAAAAGTCCAAGCCATGTGATCATAAAGAATCAAGAATTACTCTCTAACAATTTATTAGAAACGTTTCGTACTCTCGGTAAATAAAAAGCGCAAGGTTTTTTACCTTGCGCTTTTCAGTAACATCTCTTAGAGTAATTCAGATGAGGTCTCGCCAGTTAACATATCGAATTGTAACGTCTTTCTTTCACCATCTTCAAGATACTTAATGGTTACGTAATCCTTGTCTGTGTATTCTGCAGATATAATCATTGCTTGAGATTTGTCAAAAGTCTTCTTGATTATTTCAATTTCAGCATCACCATATCTACCTACGTCATCACTAACGAATAGTACGTTACCAAACAAGTTATTTACTTTAGCAAGCAATTTCTTTTGTTGCATAGTAAAAGTCAAATTAAAGTCACGGAGGAAGAATACGTCTGGGTCATTACAGAATGCCCTACCATCCAAATGACGACGGAAAATTGTGTTCGTCATTGCGTTTTGTGCAGATGGTAATTCTTGGTTAATACCAAGCTTATTATAGAACTTGCCCTTATATTTTAGGTCTACGTCACAACTAATACGACAAGCATCTACTACACCAAAGCATGAACCCAAAGGCACACCACAACCGAGCAATAGCTTATCACCAACACATTCACGCAAGAAGTCCATTGCCTCAGCCATAATTTGGCCACGTGATTTACCATTTCTAGGATGTATACATTGGCTATATAAGAAATCTAGTTTTACCATATCGTAACCCCACTCGTTTAGGATTACGTTAAAGAAGTTGCGCATATATTCACGAGCCCCTTCATTATATAAATCTAAAGTATAGGCACCGCCCCAAGCAAATACACCCTTTGCTAGCTTACCTTTTTTATCTTTCAACAACCATTCAGGATGTTCTTTTGTTAAACGTGAGTTATGTTGAGCACTAAAAGGTGCAATCCATATACCAGCAAGATATCCTTCATTATGAATTTCATCAGCAATGTACTTCATTCCTTTAGGGAATTTGGGAGAAGGATCCAACCAGTCACCTACGTATGGTTCGTAACCATCGTCAATTTGAAAAATGCCTACGCTATCTTTAACTCTAGCAATGCCCTTCAAATCGCGAATGATAATATTTTCATCGATCTTTTGAAAATAGTTATACCAACTTGTATATCCTGCCATGTGTTCAATACGGGGTTTAGGACATTTTAAATCACGGAAATATGCATCGAACACGCTATCGTATTCACCCACGTATTTATTAACGTTCAATAGCTCATATACCTCAGAAATTACAACACCCTCTACATCCTTTGCAATCCTAAACGTACCATTATTCATATCTGCATAGAAAATAGTAAAACCGGTTCGTTCATTCAAAGAACCATAAAGTTCAACTTCATTTTCTTTACGATAATACGTATAGGTAAAACTATGAAATTCTCCTGCTTTTTTAGGATACTTTACAAAGCCGTAATCTCCAGAAAGTGCAGCAAGCTCAAAACCCGTTTTAGTAAACTTTGTCAAGGGGGTCAACCCCTTTTGTTTGTCGTCAATAGTAACTTCTCTTGACGTCGTCCAAGCTTGATATCCATTAACAAAGAATCTTTCGCCATTCTTAACAGGACGTTGATATTGCAATTCAGCAGCTATTAGTTCAATTTCTTTTTTGGGAGTAATAATTAATTTAACGTTGTTAGAAGAGCATATTTCTTCAATGGAATAATCAACAGTTTGATAGGATTCTTCTACTTTAATTTCACCATCAACTTTGTACTTAATCCATAATTTACTTTCTTTCATTTTTCATCCTCCGAAAATCTTTGCTTTATTTTATTATATAATATAGTTGTTTTTTTTGCAATAATATTTTAATTTGCTTTTCTTAATGCTCCGTAATGGGTTTCTACATTCTTTTTGAACAACAAATAATCATACTTTGGACGCCATTGATCGCCACATTTAACGTTCTTTTTAAAATCTTCTTTACTTCTTGCAACATTAATTGAAGTGACGCCTTTTAGCTCCCCATTTTGTTTATAAACGGAATCCCAAAATGCATGATGTCCTATTTCAGTGACGCTAGAAGGAACGTACATATAATCTAATTCTTGGCAATAGCTAAATGAATCTGAACCTATGTATTCCACACCGTCTGGTATAGAGTTATATATATTATTATCCGTCTTATAAGAATATACGTTATCAAGATTCGTTGCACGGAAAAAGGCCATAGTTTCTATTCGCTTTAATCCTTCAGGTAAATAAACAACTTTTAAATTAGTATAATTGAAAGCGAGTTTACCAATCTTTAAAACACTTGACGGCACTTTATAAGTCAATACGTCGTTAATATATTTTTCATCAACTATAGAGTTTTCATCATAGCCCTTACTTTTGGCTAAGTAGTTAGAATGTTTTATTGGATAGCAAATAACTTCGGTCATCTCTTTGTTGTATAACACACCATCAAGGTCACAATAATATGGGTTATTATCATCTACCTCGATTCTTTCAAGAGCATTGCAAGTATAAAAAGATTTTCCATCTATTTCTCTAACGCTGGCTCCTACAAATATCACTTCTAATTTCTCATCGCAATTAAAAGCATATTCTTTTATCGCAACCACAGGCTTAGATTCGTCTTTAGTAAAATAATAATTTGTTTCAGGATTGCTGTCGCCCTCTATGTAGTTTATATTTGTATGAAAGTCAATTGTTAATTCCTTAACGTAACCCGTATTATTGAATTTTTGAAGTTCAACGCCCCCTTCTACGTTTTTAAACTCAAAGGTGTCTTTTTGTACCGCTGCAACGCTAAAATATATTGCCAGTCCAACGGCCACAACTATCACCAATACAAAAATGATTTGCTTAAAAAGTTTATTTTTAACTGGGACGTTTATACGTGGGGCAGCTAGGCCGTCAATCCTATAACTCCACACTTCTTCATCTTTAATATTCAAATGATTAGACGTGGTCTCTTTATTTTCCAAGTTTTCACCATTTTCATTCATATTTTCGAGGTTAATTACATTCATATCTTTTTTTTCTTCCATAACCACCTCTAACCGGCTAACGTATCAATAATATTTTCATTCTCTTGGTTGGTAGCTTTA
Source organism: Candidatus Stercoripulliclostridium sp. (assembly GCA_045577735.1). Taxonomy (GTDB): domain Bacteria; phylum Bacillota; class Clostridia; order Christensenellales; family DTU072; genus Stercoripulliclostridium_A. The sequence continues at coordinate 234,636 of JAZNIY010000019.1, read as the reverse complement.
GCAGTAACGTCTGCACGTCTTTTCAATACTTCCATTACAGCATTCTGTTTGTCACTATCATAGTCCCAGAATATATAAGGTATAGTCATCAATAAAAAGCCAATAACATCTATCGCCATAGGTATTATGATTATATTAATTCTTGATTCATCAATGAATAGAACGTCCCAATTGCTATTAAATCCGAAATTCAACAACATAAGTGGTATAATTAGGCTTATAAATGATGTTATAGGCCCTGTGAACCAACCAAAAATGCCAGAGAAACTCTCAAGTCTCTCCCCTGATAAGTACATTTGATAATCGCTTATTCTAACGTTCATGTCGTGTCCAACCGAGGTGGGAACCGTTTTTGTCATCTCCATCAAAAATAACGTTATAACACATACAGTACCACACAACATTAAATTCTCGCCAGCAAGCAATATGGTAAAAATAACAACGGCATTCCCAATAGCCCTCGTCAATTGATAGAAAATCATAATTTGCTTATAAGAAAATCTTCTTATAAAATATGGCGTAAATAAATCAGGTGGCGTACCGGCAAAAGATACTAGCCCAACAATCAAAGCATAACTTAAACCACTTAAACGGAAAGTGTAAAGATACAATACCGTTGTAAAAGCTAACATACCATTACCTAAAGCATCTATAAGACCAACTATCGTATTAATCCAACGATACTTATTATTTAATACCCCGAATATTCCATCCCAAAATTTAATATGTACTTTTTTATCGATAGGTGGTTGCGGAATTCTTTCCGTAACTCGTCCAGCAAATACCATTGTTAGGGAAGCAAACGTAATAAAAATAGCAGGAATTACAAATCTAAAAACATTAATATCCGCCCATTCATAACGAAGGGTACCTATTATTATTGGAACCAAGAACCCCATTAATCCATTGAATATATGAGAAAACTTAATGGGGTAACTTCTAACTAAAATTCTTTCCTGCACGTTTGGGCTTATATTCTGAGTACAAGTTTCTAAACAATTCCCAAAACCGAAAACATTGTATACAGCAAACAAAAGATTGGCTACCCAAACTCTAGTTATTACATCAGGAATGTTATAGATTGGTAACCAGCCTATCAATATTACCATTACACATTTCGGCACGAAATCACAGTATAGTGAATATTTATATCTTCCGAATTTGGGAACAAGGATTTTTCTCCAAAAAATATTTCTAGCGCCTACCCACCCTGAATACAAAATATGCGTACCTAAAATTTTAAAAACAGAACTTGCATTTAATCCTTCTAGACCATTCATATAAGTTATAAAAGATCCAGATTGATTGAACACCTGCGAAATATCGCCCAAAATTAAGCCTAGACCAATGGCAATAAGAGAAATGTATAAACCATACAATTTATATTCAGTTTTTTTAGGAAGGTTAGTAAGATTGTCACAAACGTACCACCAAATTAACGACCATATATAATTTAGTGGCATGTTGATTATACCAATTATAGAATAGGTCAAATACGGCAGTTTATAGTGGTACATCATCAAATAGCAACCCGTGCCAAAGAAAATGTATTCTAGAGTTTTAGCCCCCGTATAATTACTACCTACAGCTATAAATATGTCTTTATATTCTTTGTAAGGAACGTACTTTCCTTCAGCAGGATTGTTCCAGTGATCTTTAATTTCTCCAAAAAGAGTCTTTACTTTCCCGATTAGAAAATCCAACTTACTCATCAATGACTTCCTCATTAGTTATATCATTATTATTTTATCACAAATATAGAATTTGTTCAAGATAGAATTTTACCAAAAATGCATATAGTATTATGTAAAAGAATAATATTCATTATGTTAAAAATAAAAATACATCCTTTGTTTTTCATATATGCCATAATATTGGTACTACAAAATAAATATGTCTATCTTCTATCTAGTTTATTTTGCATCATCATACATGAATGGTCACATTTCAAAGTCGCGTATAATTTAGGGTATTGCCTAGATACTTTAAACATAATGCCCTATGGGGCCATGTTATCGGGTGCAGATGATTTTACTGAAAAAGATGGGCTTAAAATTGCTTTTGCTGGCCCACTGTCAAATATTATTCTATGCCTAATTTTATTAGCAACTTGGTGGATTTTTCCGGTCAGTTATAGTTTCACAAAGAGTATTTTCGATGCTTCAATCACACTAGCTTTTTTCAACTTAATTCCTTTATTTCCTTTAGACGGTTCAAAAATTATTTTGGTTCTATCTAAAAACTCGAACAAAACATTAACCTTTTTAAAAGCTATGGGATTTGCAATTAGTGGAGTATTATATATAATTTTCTTGATTAGTTTTTTCTATACTCCAAATTTAAATCTAGGAATTACGTCAGCAATAGTTTATGTTTCAACCATAAGTTCTTCAAACAAAGAGAGTTATAAAAAAATATGCGACATTTGCCCATACGTAAAGCGACTTGATTTGCCATTAACTAAAAAAACGTTAATGGTCCACCAAGACTTAAAAATAATCAGATTATTAAAACATATTAATGCGGAAAGTCAAATTACTTTTGAAATCGTTGATAATAATCTAAACCTTGTTAAGTCTTTGAGCGAAAATGAACTAAAAAAGATAGCTGAAAATAGCAACTTGCAATCACCAATTAAAGAATTTTTATATCTTTAAATTGTCTATATTTCAAAGATATAGTGAACTCCGAGCACCCACAGTTTTCTGCAAATAGGCATCTCAAATCATCATTATGGAATACGAAATAACTATCTAATACTCGTTTGATGTCGTTAATCATCATATTTTCTAAATCTTCATTAGGCCTATTTTCTTTCAACATAGTTTTATTTAGTCTTTCATAATTCAAATCACCTTGTTTTTTCTTTTTCATCCAAATATTCTCCTAAAAAAACCCTCTTTTTCTTTTTTACTTTTTGATATTTTACCACTTAGTAAAGCATGCTCAATCTCTTGGTACGCCTGTTTTGCCTTATCCCTTCCATATCCAATTATAGTCGAATAAACTCCCAGTTTGTCACTTTCTGGAATAACACCATAAAGTGGAGCTCGTAGTAATTCGGCTATGCTATCCGGATCAAGAATCTCTCCTTTATGAAATAGGTCTTGTCTAAACCGATTTACAACGATACCTATCCCCCTCATCCCGTAAGTGGATAAAACGCCTATTGCCCTATCAGCGTCTTTTATAGCGCTCACGTGTGGTGTTGTAACAATAATTGCTTCGTTTGCCGCGCTAGCAGCCCTGTGAAAATTGTTTTCTATACCAGCTGGGGCATCTATCAAAACAATATCGGCAATTTGACTTGCTTCGTTTATTAAGTTGATGAACATTTGTGTTGCCACTCTATTTGGTGCGTTAATTTTTGATGATGAAAGCAACTTTAAATTATCGTATTCATCTACTCTAACGAGCGCTTGGTATAGCTTGACTCTATTTTCTAAAACATCTAGCATATCATATTTAACATCTTCTTCCACGCCTAACGTTACATCTAAATTGTTTAAGCTTATGTCTGCATCTACTAATATTACCTTATAACCATCTCTTGCAAATAATATTCCTAGATTTGCACATACGGTTGTTTTCCCCACACCGCCCTTTCCGGATGCAACTAAATAAACTTTTGCCATAAAAAAACCTCTCTTCATACTAACGCATAAAGAGAGGTGTATTTTAGCTAATTTTAAGGTTTATTACATATTTTTAAGTTCTTCAATACGCTCAAGCAACTTAGCCTTCTTCTCTGTATTTACTTGCAATTTTGCTTTCTCGCCTTCAATTAGTTGTTTAGGTGCCTTTGCAACAAATCCTGGATTATTAAGCATTCCTTCACTACGCCTAATTTCATTTTCCATGATTTTTAGTTCTTTATTTAGACGTTGCATTTCTTTTTCTATATCAACCAATTCGCCAAGAGGAATATAAACTTCTGTGCCACTTGCAACAATAGAGACGCACTTTTCTGAAACATCAGCTTTAGAAGCCACAAATTTCACTTTTTCTACGTTAGCAAGCTTCTTGATATAGCTTTCGTTCTTTACAATATAGTTTTCTTCTACGCTAACAATGTAAAGATTTAGCTTCTTTGAAACAGCAACATCCATTTCAGCCCTTAGATTACGTACTGAACGAATGATCTCCTTAATAGATTCAAATCTTTCAAAGTCAGAAACAAAATTATGATTTCTACTATATTCAGGATACTTTGCAAGCATAATAGTGTTTTCTTCACCACACTCTGCCCATATACGCTCAGTAATAAAAGGAGTAAAGGGGTGCATTAACTTTAGAATTTGTTTTAATACATAAGTCAATACAGCCAAAGTTTCACACTTTGCTTTTTCGTTATCAGCATAGAGAGCAGGCTTAGTTAACTCAATGTACCAATCACAAAAATCTGACCATATGAAATCGTAAAGAGCAGCATTTGCCATACCTAACTCATATTTCTTTAGGTAATTATTAACTTCGCGAGTAACTTTGTTAAGTTTATATAGAATCCACTTATCTGCAGGCGTATATCTAAAAGAACCTAGCTTGGGCAAAGTCTTACCTTCACTATTCATTAATACGAACCTAGAAGCATTCCATAGCTTATTTAAGAAATTACGAGCAGGTTCTATCTTATCTTCACTAAAACGGATATCTGAGCCAGGAGCTACGCCCGTTGTCAAGCTAAATCTTAAAGCATCTGCGCCATACTTATCAATTAACTCCAATGGGTCAATGCCGTTCCCTAAAGATTTCGACATTTTTCTACCCTTTGCATCTCTTACTATACCGTGTATTAAAACTTCGGGGAATGGTATTTGTCCCATATGTTCAATACCGGAGAAAATCATTCTTGCAACCCAGAAGAAAATAATATCGTATGCAGTTACCAACACGTTGGTAGGATAGAAATAGTTAAGATCTTCCGTGTTATCAGGGTATCCTAAAGTAGAGAAAGGCCATAGTGCTGAACTAAACCAAGTATCCAAAACATCTTCATCTTGATGGATGTTCTTGCACCCACATTTAGGACAGCAAGTAGGATCTTCTTTTTCAACTATAACTTCGCCACAATCGGGGCAATACCAAGCAGGAATACGATGTCCCCACCATAGTTGACGGGATATACACCAGTCCTTAATATTTTCCATCCAGTTAAAGTAAGTTTTAGAAAATCTTTCAGGAATAAATTTAATCTTACCATCACGCACTACTTTTAGAGCTGGACGAGCAAGCTCTTCCATCTTTACAAACCATTGTTTACTTACAATGGGCTCTACAACAGCTTTGCAACGATAACATTCGCCAACGTTATGGGTATAAGGCTCAATTTTTTCCATTAAGCCAAGTTTTTCAAGATCTTCAACTATCTTCTTTCTAGCCTCGTCCCTATCAAGCCCTACGTATGCAAAACCATTCTCATTAATGATTCCTGCGTCATCCATAATTCTAATAACTTCTAGATTATGTCTTAAGCCAACCTCAAAGTCATTGGGGTCGTGTGCAGGCGTTATCTTAACACAACCTGTACCGAAATCAAGTTCTACATAATCATCTGCAATAATTGGTATCTCTCTATCGGTTAAAGGTAGCTTTAACATCTTACCAATTTTATCGGTATAACGAGGATCCTTTGGATTAACTGCAACAGCAGTATCACCTAGCAAGGTTTCAGGACGAGTAGTAGCAATAATTAAATAGCCTGAACCATCAACGTAAGGATAACGAATATGCCACAAGAAACCTGCTTTTTCGTCATATTCAACTTCAGCATCAGAAAGAGCCGTTTCGCAGTGAGGACACCAGTTTATAATACGGCTACCTTGATAAATAAGCCCTTTCTTGTATAGATTAACAAAAACCTCTCTAACAGCCTTAGAGCAACGTTCATCCATCGTAAAAGCTTCTCTTGACCAATCACAAGAAGAACCGAGTCTGCGCAATTGCTTAACAATTTTACCGCCATAAGTATCTTTCCACTCATAAGCTCTCTTCAAAAATTCTTCTCTTCCGATAGTTTCCTTGTCAAGACCCTCTTCACGTAGTTTGTCAACGATTTTAACTTCTGTTGCGATACTAGCATGGTCAGTACCAGGAAGCCATAAAGTAGAGTATCCTTGCATACGTTTATGGCGTATAATCGTATCTTGAATAGTGTTATTCAATGCATGACCCATATGAAGTTGTCCAGTAATGTTGGGTGGAGGAATAACAATAGAAAACGGTGTTTTGTCTTTGTCTACCTCAGGACGAAAATATCCTTTGCTTTCCCATTCTTGATATATGCTATTTTCAAAACTTTGTGGTTCAAAATTCTTTGGAAGTTCCATATTTACCTCAATTATTTATTTTCTTCAACTTCTCCACCTTCGCTGGTGGTTTCTTCTACATAGGTTCCTTCTTTTATGGCCTTTTTCTTAGCCAATATCTTTTTAATGATCCCTATTGCTTGCATTAAGTAGTTTACAAAAGCGATATAAGTTAAAACTAAACCGATCCCTAAAACTATCCAATCCAAATAGAAAACTTTTTCTGCCCAGAAATCATGGAAATAGCTCATAATAACGGCACAACATATAACGAAAGAAGCAGCTTTGCCCATATAATTAGCCTTTATATTTTTACTATCTCCTGCCATAAATGCACCGCCCACTATCATGGTTGCCTCTTTTGCAAGTAGTACAACGATAAAGGCCCAATGGATATAGCCTATTATTACCAATGAAAGAATTGCAGCGCATTGCATTAGTTTGTCAGCAAAAGGATCTATTATTTCTCCAAGTTGTGAGCCTTGATTAAACTTTCTTGCAATCCAACCATCAAACAAATCTGAAGTTGCTGCAACGAACAAAATAACTAGGCCAATTATGGGGAAAAGATACTCCCCAACTTGCACGTGCGTACTACGATCTATAGTTGTCCACATAATAAAAGGAACAGCAACTATACGGAAAATCGTTATCATATTAGGGATTGTTTTTAATTGTTTTAACAATTGCTTCATAAAAATACTCCTGATGTTTTTCAATCAAGAGTATTATAACATAGTAATATTAAATATACAAACTATTTTAAAGGGAAATTAACGCTTATTCCCTAGTATCATTGAGTACTTTCCATTGCTATCGTTTATAAGTTCATAGGCACCTTTAACAATAATTGTTTCAGGTTCCGGGGCCAAATATACTGGCAATTTAAGATACTTTGCAAGGTAATCTGTCAGCCCGCCAAGGTTTGAACCAGCCCCAGCACAACACAAGCCATTTGCGCTCACGTTGGCCACCTTACCATATGGTATTGTTGTTAAAACGCTTTCTATAAGCTCTGCAATTTTTTTATAGCACCAAGATATAGGAGCTCGTAAAGAGCTAGATGCAATTTCTACATTCTTTATTCTTCCATCCAACAAATCTTGCCCAGTTACAGTCATAACGGAAAGGTCATTATCATACAAACTACCTATCCCGATTTTTAATTTTTCTGCAGTAGAATTGCTTATACGCAAATTATAGGTTTTCAAAACTTGGTCTACTATTTTTTCATTGATAGTGTTACCAGAAATATTAATTGTGCACGCAGAAACTATCCCTTCATCATTAATAACGGCAATCTCTGTTGTACCACCACCAAACAAACAAACGGCATTGTCTCCACTATTGAGAATTGGTACTAATCCTAATACACTTTCGATTAAAGTAATGTCTTTATGCCCTGTTTTTTGAACAGCCAACTCTATATTTTCCCGTTCAGCACTAGAAAGTCCGGATGGAATTAATACGTATAATTCAACAGGGTTAATGAGTGAAAATGAAATAATATCTGTTAGATAGTATTCCAAAAGTTTAGCAAATACATCCGGTCTAACGACAACGCCATCCCTTATGGGATAAACTAACGAGCAATGCTCCGGCAAATCTGTAAGCTTTAGAGCATCGTTTCCAACCGCTATTAACTCTATGTGATTGCCTCGCCTTATGACGCATACGTTAGGTTCGCGCAAAATATAGCCACCCCCATAGATGGTTATATTTGTCGAACCTGGATCAATTATAATCTTTTGTTTCTGCATGCTATATTATTTCTTTCTCTTTTAATATTTTTATTAGTTTTTCTATCGGCAAACCAACAACGTTAGTGTAGCTACCTTCAATATCTTTAACGACCACGCCATCTTGAACTGCATATGCCCCTGCCTTATCTAAGCAATGGTATGAGTCCAAATATTGCTCTATTTGTTCCCTAGACATCTGCTTAAAGGTAACCAAAGTGCTATCCGCATAACATTCTATGATATCTTGGTAATACAGCGCTATACCAGAACAAACGATGTGTGTAACCCCTTGCAGTTCTTCTAACATTCTAATAGCATCCTCTCTGTCTTTTGGCTTTCCATAATAAATGCCATCTTTATAAACCAAAGTATCAGATGCTATAATAACGTCATATCTGCTTTTTTGAGGAACCGCTTTAAGTTTTCTTAAAGCAATTTCCTTGACAGTATCTTCTGGAGTATCGCCAAGGAAATCTTCATTAGTTGGATATGTTTCTATATCAAAATCTTTTATTATCTCTTTAAGTAGCTCTTTACGTCTTGGTGAGCCAGATGCAAGTAGTACTTTCATTATAGTATTTCTAGATTCTTTTTGAATGCACGCTTGAAATCACCTAATGCAGTAAGAGCATCTTTTATTTCTAATGTGCAGTCTCCTTGTGCCTTCGTCTTCAATATTACGGAATCACCCAAAACATCGCAAGATATACCAACAATAGCACCACCACAACTACGATCGAAGCACTCTGCAATTCTTACGATAACGCCAAGTTTGCGAACAGCAATAATTTCTTCTTCGTTTAGAAGTTCAATATATTTTTGTGCATCAAGTTGTTCCAAACCATCTTTATAATGTAATCCTGCTACAAGAGCTGCCATAATTAAATCTTTTTGAGGAATGCCGTACAAATTACTATTCAAAATCATATACATTGAATGTTTATGATGATCATAGAATTTCATACTTGAACCAATGTCGTGGAGCATGCTGGCTACACGCAAAATTTTAACGTATGGGCGTGGTAATTTATGTATAACTTTTACCTGTTTAAAGAGTTGCATGCTCAAATCAAACACGTGCTCAGCGTGTTGAATGTTCATATTAAAATGATTCAACAAAGTATAAATACTATGTCCAAGAATATCACTAATAGGTTTTTCATTGATAGATGGATATGCATATCTAAGCATAGCACCTTCTCTCATACCCGCTCCACCAATAACAATTTCGTTAAAACTGGTACGTTGCTTAATAGCTTCAATAACAGCTAATGCTGCGGGGAATATGTCTGCACGAGCAGAAGAAAGCCCTTTTATTCTCATCAATTTTTCAGGTTCTAATGGCTTAATCGTATCATATATGGTCTCTAGTTCAGGATAAGAGATATGATAATTATGAGCCATATCCAAAGGATATTTCTTAAGTTTTCTACTTATTTTACCTAGGTTACGTAGCGATCCTCCGACACCAATAAGTTGAGTTTCCGGATCCAAGTCTTTGAACCATTCAAGTTGGTCAAGATGCTCGCCTACATATTGAGTAATCGCTTGCAAACATTCTTCTGGGGTCCCAGTATTTTTAAACTTTTCAGTCAACGTTAACGCTCCAAACGGTAAAGTATCTTGCGCAATCATCACCCTTCTATTATAATAAATGAGTTTAACCGATCCTCCACCAATATCAACAATAAGTCCTTTCGGAACTTCCATAGAGTTTATAACACCTTGATATACAAACATAGCTTCATCTTCTTGTGATATTACTTGAAGCTTTATTCCACAAGACGTTTGAACCTCTTCAATAAAAGACTTTTGATTTTTTGCGCGTCTTACAGCAGCCGTCGCATATGCAAAGACTTTGGTTACACCGTGACTTTCATATAAAGTACGGAAGGTGCGAAGCGTTTTAATGGTTTGAGAAATACGAATGGGACGCAAAAAACCATCTATCTCCATATCTTGAGCTAGTCTAACCGGTTCTTTGAGTTCATCGACAACCATAAAATAACCGCCTGGCATTACGTTTGCAATAACAAGCCTTGCCGAGTTGCTACCTAAATCAATTATCGCAATTTTTTCCATAACAATCCTTCCTTGTCAATTCTTCTATTTTCTAAATTTATACAACATTTATAGGTGATCCATTAATAAAAGCTTCTAAGTTCTTTAAAGCTATTTCCATTAAAGCGCTTCTTGCCTCAATTGTTGCCCATGCAACGTGTGGTGTAATAACCACATTTTTAGCTTTCAATAACGGATTGTTGCTTGATGCAGGTTCTTCACTTAACACGTCGACTCCTGCCCCTGCAATCTTATCACTATTCAACGCCTCTGCTAATGCCTCTTCATCAACCAATCCACCACGAGCGGTATTAATGAGAATGGCATTTTCCTTAAAATGCGAAATTGCATCTTTATTTATCATTTTAAAGTTGCTATCATCCAATGGACAGTTAAGTGATACTATGTCCGACTTCTCATACAGTTCTATCAAGTTTTCAGCATAAGAGAAGCCTTTCTCTTCGGCATGCCTAGATTTACTATATACTAATACTTTCATGCCGTAAGCTCTAGCAACGTCTTTGACTCGCAACCCTATTCTTCCAGCTCCAACAATACCAATTGTTTTGCCAAAAAGTTGATGCATTCCCATTCTATAGTAACAAAAGTCTGGACATCTTTCCCAATCACCATTCTTAACAGACAGGTTATGATACCCTATTCCAGAATACAATTCTGTTATCAATCCAAATACAGTTTGAACAACGCTTTCCGTACTATAGGCAGGGATATTGGTAACGATTATACCTTTTGAACGGGCATAGTTTACGTCTACGTTATTGTATCCAGTAGCTAAAACTCCAATATACTTTAAGTTTTTTAGACTATCTATAATGTTTCTATCAATGTAACATTTATTTGTAATCATTATACTGGCATCATTCATTCTTTCGACGATTTTGTCGTAAGGAGTACGTTGATAAATTTTCGTTTCCCCTAAGAAATGGAATTTCTCCCAAGATAAATCACCATGATTAAGACAATATCCGTCAAGAATTACTATCTTCAAGTTCAAAATTCCCCAATATAATTTTTCTATATACAATAATAAACCAAAAGCGTCAATTCGTCAATAGGGAATTTTTTAAGAATATAAAAATACGCGCGTATGCCAGTACGCGCGTAAACATTCTAATACGAAAAATTTGCATCTTTTTCTAGTCTTCAATTATTCTATGAAACTCAGCAATTCTTCTGATGCTCTCAATTCCTTTAAAACAATTTTCTTTAAAAGTATAGCCTTGAGATGCTATTATGGTTACCGCGTTAGCAGATTTTAGACGGAAACGATATTTGTTTTGCTTGTCTTTATATATTTCAAAGACAGGTTTACCAATCATTGTCAAGTAATCTTCGCTTTCAACCTCTTCTATTGAAGCCATGTTAGATGCTTTTATAAGAGTTTTAATACCACTCTTGCATCCAGCCTTTGAAGTATACTCATATGAATGAGCCAACGTGTAATTATTTGAAGAACGTATTCTAAAACGATATTGATGTTTAGTATCTTCGTAAATATGAATGCTTCCAGGATACTTTCCATCATCAGGTGAGGGGTTTGGCTCTCCAAAACTAGAAACCCTCTCTTGTGGTTCTGGCTTTTCGCCTCTTCTTTTTCTAACAGGCCTTGCTTTTTCCCTTACCGGGGTCATGATAACTGTTTCATCTGCCAATAGTGAATCAGTTTCATTATTAACCAAAATAGCGCCAACGCTGTTTGTATCATTTTCTTCAATTGCAGGAGACATGGCGGTTGCTTCCTCGAATCTTTGTAATGATTCATTCATTTCTTCTTGACTTATTGTCGCCTCTTCTTCAGCAACTTTTTTCTCAACGTTTCTCTTTTTAATTGAGGTAACTATGATAGCAATAAGAAGAATTAAAAACATAGCTAGCAGTACTATAACAACTGTTAAATTGTTACCTGTTGCTAAAAAACTTTTAACACTTTCTAAGATTTTGTCCATTCTCATGTCTCCTTATATGTTATTTTTTAAGACCACGTTCTTTCATCACCTGACGCATACGTTCTTCGTGAGAAAGAATTTGTTTTCTAATACGAAGTGACTTCGGCGTTACTTCCAAAAGTTCATCTGGTTCTATAAACTCAATACATTCCTCTAGCGATAATTTCCTAGGAGTTTCAAGTCTTAGTGCTTCATCAGATCCCGCGGCACGCATATTAGTAACGTGTTTACGTTTACATACGTTTACCGCTATATCTTCTTGTTTAGGTGAGTATCCTACAACCATGCCTGCATAAACGGGACAACCGGGTTCGATGAATAGCACACCTCTTCCTTGTGCATTGTAAAGACCATAAGTAACGGCTTCGCCTGTTTCAAAAGCTACTAACGCACCGTATTGGCGACGTGGCATTGCACCCTTTAAAGGTTGATATCCTTCAAAGATGCTGTTCATAATACCTTCCCCTCTTGTTTCCGTTAAAAAGTCAGAACGATATCCCAAAAGTCCGCGCTCTGGGATAACAAACTCAAGTTTTATACGGCTATTCATAGGAGTCATATTTATGAGTTCACCTTGTCGTTTACCCATATTTTCCATAACCGTTCCAACGCATTCTGCAGGTACGTCAACAAACAATCTTTCAATGGGTTCACAAAGAACTCCGTCAATTTCTTTATTGATAACTTTAGGCGTAGATACTTGGAATTCATATCCTTCGCGACGCATATTTTCGATGAGTATGGATAAGTGTATTTCGCCTCTACCCGAAACAACAAAACTATCTGCTCTTTCGCCATCATCTACCTTCAAAGATACGTCTTTCAAAAGTTCCTTATATAGTCTTGCGCGCAAGTGCCTAGAAGTAACAAACTTGCCTTCTTTACCCGCAAACGGACTATCGTTAACCGCAAATAACATTTGCAAAGTGGGCTCCGAGATCTTAACAAAGCTTATGGGTTCTACGTCAAGTGGTGCGCAAATTGTTTCACCTATAGTGACGTTTTCAATGCCACTAAAGCTAACTATATCACCAACCTTAGCCGTTTCTACAGTGCGCTTCGTTAAACCCGTAAACTGGTAAATATTTGTTATTTTAGACCTATAAACTTTGTCATCATGATAGTTACACACAGCTATTTCGCTATTTGCTTGCATTACTCCACGTTCTATTCTACCTATAGCTATTCTGCCAACATATTCATTATAATCAATAGCGGAAACTAGAACTTGAAGTGGACCTTCATCATCGCCTTCAGGAGGATCTATATGATTTAATATTGTATCAAACAAAGGTGCTAGATTGGTTCCAGGTGTAGATGCTGAAAGAGATGCTGTACCAGCTCTTCCTGAGCAATAAACTATGGGGCTATCTAATTGCTCGTCAGTTGCATTTAAGTCGATTAGAAGCTCGTATACTTCGTCTAAAACCTCAGCAAGACGTGCATCCGGCTTATCAACCTTGTTTATGCATATAATGATCTTATGATTCATTTCCAAAGCCTTTTGGAGAACAAATCTAGTTTGTGGCATTGGTCCTTCGTATGAGTCTACCAAAAGCACAACACCATTGATCATCTTTAATACTCTTTCAACCTCACCGGAGAAGTCTGCGTGCCCAGGGGTATCTACTACGTTGATTTTAACACCCTTGTACATGCACGACGTATTCTTAGCAAGAATTGTAATACCACGCTCTCTTTCAAGCGGGTTGTTATCCATTACACATTCTTCCACGACTTGATTGTCGCGAAATACTCCACCTTGATGCAACATTGCGTCAACCAAAGTCGTCTTACCATGGTCAACGTGTGCTATTATGGCTATGTTTCTTAAATCTTCTCTAATCATACAGTTAAATTAATTATTGTGTATTCTATATCTTCGTTATATAGTTCGTATAGACTTTCTATTTGTGTATAGTCTTTTATTCCATTATACTCTACGTACAAAACAGGACGAACGTAGCAAATCCAAGAACCTTTCTGGAAGTAAAAAGAAACCCCTTCTTCCAACTGGGTTAATGAATATGCTTGGAATTGATACTCTTCTTCCGTCAAATCTTCTTCAGTAGAATGCACGGCTATTTCGTAGTAATTTACTAAATAGGTCTTGCCTTTATACACATAAGACACGGGTGAAAAAGTATCCATATCTATTTGATACCCTTTCCCTTCAACTATCTTAAAGTTAAATTCTCTAAAAGCATCCAATTCAAGTGGCAATACTTCGTATTTAATCCATTGACTAAATTCAGAAGTGTTGGAAGCGTATCTGCCTACGCTCTTAATCCTAAATTGTAGCTCCCCTTTTATCATTTTAATAGATAAAGAAGTCCCACCAATTCTACTTGCCGTAAACGTTTTGTCCGGATACAATTCATATTTGTATTCTACAGTATACGATTGTGCACCTGAAATAGCATTCCAAGAAATATCTATAGTATAATTAGGCTCGGCATTAACGCCTATAACTCTAGCTTCGGGCGTTTTGAGTTGCCTATGCAATACTGCATAAGTAATCCCAAAACCACCACCTGCTACGATTAAAACGGCAACGATAATTAATATTATTATCGCATTTTTACCAAGCTGAATTTTTTTCATCTAGCTATTTCTTTGCACTAATTTTCTTAAGATTTGCAAACTTGGGTAGACCATCTTCTAAAGGAGAATTGCTTGAGCCTTGAATTAAGGGAAGAGCATATTCAACGTATTCTTTGGTAAGACCGGTACCTGCTTCATTAATCCATTCCATAGGAACTTTCTTTTCTGTGTTTGCTGCAAGTTCAACAGGCATAAGCTTGTAAATGCACTTATAAGTGCCATCGCTCATATCGCGTTCGAATACTACCATCTTATCTGTTTCACCTTCACAAGCAGCTTTAACTGCAGTACGTCCAGCATTAAATGCTTCTTCAATATCCGTTCCAGAAGCGAGGTGAGCGCCACAACGTTGCATAAGGTTGAATTCTATACCACGAACCTTAACACCAAATTTTTGGTTGATTAGGTCTGCAAGTTGAGCAGCTAAACCGCCAAGTTGGGTATGACCAAAACCATCTTTAGCTTTTGCGGCAGAAAGTGTTTCAACGATAAAGTTACCATCTTTGTCACGAATACCTTCAGAAACACAAGCGATACACTTACCATTATTCTTATCCATAACAGCTTTTACGTCGCTAACAAACTTGTCAACAGAGAATGCAACTTCGGGAAGATAAATAAGGTCTGCGCCTAGTCCTTTGTAATCAGCAAGTGCTGCAGCTGCAGTTAGCCAGCCAGCGTTTCTACCCATGATTTCAACAACAGCTACTTGACCCTTATCATATACTTTAGCGTCAAGGTTAAGCTCCATTAGCGTGGTTGCAACATACTTTGCTGCACTACCATAACCAGGACAGTGATCGGTTCCATATAGATCGTTATCAATAGTCTTTGGAACGCCAATAATGTTACATTCATAACCACTCTTCAAAAGATACTTACTAATTTTATTACAAGTATCCATAGAATCGTTACCACCGTTATAGAAGAAATAGCGAACGTTATATTTCTTGAAAACTTCTAGGATTCTCTTATAATCGGTTTCATCAACAGAAGCATCTTTCAATTTATATCTAACTGAACCAAGGCTTGATGAAGGAGTGTTCTTCAAAAGTAGAAGTTCTTCCATATCTTCTTTGCCAATATCGTAAAAATCTTCTTCTAAAATACCTTTAATACCGTGAGCTGCGCCATAAACAGCAGTAATATTCTTTTGTTCAAGTGCTTCGATGAAAACACCAGCTGCACTGGCGTTTATAACAGAAGTGGGGCCACCAGATTGACCAAACATACATGCGCCAACTAAATTTTTCATATTGTAATCTCCTTAAGTAATTATTAGTGTGCTAATCTTGATGCTACTTCTAGCATCTCTTTGTTAAATACTTTTTTCATTTCTAAAGCTTCATCTATAGGTAAATCAATAATTTTATTTTCTCTAATACCTATAACTCTTGAATCTTTACTATCATTGTAGAGCAATTCTACGGCTCTATCTGCACATCGTGATGCAAGTACTCTATCTTGCATAGAGGGCGTTCCACCACGTTGTATATATCCGAGTTTAACTGTTCTAATTGTTATACCCGTACGTTCGCTTATTTCTTTTTTAAGATCAACGCAACTGCCAACGCCTTCTGCCAAAACAATGATATCCGATATCTTACCTTTGATAATATTCTTTTTCATTTTTTGACATATCTCGTCAACGTTAAATGGAAGTTCTGGAACAATTATGCTTTCTGCTCCACCGGCAATGCCTGAATACAATGCAATATCACCGCAATGTCTTCCCATAACTTCTATGATGCACGCACGATCATGAGACGTCATAGTATCTCTAATTTTATTCATTGCATCTAAAACGGTGTTGACTGCAGTATCAAACCCTAAAGTATAATCGGTATACCCTAAATCATTGTCTATGGTTCCAGGAATACCCATACAAATTATACCATGTTTATTGGAGAGATCACGCATTCCTCTAAACGAACCATCTCCACCAATAACAACAAGACCTTCAATACCATAAGCATTTAAAACTTCAGCGCCCTTTTTAATGCCATCATCAGTATTAAATTCGGGACATCTAGCAGTTTTTAATATTGTTCCGCCTTTTTGAATGGTATCTGATACTGAACGACTGTCCATACGATACAAATTGCCATTTATGAGCCCTTGGTATCCACGTTCAATACCATATACTTCCATTCCCCTACTACAAGCACAACGAACAACGCCCCTTATTGCAGCATTCATTCCTGGAGCATCTCCACCACTTGTTAGTACAGCTATTTTTCTCATTTACTTCTCCTTATTTTCTCAATTGACCATTACCTTTAACAACGTACTTCACACTTGTTAGTTCTTTTAGGCCAATAGGACCACGTACATGCAGTTTTTGAGTACTTATGCCCATTTCTGCACCTAACCCAAACTCGAAGCCATCAGTAAAACGTGTAGAAGTATTAACGTATACCGCAGAACTATCTACTTCTTTAGTAAATTTTTCCATTTCTGCTTCATTTTGGGTCAAAATACAATCACTATGATTTGTCCCATAACGATTAATGTGAGAAATGGCATTATCCAAGCCATCTATGACTTTGATCTTAATAATCATATCATCATATTCGTGAGCGAACTCGTCTTCATCAACTAAATTAACGTCTTCATAAATGGCTTTAACTTCTTTTGTTCCATTGAGTTTTACACCTGCATTTATTAATGCTTCGCATACGATCGGAACAAATTCATTTGCAATCGTTTTGTCAATTAATAAAGTTTCCAGTGCGTTACACGTAGATGGACGTTGAGTTTTTGCATTTAGTATTACTGGTATAGCCATTTCCAAATCTGCACTTGAAGCAACGTAAACGTGGCAATTACCACCAGCTGAAGCAATAACAGGCATAGTAGCATTGGCTAAAACAACTTTCTTAAGACCTTCTCCACCACGAGGAATTACAACGTCAATATATTTACTCTCTCTGAGCATTTCTGCTGTAGCTTCTCTATCTTGACTATCTATAACCCCTACTAAATCTGAAGATAATCCATTCTCTTCAAGAGCTGTTTTAATACAACTTACCAACATACCAACGCTATGTACGCTTTCACGGCTTCCGCGCAAAATCACACCGTTTCCACTCTTAATGCAAAGTGCGGCAGCATCAATAGACACGTTGGGACGGGCTTCAAAGATGATACCTATAACACCAAGTGGTGCGCGTACGCGTCTGACAAATAGACCATTGGGTAAAACGTATTCTTCGACAATTTCACCAACCGGATCAGGGAGAGCCACAATTGCATCTAACCCTTCTGCCATTTGTTTAATCCTAGCATCGTTCAAAGCCAATCTATCTATAAATGCATCATTCCTGCCGTTTTGCTCGGCTTTTTCTATGTCTTTTTTGTTTGCAAGCAAGATTTCTTCACTTTTTTTAAGCATAAGTTCTTTTGTGCGGAGTAATACTTTATTTTTTACTTCCGTACTAACACCGGCAAAAGTGTTTGCTTGTATTTTAGTGTTTTCACAAATCTCTTTTACTAACATTCTATTAGTCCTCGTCTACAGGTTCGGGCAAAATAGCATTGTGATATACGTTTTGTACGTCATCTAGTTCTTCAAGAAGGTTAATCATCTTTTCTACGCTTGCAAGATGTCCCTCTGGATCAACCTCATTGTCGGGAATCATATCTACTTCAGCAGAAAGAACACTTACGCCATTTGCTTTAAGCGTATCTGCAACGCTATAAAGATCACTAGTCGCGGTGTAGATTTCAAAAACATCATCACTAGCTTCGATGTCCTCTGCGCCAGCATCCAATGCAATCATCATAAGTTCGTCTTCATCCATATTCTTTTCGGCAATAATAACACCTTTTTTCTTAAACATGAATGAGACACAACCGGTTTGTCCTAAAGAACCACCGTATTTATCAAACAAGTGTCTTACGTCACCTGCGGTACGATTTTTATTATCGGTAAGAGTTTCAACGATAACTGCTACACCACCAGCGCCATAACCTTCATAGGTCATTTCTTCATAGTTAACGGCGCCCAATTCACCACTTGCCTTTTTAATAGAACGATTGATAGTATCGTTAGGCATATTGTTTTGCTTAGCCTTTGCAATAACGTCTCTAAGTTTACTATTTAGAGCAGGATCGGGTCCACCGGCCTTAACGGCAACGGCTATTTCTCTACCAATCTTAGTAAAGATGCTACCTCTTGCAGCATCGGTTTTACCCTTTTTAATTTTAATATTCGCCCATTTGGAATGTCCTGACATAATTATCTCCTAGTTTTTTACTTATGAAGTTTATTTGCAATAGTGCTTAATACGATAGAAGCACTAACACCAGCATTTAAACTTTCAATTTTATTACCATACATCGGAATGGCAAGAGTTTTGTTTGCTATACTTCTCATTTCTACGCTTACGCCGTGGGCTTCCGATCCAACAACTAAAGCTAGTGGTAAAGATGGTTTATAATCAAACACGTCTTCTCCATTCATATCGAGAATGGCTATATTATATTTTTTTAAGGCGCCACACGCGCCCGCGTAAGAAAAAGGAACTATATTTGCATAATAAACGCCACCCATAGTAGAACGAACAACTTTAGGAGAGTAAGGATCAACACAATTAACGGTTATGAAATCTTCCACTCCCATTGCGACTGCCGTTCTTATGATTGTACCCATATTGCCAGCGTCTGAAATTCCATCTAGTACCATTACAACCTCGCCTACTATCTCTTTTTTTGTAGGAAGGGGGCAAACGGCTATAATTCCTTGCGACGTGACGGTATCGGTAATTTTTTCAAAAATAAAATCTTCCACTAGGACTGGTTCTATACCCAGTTTATTTGCTAATGGCAAAAACGTAGTGGCTTTGGATTTTGCAATATATAGTTCTTTTGCATAACCTAATGGCATATCTCCAATAAGGTTACTCCCTTCAACGAGAAATAGCGAGTGCTTTGCTCTCGCTTTTTTGTCGCTAAGGCTACGAATAACCTTAATATTCTCGTTTTGTGGAGATAAAATAATTTTCATTTATGAATAAAGAGCCTTCATTGCTGAAGGCTCCAAGATACTATGCGTTAAGAGCTGACTTTGCTTGCTCACAAAGAGCGGTAAATGCTGCAGCGTCGTTAACAGCGATATCTGCTAGAACCTTACGGTTAAGATCGATACCTGCAACCTTTAGACCATGCATAAGGCGAGAGTAAGAAATGTTATTCATTCTAGCAGCTGCGTTAATACGAGCGATCCATAGTCTTCTAAAATCTCTCTTCTTAAGTCTTCTACCAACGTATGCATATTGGCCAGACTTCATAACAGCTTCACGAGCTACACGATAAAGTTTGCTTTTTGCGCCAAAGTAACCTTTAGCTTGCTTCATTATTTTTCTTTTTTTCTTTAATGCAGTAACTGCTCTCTTAATTCTCATTATCGTGTCCTCCTACTACTTTTGTCCGTAGATCATATTGCTAATGGTCTTAGCTTGGGTTTCATGAACGTAACCACCTTGACGAAGGTTTCTTTTACGTTTACGAGTTTTCTTGTTAAGAATGTGGTTCTTGTTTTGCTTGTTTCTCTTAAGCATACCGCTAGCGGTAAATCTGAAGCGCTTCTTAGATGCGCTATGGGTTTTTTGTTTAGGCATATCTATTCTCCTTATGTGGATATATTATTTATTTTTTTACTGGTATTGGACCAAGCATCATGGTAACGTTGCGTCCTTCCAAAACAGGTTCTTTTTCTTTAATTGCTACGTCTGAAACCATCTCGAAAAACTTGGCCATCATTTCAACAGAAAGTTCAGGGTGTGCATTTTGACGTCCTCTCATGCGAATAGTTACTTTAACTTTATTTTTGTCTTCTATAAATGCGCGAGTATGTTTTGCTTTAGTTTTTAGGTCACCTATATCAATTGTTTGACTCAATTGGATTTCTTTAACTTCGGTTCCCTTTGAATTCTTTTGTGCTTGCTTATCCTTTTTAATTTGGTCATAACGATATTTACCATAATCAAGGATTTTGCATACGGGGGGAACGGCTTGGGGCGAGAAGAGAACTAAATCAAGATTCCTTTCATCTGCCATTCTTTGGGCTTGGGCTGTGGAAACAACACCAACCATTGAACCGTCCATATCAATCAACCTTACTTCTGGCACTTTAATTGCCGAGTTAATTAATAAATCTTTAAAAATATTTGTATCCTCCTATCTTCTATATATGTATGCACGCACGGGCGAACATTATATAACATATAAAAAAGAAGCGCCTAGCACTTCTCACCACAAGTCTACACACCTAACATAGTCGGGCTGTACGTAATTAAAACTTGTTTGACCGTTTAACCTATCGCTTACGGTGAGAATTACTTCTTCTTTACTTCGTTTATTTTAGCCTAATTATTATTATATGTCAATTATTTTGGCGCAAAATTTTTATATTGCGCCAAAATAATTATACTTTTTAACTAAATAACTTTGTCTTGATCTTCTTTCTTAATTTTGGCCAAGAAATCTTCAAACGTCATAGTTCCTAAATCGCCATCCTTTCTTGAACGGACCGCTACTACGCCAGCTTCTTTTTCCTTGTCACCAATAATGAGCATATAAGGAATTTTATCAAGTTGAGCGGCTCTTATCTTATATCCAATCTTTTCTGAACGAACGTCACTCTCTGCTCTAATTCCATACATTCTTAGATTGTCACGGATTGCATTGGCCTCTGCTTCCGTTCTGTCTGTTAAACTCATAACTCTGACTTGTTCGGGTGCTAGCCATACTGGGAATGCGCCTTTGAATTTTTCAATAAGCAAAGCCATGGTTCTTTCATAACAACCGATAGAGGTTCTATGGATAATATAAGGATAAACTTTGTCGCCATTCTCATCAACGTAAGTCATATCAAAACGCTCTGAAAGGAACATGTCAACTTGTATGGTAATCAAGGTGTCTTCCTTGCCATATACGTTACGAATTTGTATGTCTAGTTTAGGACCATAGAAAGCAGCTTCATCAATGCCAATTGAGTACTTCAATCCGATATTGTCAAGTATCTTTTGCATTTCATTTTCGGCATGCTCCCACTTTGCCGGATCGTTAATATACTTTTCGGTATTGTTTGGATCCCATTTTGAGAAACGATAACTAACGTCTCCGTCAAGACCGCAAATCTTTAGCATATACATTGCCAAATCCAAACAGCCCTTAAACTCTTGTTCAAGCTGTGCAGGAGTACAGATCAAATGTCCTTCTGAGATAGTAAACTGTCTAACACGAATAAGGCCGTGCATTTCGCCACTTGCTTCGTTACGGAATAGCGTTGAAGTTTCACCATATCGAATGGGAAGGTCTCTATATGATTTAAGACCATTCTTGTAAATCATATATTGGAAGGGACAAGTCATAGGACGTAACGCAAAAACTTCCTTGTCAACTTCTTCATCACCAAGAACGAACATACCATCACGATAGTGATCCCAGTGTCCAGAAATCTTATAAAGATCAGATTTTGCCATATATGGGGTCTTAGTGCGTACGTATCCCCTTCTCTCTTCTTCATCTTCTACAAACCTATTAAGAATCTGGAAAAGCTTTGCGCCTTTGGGCATTAGAAGTGGGAGTCCTTGACCGATATTTTCTTCGGTCATAAATATACCCATTTCTCTACCTAGCTTATTATGGTCGCGTTGCTTAGCTTCTTCAAGAGCTTGTAGGTATTCTGAAAGAGCCGTTTTGTTATTAAAAGCGGTACCATAGACACGAGTCAAAACCTTGTTGTGTTCATCTCCGCGCCAGTAAGCACCTGCAATAGAGGTTAATTTAAAGGCTTTAATATATCCGGTTGCGGGAATGTGAGGGCCT
Organism: Candidatus Stercoripulliclostridium sp.; assembly: GCA_045577735.1. GTDB lineage: Bacteria > Bacillota > Clostridia > Christensenellales > DTU072 > Stercoripulliclostridium_A. The sequence continues at coordinate 212,124 of JAZNIY010000019.1, read as the reverse complement.
GCACAAAGATCAACGAAGTCACCTTGTCTATACATACTTATAACAGCATCCTCTGGTAAGTCTTCAATAAGTTCAACTTTGTATACTTCACCTTGCTCTCTAAAAAACTCTAATGCTTTTTCCCTAGATATCTCTTCTCTAATGATAGGAAGATTCTCTTTGATGATTTTCTTCATTTCGGCTTCAATTGCATCAACGTTTTCCATATTGATGGGTGTTTCAAAGTCGAAATCGTAATAGAAACCGTTTTCAATAGCAGGACCTATTGCTACCTTAACAGTAGGGTATATTCTCTTTACAGCTTGTGCTAAAACGTGTGAACAACTATGACGATATGCTTTTTTCCCTTCTTCTGTATCGAAAGTCAAAAACTCTACGGTTGCATCATCATTAATAGGTTCATACATCCCTACAACCTTATCGTTAACTTTAGCTACTAATGAAGCACGGAAAAGTCCATCAGAAATGGAGCGTGCTATATCTGCAGGCGTTGCGCCTTGTGGAAATTCTTTCTTGTCTTCTCTTAACGTGATAATCATTTATTTTCCATCCTTTTACCGCGACTGCGGTCACTAATTATGCATTTATATTTGTATTAATTATGCTATATAAAGCATCATATGCAGTAGTATCTAATTGATCTACACCAATATTATTATACCATTCCTCTGCTTTTGCTGAAGTTGCTTTATCATTATAGCATCTCGAATTGGTTCCTACAAAAGTGAGATCAGAGGCGCTCAAATTATAATTATGAATAATTCTATATTTTTGTTCACCATCCTCTAAGCTACCTTCTTTAGAACAAGTAGTCATACCGGCATTATATACGGTGCTAGCAAACCAATTTTCAAACGTTTCGCCCTCGCCTTCTTTAATGATAACTATTTCGACTGCATTTGCAGCTTCACCAACTATTCCTTGATAAGCCTTAAACTTCGTCGAAACATTATTCATTTGAGATTCACCGTATACTCTGCCAACCATACCTCCATTGTAAATATAGTAAGGATTGTTTTGAGTATTGCCATCATAGCGAATATAAGTAATATTCGTTATACTTTGTTTGCCGTAATATAAGTCTCCCGATGCTACAGCGTTAGAAATGTTGGAGAAATGCAACATTCCGACCAAACCACCGGTATAATTAACAACGTCAGTTGCTACTACTACTTTTCCTACCTCGCTAATAGCGTTATCAATAACACTAAAGTTTGCCACGTATCCAACCAAACCACCAACGTTAAATGAGCGAGAAACTGCTTGACTGAAAACTTCAGCATTAAGGGAATTAAGTTGGACCTTAGTATTCTTTAGGTTTACTCTATCAATCATTCCAGCTATACCACCCAATCTTAAACGTTTATAAGCTTGGGCCGTAATATTAGAAGAATTTGTAAACCACTTTTCACCATCATTAATTCTATAAGTAGCACCAAAAATACCACCTGCGTTAACCAAAGAACCCCTTGCGTTAATAGCACCCGTAAAATTCAATTGCTTTGCAGAACCATATTCTTCATTTGCTTTTAATGATGAAAGATCTACCGTGCGCATTGAACCGGCTATACCACCTACAAACAAATCGTTTATACCTGATACGCAAACACCGTCATTATAAGCACCTACGTTAATACTAACAGATGAATTAATTGTATTAATTGATGTTTTACCTTGAATAAATCCAGCAAGACCACCAACAAATGCAGTCATTTCATATCTTTCAGATTCACGCCAATTGGTTTCTTTGTCTTTATATTTACAAAGATTACCCATTGTGGTAGCAATATTTCCGTTAATTGTAACGTTAGTAATCGTATTATTACCACTCATGAAACCAGCAAGACCGCCAACGTAAAAAGAATTAGCATCTGCCGGCACTTCAATATTAACGTTGAGAGTTAAGTTGGAAATTTTAGCGTTATGAATAACTCCAAATAGCCCATAAAACTTTTCATCAGCTAGCGCACTCTCCGTATCTCTTTCTTCGGGCTCCGGTATGTTAATATTGTATGTAATCGTATGCCCATTTCCGTTCAAAACGCCACGGAAAGAGTTGTCTACTGAATTGCCAACAGATTCCCAGTTCTCATCAATATTAATATCCGATTTAAGTTCAAAAGTGCCCTTATCATAATCGGCACCCAACATTCCCGACACTTTTTTAAGATCGTCTACATTATGTATTTCTTGAGTAAACTCTCCCTTGTGCGTGTCCTTATCGTTACATGCAACAAGAGCGATAGAAACAACGCACACCATTAATGCAACGATTAGAAATTTGGCAAATTTTTTCATATTATGCAAACACCTTATTGATAAAGTTTAAGAAATCTTCGTAGACTTCTTTGTTGTTGGTTTCATTCAATATCTCATGACGAGCATTTTCATAAACCTTATATTCCACGTTCATACCTTTTTGATTGTAGAAATTATAAAGTTTTGTGGCTAAAACGGCTTTATTAGAAACTGGGTCATCACTTCCCACAGCAATCATAATGGGTAATTCTTTCGAAATAGTATCAACCGCATCACCATACATACCCATAACGCCCTTAAAGAAGCTATGATAATAACCTATCGACAAAGGATAGCCACAGTATTCATCATTTTCATAATTTGCAACTTGCTCTTTGTCTCTTGATAGCCAAGCAAATTGTTGACCTTGTGCTTCAAAAGGCTTATTATACGCCCCAAAGCTCATTTTATCTATAAGATAACCGGTTTTTTCTGCTCCACACAAAGCTTTCTGTATTCCAGCAATAGCACAACCGGCCCCTATTAATGCGCCTTTCATATATGCCGTACCAGAAAGAATACAGCCTTTTATAGAATCGGAATATAGCTCTAAAAATCTTTGGGATACAAAGCTACCATAGCTATGTCCAAGTAAAAGAACCTCTACCTTATAAGTTTCTTTGGCGTAATCTATTACGGTTAGAGCATCTTTAACGGTATTGTGGAAAGAATCTCCATCAACTATACCCTTTTCGCCATCTGGATTATACTTATGTCCACGATGGTTATCTCCTAAAACAACGTATCCATTCTTATTTAAAAATTGTGCAAAATCATCGTATCTTTCAGCATGCTCTGCCATACCATGACTAATTACAACTGCGCCAATAACGTTTTCTACGTCATCCCAAACGCATACAGTATTTATTTTATTATCAAACGTATTAAGGTTAACGAGTTTCATAATATAGACCTCCACGTAAAAATAGTTATAGTATAGTTTAGCACTATTTGGAATATAATTCAATAGAATTATAAAAAATAAAGGAAAGAATTTTGATTACTATTGCCACTACTGGAGGCGGTACCGCTGGACATGTTATTCCTTGCGTTGCTTTATTCCCTGACTTAAAAAAAAGATTTGATCGTATCATCCATATCGGTGGAAACGGTATGGAAAAGCAACTAATACCCTCATATGGAATCGATTTTTATGAAACAAACGTTATAAAATTTGATAGAACTCGCCTATTAAGTAACTTAAAAATCCCCTTTGTATTATCCGCCGCCACAAGGGAAGCAAAAACAATTTTAATGCGAGAAAAAGTTAACGTTGTGTTTGGAAAAGGTGGTTATGCCTCTCTTCCTACCATCTTAGGTGCAAAAAAGTTAGGAATACCTATTGTAATTCATGAAAGCGATTATAACATGGGACTCGCCAACAAACTAGTATCAAAATACGCTCATTTAATTCTAACAAGTTTCCCAGAAACCAAAGGAGGTCTTTACGTAGGCAATCCTTTACGCAAAGAAATATTTATGGGAGATAAAAGAAAATTATTTAGCAAATACTGTCTTGATAGAAACAAAAAAACTATCTTAGTTTTTGGCGGTTCAAGTGGAGCGAGAATTATTAACGACGTAATATTTAGCTTAGCTAAAGATTTAACCACTGAATATAACCTAATTCACCTAGTAGGTAATAATGAAAAACGAAGATTGTTTGCACAAAACTATATCGCTCTACCATACGTTAATAATATGCAAGATTTTTTTGCAATTGCTGACATAATTATTATGAGAGGTGGTGCTAATTCCTTGCAAGAAGTCACCTCTCTTGGCAAAAGGGTGATATGTATCCCTTTACCTAAAAGTAAATCTTCACGTGGTGACCAAATAGATAATGCCAATAGTTACTATAAACGTGGTTTAATCGATGTTTTATATCAAGAAGACCTAACGTCCCAAAAATTAATGCAAAAAATAAACTCCATTATAAAACAAAAAGAGCGCCCCGTTTGTAAGGACACCCCTAATCAAGACATAGTAAAAAAAATATGGGATGTGTTTACTTTATGCCAATCATAATAATCTCGTTTCCATATTGATAGGTAACGGAATAGTTCCCTGCTTGATCTAAGTTTATATATGCACTCTTAGCAGATACGTCTAGGTTTATTGATTCAATAGTCCCATCATTGCGTATATCAGTTAACATTAATCTTTCACCTTTTGCATAAAGGATTAAATATCCACCATAGAATAGTGCACAATCAAAAAGCTCAGTCATTCCTTGAAACGTAGTGTTATTGGATGAAGTAAAACTAAGGTGCTTGTCCACCAAATATAATCTATTAGTGCTTGCTTGCAAAAGCAAAAACACACTCTCTCCATTTATAAAAACCTTTGCTCTCTCCGCTAGTCCCACCCCGACTCGCTCAGATTGAGCGATAGAGAAAGTCGTATCATGTTTCGCTATTTCAACGCCTTTGGGCGTATGCTCAGCAACAATGAACTTTTGTACTCCTTCTTCGATTATAGGTGCAACGGCAAGAACAGTCTTGTTTGGTATTGAAACGCTAGACAATAGTTTTAAGTCCGGACTTATTTTAATAAATGAGTATCCATCCATACTACAAGAAAATAATGCATAATAATTTGAAAAGTCATATATTTCTTTGATTATTCCTAATTGCAAGACGTTAGACGATACTATTGTATTGTTTTGTATTTTATAAATCGTATTTTCACTTGAGGTACCAAACACTAGAAAGCTATCACTAAGCGCGAATATATTAACTGATGAAAAGATGGGCAACTCAATTAACTCAACTTGTTTAAAATCCAATGTTATGGTATACACATAGGTTATTGTGTCGTCCTTCACCACCAACACCAAGCCTTGAGATGTTACTTTAGAGCAAGCGTAGTCTGTTTGATTATTGTTCTTTATCGAATAACAAGCAAGGATGTTTCCTTCTCCATCTATTTTTATTATCGATTGAGTTCGCGAGGCAACCATAAATGCTCCATTATTTGTTTCATGGGTTATTACTAAAAATGTATCACTGGTAGTAGAATGCGTGGCGTTTAACATAGGCGAAGTCAAAGCCATTTTTTGAATAAAACGATGACCTGCGCTTTGCTCTGCTTTAATTGGAAAATAGTTTATTTCTGGCTCTACTGGAGTAAATAACTCTTCTGACCCATTTGGGATGGTATTAACGTTGTTATGTTGATTGTTTTCATCTCCAATGGCATCTACAATAGGCGTCATTTCATTATTGCTAGAAGATTGTTTAAAAACGTCAACAAGCGATCCTGAACCGGCGATTATCATTAAAACGGCTATGGTTGAAAGTAGTACTACGGCTAATATTTTTGGTGCATTTTTCTTCATAAACGTATTGTACATTATGAAAAAGTTTTTGTGTTATAAAAGACAAAACAAGCCAAAAAACGGCTTGTTTTAGACAATAGACTGCGTTTATAACTTTAATTAAAGCTGATTTTATAAAACTCGTGAGCTAGCGCGTAAGCGATTAATTCTAGACGATGCATATGAAGATTAACTAGTGTAGAGAGTTCCCTTGCTTTTGCCATAAGCCTAATAGAAAGCCTCGTAGGAGTTCTTCCGCTTTGTTCTGTACCAAGCCAGTCACCCGCTCCTCTAAGTTCACAGTCTCGCTCTGCAATGGAAAGTCCGTCACGTTCTTGTACCAAGGTTTCTAAGCGAATAATATCGTCACCACTTTTGGTAGTATAAAGAAAACAGTAGGCCTCGTGACCATCACGGCCTATTCTTCCACGCAATTGGTGGAGAGTTGCTAATCCAAATCTATCTGCATCAAAAATTGCCATAAGTGAAGCGTTAGGTACGTCTATACCTACTTCGATAACCGTGGTGGAAACCAATATTTGCAGTTTTCCCTCACTAAACTCGGTAAGTGTCTTTTGCTTATCGGCTGCCTTTTGCTTACCATGTAAAAGTCCTATGGATACCTCGTCACCATAAGCTTTTACTATGTCTTTGTAAAGTTTATCGGCGGATGAGCCGTCTATTCCTTCAACGTCAAAAATCTTGGGTGCAACAACGTAAGCTTGTCTTCCTTCTTCTTTACAAATACGAACGATATAATCAAGCATATCCTTGCGCTTTTTTGGAGTAACAACAGCAGTTTTGACGTTATTGCTGTCATGCCTACGATCGATGCTCAAAATATTTATATCGCCGAAAACTGTGAGCCTCAATGAACGAGGAATGGGGGTTGCGGATAACGTTAAAGTGTCCACGGCCCTACCTTTGTCCATAAGGGAAGTTCTTTGTGCAACGCCAAAACGATGTTGTTCGTCTATACAAACGAAACTCAAATCTTTAAACTTAACGCCCCCTGTTATAATGGCGTGAGTGCCTATTACGATATCAACAAGACCATAATATATTCTCTCTTGTGCAAGACGCTTTTCTTTTGCCGTCATACTGCCAGTCAACAATTCAACTCTTATGCCATAAGTAGAAAGTATTTTTTTGAAATTATTATAATGTTGAACTGCGAGTATTTCCGTAGGCGTCATTACTGCAGCTTGATGACCAGAGGCGACAGCGTAAGCACAAGCAAGCAAGGCCACTATAGTTTTACCACTACCTACATCACCTACAAGCATAGCATTTAGAGGTTTTGCACTATGCATATCCTCAACAATAGACTTTATAGCCTCTTTCTGAGTTGGCGTTAAAGAGTATGGTAGAGAACGAATAATCATATTCAAAGTATCTCTATTGTCCTCATAAAAAACGCTACGTCCCGTTTCATTACGAATGAGTTTATAAGCACAAATTTCCTTAACTAAACTCTCGACTTCTATTCTATCTGCACCTAGGTTTGCCTCGGCAAGAGTTTGGGGTGCGTGTGCAAGCCTATATGCCTCTTCAAGCGAGATTAGGTCATCACGCAATGGAATCAAAGAATGATCTATTATTCCTTTGTGCAAAACGTCTTGAACCATTGTTGCAAAAGTAGCTTGTGGTATGACGCCCCGCAAAGGATAGATAGCCTTTATGCCACGGGTAATATTATCGTATGGGTTTACGGTTTCATAGCTAGGATTAATTAGTTCGCAAACGTTGCCCTCTTTTTTAAGCTTGCCATACACACGAACTTTAGCACCTTGATAAATAACTTTCGCGGCATAATTTGCATTATACCAACATAGTTTTACCACTTTCGAGTAGCCTTCTGCTCTTCCTGAAGCACGGAAAAGTTGTAATCTGCCTTTTTTAATGGGTCGAGATGCCGAAGTAATTTCTAGCACTAAAACAACAAAGTCCCCGTTGTCAGCCCTGTTCAAATCAGAGATGGCATCGAGGTCTATGTACTTAGAAGGCAAAAACCTCAAAATATCCTTTTGAGAATTAATGCCAAGATAATTTAATTTTTCTAAAGTAACGGGACCAACACCTTTTACTTTTAACAATTCTTTATTTTCCATTATTCAACGGAAATAAAGTAGAAATAGTGATGTTGACCTCCCTCACAAATGATGATGTCGTGGAAAGGATATTCATCAATGAGTTGTTCTTCAAGTTCTCGAGCAATGGATTCGGTAAGTCCTGCACCATAATACAAGGTAATAGCTGCGGTATCGTCATCTGCCATTTTAGCAATAACGGCTTTTGCTACTTCGTTAACGTCTTGACCGGATGAAACAATGGTCTTTTCATACAAGCCGATAATGTCGCCGTTGTGAAGCTCCAAGCCGTCCATTTCCGTGTCACGCACGGCGTGTGTTATTTGACCTGAACGTACGTTTGCCATAGCATTAGTCATATTTTGTACGTTAGTATCAACGTCTGCATTGGGATCAAAATTCATAGCAGCTGAAATGCCTTGCGGTATATTTTTTGTTGCTATGACTACCAAATTTGCTTTGGTGAGCTCTTTAGCTTGCTCTGCTGCAAGCACTATGTTGCTATTGTTTGGCAAAATGTATACGGTTTCAGCATTTACTCCATCGACGAGCTTTATGATGTCGTCAACCGAAGGATTCATGGTTTGACCACCCTCTAAAATAGCATCGGCGCGAAGTTCTTTGAATAATGCAGAAATACCTTCACCCGTACAAATGGAAACAAGACCTACGGGTTTTGGAGGGATATTCTCTGCCTCTTGCTTTTTGCGTTTAATCTCACGATTTTGCTCAAGCATATTTTCAATTTTAAGTTGACCCAATTCTCCAAGTTGTAATGCATAGCCAAGAGCCTTATCGGGATTATTGGTGTGAACGTGAACTTTAACAAAATCGAGATCACCAACAACGATTAGCGAATCGCCTATCTTTTGAAGTTTGTCGCGAAGCTTGTCTATGTCACTAAGCGTGGTTTTTTGGAAAAGGTTAATGACAAAGAACTCCGTACAATAAGCATATTTAATATCGTCTAGATTTTCAAATTCGTGTGCTATGTTTTCTTGAGACACGTTCGTTGCCGTATCGGTTTCGGGAACGACTTCAGCAACCATTTCCTTTCCGGCAAGCACGTTATACATACCGTAAAGAATGCACAACAGTCCCCTACCACCAGCATCTACCACACCTGCTTTCTTTAGTACAGGTAGCATATCTGGAGTTTTGGAAAGGACTTTTTCGCCCTCTTGAAGAATGGCTTCAAAGAAATTTATAAACGTTTGCTTTTTGCCTGCAATTTTGAGTGCGTAATCACTTACTAAACGAATAACAGTCAAAATGGTACCTTCCTTAGGAGAGGTAACAACGTCATAGGCAATATGTGAACCATTTTTTAGAGCGCGAGCAAAAACCTTGGTATTGAATTCTTTGCTTTCCTTTAAAATCGCACTAAACCCTTTGAAAATTTGGCTTAAAATAACACCGCTATTACCACGGGCGCCCATAAGAGCACCTTTAGCGAAAGCTGTGCTTATATCGCCAATATTATCTTCTTTACAGTCATCCATCATTCTAATGGAAGATTGCATTGTCAAATTCATATTGGTGCCCGTATCGCCATCGGGTACGGGGAATACGTTGAGACTGTCTACGTAGGCTTTGTTGATTTCAAGGTTCAACGCGCCACCTTTCAACATATCTCTTAATTGTGTAGTTGTAAGAACTTTCATTTATATCCTTGCGGGTTACCCCGTCTAATTACAATTTTATTCCTACAACGTGGATATTTACGCTCTTAACACGCATGCCTGTTATATGTTCTACTTTGTATTCGATACTGGACTTTAAATTTTCTATAACTGCATCACGATTTACGCTATCTTTTAAAATTACGTATACATCAACGAATATACGATTGTCCATAGTGACAATCTTAACACCTTTACCAAGAGGCTCACGCTTAAAAAGCATCATAATACTATCAGAAAGCCTTCTTGACACAAGTTCAACTACACCGTAGCAATCAAGAGCCACACGGGAAACGATGACCGCAACTGCGGTATCCGATATATTAATATTCCCATATCTGTTGAACGTTGAGAGTGCCATATTTCTCCATCCACGTTATAGTGTACATACTTATTGATATTACTATAATAAAGCAATATGAAAAAATTTGCAAGTAAAATAAGAAAATAGCTAAAAAGTGTTGCCAAATAAAATTTTATTTTATATAATACATAAGGTCCGAAAAATACGTAGGAGGTACAATACATGTCAAAGGTATGTGCAATTTGTGGAAAAGGTCAAATGAGTGGTAATAAAGTAAGCCACAGTAATATTAAAACCAGAAGAAGTTGGGGCGCTAACGTACACAAGGTTGACGTTAACATCAACGGCAAAATGCAAAACGTATACGTTTGCACTCGTTGCCAACGCACCCTTAAGAAAGTAGAAAACGACTAATTAAGTAATTTTTAACTATCTAAAAAGGTTTTAAGAAAAGCACTTGGAAACAAGTGCTTTTTGTGGTAGTTTTTATAATACATTTTTTATTTTTTCTCTATTGTTTTTTGTCATTAACTTTTAAAAAAGATATAATCGACAAGGTTAATAAACAAATTGTAATAACTATTCCTAGTACAGTCACCCCACTCATAAAAAAATGTACTGGAGAAAGTGCCGTTGCAATAATACAAAATACAGATATTGCTATTTGTAGTCCTTTTTTATTCACAAAACACGAAACTACACAAAGAATCAATATCATACAAGTTATAATTGCCGTGATCAATGGAGTAAAAAGTGCGTACCCGAATGCTATTTCGCTAAAATAGGCCTCATAAGTAACGTTACCACTAATCCAACGCATAGCTACACTATATGGTAACGATTCTAAAATAATAGTAACGATTGTCAAAACAAGCATAATGATTCTTTTTAACATACACACCTCCTTTTTTAGCATCATTATACCATTGTAATAAGTTTTCGTCAATATTGATATTTGCACTTTAACAAGCAATATTAAGGCGCTCGTTGAGCGCCTTAATCCTTAAATAGCTTATGAATTTTATTTATTATTGATTTTAGAAATTTAGGACAATTAATTACTATTATTTGTTTCATATATCTCCGCTTGCTTTAATATATGCATTGATATATCTTTTGGTTACTCACCCCTAATTATTCTTATTGTACGTGTGGGATTATCCGACTTGTATACTGCTGAACCAGCAACTAAAATATCCACGCCGGCTTCTCTTATTTCTTCAGCATTTCCTTCCCCTACTCCACCATCAATTTCTATTAGAGTGGAAAGATTATGTTCTTTAATATATGCTTTTGCCTTTCTAACGGTATCTAAAGTTTCGGGAATAAACTTTTGTCCGCCAAGTCCTGCATAAACGCTCATAACGAGAAGCACGTCACACTCGGGAAGAAGGTGCTTCCAATCCTCAAAAGGCACGTTAGGATTAAGAACAATACCTGCTTTTACACCATTAGCTTTAATAGTATTTAATGCTCCTAAGGGATCTTCACTTGCATCGGGATGGAAGGTAACGATGGAAGCCCCACATTTACAAAACTCTTCAACGTAGCGTTCAGGCTTAACTATCATAAGATGTACGTCGAGAGGTAGCTCACTTATACCTTTAATTGCCTTTATCATAGGCATACCAAAAGTGAGATTTTTTACGTATACACCATCCATAACGTCACAGTGAACAAGGTCTGCGCCCCATTCCTTAAGTGAACGCACACTACGTTCCATATTAACAAAATCGCCTGCTAGTATCGAGGGGGATACAAGTTTATTCATATTGTCTCCTCTTATGCTCTTTTATTTCTTCATATATTGCAAGATATCTCTCGTATCTTTCTTTTGATATTTCACCATTTGCCACCGCTTGTTTTATTGCACAATCGGGCTCCTCGGTATGAGTACAGCTCTTAAACCTACATTTATCTTGGTATGGAATAAAGTCTTCGTAATAATAGGTCAAGTCTTCGGGATTAATGGAAACAATAGACAGCATACTAAATCCACAAGTATCCATTATATCACCACCCAACGCTTCATATATCTCAACGTGCCTTGTCGTATTTTTACCACGTTTGATTTTTGCAGAAAGACCATCTGTTTTAAGATTGAGGTCTAGTATTGCATTAAGTAAACTTGTTTTACCTACTGCGCTTTGTCCTGCAAAACATACTACTTTGCCCTCTATATAAGGTCTTAATTCTTCAAGCCCTCTCTTTTCCAATGCCGACAATACCACACAATCAATATATTCTTTGTACGGCGCAAATAAAAAATCTATCTCTTCCTCGGTTGCAAGGTCTGCTTTGTTATAGAGTAGCACCGGCTTTATGCCTTCTAAATGACAGTTGACTATTATCTTGTCGATAAGTAACATATCGGGTTCAGGCTCTTTTGCTACAACGATTAGCGCACTATCAACGTTTGCCACGAATGGACGTACTAGTTGATTTATGCGAGGTTTTACTACGTCTATGATAGCGTCTCCTCTTTCAAAAACGATTTTAACGTTATCACCAACGTAAATATCACCTTGTAAGCGAAGCTTTCCACGCGCAAACGATTTGTACTCTTTGCCGTCTTCTGCTCTTACGGTATAACGATTAGATACTATTTTTACAACCTTTCCGTCCAATGATTTAGTCTTCATTCGTACCTCTATTAACCGCATCGTGCTCAGCAAGATATTTGACACGCAATTGTCCACATGCACCATCAATATCATTGCCCATACTATGTCTTAAAGTGGCTGATATACCTTGCTTGTTTAAGTTATCAATAAATTCTTTAATATAGTTACCCCTAATACCACGCAAGCCTTTTTCCTTAACGTAATTTAAGTTTATAAGGTTTACGTGACAAGGAAAACCTTTTAGTAATCTCGCTAATTCATCAGCGCTCTTTTTGTCACTATTTTTCCCTTCAACCAAGGCGTACTCAAAAATTACTCTGCGACGGGTTTTGTCAAAATAGTATTTTGCCGCGCTAATTAATTCATTAATTGGATATGCTTTATTGACTGGCATTAAAGCAGAACGCTTGTCATCGGTTGCAGCGTGCAATGATATGGTTAAAACAACGGGCAAATCACTATCTGCCAGTTCTTTAATTTTAGGGACTAGCCCAGACGTTGAAAGAGAAACATTTCGCAAGCTTATATTAATACCCTTTTCGGCACTCAATAAACGCAAAAATTTTGTTACCTCTTCATAATTATCAAGAGGCTCGCCACTACCCATAAGTACTACGTTGGTAATAGCACGATCTTTAGGTGTACCACCTTGCAGTCTGTTAACACAAAGCACTTGGCCCATAATTTCACCAGCAGTCAAATTTCTAATTAGACCACATAGGCCACTTGCACAAAAAGCGCACCCCATACGACATCCCACTTGGGTACTTACACAAAGAGTGTTACCATATCGGTGAGGCATAAATACACCTTCAATAACGTTTCCATCATTAAGAGCATACAAATATTTTTCCGTGCCGTCCTTGCCAACAAATCTCTCTATAATCTTTAAAGAAGTCGCAAAATAATCGTTCTTAAGCCCATCGATAAGCGCTTTTGGCAAATTAGTAGCCTCACCATACTCCTTATGGCGCATTTGTAAATCATAAAGTTGTCCTGCTCTAAATTTAGGTTGTCTTAAACTTATGACAAGCGCCTCTATTTCTTCATAACTTAAATCTTGCAAACACTTCATTATTTCTTCCTTAATTTTGCAACGTAAAAACCATCGTAATTATCGTTGGGATATAACGTTATTTCACCACTCTCTGCACCGTCAAACGGCATGATTTCAAAATCACTATTTTTGACTAAGAAATCCCTAATAGTGCTCTCATTTTCTGCTTTTAATACAGTACAAGTAGAGTAAAGTAACACTCCTCCCCTCTTAACGTATTTAGCACTTTGCTTTAATATGGCTCTTTGCTCTTTAACCAAGTCTTGATATTTTTTACTATCATACTCCAGTGCGATGTCGGGACGTTTTGCTATCACACCTAGCCCACTACAAGGAGCATCGACGGTAACTATATCATATTTATTGTGCCACTCAGGTCTGTCTTTCTTACCATCATTTACTATGGCCTTTAACTTGACGCCCATTCGAGTCGCATATTTTTCTATTAGCTTTACTCTAATTGGGTGAATATCACAAGCCGTAACTAATGCGCCACGTTCAGCAGAATACACAGCCTTACCACCTGGCGCCGAACAAATTTCAAGTAGAGTCTTACCGTCAACTTCACCTAGTGCTTGTACGGCAAACATAGATGATGGAGATTGGAAAGTTATTTGTCCTTTATCAAACAATCTTTTGACAACCTCCTCATTCTTGACAAAATATCCCCCAATTTCACTAGGTGTATATTCACCAATTTGTTCGAGTACTTCGTTTTTATCTACCTTTAAGGAAATTCTAATATGTTCGCGTGCATCGCGAGGAGGCATAAGAACACTCTCTGCTTTTTCTCCAAGATCTTCCCTCAATGCTTTGATTAAATCATAAGGAAGATTGTATTTTGCTTCTAAAACACTCTTTTCGTCGCTAGGAAGAGTGTATTCTTCACGCGTTGCTTTCTTTAGCACCGCGTTAACAAAACCCTTCAATTCCTTTTTACCAATATCTTGAACAAGGTCAACGCTGGCATTTACAATGGCATAGTTTGGTATCTCAAGATACCGAATTGCATATATTGCTTGCAAAAGAATTATCTTAATTGCAGGTTTTGGAGCTTTAGGACACAATGCTCGTACAATTTGATTAAGTTCATAGTATCTTTCCACGACGCCATAAACTAGTTTGGTTATTAGTGGGCGATCGGGAGTATCCTTTATTCCCCCAATAACAACGTTTACGTAAGCATCCTCACGTATGATTTTAGAAAGATATTCATAGCTTTGTCTTAAGAGGACTTTATCCATATTACTCTAAAATCGTTCCTGCTTTTAGGGGTCTACCAAGATTATAGGCGCCTACACTCATTACTTTGGCACCTTCACCTTGCACCATTAAAAAGGCTATAGCTGTGTTATCACCACATTGAACGACAAAACGTTCTTTCTTGTTTTCCAAGACCTCTCCTATTTCACCAACACAATTTGAGGTTGTTAACTCCGTCTTTATAACTTTAAGCCTACCATATTGGGTGTTACAATATGCACCGGGATAACCATAAAAAGCACGTACCTTATTATGTATCTCTTGGGCCGTTTGATTAAAATCTATTTTGCCATCTTCTTTCGTTAGTTTTTTACAGAAGGTAGCTTTGCTATGATCTTGTGGAACAAACGTAGCCTCTCCACTCTCGATTAGGTCTAATGCCTCAATCACTGTTTTTGCAGAAAGCTCTGCTAACATATTAAAGCACTCTTCTTGATTCTCATTCCCATTAAGCCTAATACTTCTTTGAAGAATAATATCACCGGCATCGACTGCTCTAACAGTTTTCATAATGGTAGTTCCGATTTCTTCATCTCCATTTAGAATTGCCATTTGAATGGGAGATGATCCACGATACTTGGGAAGAAGAGAAGCGTGGGTATTAATAATGCCATTAGGACAAATTGATATAATTTCATCGGATAAAATTTGACCGTATGCGCTCGTAACCATTATGTCAGCATTGAAAGATTCTAAGGTTTCCTTTCCTTCTTTGCTTATAGAGTTAAACTGAAACAATGGTAGTCCCTTTTCCAAAGCGTAACTTTTTACGTGGGAATATATAATCTTACCATTTCTACCATTAACTTTATCGGGTTGAGAAACAACAGCTACAACTTCATGACAACTCTCGTCGATTGCCTTCAAAACTGTAACCGAAAAATCACCTGTCCCCAAAAAGATTACTTTCATTAGCGTCTGCCCTCTTTAATTTTTTTATCAATAAACAATATACCATCCAAGTGATCGGTTTCGTGGCATATTATTCGTGCGGTCCAATCCGTTGCAGTCATAGTCTTTTTTACACCATTTCTATCATAATATTCCACTGTTAGTTTTGATGGACGATTTACTTTACCATTTTTAGAACTATCAACGGATAGACATCCTTCTAGACCAATTTGGCTTCCCGAACTTGAAGTTATAACCGGATTAACCATTTCTGTAATAGTACCTTCAGTAGGCTCAATAATAACCACTCTTTTGCAAATTCCTACTTGTGGTGCAGCCAATCCAACGCCATCGGAAGTGTGCAAAGTTTCAATCATATCGTCCAATAGCATATGAAGTCTAGCATCAAAAACGTCTACTTCTCTTGCACGTCTACGTAAAATAGGTTCACCTTCTTGGAATATATTTCTTACCGCCATAATCTTCTCCTATAACATTTGCTGTGGGTTTATTTCTGTGAAAACCGTAACTCTATCGGTATTGCTTTCGTTAGCAATTTGATAAATGATAGGCATTAGTTCATTTTCACTTTCTACGTCAAGCCATATTACTACTTGGTATCTATAAAAATTGCGAAGCCTTTTTAACGGAGCCGACATCTTTTGTAAATTCCTAATACCTTGCATTTTAGTTTTCAAGTTAAATATTTTAGCTGTTAATTTGTCTGCACCTAGTCTTGCATCATCCAATTCTTCAGCTAATACCAATAACCTTACTATTTTTGTAAACGGAGGATACTTCGTCAGTTCCCTCGTGTTAATTTCTTTCTTATAAAAACCCTCGTAATTATACTCTTTTGCAAAACCATAAACGTAGTGTCGCGGAGAATAGGTTTGCATAATTACTCTACCGGGTTTTTGCTCTCTCCCGGCCCTTCCTGCAACTTGGGTAATGAGTTGGAAAGTTCTTTCAGCCGAGCGATAATCGCTATAATATAGCGACAAGTCAGAGTCTATAATACCTACCAAAGTTACGTTTTTAAAGTCGTGCCCTTTAGCTATCATTTGCGTACCAACAAGGACGTCTGCTTTTCCCTCTCCAAACTCGGAAAGTATCTTTACGTAACTATCTTTGGTCTTTGTGGTGTCATTGTCCATACGTAATACTCTTGCGGAAGGAAATAAACGTTTTACTTCATCAACCACTTTTTCGGTTCCCATTTTTCCTTCTTTAAGGTCCGTATATCCACATTTAGGACATTTAGTAATTGTTCTATATTTTGCGCCACAATAATGACAACGCAACGATTCATCCTCTTGGTGATAGGTTAAACTAACGTCACAATTAGGACACTTTGGAACAAAACCACAGTTCCTACATCTCTTAAAAGAAGCATACCCTCTTCTATTCAAGAACAGCATTGCTTGGTTGCCGTCTTTTAGCGTTTCTTCCAAAGCAGAAACCAGCCCTGCTGAAAAAATACCGGTATTACCAATCCTTAATTCGTCGCGCATATCGATGGTTTCTATTACCGGCAACTGCTTTTTATTAGCGCGATTTTTTAAAGTAATTAACGTGTAATCACCATTCATTGCCTTATGATAGGTTTCTAGGGCCGGAGTTGCGCTACCAAGAATTAGTTTTGCTTTGTTGTAATTAGACCTAAACTCTGCAACCTCTTGAGTAAAATACCTGGGGTTGGTTTCGGAAACGTAACTGTTGTCATGTTCTTCATCAATAATAATAACGCCTACATTCTTTAGGGGTGCAAATATTGCGCTTCGTGCCCCTAAGGCTACTTGCGCTTGCCCAAGCAACAATCTACGCCATTCGTCATATCTTTCGCCGTCTGATAGGCCACTATGCAAAACACTAACTTTATCACCAAACCTTGCATTAAAAAGCCCATGAATTTGAGGAGTAAGAGAAATTTCCGGAACAAGCATTATCGCCGTCTTACCTTCCTTAAGACAATGCTCTATAACGTTCATATAAATTTCCGTCTTACCACTTCCCGTTACTCCATGGATGAGATACGTGCCCGAATTACCACTATTAATAACGTTAATCGCATTCTCTTGCTCATCAGTTAGAACTACGCTTTTATTCTCTTTTTTTAGACCTATCGGTGCGCGATTCTCTTCCAACGCAACTCTTTTGAGAATGCCCTTTTCAATCAAGGCTTTAACTGCAGATGCGTTATATTCTGCATTAATTTCGCTTTCTAAAACAAGGCCTCGCTTCTCAAGATTAATAATAATTGCACGTTGTGCTTTCGCTGTTTTAGAGGTTTGAGAAAGCGCCTCTTCAAGGGTAATATTCGTATTATAATAAAGATAGTTTTTCTTCAGAACTTTCACCCTTCCCCCACGAAGTTTAGCGGGGATAAAAAGTCGCAAGCAATCTATAAGGCGCAAGTTCTTCGTTGCCATATATTGTGCTAGTTCCACCATTTCTGGTAATATGACGGGATACTCATCCAATTTTAAAATTATATCTTTGATACCATGCCTACAAGTAGAAGTTTCTTTTTTACCTATGACAAAGCCCTCCACTTGGCGTCTTCCAAAGGGCACCAATACGCGATGTCCCACCTCAACGTTAAATGGAGCATGATAATCGAAAACTTTGTCTATTTCCGAGTTTGAGATATCAACGATAACTTCGTAAAACATTATACCTCTAATAATGCATCAAGTATGACGTGTGCAAGTTCGGTTTTGGGCATCTTTTCCAAGCAAGTTAGTGCACCATTTGGGGTGATTAACGTTGCTATATTAGTGTCTACGTTAAAGCCGGCGCCCTCCATTGTCACGTCATTTGCTACCATTAAATCAGCATTCTTCGCGTGCAGTTTCTTAACGGCATTTTGTAGTAAATCATCGGTTTCTGCAGCAAAAACAACAAGCTTTTTATTGCCCTTAACAGTCCCTACTTCTTTGGCTATATCGGGATTCTTGACCAATTCTAATGTTAAACTCTCACTCTTAATTTTACTTTGAGAGTAGTTTTTAACCTTGTAATCACCAGGTGCCGCCGACATAATTACAGCATCTACTTTCGGTAGATTTGCCATAACTGCATCACGCATTTCTTCTGTAGTTTGAACGTCTATTACCTCTATGCCTTTAGGTATCGGAGCAGTTACTTTTCCTTTTACCAGGATAACCTTCCCACCCCTTTCCGTCACAGCTTCAGCGATAGCCATACCCATTTTGCCAGAGGAACGATTACTAATATATCTTACACCGTCAATGGGCTCCTCGGTACCACCTGCCGTAACCAAAATAGTTTTATCACGATAGTCAGGTTTTGGCGTTAGCGCTCTGTCTACAATGGTAACAATGTTAATGGGTTCTTCCATCTTACCTTTGCCTACGTCACCACAAGCAAGCCTACCTTCGGTGGGCTCAATAAAGAGATATCCTAAACCCTTTAATTTTTCTATGTTTGCCTGTGTAATAGGATTTAGATACATATTCGTATTCATTGCAGGACAAATATAGACGGGAGCTTTGGTTGCAGAAACCGTAGTAGTTAGCATATCATCGCAAATTCCATCAGCTAGTTTTGCAATTATATTTGCCGTTGCCGGCGCAATTACAAAAGCAGAAGCAAGCTTAGCATAGCTTATATGCTCTACTTCAAACTCTCTTTCTTTATCAAAGGTTTCGATAACGACTTTGTTGTTAGAAAGGGTTTCAAAAGTTAACGGCGTAATAAACTCGGTGGCATTGCGTGTCATAACAACCCTAACATCATAGCCTAGTTTCACAAACCTAGATACTATTTCGCAAGATTTGTATATGGCAATTCCACCACTTACCCCTAGGATAATGGTCTTTTTCATTACTTGTTTACGATAATCTTAATTTTGTCTTCGTAGATTTCCTTAGCTGCATAAGAAACTGCTTTCATGTTAGATTCTTCAAGCTCGTTGCTTTCCATATCTTGCAAATCCTTTGCGCGCTTAGTAATGCCGAGTACAAGAGCGTAACGGCAAGGTGCCTTTTTGATAAGTTTGTCAATGGGAGGTTCAATCATAATTATATTCTCCTTTTTAGATTATTCTAGATTTTGTATTTGTTCGCGTATCATTTCTATTTGATTTTTGAGGAAAAGTACGCGTTTTGTTATGTACATATCGTTGCATTTTGAACCGATAGTATTGGTTTCACGATTAGCCTCTTGAGTTAAGAAATCAAGTTTTTTGCCAACGGCTCCACCTTCACGGAATATGTCTTGATAGTGCGCAAGGTGACCACGCAAACGAGTAATTTCTTCGTCAACGTTTGCTCTGTCAATAAATACGGCTACTTCCAAAGCTATTCTTCCTTCGTCGATTTCCGTTTGAGATAGCGCTTCTTTTACGCGTGCAGTTAGCTTTTCACGATATTCTACTGCGACCTCAGGCACGCGAGAAGCAATTTCTTCAACGGCAACTGCGATATCTGCAAGTTTAAGTTGAATATCTTTAACCAATCTTTCACCTTCATTCTTACGCATTTCAAGAAGGTTGTCTAATGCTATTTCGGTTGCCTCTTTCACAAGAGTAGCAAGCAATTCTTCGTCTTCTTCAAGTGCCGTGGTCTTTACCATATCGGGAATACGAATTAAAGACTCTACGCTCAAATTATTTTGATAACCGAGATTAGCTAAATCTTCCCCTATTTGTTTGTAACCTTCTGCTAAAGCAACGTTAAGGGCAACGGTTGAAACCACCCTTGAATCTTCATAAGTTAGATAAACGTCGGCATGACCACGCTTAATTTTTGCGTTTAATAGGTTACGCAAAGTTGTTTCCACAAATTGGAAGTTTCTTGGCATTTTGAAAGTGAAATCTGAAAACCTATGGTTTACCGTTTTAATTTCAATAGTGATTTTTCTTTGGTCTTTTTCGGCAACGCCTTTGCCGTAACCCGTCATACTATACATATTATTCTCCAATTTTGCGGTACATCTCGTCGCGCTCCGCAAGGGTTTTGTTTTTTACTCCATTAGAATCAATAACGTAGAGGTTTTTTCCTTCCGTTACTTTGCCTATTATCGTTGCCTTTATACTAGCGTTTTCCAATATTTCTTTAATTGCCGTTGCATTCTTAGAAATAATTATCATGCTTCCACTAGAAATAAGTTTATAGGGATTAACGTTTAATTTGTGGCAAATGTCTTGTGTTAATTTAGATACCGGAATACTCTTTAAATCTACTTCCAAACCAACGTTTGAAATATCACAAATTTCTGCTAACGCTCCCAGTATTCCACCTTCGGTAACGTCGTGCATAATTGCGCCAAAGCCACTCTCTCTAACCAACTTTGCCTCCAACATAACAGAGGTTTTTTCGGTATATTCCTTTAATTCTACCAAATCGGATTTGGTCAAGTTCAACTTATGAGCATATTGCTCAGCCAAAATGAAAGAGCCCTCTAATGCGATATTTTTCGTAACTATAATCTCATCCCCAATTTGTGGCACGTATGGGGAAAAAGATTCATCTCTTTTTCCTATTCCAACCGCATTTACAATGGGACGATTA
The DNA here is from genome assembly GCA_045577735.1 of Candidatus Stercoripulliclostridium sp. Lineage (GTDB taxonomy): Bacteria > Bacillota > Clostridia > Christensenellales > DTU072 > Stercoripulliclostridium_A. Next base: position 191,059 of record JAZNIY010000019.1, on the reverse strand, counting down.
ACGGCATCGGTAAACTCTGTATGACCACCAATTATTTCGGCATTCCATTTTTTTGCCTCATTTTCAGCATCTAGCATAATGCGTTTAACGTCGCATTCATCCATGGATTCAGGTAAAAGTAGCGTTAATAACAGTGCAATTGGCTCACCAAATCCGGCAGCAACGTCATTAAGGACTACTTTAACAGCAAGAGATCCAATTTCTTGGGTTGCTCCAGTTATTGGATCGGTATGAACTACAAAGGAACCTTCTCCAAGCAAAGAAGCACAATCACCACCAAGATTGGCGCCGACTAAAACCTCTTTTCTTCTTCTGCCTAGAAGGTTCAAAACGTTCTCTCTTAAGTTTTGTCCTGTTAATTTACCGCTTGCCATAGTTAAATTTTAACACACGCGCGCGATATGTAAAGTAATTTAATTAAAATTTTTGAAGTTATCCACAATGGTTTTTATTTTATTTAAACATAATAAGCTTTTTCGCCTAACAAAAGCCCCCAATCCTTTAAATAATTGCTTATTTTCTTAATTTTATTGCTTCTTCGTAATCTTCTTGTGGCCATTTCGGGAATATATATTTTTCACACTCTTCTATATTTGATTTAAGATTGGTAATACCATTAGCTAACATAATTTTTACAAACTTTTCTGACAAAAATATTTGATTTCCCCAATCATAGGTATAGAAAATATCAAATTTGAATTCTCTATCAAAATAAATCCCATTTACGTATTCCCTTTCTCTTTTAATAGGATTACAGTATGTACATTTTTTTGTATCAGTCACGCCACCTTTTATTTTTGTCCTACTATAATTGACATAGCTGTTTGTTCGTTCCAATTCAACCACATAGAGCTTTAAATCTATTTCTTTTCCACGACTCGTCGCTTGTTCAACTAAGTTAAACTTATTAATTCCTGTAAGATTATTTTGCTCATAAACATCCTTAAATTTTTGCGAAACAATTAACGGACTCCATAACGAGATGTCCCCTATTTTTTTCTTATTAAACGTTACACTGTACGGAGCAACCCATTTTAATCCATAACTCAAAGAACCACAATTAGGACAATGTTGACATTGTTCATCCTTAAGAATATATGGCTCTTTAGGACGCACGTCTGCATATGTTAAATCGGTTGTTAATGAACTGCTAAGTATGTATTTTTTCATTTATATATTACCTCAACGTTACCACTTGTGTCGATAACCCCTGTTACGTCATCTAATAGATTTCTTACGTAGTAATACGATACGCCGTCAAGCTCAAAGCCTATTAGTCCAGTTTGAGCGTATAGATAACTTATGTTAAACCTATTTTAAACTTTATACCATATTCCAACCATATTTTTCCTTGAATTCGGCAAGTTGCTCACTATAGTTCCAAATGTCATATATCTTTTGATAGCCTACAATACTATCATTATCATCAAACATAAACACATAACTATCTGTATAACCATTCTCTCCACTCTCTTCTGCCCTTTCTTCAAACACTCTCATAAAATAGATTCTTTTATAGCAATTATCTATTGTTAATAAGATTGTGTTACCCATAGAAAAATCTTTATTGACCACTCGAGCTGCTTGCTTAATATTTTTACGTGTTTCAATATATTCGGCAAAATCTTCTGTTTTATCAAACACATGCTTAATCTTCGACATTTTTTCAAAATTAAGTGGCTCTCCCCAATCGTTTTTGCTCTTTAATGAATTAATTTCATCTATTTCAAAATTCAAATATATTATTTCTTGAGTTAAAGTTTGCCTTTCTACCACTGGTTTCACTATATAGTTTTTATCTGAATATACATATGTATAATTATTATCATATTTTTGCGCTATAAGTAAGGATATTACACCATTGACCCAAATGCCCTGTTCTGCGCAACAACAATATAGAACTCTACCATATTCATCTTTCTCTAATACAAAAATTTCATCTGAAGTATCGCTCCAAACGCCCAAAATCGACTGTGTAGCAGCAGAATACAACTCTTTATATTCACCAGAATATTCCGAAAAGGTAGGGTCACAAGCACCAACACTAAAAGTAACACAACACAAAAAAATTATAAGTAAAACGGCTAATGCATTTTTGCCCAATATTTTATTCATATAATTACCTCCAAGGACCATCTATTATTTCTAGATAAATGTTTGAAACTCCTAAGCTCCCATACAAGTACCCACCAAAACGATTCACACCACCATAATAGTCAGCTGTTCTCTCCTATGGTAAAGAATAATATAATTTGTCGGTTTGTTAAGTAGAAGTAATTAGTTCCATTGTACTTTATGCCCTCTATCGCTCCAGCATTGTCGTAATAGAACCAAATATCGGCTACGCTACTCTTTTAGCGATATAGTTTTCCTTTATACTGTTATATTTTACGGCTTATTCCAACCATTTCGCTCCTTAAATTCGGCTAGTTGTTCACTATAATTCCAAATGTCTTTGATTTTCATTATACTAGCCTGATTAAACAACTCACCATCTTCTTCAAATAAAGCTACATAATTTTCTTGAATAGCCTCTCCGTTAATATATTCAAAGTTATCTATATACCATAAAGTTTTACCATTAGTGTCAGTTGAGCAATAATAATAACTATAATCTCCCTCAATCATATTTCCTATTTCTTCTGTAAACTTTTTATTTGAAATAGGTGCTTGATTTTGATGGAATAAATACACATTACCACCACTCGAATAATGTAATTTAGTTAATTTATCATTATTAATTTCCTTTCCCCAATCATTATTTAATTTGAGTTTTGCAATTTCACCTTCTGTAAAAAACTCTTCGTAATCTTCCTGTGAGCAAAACATATAATATTTCTTTGCCTCTATTGGTTTTATAATAAAATTGACATTATCATAAAAATACATTGCGTCATCTTCAATCCTTTGAATCACCAACATAATCAAGCACTCTTGAAGATTATATTCAATATGCCATATTGTTATATCTCTTCCAAATTCATCTGTTTCATAATCCCATTGATATCCAAAATTGAAATTATCACTTGTCGAAAACAATACTGTATTTAAAATAAGCAATCGCCCCTCGGCATCATACGTTACACTCCACCCATATTGTGCAGGAGTACAAGCAGATAATCCTATTAGGACCAAAACTATTACAAGTGACATAATTAATAACTTATATCTCATATTCTTTCCTCCCTTCTACACGTAGTAAACAAAAGTCTCGTAGATAATATTTATTAAAGATTTGTTTTTTAACCCATAATAGTATTGCATCCCTATTTGTTCTGCTCCTTGACCATACTGCCAGTTGTGAACAATACTTTGCCCCAACTATCATAGGTATATTGTGCTACAAGGCTACCACTTGTGTCAATAACCCTTGTTACGTCACCTAATAGATTTCTTACGTAGTAATATGACACGCCGTCAAGCTCAAATATTGAGATAAGCATTTAGACTGGCAAACACGGAACAGACCAATCCTTTACATGCTTTCCAATATATTTAGGCAACTTAGAAAATTTTCTAAAAAACCGGTTTTTGTTCTCGTCCCTTTTCAAAAAAGACTCATCGATTTTTCCTAGATAGATGATTTTTTTTGAATTATAATCTCTTTTACTCATCTCTATTAATAACCGATACATTCGTGGTAGTTCGGGATGATTAATATATGCCGATGGAACATAACCCTGCACCATGTAATTATATTTATTAAGGTAATTAATATCTTTAATTAATTTTTTTGATATTAAATTATAAAAATATACCAAAGGAAAGACACTATCGTCATCCCAATAAACACTTTCACTTTTCACAAAATATGCATAACACACCTCACCACTATCCATCTCTATGAATCTATATGCAAAAACATCACCATTCTCCCAAGGACAACGCTCAGACTTTTGAGCCTTACTATGTGCATAAAAAGGGGGGGCTTTTTCCAAAAGTTTTATTATATTTTTACAAACTTTCTTCTCCTCTTTTAGTAATGTGTCTTCTTGAACGTTTCTATACAATATTTCAAGTATTTTGCTTTTAAATAACAAATCAAGGCACCCTTGTTTTTTTTGTGCTAAAGCAATACCTATATAAATTGAATTTCTATCGTCTTCATCTTCTAAAGCCTCTTTGTATTCTAGTAATATTTCCTCCATAATCACACTATTATCTTTTTGTCCCGTTTTCTTTTTTTCAAATATATAAATAATATCGTTTATTAGCTCTTGATTAATCATTTAAACACCTCGCCAGTTTAAAACTTCATTTGAAACTTGATTGTAAAAATAGTGTGCCAACTGCGCACCAGCTGACATATAAATATCTATTTTGGGATTTTTCGGACTAATTCCATTTATTCTATTTAGACCAGTCTTATTTTTAAAAGATAATGTATTATATTGGAGCTTTCCTATTTATTCTAACCCCCGTGCTTCATTATAACTTAAATTAGATGCAACCGTTTCAAAAACAGCATTTGGATATCTTGATGAATGGGCGCGTTCTCTCGCTTCGGGATTTTTTGTGCGCCCCACATAAACAATTTCTGCAGTAGTTGTATCACGCAATTGATAAACAGTATAATTATCGTTATTCGCTTTTGTAGGTAATATAGACCGGTTTATACGTCATAATAATAACCACGGTATCTAATGGGATTCAAGGTGCCTACAGTATTTGCCTTACTGCCAGTTGTGGACAATACTTTGCCCCAACTATCGTAGGCATATTGTACTACAAGGTTACCACTTGTGTCAATAACCCCTATCACGTCACCTAATAGATTGCTTGCGTAGTACTACGATACGCCGTTAAGCTCAAAGCCTATTAGCCAAGTTTGAAATCATTTATGAATTTTTAAAAATCAATTCTATATCCTCTCTATCATACTCACTTATCCAGTTATAATACTTAACATAATGCTCTTTCATTTTATCAACACTATCATAAACCACATCCATTCCTCTATGGTCATAAATATTCATAACCATTCCATTCAATGGGTTGACTATATAAATCAAATGCTTTCTCAACTTGTTATTTTTACTTGTACATAAATCTCGTATTAATTTAACCCATTTAATTTTATCAGTATCCACAGCCCATAAATACCTTATCATCTCACAGCTTTCAATGTAACCATCGTCATCACTATTAAAATCATATATCTCCTTTCCTAACAATTTTGCTTTTTGATCAACATATCTCAAAAACGGACAATCCCCATCATCATCTGCTAATGCGATCTCGTTGATTAACAATGTTTTGTTATTAGAAAAAATATTGTTTACTATTTTTTTGATGAATATTATAGCCCTAACATTACGAAACCACAACACTCGCAAGAAATCAAAACGTAACGATTTTTCATTATTGTAGAATAATGGTTGCTTTAGCTTCTCGTTAAAATTTTGCATATCTCCGCTGTTTAGAAAATCCATTTTATCAGCTCCTATTTAATAATCTGTTTTAAGTTTTATACATCCAAAATTCAACGTCTATATCTTCTTACAATTTTCTTATTGCATTTTGGAAATATTGAATGTTCTTACCTAAATCCGTAGAAGATAAACCTATGGAATCCGTCAACAAATAAGTTGAATCTAACATTCTTTTCTTACTCGATGGTATTTTCTTCCCTTCAGTAATAGCGTTTATAATTTCCGACATTTCTTTTTCAACCAAGTCTAATTCAAATTCATTCCATTTACTCGGTCTCATCTTTTCTGCTTTAACGCATGAAATAACGTAATTTGCGGTAGAAACAATATTCTCATATTTTTGTATTTTTCTCTTTTTTATAAATATCCTGTCCAAAATTGCACCCTCCTATAATCCAAAAAAAGAACCACTATAGCAAAAGTTTTATTGGTAACAATGCTATTACTTCATTACACTAGTTTTATTTTACTATATTAAAATAAACTCTGTCAATAGTGATTCATAACGCCAATACTTTTTAGTTGAAAACGAAACCTTGGTGTGATAGAATAATAGTATGAAAGATAGTTGTAGTATGTGTAAAGTCATAGAGCAAATCAAAAAAGGTGAGAATCCGTGGTTTGTAAAAGAGCTGGAAACAGGTTACGTCATTTTAGGCTGGAACCAACATTTTTATGGTTATACTCTGTTCATTTGCAAAGAACACACAACAGAACTTTTTAATTTGGAAAAAGATTTTTTAAGCAAATATCTGTTAGAAATGACTATTGTTGCAAAAGCTGTAAAAAATGCTTTTAATGCAGAAAAAATCAATTATGAATGTCTGGGAAATGGGGACGTTCACCTTCATTGGCACATCTTCCCACGTAATAATGGCGATTTGCTACAATATGGTGACAATGGTAAAGGGCCTGTTTGGTGGTTACCACCCAAAATCATGTGGGACAAAAGCAATATCCCCAATAAAAATAAACTGGCGGAAATGAAACAATCTCTCCTTTCCGCCATTGAAAATGAATTATCGATTATTGACTAACCATTTCGGCAAATTCTGCTTCGGTAATAACCCTTATGCCAAGCTTTTTAGCTTTTTCCAGTTTACTACCAGCATCGGCACCAACAACAACTAAATTTACGTTTTTAGATACGGAATCAGCACATTTGCCACCATTATCTATCACTATTTGTTGAGCTTGACTTCTTTTGTACTGGGATAGAGAACCAGTAAATACTACGTTATATCCAACGAATATACCCTCGGTAACAACTTCTTCTTTCTCAATAGTAATACCATTCTTCAAAAGTGCTTTAATAAGTTCAACATTTTTCTCTTCTTCAAAAAACGATACCACGTTGTTTACCATTATGTCTCCAAAATCATCGAGCAATATGAGTTCAAATGGAGTTGCGCTCATAACTGCTTCTAAGGTATTGAAATGGTCGGCAAGTTGCTTTGCCGCTTTTTTGCCTATTTGTGGAATTCCAAGAGCAAACAAGAAACGAGCTAGCGTGGTCTTTTTGGATTTTTCAATACTCTCTAGCAAATTATTAATTTTCTTTTCCTTGAACCCTTCTAAAATCGACAACTCTTCATACGTCAACGTATAAAGCCTATCGGGAGAAGTTACCTTCAAATCATTATAAAGTTGCTCTGCTGTTTTTTCAGAGAATCCTTCTATATTCATGCAAGGCTTTGAAGCAAAGTGATCTAACGTGGAAATAATTTGTGGAGCGCAATCAACCTGGTTCGTGCAATAGTAAAAAACTCCGTCTAACTTTGTAGGCGCACCACATGCAGGACATACTTCAGGTGGTAGAATTTCACGAGAATTTTCGGTATGCTCATACACGCCCATTATTTCCGGAATTACGTCGTTACTTCGTCTTACAAGAACCCTACTACCAATCTTCACACCCTTTCTTTGGATATCCGAATAGTTATTTAAGGTTGCCCTTTGTACCGTTACTCCCAATAAATCGACTGGCTCCAAAATCGCCAAAGGATTCAACTTGGAGGTCCTGGAAACTTGCCAAATAACGTCTTTTAAGATGGTAGTTGTTTCAATTGCTTTGAACTTGTAAGCAAGTGCCCAACGAGGAAACTTTTCCGTATGACCAAGGTCAAGACGTAAAGAAGTTTTATTTACTTTTATTACGGCTCCGTCAATCAAGAAATCTAGTCCATTGCGATTTTCTTCTATTCTGGTAAGTGCTTTTTCTAGCTCGTTAATGTCACTAATAAGAGAAAACTCCTCACCTACCATAAATCCGTTGTCGATTATAAAGTCACGCATTTGCTTTTGACTTTCAAAAGTAATACCTTCGTGATATCCAATATTATATGCAAAAAAGTCAAGCTTTCTTTTTGCCGTTTCCTTTGGGTTTAGATTACGAATAGCTCCGGCTGCTGCATTACGGGGATTCTTTAGAGGTATTTCAGCCGTTTTATTATATTCATCAAAAGCTGAAAATTTCATTATTCCTTCGCCTTGTATTTCAATCAAACCCTTAAAATTAATCTTTAATGGGATGGTCCTTATCGTCTTAATTTGTTCGGTTACATCTTCACCGGTTTCACCGTCACCTCTGGTTGCACCTCTTATAAGTTCACCATTATTATAGGTTAGAGAAAGAGTCAAACCATCAAATTTGTGCTCTAAGGTAAGCTCTGGTAAAAAGCCCAGCTCCTTTATTAATCTATTAAAAAATGCTTCCGCTTCGTTAATACTCTTTGCTTTATCCAAAGAAAACAATCTTTCTTTATGGGTATAACTAGGGAAGTTCTTTAAGGTTTCCCCTCCGACTCGCTTTGTAGGAGAATCAGGCAAGACAAAAACAAGCTCTTTTTCCAAAGCTACTAATTCATCATATAGCGCATCGTATTCGGCATCTGATACCGTAGGCTCATCTAATACGTAATACTCGTATGCATACTTGTTCAAAAGATCAACGAGTTCTCTCATTCTTTCCATATGCGACTCCTATTTTATAAGCGTCAAAGGTGCTAAAGCTAAAATAAACTTTTTAACACCAAGTCCAGGGAATGCTATTGTTGCGGTTGCACTAGAGCCTTCACCTATTACTATTATAATGTTTCCCTCTCCATAATTGGGATGTTTAACCCTTGCCCCGGCAACAAATCCGGACAAATCTTTTTGCTGTGGCTTAGCAATTTGTGGCTTGGGAATAATTGGTTGTGGTCGAGTAGCCGCGTTGTTCTTAATTCTTGAAGACACAGGTTCATCATCCAAATAGGTCGGTCTTTTGCCAAGGCCATTTAAATAATCCGATCTTTCTTTGAACAGATGATATCCGTTAAGCACCTCGCCTTTTGCTTCTTGTACAAACCTTGAAGGCAAGCAATCTTGAACTTTGCCGAAACGGAATATTCTTTGTGGGCTAGATATATAGAGTCTTTCTCTAGCACGGGTGATCGCCACGTACATTATTCTTCTTTCCTCTTCAATATCTCCGCACCTTACCGACTGCGCTGTTGGGAAAACTTCTTCGGCGCATCCAACAATAAAGACTACCCTATATTCCAATCCCTTAACCGAGTGCATAGTAGCAATGGTTACTTTTTCCTTTTCATAAGGAGTGTCGTCCTTGCTACTTTCTTCAAGGGTTACTGTCTCTAAAAATTCTTGCAACGTATAAGTTGGATGTCCAACGCAAAATTCCTTTGCGTAGTTAATTAACTGACCTATATTTTCCCACCTGCCAAGATCCTCTTCTTTATTGGTAGAAGTGTAATACTTTTCAAATCCAACGCGTTCAACTACGTATTGCATAAAGGCATCAACACCAAGATCCTTTTTTAAATAAAGATCTTTCATAATTTCTGCAAATGGTTCTACTTTCTTTGCAATTCCTTTGGGTAGGTAGTGTTCATGCTCGTTTAACTCAAGCAATACTTTTAGCATGGATATATTTCTTTCTCTCGCATAAAGTTCTAGCTTTTGAACGGTTGCATCACCTATTCCACGAGCCGGGAAGTTTATTATCCGCTCTATAGCTGAACCATCACGGGTATTGGAAATAGCTCGCATGTACGCGAGCACGTCCTGAACTTCCTTTCTATCAAAGAACTTAAAGCCACCAATAACTTTATAATTCAGTCTTGCGCTTTGAAGGGTTTGTTCAAAAACTCTTGTAAGTGAATTCGCTCTTACCAAAATTGCAAAATCAGATTTACGGTATCCGTTATAGAAAATTAGGGATTCTATTTTGCCAACAACCCACTCAGCTTCATTCCTGTCGCTCCAAGCATTATAGTACTCGACTTTTACACCTTTACCTCGGTTTGTAAACAATTTTTTCTCGTGGCGAGCCTTATTGTGCATAATTACGTTATTCGCACAATCGAGTATCTCCGTAGTGGAACGATAGTTTTCTAATAGTTTGTAAACTTTAGTTTTTTTGTCTTCCTTGTCAAAATTAAGTATATTTTCGACTCTTGCTCCACGCCAACCATATATGCTTTGGTCATCATCACCAACAACAAATAAATTGCCCCATTTTTCAGCCAAGATTTTAATAATCTCATATTGTACTCTATTTGTATCTTGGAATTCGTCAACGTGTATATATTTAAATTTGTTTTGATAGTAGTTTCTACACTCTTCACAAGTTAATAGCAACTTCTTTAGCTTGTGCAAAAGGTCATCAAAGTCCATTGCATTGTTTTGCTTAAGTATCTCCTCATACTTTGCATAGACCTTAACAATTTTATCGGCATCCTTAATACCATTAATCTCATAATAGTATTCTTCCGGACTTAAACCTTCATTTTTTGCCTTGCCAATATGCTCTTTAATAGCTTCCTTTAGCTTTTGCTCATCAACGTTTTCCTCATACAAAGCCTTTCCAAGCATTCTTGACGAATCAACTTCGTCATATATGGAAAAGTTCTTATCGTAACCCAAATAGTCGCCAAATCTTCTTAAAATGCGTGCAGCAAGCGAGTGTATAGTTGAAATCCATACGCCATGATCTTCGCCAAGAAGAAAGTCCAAACGCTCGCGCATTTCAGCAGTAGCCTTATTGGTAAAAGTTATTGCCAAAACGTTATATCCCCAAACGCCCTTTTCGCCAACCAAATATGCTACTCTGTGGGTAAGCACTCTGGTTTTACCAGAGCCTGCTCCCGCTAGCACCAACACTCTTCCTTCAGTATCGGTAACTATATCTCTTTGTACGTCATTTAAGTTTTCTAATAAGTTCATTTTTATAATATGCTATCCCACTTATAGTTAAAATACTTTTCTAGTAATTTTATAACGTATGTGTCCGTCATTCCTGCAATATAGTCAGGTAAGTATTGTTCAGGGCTTATTGATATACTGCGATAAAACTCGGGGACTTCCTCCGGATGTGCTTTTAAGAAGTCATACAGCTTAACCAGCCACTCTTTTGCCTTAACCTCTTCCAAACTTGCGTGTTCAGAAAAATATACGTTTTTGAACATAAACTTGCGCAATTCTGCCATTGCTTCTTTAAATTCACAGGATTGTCGCACGTATGGCTTGTCTTTCGATTCCATTACGATATCCCTAACCAACCCGTCTATCCTAGCTTTTTTGCCTATGCCCAAAACCTTTTCTATCTCTTTTGGAATATCGCTTTCACACATAATACCCGCTCTAATGGCATCATCTATGTCATGATTTAAATAAGCTATTCTATCAGCATAACTTACTATTTTACCTTCAAAAGTACAAGGCTTTCCATTGCTTCTATGCTCCAATATTCCGTCTCTTACTTCATAAGTTAAATTCAACCCAGCACCTTCTTTTTCAAGAATATCAACAACTCTTAAGCTTTGTACGTTATGCTCAAAACTGCCAGACAAACTATTAAGAACCCTTTCGCCTACGTGTCCAAATGGAGTGTGCCCTAAGTCGTGTCCAAATGAAATAGCCTCTGTTAAATCCTCGTTCAATCGGAGTGCGCGTGCAATGGTTCTTGCTATTTGCATAACTTCTAACGTGTGCGTCAATCGGGTACGATAATGATCGCCACTTGGAGCCAAGAAAACCTGCGTTTTGTGTTTTAACCTTCTAAAAGATTTGGAATGAAGAATCCTGTCCCGGTCACGTTGATATTCAGTGCGCATAGGGCACTCCTTCTCCTCACGTAATCTACCACGAGATTCTATCGTCTTTTGGGCAAATTCTGAAAGAAACTCTCCTTCAAAACGCAAATATTCTTCTTTCATAAACACCTTTTAGCATAAGTTTATCTTCTATTAAAGATATATTCATTATACCACGATTTTACCATTTTTGTAAATGCTAATATCATCTATTATAATAAATATCCACCATTAAACATGGTGGATATCTCTTTCCTAAACTTTGGGCGCGATAAATCATATTCGCGCCCATACCTTTGTTACTTTTTCTTTAGAAAACTAAATAGTCCCTTTTTTTCCTCTGCAACGTCTTCAACTTTTGTGTCTAATATTTTGTGTCCAAGCCCAACAATCACCTTTTTCATTTCGGTAACGTCTACGGAATCTTTACACAAAACAATAGTTTCTCCATTTACGTGAGAGGATGTAACGCTTTTTACTGAAACAGCTTTGCGAATGCTATCATTTACCTTAGCTTCACATTTTTCACAGTGTAATCCTTCAATAATAAAAGTGTATTTTTTCATAACTTTCTCCTATTATATGTAATTATAATATAGTAATTATACCACTTTTACTATCTTTTGCAAGATTTTTTAACGGTATTTACCATATTCTTGCTTTTCATATCCCTTTAGAATATCGTAGAAAGGTAGATCTTCTAGAGGCATATTAACGTTTTCATTATCACCAATCCAACGGTTTACAAAACCTTGCATAATGGTGTCGTGATCATAGCAATATGCTTCTTCACTGAAGTTCTTGGAAGTTAAGGTGCAGTTAATGCTCGTATTGGGAATAGCGGTAACGTCTGCACTCATAACCCAAGTTTCATCAGTTTCCCAAGTACGCATATAGCCATTTTCGAACATAGTCATTTTAATCTTGAGTTCGCTGTAATATAGCTTATATCCACCAAGTGCATCCAAGAAATCCAAAGGTGCATTTGCAAGATATAGTTGCTCTGCATAGTAAGTAGCACTTTGCTCGGTTCCACGATTTGTTACGGTATCAATTTCGAACTCAGCGGAGTAGCACTTTAATAGCTTGCCATTGATGTCTTCACCAAAGAACTCTTCGATTTTAACACTCTCAGGAATGATGGTTTGAGGATTAATAATATGGGTTGAAATGTCATGTGAATCAAGACCGTAATCATCATACCAATCATCACCATAAGGACGTAGGTAGGTTGCTTCTTCTTTAATTTGTTCTGCAGTTTTAACAGTAAAGTTGTCTGCTTTATTTTTAAATCTACCAGTTACGTTATCGGGAGTAATCTTACTGCTCTTAGAGTCACCATTCCAAGTAATGCTTTGGTCGGGAGTATCAATACTTCTTCTTGCAAAAGGAAGAAGTGCTCCAATCAAAACTTCACCAACGGGAGCAAGTCCATCTTGGCTTGCAGTGATACCATACTCGGGATCATCACTAGAAGGCAATTGAGTATACTCTTCTTTAGCAGTATACAAACCATAGGTACCATCATAAAGTTTGTCGATGCTTTCAGGAGTTTTGTTAGGATAAAGAATATCATAGTACGTTGAAGTCATCTTCATACCACCACTAACTTCTATTTGGCTACCATCCATCGTTAAAATACCGGTAGCGCGTCCACCACCTGTGGTATACTTTGCCTTTTCGGGGGCAGTAGAGTTAGACAAACATGCGACTCTGTAGATAATGTATGCAGCAAGCGCTTTGTCTTCGTCAGACGCATCTTCATCCATACCAGCTTCGATTTCATCTTTAAATTGAGCTAGATGCTCAGAATAGTCTTTATAGAAACTATAATCCGTTGAATCAGCAAACATACCAAAATTCTCGGGGAATGCGCCAAGGTCTGCAGTAGTTGCTTCACTAAAAATTACGTCCCAGAAAATATAAAGTGCACCACCACCGATTAGCGCAATAATTAACGCTATTACGATGATTGCGATTTCCCATTTTCTAAGTTTTTTCTTTAGGGCTCCACCCTGCTTAACAACTTGTGTTGACATAAGAGTTCTCCTCCACAAATATAATATTGGTATTATACCATAAGTTACTTACTATTTCAAGATGGAATTTTAATATTTACTTATTATTACTATAATATATTATAATATTTGAATCGCATTAAAAAAGCACTCACATGGAGTGCTTTTTCATTTGCTAACAAACTATTTATTGCTGATAGCGGCTTGAGCTGCTGCAAGACGTGCGATCGGCACTCTGTAGGGAGAGCAAGATACGTAGTCAAGACCAATGATATGACAGAATTCTACGGATGCAGGATCGCCACCATGTTCACCACAAATACCACAATGTAGGTGATCGTTATTCTTCTTTCCTAAATCAACAGCAATGCCCATAAGTTTGCCTACGCCGTTTCTGTCAAGCTTAGCAAAGGGATCGTTTTCATAAATCTTGGACATATAGTAAGAATCGAGGAACTTACCAGCGTCGTCACGGCTGAAGCCAAAGGTCATTTGGGTTAGGTCGTTAGTACCGAAGCAGAAGAAATCTGCACTCTTTGCAATTTCATCAGCAGTAATGCAAGCACGAGGTATTTCGATCATGGTGCCTACTTGATACTTGAGTTCTACACCAGCAGATGCGATTTCTTCGTCTGCGGTTGCAACAACGATCTTCTTAACAAACTCGAGTTCCTTAACGTCACCAACTAGAGGAATCATGATTTCAGGAACAAGATTCCAATCGGTATGTGCCTTAGCTACGTTGATAGCTGCACGGATAACGGCCTTAGTTTGCATCTTTGCGATTTCGGGATAGGTTACGGAAAGACGGCAACCACGGTGTCCCATCATGGGGTTTGCTTCGTGCAAGGATGCGATAATGTTCTTTATATCTTGAACGGTCTTGCCTTGTGCTTTAGCAAGCTTTTCGATATCTGCAGCTTCAGTAGGTACGAACTCGTGTAGAGGAGGATCGAGGAAGCGAATGGTAACCGGCATACCTTGGAGTGCTTCGTAGAGCTTTTCAAAGTCTGCTTGTTGGAAGGGAAGGATCTTTTCAAGAGCAGCTTCACGTTCTTCAACGGTAGAAGAGCAAATCATTTCTCTGAAGGGGTCTATTCTACCTTCTTCAAAGAACATATGCTCGGTACGGCATAGACCGATACCTTCTGCACCTAGTTCAACAGCTTTAGCAGCATCTCTAGGAGTATCAGCATTGGTACGAACACCAAGTTTTCTATATTTATCTGCCCAAGTCATGATTCTATCAAATTCGCCTTCGATAGTTGCATCAACAGTGGGGATAATACCATCATAAATGTTACCAGTTGAACCATCGATGGAGATTTCGTCACCTTCGTGATAAACCTTACCAGCAAGTTCAAACTTCTTGTTTTCTTCGTCCATTGCGATTGCGGTGCAACCAGATACACAGCAAGTACCCATACCACGAGCAACAACAGCTGCGTGAGAGGTCATACCACCACGAACGGTAAGAATACCTTGAGCGGCTTTCATACCTTCAATATCTTCAGGAGAGGTTTCCAAACGAACTAGAACAACCTTCTTACCTTGAGCTGCCCATGCTTTTGCATCTTCAGCAGTGAAAACGATTTGACCACAAGCTGCACCGGGAGATGCGGGAAGAGCCTTGCCCATAAGTTTACCATTCTTTAATGCCTTAGCATCAAATTGGGGGTGGAGAAGAGTGTCAAGGTTTCTAGGATCGATCATAAGAACTGCCTTTTCTTCACTAATCATGCCTTCGTCAACGAGATCACAAGCGATCTTGAGTGCTGCACGAGCAGTTCTCTTACCATTACGGGTTTGGAGCATATAGAGTTTCTTATCTTGAATGGTGAACTCCATATCTTGCATATCTCTATAGTGGTTTTCTAGGATGTCGCATACCTTTACGAATTCATCGTAAACAGCAGGCATAACTTCTTTGAGTTGATCGATGGGTTGGGGAGTACGAACGCCAGCAACAACGTCTTCGCCTTGTGCATTCATAAGGAATTCGCCCATTAGTTTCTTTTCGCCGGTTGCAGGGTTACGAGTAAATGCAACACCGGTACCAGAAGTTTCACCCATGTTACCGAAAACCATTTGTTGTACGTTAACAGCGGTACCCCAGCTATAAGGGATATCATTGTCACGACGATAAATATTAGCACGGGGGTTATCCCATGAACGGAAAACAGCCTTGATAGCGCCGAAAAGTTGTTCGGTAGGATCGCTGGGGAAATCTTCACCGATCTTGGACTTGTATTCAGCCTTGAATTGGGTGGCAAGTTCCTTTAGGTCTTCTGCAGTAAGTTCAATATCTTGAACGATACCCTTTTCTTTCTTCATTTCATCAATAAGCTCTTCGAAGTATTTCTTACCAACTTCCATAACAACGTCGGAATACATTTGGATAAATCTTCTGTAGCAGTCCCATGCCCAACGGGGGTTACCGGACTTCTTTGCAAGAACTTCAACAACTTGTTCATTTAGACCAAGGTTAAGAATGGTATCCATCATGCCAGGCATGGATGCTCTAGCACCGGAACGAACGGAAACAAGAAGAGGATTTTCCATATCACCAAACTTCATGCCGGTGATTTCTTCCATCTTTGCGATGTTTTCCATAATTTCAGCACAGATAGCGGGATTGATTTCTTTACCGTCATCATAGTACTTCGTGCAAGCTTCGGTTGAAATGGTGAAACCTTGAGGAACAGGAAGACCAATCTTAGTCATTTCTGCAAGGTTAGCGCCTTTACCACCTAGAAGTTCGCGCATTGAGCCGTTGCCTTCTTTGAACAAGTAAACGTACTTTGTCATATTTAATCTCCTATAAAAAATAGTTTTGAATTAGTTTTTGTTTTCACACTTAATCAATTATACTTTAAAATGCGCCTAAGTGCAAGCGAAATTATATTTTTATTATATAAAATATATTAAATTTAAAAGAAAAACCTTGATTACTCAAGGCTGTTTAGTATTTTTAGTGATTCAATAACGGAATTTAGTTTCTCCCCTACCCTTTCTCGATATATTAGATTTACAAAATTTAGTGCCTGAATAATATCGTTAAGAGTTAAATCTAGAGTTTCCAATTCCTCTATTGAAGCGTTTTTATATGCGCTGATTAAACGATAAGGCTTTATTGGCAATTCCTCTTCAGAAACATTTATACCATGTTGTGGCAACAAACTCACTAAAAAATGAGTTGCATAAACGTATGGAATTACACTAGAGTAATTTATCTCTTCCAATGCACGCACACCACAAACCAAATTTTGAGGATCCGGGAAATTTGATTCCGTTAATTTATCAAGGGCCTCCAAAACTATTTGACTAGCTGAGTATTTGTGTACGTCAGTCCAAATATTAAAAAAACTCTCCTCTACCGTACAACCGGTTACAGTATAGAAATCGCCTTTTTTGTGCAATATGTACTCCCCAAAGCACAAAGGCATAGCACATTGCTTTAATTTGGACTTTGGGTTCTTTACAGAGCGGACTTGGGCACCTATTTTACCAACATCAGCAGAAAACAAAGTAATTATTTTACTTGATTCTCCGTAGTCCGTTGACCTTAAACATAGTGCTTGGGTTTTAAGTTCCATCGTCGTCCTTTGTTTCTTTCAAGCGAGAATATAGCATAAAATAACCTATATTTCCACTCTTTTTAAATGCGTCATAAAATACTCTTTCAACATCGTTATTCATACTCAAAGTATGAACCTATTTTATCTTTCTATACTTTAAGCATCATCACGCTTATTATAGCCTAAATTATTGAGTAGCCCTATATCGTCACGCCAATCTTCTTTAACTCTTACCCACAAAGTCATAAATATCTTGTCACCAGTCATTTCTTCAAGGTCTTGTCTTGCATAAGTGGAAATCCTCTTAATCATCTCTCCTTTTTTGCCTAAGACTATGGGTTTATGTTGTTGCTTTTGCACAATAACGTCAGCATCAATATCTAAAATGCCGTTTTCACGATATTCGTATTTATTGATACTTACAGCTATGCCATAAGGTATCTCTTTATCCAAAAGTCGAAGTGCTTTTTCACGTATTATTTCCGATGCCATAAAGCGCATATTTCTATCGGTATATTGATCATCCGCATACATCTTTTCGCCTTCCGGCATTAAAGCAATAATCTCTTTTACGAGCGCATCAACGTTTTTGCCACGCAATGCTGAAATTGGCACAACTGCGACTAACCCGTCTATTTTGTTTAGTTCTATGAGTATTTCTGCAACCTTTTCTTTGGTTACGTGGTCTACTTTATTTACAGCAACTACGACTTTATTGCCACTCTCAACGTTTTTCTTTATTCGCTCAACGTCATTAATATCTAATCCTTTTTCTGAATCAACAACGTAAATAACTGCATCTACACCTTCTGATGCAACCTTAACCGAATGCATCATGAATTTACCTAGTTCGTTTTTTGGTGCGTGAATTCCAGGAGTATCAACAAAAATTATTTGTACGTTATCCTCGTTTAAAATGCCTATTATTCTATTACGCGTCGTTTGTGGTTTCCAAGAAACAATGGAGACCTTTTCACCAATAATTTGGTTAATGAGCGTGGATTTTCCAGCATTAGGTCTACCCAAAATAACGGCATAACCACATCTGGATTCTTTTTCTTCCTCATCTTCAGCAACGTCAAAAATACCATCTCTAGTAATTCCTACAGAATTAAGTATTTCATCTTGAAGACTCTCCATTTCTTCACGCTCTTCATCTTCTTCATGGTCAAACCCCAAAAGATGCAACACACCATGCGTAGCCAAAAAACCAAGCTCTCTTTCTATACTGTGGCCATATTCATCTGCTTGTTCCAACGCTCTTTCAAGACAAATATAAATCTCCCCTAAAATAACACAATCATTTTCAGGGTTTATATCATCTTCATAATCGCTAGGATCAAACGGAAGAGACACTTCCAAATTAGGAAAACTGAGAACGTCCGTGACCTTGTCTATTCCCCTTTCGTCACGATTGAGTTCACGTATTTCTTCGGAATCAAGAAGTTCTACTTCTATTTCAACGTCTTTTGCGTTAATTTCAAAACGTTTAAACGCTCCTTTTATGGCACGTTCCAAAATCTTTTCATACTTTTCTGCGTTATATAGATTTATCATTGCCTACTCTCTCGGATTATTGTATTGTATTCTCGCGTGGTACATAGAGGGAAGGATCTTAACCAACGTGTCCTCTATCGTTTTTAAATCTTTAAAAGTTATACCACATTCTTCAAACTGACCGTGATCAGATTTTTCTTTTATTAGTTTGTGAATAAAAGCTCTAAACTTTTCGGGGCTTGATAAGCCTTGTATAGCACGTGAAGCAGCCTCAACGGTATCAACTATCATAATTATTGCCGCGATTTTGCTTTGTGGTTTTGGACCAGGATAACTGAACTCAATTTTATCAAGATCATCCTCTGTATAGGTTTGAGCCTTATACAAAAAGTAGTTTACTGGTGTTGTACCATGATGCTCACGTGCTACGTCAGCAAGTATTTCCGGTAGTTTCGCTTCTTTAATAAGCTCACAACTAGCATTAACGTGGCTAATAATCATGGAAACGCTTACTTCAGGAATTAGATCATCGTGAGGATTGTAACCTTTTTGGTTTTCTATAAAGTACTCGGCATTTTTTAATTTGCCCACATCATGGTAATAGGCACATACCTTAGCAAGTTGAGGACTTTCACCAATAGCATCTGCGCATAATTCAGCAAGATTTCCAACCGCGATACTGTGATTAAACGTACCAGGAGCTTCTTCGGCCAATCTCTTTAGTAAAGGATTCTCCAGTGAACACAATTCGCCCAAGCGGAAAACTGTATTAATGCGGAACAAGTATTCCATAATTGGTAAAAAAACCATATAAAGCGCTACCGATAAAACTACCGAAAGTAGTGACCATAAACCACTCATTAACATATTAATCACGTTAGAGCTGTCAATGATCAAATTTAATAATACAGGTATTAAAGCCGTACAAACACCAACAATAATGGCTATTCCAGTGAATTTAAATCTGCTACCCGACCTGTCCATATTGCAAACCAAGAATATTGCTGCAATCATAGACGTGATCATTGCGGCAGCGGTATCTACAACCTCTTCTGCGCCAAACACAATGATATATGTAATAAAGAAAGCCTGTGAAGTCAGTACGGTAGTTACAAGACCTATACGCTTGTCAAGCAAGGTTGCAACCAATAATGATGCTAATACTAAAGGCGCTATATAAACGTTAATGAAAATGCTAAAAATTAACGAAAGTACAAAAGTAAGGATAATTGATGCTGAAAGAACCGGAAGCAATTTTTTATCCTTTCTTAAATCTCTTCTAACGTAAATTGAATAAAAATATAACGTTGAAAGTACTGTTGCAATAAGAGCACTCAAAACAAGAATCTGTATCCAAATCTCTCCGGTAAAGAAATCTCCTGCCTTACTGAAATCATCAATTTTTGACAGTCTAATGATTATTCCAAGCAAAAAAGAAACGCCTATTACCGTTAAAATTCTAAAAGCAATATCCCTTTTACGCTCATCTATTCTTTTATCTTTCGGCATTAACACCGAATTTTTGTTTTTCATACATACTCCTTGAAATTATACGCCTATGCAATACGCGTTAATATATCATAGTATATACTACAAACTATACTTTTGTCTACATTTTTAACAAAAAAGTGTGCGCCTATATATTTATCTTCGGCCTTTAAATTTTCTTTACAAAGTGCAGTTTGTTTTTCATAATCATTTATAAAATGCTCGTTGTAATCTTCTTCGGACAAATAGGTTAACTCTATTGTACGAGTAACCTTGGCTTCCACCTTCCCAAAAGCATAAGTTGGTCTAGTTACACCGTCTGAGTTAATAAAATAAGGTGCAATTAAATCTTGACCAGCTATTACTTCATCCCCAACGTTTATTAGTTGGGTCCCGCCGTACACCATTATTTTTGTTACAACGCCACTTTCCAGCGCTTTGACAAATACCTTGTTTTGGGTATCTATTTTATTCGTTTTAGACAGCTCTTCTACGATATTTATTTCCAGCGTTCTACCTTTTTTCGTAGTTGCAACATATGCGATACCATCCATTTCACGTACGTTATTTTCAATCAATGTTGTTACCTTTCTTGTAACAAAAAAAGGGCTCTTTAAGTCCTCTTGTATAGCTTCTATTATTACCTCTTCAGCTATCTTGTTGCAACCATTTATTTTAATATCCGTAATCGCTTGTGAATATATTGATATCATAAAAACAGTCACTACCAAACCAATCCAAATCAAATACTTTTTATTTATCTTTTTAAAAATCTCGCCCCTAGTGTATATATTAATTACTTCAAATTTTTTTCCATAATTTTTTAGTATTCTTTCCAATTTTTCTTTGTCTTTTCTAAGAATCTTTATTCTACAACTTTCATCCTCACTAAGTGGTGATATTACACACACGTGATGTTTCAACAAAAGATTGAGCACATATTCTGTATTCCCAAAAATCCTATATTCCACCTTTTCATTCAATATCATTTAATCACTCCAAACGCTTCCATTTTTCCTTGCACAAATAATTCATCTTCATTTATCTCTTTCACGTGCAATTCTTCACCATGTATAGAAATCTTTCCCCCACGCACTCTTATGACTATTTCGCTTTCAGTGCATTTAGAAATGCCTCTATGCCCTTCCATGAACAACTCTTTGCCACCTATAAACGTTAACTTATAACTGAAGCTTTCTTTGATATAATTCATATAAAAAAGTATGCGCTAACTTGTCTATTTATTACAAAAAAAGCACTCTTTCGAGTGCTTTAATAATTATATTTGCTGTGGTGGTTTTTTCTTTGCTTTAGCATTAGCATAAACGTTACTATCAAAGCTTTGGTTTGATGCCGGTGCTTCCGTGAAGCGGACGTGAGCCCCCTCCCAAATGTAACGTATCTTCTTCAGTTCACCATTACGATGTTTTGCAATATCTATTATCATGTGAGAAATAGGAGCACCTTTATCTGCTTCATTTTCACGTGACAAGAACAATACCATATCTGCATCCTGTTCGATTGAACCAGATTCACGAAGGTCAGATAGTTTGGGCTCTTTATCATCACGCTCTTCAATTGAACGAGACATTTGAGAAAGAGCAATAACAGGACAGCCTAAATCCATAGCCATGTTCTTTAAGTTTCTACTCATTTCGGCAACGTCGGTTTGACGAGTTGAGTTGCGATTACTCTTATCGTTACTCATCAGTTGCAAGTAGTCTATTATTACAAGATCAATTTTCTTATTGGCTGATTGACTGCGAAGTCTTCTGCATTGTGAAGAAATATAAGCAGGAGTTGCTCCGGAGTTATAATCAAGATAAATTTGGCATTTAGAAGCAGCAGAGTGGGCGTTCCAAAGTTCATCATATTGGTCATCGTTAAATCGAGCAGAACTTAAAGAATCCATTGTTACGTCAGTGTTGATTGCTAAAAGTCTTTGTACAAGGTCTTCTCTAGACATTTCCAAACAGAACAATGCAACCGTTGAACTTTCATTTTGATTTCTAATCATGTTAGCAACCAAATTCAATGCAAATGCAGTTTTACCCACTGAAGGACGTGCTGCCAAAATAATTAACGATCCCGCTTGTAGTCCGTTTGTAACCTTGTCAAAGATATCGTAATAAGTCTTAAGTCCCTTTACCGAATTGATATCTTTACGCATGGTAAGCAATCTTTCTATATATCTTTGACCAGGCTTTGCGATATGTTCAAGCCCACTATTTACGCCAAGTCCCTTCGTGCCTAAATCATATATTAAGGTTTCAGCGTTTCTTAGTGATTTTTCGGCATCATCAGAATTGTACGCATCTTCCGCAATTGC
Organism: Candidatus Stercoripulliclostridium sp.; assembly: GCA_045577735.1. Classification (GTDB taxonomy): domain Bacteria; phylum Bacillota; class Clostridia; order Christensenellales; family DTU072; genus Stercoripulliclostridium_A. Next base: position 168,622 of record JAZNIY010000019.1, on the reverse strand, counting down.
ATTTCCAATCTTAATAAGAGCACGCATAACCATATCACGATGTAAAATATTAAAGAAATCGCGATAATTTACTGCGCTAGGCGTAATTTGACTTAAATCGGTAAGATACTTTAGAATATCTATATCTGCTTGATTGTTTTTAACAAGTGCATCATAAACCGTAATAGCATCTATAGACACGTTTTGAGCATACAATTTATGCATTGCATTAAATATCTTTTTGTGCGTTGCATTAAAGAAAAATGCTTCATCCATTTCTGGAATTATCGTAGATGCGACGTCGCCATCTATAAGCATACAACATAGTAAATATTGCTCGGCTTCATTATTAGATGGATAACGCTTTATTGCAACTTTGTTTTCATTTGTTTCTGCCATTATTTACTCCTTCGAGCACCTGAAACCAACAGCGTTAAGCCTGCTATAAACATACTGCAAACTATTGGCAACAAGTACCACGTATATACGTTTGGGGAAGTCTGAACCAAGGTAATTACTCTTCCCCTATTGTCGTTTGTCATTCCAAACTCATGGATTACGGTATACAAACCGGTTTCTTTATCATTTAATTGATAAATCTGGTCAGCATCTGAAGATATCGTTGTGGTTTTGTACATTGTACCATAATTATAAACCAATGATACGTCACCTAGCGTAATACCATCAATAGAATTCAAGGTTTCTTCAGCCTTATTCAATATGCTACCACTTTCTTGTTTAAAGCCAGTTGTACGCTCGGAAACTATTTTATTGTATATCCAGCCACGATATATTGTAGCATCGCTCTTTGCGTAAACGTATCCCGTCTGACCATTCGCTAATGCCAATTGATCATAATCTTCATAATAAGCTATTGTCGCTGACACAAAATAATCTTCATGTGTTTCTATTTTATATCCATAACTTTCCCAATCTTTTTTAATACTTGATATTGCATCTTTAGATTGTTGTGTAATCGCCATTCTTTCCGTTACAGTAGCATTTTTTGCCACCCTTTCAACGTTAACGTAGGCCTGAACACTATACTCATAAGCGCCAGAGTTGTACATAAGTGAGTTGTACACCAATTTCGCCTTGTATTCCTTTTTAACCACTTCAGTAGGCGTTGTAGTTTTAATCGGACAATCCTCAAAGGTGCCCACACCTATCGCAACGTAGGCGATACTGACAACTAACGCTAATATAATTAAAACCAAACCTATTTTTTTACTCATAAAGTTACTAGTTCATCAAGGGTTTTCTTGAATTCGCTCATCGCAAAATCAAAAGGTTCCATGCTCTTAAGATCTACGTCGGCAATTTCTATTGTAGGCAATGGATACAAACTGCCACCAGTTGAAAGGAACTTTAGATATTTTTCTATATATCCTTCTTCCGTTAGAAGTTTGTTTACAATGTTAACAGCAGTAGTAAGTCCCGTTGCATATTTATAAACATAGAATGCATTATAGAAATGAGGAATACGTGCCCATTCTATTTCAATATCCTTATCATGGATAACACCTTTACCATAGTAAGCCTCGTTTAATTCATAATACTTAGCACTCATATTTTCCGCAGTCAAAGGACGGCCTTGTTCATATTCTTCGTGCGCGTATTTTTCAAACTCAGCGAACATGGTTTGTCTAAACAACGTAGTTCTAAACATGTCCAAATAATAGGACAATAGATACTTTCTATCTTCTCCACTCGCAGTCTTTAAAAGATGTTTTAAAAGAAGCACTTCGTTAACAGTGGATGCTATTTCTGCTACGAATATTCTATAATCTGCCTTTTCATAACATTGATTTGCATTGGAATAATAGGTATGCATAGCATGTCCCATTTCGTGTGCAATTACAAATACGTCATGTAGGGTTTTTTGATGGTTAAGAAGAACGTAAGGAGGAGCATCATATATGCCCCAAGAATATGCGCCACTACGCTTATTCTTAGTTTCTTCAACGTCTATCCAACGTTCATTATATGCCCTTTCCATAATCTTTCTATAATCTTCACCCAAAGGTTTTAACGCCTCAAGTACCATTGCATATGCATCCTCATATTCATACTCGCGATCAACGTCCTTAACGATAGATACGTACATATCGTACATATGCAATTCTTTTAATCCCAATGCCTTCTTGCGATATTTAACATACTTATGAAGAGCTGGGGTACTCTTTTTTACAGACTTGATAAGGTTATTGTAGACCTTCTTATCAATATCATCGGCATATAAAGCACGTTGAAGAGCACTCTTGTATCCGCGTAGAGCAGATAGCGTACAATCTTTTTTGACAGATGCTGAATAGGTAGCAGCAATGGTATTTATCGAGTTACGATATGCCTTATAATAATTATCAAAAGCTTCCTTTCTAACAGATTGATCTTGGTTTTGTAAAAATACTGAATACATACCATGAGAAAGCTCCATTTCTTCATTATCAACCTTAACTTTATTAAATTTAAGGTCAGCATTGTCTAACATCATAAATACGTTTTGGAAATCTCCAGTAAATGAGGAAATCTCCGACATGATCTTTTCTTCTTTAGCAGAAAGAATATGCTTTTTTTCTCTTATTATTCCTTCCAACATGCAAGAATAATCTTCATATACTTCACTCTCTGCCATCTCCTTTAAAACGGCAGTTGACAGTTTGCAAATTTCAGGCTCGATAAATGAAACGGTTGAAGCATATTTTGTTAACAACATACTTGCTCTTTCAGCCAGTGCTTGTGATGCTTGGTTAGAAGTGTCCTCATCCTTTTGAAGGTGTGCATAAGAATAAAGCTTCTCAATCTTTCTAGAGAGCACACTGTTTGCCCTAAAGCAATCAATTGCGTTGTCTTTGTTTAATTTACCTTTATACTCTAAAATGGTAGGAATATCTTTTTCTGCTTCTTTGAAAGCTTTTTCAAAATCTTCTTCCGTCTTGAACAAAATGGACAAATCCCATTTTTTGTTATCTGCGACTTCATTTCTTAATAATGCCATTAATTAACCTCACTATCAATAATTTTATACATAGTATACTTTACTATAAGTTATTAAATTAGTCAAGTCTAAATTTGTGCGCGCGCAATATAAAATTTAATATATAAAGTTACCACAAAACAATGGCACATTTAAATATATTACATTTTTAACACTTATTTTTTTCATAAAAATATATGCCGTTTACTTTCATCATCTAAACCGGTAAAACAATAAAACCCTAGAAATAGGGTTCCTTAATACGCTATTAAGAACACTAATTACGCATTATATTGTAAAAGCAATTTGTTTAAATCTTCTTCTGACAACATTGTTTCAGTTTGAGATGAAACTCCCAATTCATTAAGTCTTTTCGTTTCCCTAACGTAAGTTTCCCTGGGCTCGTCATGGTTTGATTTTTTGCCTTCTACTATCTCTTTTAACTCAATTGAAAGCTTTTTAAAAAACTCGTTACACTCTAAAATTTCTTCTCCTAATCTATCGGCATTATTCAAGTTATCAAGTCGTCTTTGCCACTTTTCTCTGTATGACGATAATCTTTCTCTTTCAAGAATAAACCTGATTCTTGACTCTTTTTCATATTCTTCTGCTCGTTCTTTAGCAAATATTAATACTTCTTCTATTTCTCTTTCACGCGCAATGTATTCGGCAAGCCTGCTTTCTAAACGATGAATTTCAGCCTTTAAAACATCTATCCTTTCTGACTGTGTCGGAGTAAGAACGTTTTCCTTTATTTGCTTTATATTTCTTTTCTTAAACCAGTTCATACATAGATTATAGCCTTTTGAGAACCTAATTTATTGACAAATTCACTCGTTTTTTGTCAAATAAAAAAGGCACTTTATTGTGCCTTTTCTCTATTTTTGATTTTTAATCATCAACTCTTTGCGCAAGTCATAAAGTTTGTCCGAAAGGTCAATCTTATATGAGTGGGGGTTTATCAAACGCTTATATTCTTCGTAAAACTCTCCTTTTGATTTCTTTGCAAATTCAATAGTATCCTTTAAAGTAGGGATCTTGTAAACTTGTTCACCCCTATTAAATATGCAAATAGATAGTTCTCTTATATTATATTTTTCAAAGGTGGTTTTCTTCCATGTTTCTATGGGATGGAATATAGTCAAGGGTTTTGAAGTATCTATAATTTCACCACGTAATGAAATCAAATCCGCCGCCGCCATGCCTTTTTCATCATATATTCTAAATATGGTTTTAAACCCGGGATTAGTTATCTTTTCCGGCGTATCGCTAAACTTCATTCTAGGCTCCCAAACTCCTTCAGCGTTCTGTATTTCAGCAAGTTTATATACGCCACCGAGCGCGGGACGAGGAGCAGACGTTATAAGTTTTGTACCAATTCCCCAAACGTCTATCTTTGCGCCTTGTGCATTAAGAGCAGCTATTATGTGTTCATCAATATCACCAGAAGCAAATATTTTGGCTTCCGTATGACCAGCTGCATCAAGCATTTCTCTTGCGCGTTTACTTAAATATGCTAAGTCTCCACTATCAAGTCTTATGCCAAGAGGCTTGTGTCCTTGTGCCTTTAGTTCATCAAAGACTTTAATAGCATTGGGAACGCCACTCTTCAACGTGTCATAAGTATCTACCAACAATAAACAAGTGTCTGGATTAAGCTTTGCGTATGCTCTAAACGCTTCTATCTCTTCACTAAAACTCATTACCCAGCTATGAGCATGAGTTCCACTAATCTTTACATCAAACATCTTGCCAGCAAGAACGTTAGAGGTTGATGAACATCCACCTATCATTGCCGCACGTGCACCATACAAACCGGCATCAGGACCTTGAGCGCGCCTTAAACCGAATTCTGAAATAGCACCCGTTGTTTCATTAGCCATTTTCATAGCTTTGGTTGCAATTAGCGTTTGGTGATTAAGTATGTTTAGAAGTGCTGTTTCTATTAATTGAGCCTCAAACAACGGAGCTTTAATAGTAACGATAGGCTCGTAAGGAAATACCATTTCACCTTCACGAAGTGCATACATATCTCCGGTAAAACGGAATTTTTTTATGCGATCAAAAAACTTTTCGCCGAATAAATTGAGGGAACGCAAATATGCAACGTCACTTTCGTCAAAATGAAGGTTATTTATATAATCTATTGCTTGTTCGAGTCCAGCAGCAATAGCAAAGTCTAGGCCAGGTGCGGGACGATAAAACAAATCGAACACCGCTTCTCTATCAGCCATATCAGTTTCGGCATAGCCGTTCATCATAGTTAGTTGATACAAATCTGTTAGTAAGGTTAGATTTCTCATAACACACACACCTATTGGACTTCATTGTTTTCCTTTTTAGATTTAGTTGATACTACAATATGAGGTAACAATTCTTTAGGAATACCACCCTTACCATACCATACTTTTTCGCCTTTCTTAATTTGTTTGACAAGAAGGAATATAAAAAGACCGATGCTCAATAAGGCTAATACACCACAAATGATTTGATTGTAGTTTACTACTTCGTAAAGCGTGCCATCGTCACGGAAGAATTCTAATACAAATCTAATCAAAGTGTATGAAAAGATATATAAACAAACACCTGCACCTTTGAGTCTCAAATGGCGAAGTATGATAATAATTGCTACAAAGAAAGCAATGTCCAGTACCATTTCGTAGAAGAACGTTGCTTGATACCATCCACCCATTCTAGCGATATAAACTGCCATTGGGAACCATTGTAAGCTAGGATTGGTTATTGGTGCGCCATATATTTCTTGGTTCATAAAATTACCCCATCTTCCTAAACCTTGCGAAAGAAGGATAACGGGCATAATTACGTCAGCAATGTCAAAAAAGTTAACCTTTCTCCACTTGCACCATAGCCAACCACCTAGTACGCCAAATGGAACACCAGTCATTATGGTTAATCCACCATCCCAAACGGCAAAGATTCTCACAAAATCATCCCACGTGAATTCACTAGGAAAATATTCAGGTCGTACCATAACGTAACCAATCCTTGCACCAAGGATTGCTAGCGGTATTACACAAATGAATAATTCTACCAAATCATCGAATGATACGCCAATTTTTTTACAACGTATAGTACCAACGATAAGGCCGGTGAGCATCGCTAAAGTAATAATAATACCATACCAAGCAATATCTCTACCAAAAATGGTGAACGCAACGGGATTTACTTGTCCCGTCCAATGTATATTTTGTGCTAGTAACATTAGTCGTTTTCTCCTAAATCTAATCTAGTGCCACCCTCGTTTCTAATTTTTAGACGATATACGTTTTCATCACCGAAAATATATGCCATAGAGGTATGGAAATTATCTGCACACTCATTTTCTACAAAGGCTAATATCGTACCAGCAAAGCCACCACCGTGCACTCTGTAAGCCAAAACGCCTTCTATTTCTTGGCATATTGCAAGAGCTAGGGGTATGGGTTCGCTGGGGTCTCCCTCCGCATAACAGTTTTGAAGTTTTTGGTAAGAAGAAATTCCTGACTCCGTAATAATACTATAAGCCAAGTCTTCATCCCCATTTCTAATTGCTTCACGAAGAGCTTCTACACGAGCATTTTCATCAAAGTAGTGCATTGCACGAAGTATTGCTCTACCACTAAATTTATTCTTCAACTCAGGAATAGACATAAAGAACTCGTTTTCGTTTACAAAGCGAAGCTTTTCTTCACCAAATTCTTTAGCAATTGCTTCCATTTCTTCACGAATTGCAGCATATTGGGGGGTAAGCTTGCAATGATCGCCACCACAATTAACGACAAATACGGTAGAATCATCAAAGTCCCATTCCAATTTTTCCACCTGTGGATTGGAGGGATCTTTAAAATCAATATAGGAAACGCCACCTAAGGCAATAGCCGATTGGTCCATTAAGCCACTAGGTTTACCAAAATAAACGTTTTCTGCATATTGAGAAATGATTGCCTTTTCAACCGCGCTTATACTATCACCATTGTAAAGGTTATCTAGGATTACGGAAACAAGCACTTCAAAGCTTGCTGAACTACTCATGCCTGCACCTTTGAAAACGTCAGAAACAGTAGTAGCATAAAAACCGCCAATATTATATCCACGATCTTTAAATGCCTTGCAAACGCCACGAACAAGGGCAAAAGAACCACCCTTTTCTTCTTCATGAATATCAAGATCTCGGATATCAACCTCAACAACAGGGTATCCCAAACTCTTTACTACTATCTTTTCTTCTTTTAAAGGAGTTACGCACGCCAAAAGGTCTACCGATACTGCTGCACAAAGCACTTTACCATTATTGTGGTCTGTGTGATTACCAGTTACTTCTATCCTTCCTGAAGCAGAATAGAAGATGATTTCTCCATCCACGTTCTCTCTATGCTCTTGTACAAGAGTAGCATAACGTTCTGCCGCTTTTTCCACGTTACCACCATACAAAGCATTGGCGGTTTTAACAAATTTATTGTTATCTAGTAAACTTTTTTTATCATATAATATTGCCAAAATCGTGTTCTCCGTGTATAATATAGAATAGTGTTATTATAACACATATATTTTAATAAGTAAACGATAATTTCAAAGGATTTAATTATGTCAAACAAAGCCCACATTGCTAAACACGTTGCTAATCTTGTTTCATATGCCCAAGATCAACTTGGATTAAACTATTATGATGCCGTATATGCTCACAATCGACTTCTAGCTGAGCTAAAATTAAGCGAGCCTATGGTTGCAGATGACGTTCTTCCAGATTTTCAAACTGAAATCATAGATCCTATTGTTGATTACGCAGTCGAAAATGGCCTTGCTGATCCTAAAGCCAGACTTCTTTATGAAACAAAAATCATTGGTCTTGTAACACCTAGTCCCAGCGTAGTTATGTCCACCTTCGATGCCCTCGTTCGTAATAAAGGCATAGAAGCTGCTACCGATTATCTTAATGATCTTTCCGTAAAAAGCAATTACATTCGCATGCCTGATATTAAGAAAAACATTAAATGGACGGCTGAATGCCCTAATGGAAATTTAACCATAACTATAAATCTCTCTAAACCTGAAAAATCCAATGAGCAAGTTGCGTTAGAAAGAAGCATGCCACAAACGAATTATCCAAAGTGTATGCTTTGCCTTGAAAACTTGGGGTTCGAAGGTTCGTATCGTCACCCTGCTCGTGAAACCATTCGCATTATTCCAATGTTCCTTAATGACGAACCTTGGTTTATGCAATACTCCCCCTACGTTTACTTTGATAACCATTGCATAGCTATTAGTGAAACGCACCAACCTATGTCAATCACTCCCAAGACTTTTACAAGGCTACTTGATTTTGTAGAGTTATTCCCTCATTATTTCTTGGGGTCTAATGCCGATCTACCCATCGTAGGAGGCTCTATTCTTGCACACGAGCATTATCAAGGTGGCAAAAAAGTTCTACCCATGTTCACTCGTCCCATTAGAAAGGCTTTTGCATCCAATGAATACCCTAGCGTAAATATAGGAATACTTGACTGGTACAACAGCGTAATAAAACTAAGTGGAACCAATAGAAAAGATATTGAGGCTGTAGCACAAAATATACTTGGTGCTTGGAGAGATTATACCGATGAAAACGTTGGTATTCTTGCTAAAACAGACGCACCACACAACACCATCACCCCTATTGCTACCATTGAAGACGATGAATATTGCCTATACTTGATTTTGCGCAACAATCGTACCGATGAAGCCCACCCTTATGGTATTTATCACCCCACGGAAGATATGCATAACATCAAGAAAGAAGGTATAGGTCTTATTGAAGCTATGGGTACGTTTATACTACCGGGAAGACTAGCAAATGAAATCAAACAAATCGTTGATATCATAACCGGCAAAGCTCCTCTTAATTTTGCTGAATTAAGTGATGCAAATAATCCACTTTCAAAGCACCTTGGTATGATTGTACAACTCGCAAACGACTGCGGTACTACGCTATCTAACGATGATGCTGAAGCCGCTGTAATTAATTACGTGAACAATACCTGTGTAAAGATTTTGGAATGCACGGCAGTTTTCAAAAACACTGAAATTGGTCAACAAGCATTCGAAAAATTCCTAAATAGTTTGGAGATTAACGCATAATGGCACATACCTCTCTTTACCGCAAATATCGTCCGTCAAGTTGGGATAAGGTAATTGGACAAAACCACATTGTTACTACCCTTATTAACCAAATAAAAACCGATACGTTAGGACACGCATATTTATTTACCGGAACTCGTGGAACCGGTAAAACTTCCAGTGCCAAAATCTTTGCACGTGCCGTAAATTGTCTTTCTCCCATTAATGGTTCACCCTGTGGCAAATGTGCTGTTTGCCAAGGACTTCTTAGCAATAATAACGTTGATATTATAGAAATGGACGCAGCATCAAATAACGGCGTTGATGAAATTCGTGACCTAAAAGAAAGCGTACATTTCCAACCCTCAATAGGAAAATATAGAGTATTCATAATTGACGAAGTGCACATGCTTTCTATTGGTGCTTTTAATGCTCTCCTCAAAACGTTAGAGGAACCTCCGTCACACGTAATATTCATTCTTGCTACGACCGAAGTCCACAAGCTTCCACAAACTATACTTTCTCGTTGTATGCGATTTGACTTTAGATTGGTATCCCAAGAGAAACTTGTTGAGCTTCTAAAGTCCATTTTCGATGAAGAAAAGTATCCTTACGAAATACAGGCATTAGAACAACTTGCAATACATGGACAAGGCAGTGTTCGTGACACCCTTTCTCTAGCTGACATGTGCATCAGTTATAGTCCCGACGGCTTAAAATACGATGACGTTTTGGAGGTCCTAGGAGCAAGCGACTTCGATACACTTTACACACTCGCAAAAGCTATTTTAGAGGGTGATACCGCTTCTGTCATTGCTAAAACGGAAGAAGTTTACGCTAAAGGCAAAGGGCTAAATACGTTAAACAAAGAACTTGCTGAATTCTTCCGCAATCTTATTACAGTTAAAAACATTCCTACTTGGAAATGTGGCTTTAATCAAAACGAGCATACTCTAGTTAAGGTATTGGGTGATGAGCACGAGAATTATCAAATTGCTCGCGTTATGGACATTCTTGCTACAAGCGAACAAAACCTTCGCTATACCACCCAGCCACGAATAGTCTTTGAAGCCCTTCTTGTTAAAGCGAGTGAATTAAAAACCGAGCTTTCTAACGATGCCCTTATCGCACGTGTGAATGAGCTAGAGAAAATAATTCGCCGTGGCGCACTCACCGGTACCGCTATTATTAGTGCTCCCGTATCCCAACCGGTTGTTTCAAAGAGCAAGATTGAAGATACACTATCTAAGTTTGCATCTAAAGACAAAGCAACTACGGTATTTGAAGAAGCACCAAGGCAAAAAAAAGTTGATGAAAGAGCTAATATGGTTGTTGGTTTGCTTATTACCGCTCTTCGTGAAAAAGATCAAATCATGCTTTATAGAGCATTGAGCAAGCAAAACAACTTCTCCCTTGATAATAAAACCCTCACCTTCTATATTGATGACAATGCAACGCTCTCCCTTTTTGACGGCACCGACAATTTAAACTTGTGTGAAAGTGCGCTAAAAGAAGTTATGGAAGACATCGAATATCAGTTTAGAGCAGTAAACGCTAAGAGCGTTGGTAAAAAGGTAAGCGAAGAACAAATGCTTAAACTTGCCGACGTTTTTGGTTCAAAATTTGAAAACAGAAAATAATAAACGAAATCTAATTTTTCGCATATAGTAATTTGGAGGTAATATATGGCAAAATTTAACGGATATGGCGGAGGCTTCGGCGGTGGCGGTAATATGCAACAACTGATGCGCCAAGCACAACAAATGCAAAAACAACTTGCTGAAGCACAACAAGAACTTGCAGAAAGTGAAGTTGTTGCTACTTCTGCAGGTGGAATGGTTGAAGTAGTGATGGGCTGTGACAGAACCTTGTCTTCCATAAAGATTAAACCCGAAGCTGTTGATCCCGATGACGTAGAAATGCTAGAGGATATGATAATGGCTGCTTTTAACGAAGCAATGAAACTCGTTGAAGAAGAGCAACAAAGAGTTATGGGTCCCCTAACCGGTGGTGCCGGTGGCCTAGGAGGACTATTCTAAAATGCAACCAGAAGCCCTAACAAAACTGATTGCTGCATTTAGGAAACTCCCTGCTGTTGGTCTTAAGACGGCTACTCGTTATGCATTCCATCTTATTGATATGTGTGATGAGGACGTTGCCAATTTCGTAGAAGCCATACAAGAGGCAAAAGATACTATACATTTTTGTGAAGAATGTGGCAACTACACAGATCAGGAAATATGTGAGCGTTGTAAGACTGCTGACAAATCTCTAATTTGCGTTGTCGAACAACCAAGAGATATACAAGCCTTCGAAAAAATGGGTACATATAACGGCTTGTATCACGTATTGCATGGTGCACTCGATTTCCAGAAAGGAATTGGCGCAGATCAAATTCGCATTAAAGAATTACTCACTCGCCTTGATGGTGTTAAAGAAGTAATACTAGCAACCAATCCAGACGTTAGTGGTGAAATGACGGCAACCTATCTTGCACAATTACTCAAACCACTAGGTGTTAAAGTTACTAGACTGGCAAGTGGTATTCCTATGGGAAGCGAAATTGAATACGCTGATGAAATGACGCTATCCCGAGCACTTAATGATAGAAAAGAAATTTAACTAATAAGTACTTTATTAATCAAAAAGCCTGCTGGAATTTGTTCCTCGCAGGCTTTTTTATATTTATATGTAATAAGTGTATACGTAATCCTCCATAACAAACCCATTACCGATATCGGTGACTATGTCATCCGTTTTAATAAAACCAAACCTTTCATAGGCTTTTATTGCTTTAACGTTGCCCTTGTTCACCGTAAGGTATAGGCACTCTAAATTGCGTTCCTTCGCTACAGCCTTAAGATACTTTAATATATCTTGCGCTAAACCCCTTCCATGATACTGCTCCTTGAGGTACAACTTTGACAAAAATAATTGTCCCGTTTCTTCTTTAATCCCAAAGTATCCCAACCTACCCCCCTCTTGTTCCACGAAATAATATTCATATCCGTCGTTAATTTGATTTACAAAGGCTTCTTTAGTTTGGAAATTATCTATCATATATTCCACTTGCTCCACGCCGAGTAAAGTGGTATAGCATTCACGCCATATATATTTTGCCATTTCTTCCAATATAATTAGATCTTCATTCTTAACTGCAATAATTTTTATCATATTATGATTATACCACTTTCTTAATTATCATTAAAGCATTTTTGTATTTTAGAACGTATAATTTTTTCTTTAAAGTACACAATAAAAATAGGCCTAAACGGCCCAATAATTTAAGGAGAAATTATATATGTTAATTAGTATGATAATTCTGGGCATACTTGCCCTAATGATTATAGTGGGACTAGGAAAGCCTATCCTTAAAGATTTTAGAATGAGTTGGATTATCCCCCTAATCTTTTTTGCATTAGTAATAGGTCTAAACTTTATTCCAGTAATAAATGCAAATGGTTTTAGCTTTAGCATAGGTACACTTATTTTTTATATTGGCATTTTTGTTTGCTTCTTTATACTTGGGAAGATTTCCACAAGCATGACGGCAATGGCACTCGGCCTTATTACCGGTGGGTTGATTTATGCTGTTACAAGAATTGCAAATCTAACCGGTAATGAATTTTTTGCAACAACAAACTGGGTATATGCCCTTGTAAGCGGTGTATTGCTTTTTATGATTACAAGGAACGGAAAATACTCTTTCTTGAGTAGTGTTATAGGTATGCTTCTTGCAAACCTTCTTGTACAAATTGGTAGTGATCAAGTTAGCCTAAACTATAACTTTGGCTGGACCATGCTATCTTGTGGCGTTGCTTTTACACTACACGCACTATCCTATCTCATAATAGAAAAATGGATTCCTCAAACCGATATGAAGGAATCCCGTTTAGCCCATATGTTTGAAAGTGGCAGACTAGAAGATTAAAACAAAATCTTTTCTAACGAACCAAGTATACTTGCCCTTGCAACCACTTTTGCACGGAGCGAATAGGTACTATAATTACTAACAGGATATGATTTAAAGAAGGCTTTGAGCTTATGGTTGTCCGTACAGTCAACCACCAAACTATTCAGGTATTCGAAGTTTCTTTGCTCCATTACTAAATCATTATCCATAATACAAATGATTTTGCCTTTATTACGTGCAACACTTACGTCATAGGTGTTGCACGTTGTAAATACAACGTCAGCTTTGTCATAGAGCATTGGAAGAGATATACCTTCGTTGAAAGCATTAAGCCCTTCTTTAAGACAATACTTATAGCTTTCCCTATTAAAACCACAATATATTATCAAATTGCACTCATTTTCATATTTTTTAATGGCATTAATATTTTTCTTATGGTCGGTTTTTTCGTTTTTTGCTAAATATAGCATAGTTGGCATAAGCGGATTTAAAGCCAATCTATAGTTACCAGCAATTGCATCATCGCTGATGTACTTTTGCTCAATTACTAAGGGTGAGATCGCAATTTTCTTTGCATTTATCCCTAACGCCATCAATTGCTTCTTTAAAGGCAGATTTTCAACAATATATCCGTCCATATAGGGACTTACTATCATTTGATTTAATGTATAATCATCAACGTAGTTGACTACTTTAACGTTGGGATAATAATTATCACGCGTTGCAATCGCTTCTTGGAAAGCTCCGTACCCAACGGTGATAACAACTTCGGGCAAAAACTTTTGGAAGTAATCTAGCATTGCTTGATAACTGTCTTCATTCTCTATGAATTCATTTGTGAATGCCGGAAGTTCGTCAACGTTACGTTCAACTTTTCTCTCCTCTTTACGAGCCTCCCTTTTCTCTTTATTAATCTTAATGTTTGTTAAAGACTCAATTAGATCTAACATCGCGTTAGCGTGAAGATCCATATCATCAATAATGATAATTCTCGCATTAGGAAGCTCTGCCATAATATTTTGCTTTATGGCAGTAGCAACTTCCGCTCTATGTGTATCTGTAAAGATAAGGTAGGTTTTCATTATTCAACTACTATGGGGACTATTAGTGGACAACGTTTAATTCTAGTATAGAATATTCTAGTAAGAGTCTTGCGAATAACTCTTTCTGCATCTTCACGATACATACCATAAAAATCTCCGCCACTAACTTTGTATTCCAAACTCTCTTTTAATTCATCAATTAGTTTTTCCTCCAAAGTAGTGCCTTTGGTAATTAATTCCACGGGATAATCTTGGTGGGCACTATCCAATTTAACGAGTGCAATTACGAGACCCTCCGATGCTATTTTACGCCTATCCAGCACTTGTTCAAAATCGGTTTCGAGCCCATCAACCACCATTGTTGAACCCCATTTTACAGGCGTATCTTGCAATAATCCTTTTTTGCTCACGTCAATACAAAATCCTAGTTCGGGTATCAGAGTCCTCTGCTTAGGTATTCCCATTTCCACAGCGAGTTCAACGTGTTTTTTCAAATGACGATATTCGCCGTGAACGGGAATGAAATACTTTGGATTTACTAAAGCGAGCATTAACTTAAGTTCTTCTCTACAAGCGTGTCCAGATGCATGAACCTCATACAAGCTTTCGTAAATAACCCTAGCTCCTTGCTTGGAAAGATTATTTATGACTTTGTAAATGCTACGTTCGTTTCCCGGAATCGGTGAAGCGGAAAGTATAACCGTATCTTTGTCTCCTATGACCACTCTACGATGGTCGTTAAACGCCATACGTGTTAACGCACTATCGTGTTCCCCTTGCGTCCCAGTTGATATAATACAAAGCCTATCAAAGGGTATTTCATTAATTTTATCAAGGGGTACAATGCAATCTTCAGGGTAACTCATGGCGTGGATCTTTTTAGCTATTTCCACCATAGATTCCATACTTCTACCACTAAAGGCGACGCGCCTTCCATACTTGATCGCAACGTTTATTATTTGCTGTACTCTATGGATATTTGAAGCAAAAGTAGCAATAACAATTCTATTGCCCCTATTGTCGTTAAATATGTTATCAAGACTCTTTCCAACTTGAGATTCACTCATAGTGTATCCTGCACGCTCTACGTTGGTGCTGTCTTGTAGCATAAGTAGTACACCCTTCTTTCCTAACTCGGCAATTCTAGTCAAATCGGTATGCCTACCATCGACTGGAGTGTGATCAATCTTAAAGTCCCCGGTATAGAAAATGATTCCGTGCGGAGTTTCTATAGAAAGTGCGTATGCTCCTGCAATTGAGTGGGTAACAGCTACAAATTCTACCTTAAACGCGCCTATTTCGATAACGTCACCATCTTCAACGACTCTACCATCAGCCTCTGATTGACTATTCTTGCGAAGTTTATTATCTAAAAAGGCTATGGAAATATTGGATCCATAGACGGGAACCGGAATATCCTTTAAAAAAACGGGGAGAGCGCCTAAATGATCTTCATGTCCGTGCGTTAAAAATACGGCTTTTACTTTGTCCTTGTTTTCTAACAAATAGCTATAATCCGGTACAATAAAGTCAACGCCCGGATTAATTTCCGGATCTGGAAAGGTCATACCACAATCTATTAAAATAATATCATCGCCGTACTCGAGCGCTGTCATATTTTTTCCTATTTCTCCAACACCGCCCAAAAAAATTAATTTTAACTTAGATTTTGCTTTTTTTCCCAAGATTTATACTCCTTATATGTGTAAAACGATTATTAACTAATATATTATACTCCACTTGAAGTTAATATTCAAGTGTCATATTTGGTAAGAAATTAACATTTATTGAAATTGCCTATTTACATCTAAAAAAAATCGGTGTATAATAGTACAAATTATTATATAATTTGGAGACTAATTATGAAAGTTTACAATTTTTCCGCTGGTCCCAGCATGCTACCGGATGAGGTAAAACTCTCCGCGCAAAAAGATTTTTTCGACTACCAAGGTAGTGGGATGAGTGTTACAGAAATGAGCCATCGCTCAAAATGGTATGACGCAATCCATATGGAAGCTCTTTCTCTCATTAGAGAATTGTTAAACATCCCAGATAATTATGAGGTGCTTTTCGTTCAAGGTGGAGCCTCACAACAATTTGATGCTATCCCTCTTAATCTTCTTCAAAAGGGTAGAGCTGACTACGTTGTAACAGGAAACTTTTCCGGTAAAGCGGAAAAGGCTGCTAGAAGATATGGTGATATACAAATTGCAGCTACAAGCAAAGACAAAACATTCACCTATATACCCGAAAACATTGTTTTCCGTGATGATATAGACTACGTTCATATCACACAAAACAATACCGTTTTCGGCACTCGTTATACCGAAAGAACGTTACCCAAAGTCAACGTACCTCTTGTTGCTGACCACTCCTCTTGCATTCTTTCCGAGGTAGTAGATATTAATAAGTATGGCTTAATTTACGCCGGAGCACAAAAGAATATTGGTCCCGCCGGTCTAACCATCGTTATTGTTAGGAAAGACCTTATTGGAAAAGAACTTCCAATTTGCCCTACTATGCTTGCTTACAAAACTCAAGCTGACGCTAAGTCACTTTACAATACCCCGCCTTGCTTCTCGATTTATATGGCGATGCTAGTTTTCCGTCACTTAAAGAAACTAGGTGGTATTAAAGCCATTCAACAAATTAATGAGTACAAAGCCGGTTTGCTTTATGATTTTATTGATAATAGTGCATTGTTTACCAACCCAGTTAATTCGTTAGATCGCTCTATAATGAACGTTCCATTTGTAACCGGTGACGATGAATTGAATGCCAAATTTGTAAAAGAAGCAGAAAAAGCAGGTCTAGTATCCCTCAAGGGACATAAGCTTGTAGGTGGAATGCGCGCAAGTATTTATAACGCTATGCCTGTTGAAGGTGTAAAAGCTCTTATTGAGTTTATGAAAAAATTTGAAATGGAGAATAAAGATGTTCGATATACTCTCTCTGAATAAAATCAGTAATAAAATATATGACGTTTTAACCAGTGATTATTCCGTTAGTGATAACGTAGAAAGCCCGGATGCTATTTTGGTTCGTTCTTTCAAAATGGACGAATACGAAATTAACGATAACCTTCTTTGTGTCGGTAGAGCCGGTGCTGGCGTTAATAATATCCCACTTGATAGAATGACCGATGCTGGCGTATGCGTTTTTAATACACCCGGCGCAAATGCTAATGCCGTTAAAGAGCTAGTAGTATGTGGCGCATTATTAGCTAGCCGTGATATCATTGGTGGTAATGCTTGGGCAAATACTTTGAGCGGTAACGACGTTCCTAAACAAGTTGAAAAAGGCAAATCCAACTTCGGGGGAACAGAAATATCTGGTAAAACTATAGGTGTAATTGGGCTTGGGGCAATTGGCTTTAAGGTTGCTAAGGCTTTTAGCGCTTTAGGCATGAGCATTGTCGGCTATGACCCATATTATAAAGGCACTGCTGATGACATTACTGTTGTACAAAACTTAGACGAACTTTATGCCGTTAGTGATTACGTAAGTTTGCATCTTCCCCTACTTTCTTCCACTCGTGGTATGATAAACGCTGATGCCATTACCAAAATGAAAGACGGCGTCATCCTTTTAAATATGGCCCGTGGCGAGCTCGTTGACGTAACTGCAGTTAAAGATGGTTTGGCAAATGGTAAAATAAGAAAGTACGTTGTTGATTTCCCAAGTGAAGACTGCCTAAACGTTCAAGGCATAATAGCCATTCCACACCTCGGTGCAAGTACGGAAGAAGCAGAAGAGAATTGTGCAATTATGGCAAGTTCTCAAATTAAAGAGTATCTTGAAAATGGCAATATAATAAACTCTGTAAACTTCCCAAACATTAAAGTTGATCGTGTAAAAGCAAATAGATTGACTGTAATTTACAATGCTGGCACTAATGCGCTTGCTGAAATTAAAAACAGCGTAAAAGATGTTTGTTGTGATTTTAATTATGCAGAACGAGCAACGATTGGTTATGCAATAATTGATACTGACGATAGCATTTCTCTAGAAGCAGACGAAAACCTTGTTTCTACAATTGCTGACCTAGACAACGTTATTAGCATCAGAATTTTATGAGTAATTCAGTACGATTCAATTGATTAAAAACGCCTCCATTGGAGGCGTTACTTTTTGTCATTAACGGAAATAATCAAACTTGTTTCTAGAACGCTTTTTATCTTTTACCAGCTTATATATTAATGGAGTTAGACCTCCCGTTAAAAGCATAGCACCTAGTATTATACCACCGGCTATAAGTAAAACTTTTAGCGGGAAGAATTTGCCACCTATCATCAATCCTTTGCCTTGTTCTTTGGGCATATCCGTTTCAACAATAAGATAAAAATCGCCATCTTGTTCCGTTTGGAAGGTTAATACGTTATTCTCGAGCGTTGTGGAAAGTTGTACAAGAACCCCATCTTTTTCTTGGAAAATCTTTGCTAATTTGCCAGCACCTGGAATCGTTAACGATACGTACATCGTGTTATAGATTGTAACCGCTTGATCTTCATTATCGGTTAAAGCTAGATTGAACCCATAAGAATCATATGACGGGAACTTGGCAACAGTTGCACCAATTTGAATTTTTTCGTTAAACACTTCTTCGCTAACATCTAGTTTATTAACGGCCAAATTTAGCCTTCCACCCTTTTTGACATTGGTTCCATTTACCGGTACCGTTGCGCTAAAATCATTAATTAGGCCATCTATAACGTCAACTAAAGTTACCCTAACTTCGTTTTTTCCCTCAATAGCACTATCGACTGCCTTTGAGTACTTGGATATATCACCACTACTGCTGTCTTGCGAACTTAGAAGGTTAGAAAGCCTATTATACGCGTTAAGAAGTTCTTCCCACGCAACGGCGTCATATGCATTAGGGTTTAATTGTTTAAAAGCGTTTGAATAGTATTCTATTTTCTCTTTGTCGAAACCATTTAACGGATAATTATATTCCGTAACGTTTCCGGCATTATCTTCTACCACAAAACCCACGTTTGTACCTAGTCTTGACGTAACGTCAACAGAATAGATGTTAATATTTCCTAGTTCAAAATCAATTCCAAAGTTCTTAAGGTAAACCCTTTTTATTCCACTTCTGCCATCATTGGGAGCAACCGACAAAACGACCGGTTTATCAGAGGTTAAATCAACTTTTACTCGAACTGTTTCAGCAATACTAGAATCTGTTGGAGGAGTTTTATCAACGTTATTTATAGTTTTTGATACGTAAGTCATACTATCATTTTCAAAATAGTATGCTCTAATTTCTACTAATCCTTCATCGACAATGCTAAATGGAGTTGTGTATATGGCACGAGCACGTTCCGTGCCGTTGACAATAATTTTATAGTACTTGTAGCTAACACCCATTGGCCAAGTAAGCGTTACCATAACGTTAGGACTATAGCCGGTCTGCGGTGAAATAGAAATCGTAGGTGCAGTTGAATTGACGTAATAATGAAGATTATATCTCTTTTCTGCAACAACAAAGTTGCCAGCATTATCATAAATAGTAAAGACTACCTTACAATTTTGATTAATGCCGTTAATAAGTGCCTTGTTGTAACCACTCGCTACAAGAGAGTCCTCAACGATTGCGTTGCCATCAAGATCTTTAATACAGTACGTTGAACGAGAAAAATCAACACCGGATAGATTATCATAATTTATTATATAGCCTATGCTGAAATTCTCCGAATGCGCTTTATCAAACGCGCCATCTGTATCTATCGTTGGTGAGGTGGGTGCCGTAATATCTGATTTTATCATTTGGGATATAGAAGCTATTTCGTTCCCTTGATTATTATTTGCTATGCAATCTATTCTTAAATCACCATCGTCAAGAACGGCATACATCCCCTTACCTTCCTTAACCAACCGACTATCACTTGTGCGAATTAGATCATACGTTAAACCATTATTCTTATAAACTTTAACGACGTAACTATAGGCCGTTTTAAATTCATAGTTTAAAGTTACGTCACGTGAATACTCGGAATCATAAGGAATGATTTCACCATTCGCGTTTGTCTTAACAATACTTGCTATAGTAATCTCATTTTCAGCAAGAGCGAGCCCCCCCACTCCAATGAGTAAGGTTACAAGCATCATATATAATAAAACAAATATAATAAAACCAATCTTTTTCATCATCTTTAATATAACATATATATTAAAGCATTTCAAGTTGATTATGTGAAATTTAACTGTAAATAAGTGTAACTCCATTATCTCATACCCTCATAGTATGTAGTGTTATAAGGAGGTATATTTGAAAAAAGTTTTAACCATTATACTTGTAGTAGCTATACTTTGTATTGCTACCCTATCCCTCGTCAGTTGTAAAAAAGACGATGGAACCATTGTAAAAGTAAACGAGGTAACACATTCCGTATTCTACGCCCCTCTTTACGTTGCAATAAACAATGGATATTTTGAAGAAGTTGGTATCACCATTGAATTAACAAATGGCGGTGGTAGCGACAAAACTATGACTGCCATTATGAGTGGACAAGCAGATATTGGACTTGCTGGTCCTGAAACGGCAATATACGTAAACGCAGGTGGAAGCAGTAACTATCCTGTTGTGTTCGGACAATTGACCACAAAAGACGGTTCTTTCCTTATTGGAAGAAACAAAATTGAAAATTTTTCTTGGAGCTCTCTAGCCGGTAAAGAAATTATAGGTGGTCGAAAAGGCGGTATGCCGGCAATGTGTTTAGAATATGCGCTTTACAAAAATGGCTTAGTGAACGGTGAAAACGTAACCATAAATTACGACGTGCAATTTGACCTTATTGCTTCTGCTTTTGGTTCTGGCACAGGTGATTACTGCACTATGTTTGAGCCAGTCGCAACTACTTACCAAAATGCAGGGAAAGGCTATATCATAACCGACGTGGGTACGGAAGCAGGCACTGTTCCATACACCTGCTTTATGGCAACCAAATCATATATTAAAGATAACCAAACTACGGTAAGTTCGTTTATGAAAGCCATATTAAAAGGAATAGATTTCGTAATGAATAATGACGAAGTAACCGTTGCTACTGCCCTATTACCAAGCTTTAATGGAAGCACGACACAAGATCTAGCAAGTGCAGTGAAAGCTTACAAACAAATAGAAGCTTTTAAAACGTCTCCCGTCATGCTTGAAGAAGATTATAACAAACTAATCGATATTTTAAAATTCAGCAAAGTTCTTAATAAAGACGTTGCATTTGCTGACGTAATAGACAACTCTATAGTGGAAAGTTTATATTAGGAGGTCCACATGCCACTACTCGCGCTCAATAACCTATCTCATATATATCATTCACCAAGTGGTGAAACCGAAGCCATAAAAAATATTACTTTATCGGTTAACGAGCGCGAGTTCGTTTCAATTGTAGGTCCTAGTGGTTGCGGTAAATCGACTTTACTCTCTATTCTTGCAGGGCTATTAGAACCTAGCTCAGGAGAGGTAAAAATTGATAATAAAAAGCTGAATGAAGCAAAAGACCTTATTGCACTTATGCCACAACGTGACCAACTTTTCGAATGGAGAAGCATTTTAAAAAACGTTACCCTTTCTCCTGAAATAAAGAGAAATAAGACGCCCGAAACAATAGAGTATGCAAAAATACTTTTGGAAAAGTATGGCTTAAAAGATTTTATGTACAAACGCCCTAGTGAGCTTTCAGGAGGTATGCGACAACGTGCAGCATTAATAAGAACACTAGTGGGATCACCGAAGCTTTTACTATTAGACGAACCGTTTTCAGCACTTGATTTTCAAACAAGACTTGCCGTATGTGACGACGTTTCTTCAATCATTGCTGAAGAAAAGAAAACCGCCATATTGGTTACTCACGACATCAGCGAAGCTATATCTATGAGTTCAAAAATTATTGTGCTAACTGAACGTCCAGCACAAATTAAAACAATATACGATATAGATTTAGACAAAAATATCCCACCTCTTAAAAGGCGTGAACAAAAATCATTTAACGTCTATTTCCGTAACGTTTGGAGAGATTTGGAGGCCAACAATGAGCGAAGAACATAAACATTATCTTAAAAAAATTAAAATTCACAAATTAGTTGTCCTAATAGCCCAAATTAGTATCCTTTTCTTGACTTTTGGTATTTGGGAGCTTTCAGCTTTCCTTGAGTGGAGTGACCCTTTTATTACTAGTTCACCATCTAGAGTCGTTATCTCTCTAAAGGAACTTTTCCTGTCGGGAGATCTTTGGAGACACGCAGGTGCAACCATGTACGAAACGGTAATTAGTTTTTTACTCTCTACTCTAATCGGTGTTATAGTTGCCATTATTCTTTGGTGGAGTAAAGCTCTTAGTGAAATTCTAGAGCCCTATTTAATCGTTCTTAACTCTTTACCGAAAGTCGCACTCGGCCCATTAATCATTATTTGGGTTGGCGCGGGAAGATCTGCAATTATAACTATGGCGCTACTTATTTGTGTAATCATAACCATTGTATCAGCACATACGGGATTCGTATCTATCGACAAAGAAAAAATTGATCTTCTAAAAGCTATGGGAGCAAATAAATTCCAAATACTATGGAAACTCGTTCTACCAAGCAACATACCTAACATAATTTCAATATTGAAAATTAACGTAGGACTTAGTTGGGTTGGAACTATCATGGGCGAATATCTTGTCTCTAAAGAAGGAATAGGTTATTTATTGGTTTATGGCTCACAGGTATTTAAGCTAGACCTAGTAATGGCGTCAACCATACTACTTTGCTTTCTTGCAACCATAATGTATCTATTGGTAGCTGTAATAGAAAAAATTATTCTTAAAGCATACAAGTAAGCAGTAATAAATCAAGATATATCTATATAAAATTTTATATGATATGTCTAAAAATATTAACTGTTGCATTTAATTTCATAAGTGCTCTAATTGGAGCAGGACTTGCAAGCGGAAAAGAAGTTGTCGTGTTTTTAGGAAACGCCAACTTCTTTTCCATAGTTTTATGTGGCACTTTAATCGGAGCCTTTTCATATCCATTTCTATGGATTGGTTGCACTAGTAATGGCCAAACTCAAAGCGCCTTGTTCAAAAACAAAGAATGGTTAGGACAGGCCATAATTAAAACGATGAATTTCGTTTTCCTAAGCACGATGCTTGGTGGTGCTGACAGCCTTTTATTGGAAATTGCCGGCATTAGATACGGCTCGTTCATAACCGCCGTTTTTACTCTAATAATTTTTGAACTAGGAGAAAAAACAATACGATCTATAAACGCTATAACACTACCTCTAATTCTTGTTTTACTATTAGTACTCTTAAGTAAAAAGCATTCACCCATACAAGGCTTTTTTACACTTTCAAACCCTATTCTTTATGCCGGGATGAATACAAGTTCTGCCGGCATTTATGCAAGTAACATGTGCAAAGAGTTAAAGACTAAACATATACCAATTATTAGTATTACCATAGCATTATTTACTTCCCTGTTTTTGCTGGTTGTAAGAAGCATAATCATAGGCACGGAGCATCAAAAAATACCCATGTATTCCGTATCTATAGATACTAATTTAATGTTTTTTGGTGCCATAATAATCTTTGCTTCGATTGTTACCAGTTGTCTTTCTTCCCTCAAGCTTTCCACCACTCGTCACTCTATGAGCCCGTACGTTATTTGTTCGTTCGCATTGATTGTTTCTATGTTCGGTTTTGAAAACCTAATACGTTTTTTATATCCTGCGCTAGGTGTGGTAGGGATAATAGTACTTCTAATTGCGTTTTATAGACTATTACAATCAAAGTTAAAAATTTGTAAAAATGGGGGCTTGGGCTTGTAATGAAGAACTCTATTTGGTATAATGTAAATGTGATAATTTCCGTTATTAACGGAAAAGGAATATCTAGTAGCCTAAACGTTGACGGTAAAACTCTTAGTTCGTTTAAAAGTGGTGGAATCGTTCGTGCTCTGGTCTTTCCTAAGAATGAAAGTGAACTTGTTACTACCATTCGTTTGATTCGTACTTACAACGTTCCATACTTTATTCTTGGCAACGGCACAAATACGCTTATTCCAGACAAAGGGTTTAATGGCATATTCGTATCGTTAAAAAAGTTAAACAGCGTTGAATTCGATGGGAATAACGTAACCGCTGGAGCTGGTGTTTCTATTCTTCGCTTATATGCTCAAGCCATGAATCTTTCCCTTTCCGGACTTGAAAGATTTGCGGGAATCCCGGGCACAATAGGTGGAGCAACCATAAAAAATGCCGGGTGCTTTGGTGCCGACCTATCCCCGCTTGTTCAACAAGTTGAAGGCATAGATAAAATTCACCTTGCAAACGTAGTTTTGGAAAAGAGTCAATTAAACTTCTCGTATCGCTCAAGCAATGATTCATTTTCCAACTTGATTATTACAAAAGTAAAACTACAATTGACACCTGAAGACCAAAACCATATTAAACGGCTCAAACAGGAGTATTCATTAAAAAGGAAATTGCTCCAACCCTCTGCTCCAAGTCTTGGCTCTGTATTTCTCAAACCAGACCTAGACTTAAGCGCTGGTTACTACATTGAAAAAGCGGGACTAAAAGGTGCGCGTATAGGTGGTGCTGAGATATCATCCAAACACGCAAACTTTATTATAAATAACGGCAACGCTACATCTGGTGACTATCTCTCCTTAGTCGAGTTAGCACAATCCGTTGTTAAAAACAAATTTGACGTATCACTAAAACCTGAAATAGACATAATCGGAGAAGATCAAATTGAGTATTGAGCACACCATATCTCAAATCGTCAAAGAAGATTTGATTGAAGGAAAAATTCATAATATCTGTTGTAAACGCGCCTTTATATCCGGGCTTATTCGTGGTGCCGGTAATTACTACGTAACAAGTTCCGGCTTTGGAATTAACATCCAACACCATAGTTCCGAATTGATAGTTAAAAGTGCCCAACTTGTGAAACAATTAATTTTCTTCGAGCCTGTTGTAAAAATGAGACAGCAAGAAAGAAAAGTTATTTATGAAATGGATTTACCCGGTGCAAAGTGCTTTGATTTATTAGAGGAAACCTATATTTCTCCAGCGCCATACCAATTGTATGAAGGCATCTGTCCGGAATTAATTGAAAGCCCCTGTTGTCAAAAAGCTTTTTTACAAGGGGTCTTTCTTGCTAGTGGCACCATTTCCATTCCCTCTTTCACTATGGGCGAAAGTGGCGCTATGGTTTCTAGTAAAGGTGGATACTATTTGGAATTCAATTTAAGTGATGAGAAAGTTGCCGAAGATCTACTTGAAATACTAACCAAATTGGACGCAGAACCCAAAATGCGCAGACGAGGTGAATCGTTTTCCGTATATCTTAAAGACGCAGAAAAGATTAGTGATCTATGTGCTCTTTTGGGTGCCATGCGCGCTGTTTTGGAAATCCAAAATACTATAGTTATGCGTTCAATACGTAATGACGAAAATAGAAAAAATAATTGTACTTCTGCAAATATCGATAAAACTATAGAAGCTAGTTTAAAGCAACAAACAGCCATAGAAAAGCTATTAAAATGCGGTATTCTTTCAACCCTTGACAAAGGACTACAAGACACAGCAAAAGCAAGACTAGAATACCCAGAGTTATCGCTTGCAGAACTTACTACCAAGATTGAAGACAACCCTTCAAAGAGTTGCTTAAACCATCGTATGCGCAAACTCCTAACACTCGCTGAAGAATTGGAATAGAGGAATACTTATGGAAAGAGATTTCGTACATTTACACGTTCATACTGAATATAGCTTGCTTGACGGCGCTGCTTCAATTTCTAAACTAATCGCCAAAGCAAAAGAACTTAATATGCCGGCTATAGCCATGACCGACCACGGCAATATGTATGCTACAGTCCAATTTAATGCAGAGTGTAAGAAAAAAGGAATAAAGCCAATAATTGGTTGCGAGTTTTACACAACCGAGGATATGCATTCCCGTGAAGGCAGAAACACTGATGACAATAAAAACTGCCACTTGGTTTTACTTGCAAAAAACTACGAAGGTTATAAAAATCTTGCTAGGCTTAATTCTTACGCATATAAAGAAGGCTTTCATTACAAACCAAGAATAGACCTCAATTTATTGGAAAAATATAGCGATAACCTCATTTGTCTTTCGGGCTGTATCGCAGGAAAGGTTTCACGTTTGCTTCTAAGAGGCGATTACGATGAAGCAAAAGCTTATGCTCTACGCCTTAAAAACATGTTTGCCGAAGGTGATTTTTATATAGAGCTTCAAAACCACGACATCGAAGAAGAACTACGCGTTTTGCCCCTACTAAAAAGAATCGCTAATGAAATAGGTGTAAAAACCGTAGCTACAAACGACGTGCACTACGTCGAAAAGACCGATGCTGAAATGCACGACGTTTTACTGTGTATTGGTACTGCTTCATACATTGATACACCAAACCGCCTAAAATTTAGTGGCGACGGTTTCTATCTTAAGAGTTATGAAGAAATGAAAGAGGTCATGCGTGGCTACGAAGACAGCTTGGATACTCCTTACGAAATAATTGAAAAGTGCGACTTTGACTTCCCAAAACGTGTTTATCAGATTCCGGAATTCCCATGTCCCGATGGAATGTCAGCACCTGAATACCTTCGCAAAATTGCTTACGAAGGTTTGATTAAGCGTTATGGAACTATTTCCGACGAAATAAGAGAACGTGCAGAGGAAGAACTGGGTGTTATTATATCGATGGGTTTTGCAGACTATTATTTGATAGTTTGGGAGTTTATTTTCTGGGCAAAAAACAATGATATACCGATTGGTAAAGGAAGAGGCTCCGGTGTTGGCTCTATTATCGCTTATGCTATCGGGATAACCGACGTTGAGCCACTTGAATATGGACTAATTTTCGAGCGTTTCCTTAACAAAGATCGCACCTCAATGCCCGACTTTGATATAGATATTTGCTACTTCCGTCGCGGGGAAGTTATTCAGCACGTTACCGAACTTTACGGCGAAGACCGTATTTCGCAAATTATTACTTTTGGTAAGTTAAAGAAGAAAGCGGCTATAAAAGACGTTGCTCGTGTATACAAACTTCCATTTAGCGAAGTTAGTGCGATCACAAAAGAAATACCTGATTTTGGCGGAGATGACAAAAAAGTTCATATTTTAGACCTTGTTAATCCCAAAAGCCCCTATCTGTCAAAAGACCTATACCAAAGATATCTTGATAATCCAGAAGTTAAAAAGGTTATTGAGATTGCTGCCCAAGTTGAAGGTCTTCCACGTAATACCTCTATCCACGCAGCGGGCGTTGTTATTTACAAATATCCCGCCATCGAAAGTATCCCACTTGCAAAAAACGGCAATGAACTTACCACTCAATTTAACATGATTGAAGTTGAAAACACCTTTGGTCTTTTAAAGATGGACTTCCTTGCCCTTATGACGTTAACCGACGTAAAAATGGCTCACGACTACGTTAAGAAAACGTATGGCGTAGATATTGATTTCCATAAATTGGGTTACAAGGATCCCGAGGTGTACAAGCTTATTGCCGATGGCAATACCGATGCCGTATTCCAACTTGAAGGTGGCGGAATGAAACAATTTATGTCTCAACTTAAGCCAGACAGAATGGAAGATATTATTGCAGGTATATCAATTTATCGTCCCGGCCCAATGGACAACAAAGACATATATATTGAAAATAGGCACAATCCCGATAAAATCGTATATAAGCACCCTAAACTTAGACCTATTTTGGAAGTTACCGGCGGTATAATTGTTTACCAAGAACAAGCCATGCATATAACACGTGAGCTTGCAGGTTACTCTATGACCGATGCTGATAACTTTAGAGCAATAATTTCCAAAAAGAAAGTCCACCTTATTCCTACGGAAAAGAAAAAATTTATTTTTGGCTTGGATGATGAAAACGGCAATATTATTATTCCAGGTTGCGTCCGTAACGGTGTGCCCGAAGAGGTCGGCTTGAGCGTATTTGCTGAAATTGAAAAATTTGCTTCATATGCTTTCAACAAGTCTCACGCAGCCGCTTACGCATACTTAAGCTATGAAACTGCTTTCTACAAGAGATATTATCCAAAAGAATTTATGGCTGCTGTTTTAAATAACCGTATTGATAAACCAGACGACACTAAAAAGTATATGGCCGTCTTAAAAGATATGGATATTGCCCTTTTGCCACCAGACATAAACAAGTCTGAAGCATTCTTCTCCCCTGACCCAGAGGGCATTCGTTATGGTCTTGCTTGCACCAAAAACGTTGGCACGGAAATGATGAATGCTGTTGTTGAAGAAAGAAAGAAAAATGGACAGTTCAAGGATTTATATGATTTCGTGGATCGTATGGCAAATGCGACTGGACAAACACCCAATAGACGTATGGTAGAAAGTTTAATTAAGGGTGGCTCTTTTGATTGTACTGGTATGACCAGAGCAACTATGCTTGTAAATCTTGAACGCATTATCTCTACCATTGATATTAAGCGCAAAGAAAAACAACGTAAAGAAGAAAGTGGTCAATTTGATATATTTGATTTCCTCGGTTCAGATGTTGATAAAAAAGAAGAACCTTTCGTCTACACCATAATCGATGAATATCCAAAACGTGAAAAACTTCTAGCAGAAAAAGAAATGCTCGGAATGTACGTTACGGGGCACCCCCTTGCCGGATACGAAGAGGAGTTCAAAATGTTCAGCTTTAACACTTCAATGTTACCTTCCAAGCACGAGGAAGACGTTGAAGATGATGTAGAATATCACGACAAAAATGAAAACAAACTAGAGAATAATATGAACATAACTACCGGTGGTATTATCGCTGGCGTACAAAAGAAGCGCACCAAGACAGGCGGTGATATGGCCATTGTCGTACTAGAAGACATGCACGATAGAATAGAGTGTTTATGCGTGGGTAGAGTAATGACTACCTCAAAACAGTATCTTGTCCCCGACACACTAGTTCGCATTAAAGGCCGTCTTTCCATTAGAGATGATAGCTATACCATTATGGTAAGCGACTTGCAACCCTGGGAACTCGCCGAGAAAGAAGAAGTGGTTGAAGAAGTAAAAGACACTCGCGTGTTATACTATAAACTTGTAGACGAGGACTTCATCGGTGATAAAATTGATAGAATAAATCAAATACTTGCAGCTCATCCAGGGCCTAATGAAGTAAAGTTCCAATACAACTCACAGCTTTACGTTAATAATAATAAGATTGGAGATTTAGAAACAGTCCAAAAAGAATTAGTTGGAATTTTGGGTCCCCAAAACATTAAAATCAAGTAATTAAACACAAAAAAAGATACTCAAGCGAGTATCTTTTTTATTTTATAAACTCTTCAATTATCCATTTTATAGGCTCTCCCGTACACGGCGGAGCTATAGCTTTTGCTACTTCTTTTAATTTTGGATTTGCATTTTCTACGGCTATACCAAATGCCCCACACGTAAACATTGGTATATCGTTTAGCCCATCGCCAACAACAATAACTTCATCTAGTGGAATTTTGTAGCTCCGCGCAATATCCTTAACGGCACTCCCTTTATCTATCCCTAGTGGTACAATTTCGATAATAAAACGCTTGCTACTATTTACCAATAGAATATCGCCAAACTCTCTTTCTAATTCTTCAAGTATTATTGGGATGTTTTCCGGGTCATTTATCAGTAGGATTTTTGTAGGCGATAACTTTTCCCTATCCATATAAGAAATTAAAGGTTCATTAACGATTATAGGCTCTCTATAGGTAAACTTACGATATAGTCTGGAATAGTCATTTTCTTTTTCTATAACAAAAGTATCATCTTGGTAAAGTTGGTAATACAATCCCCTTTTTTCAAGATATTTTGCAACTTTCATAGCCTTTTTAAAGGGAATTGCATGTTCTACCAAGAATCGCCCACTTTCAATATCTGCAACGACAGCCCCCTGATAACCAATTATCTCCCCTTTTAACCCCATCTTTTTTGCATGAGGAATAATAGCAGAAATCATTCTACCCGTACAAAGAACGAACTTACCACCCATTGCTTGAAAATCGTGTATCATTTTTATGGTGTTCGCGTCTATTTGTTGACTATCGTCTACTATTGTGTCATCAAAATCGGATACAATAAGTTTATATTTCATCTTGTTCATCAAAATATGCTTTAACAGCTTTGGCTGTTTCTAGGCCAAATCCATCCACCTTCATAATCTCTTCAATATCTGCTTTTGCAATATTTTCTATCTTCTTAAAATAGGCAAGAAGCGCCCTAGCCTTCTTTTCGCCAACACCCTCTATGTTTTTTAGGTTGGAACGAGTTTGCCTTTCGCCACGAAGTTTCCTGTGATAGGTAATGGCAAATCTATGTGCTTCGTCACGAATACGCTGACACAACTTTAAAGCAAGACTATCCCTTGGTAGTATGACTGGTTCACTTTCAAATGGCCTAAATATTTCTTCCTCGCGTTTTGCAAGTCCAACTACGTTTATCCCCGTTCCCTCTAAAATGCTGACAGCTGAACTAAGTTGCCCCTTACCACCATCAACAATTATGAGGTCTGGTATTTCAGAAAATGACAAATCTCCACTACTAAGTTCGCTAACTCTTCTTGAAATCACCTCTCTCATAGAGGCAAAGTCATCGCTTCCTACAACTGTTTTAATCCTAAACCTACGATACCTTTCTTTTGCCGGTTCACCATTAATAAACACCACCATACTTGCGACCTTATCTGTTCCAGATATGTTTGAAATATCGTAGCATTCCATACGCTTAGGTGGTTTGGGCAACCTTAGGTATTCCATCAATTGAGTGACGGCGCCTCGTGTTAAGGCTTCCATTGTAGCAATTTTGGTAACTGTTTTTTCAAGATTCTCACTAGCATTGTTCATAGAAAGCGTAGTTAACTGTGCCCTCACACCAGCTTTCGGATGATGCAAATTAATCCTGCTTCCTTTAATACTTGAAAGATAATCTTGTAGTTCGGTTTCAAATGGAAGTTCGTGTGAAAGACAAATTTCATCACAAACAATGGGGTTCTTTTCATAGAACTGCATAACGTAGCTAGAAAGTACTTCTTCCGCTTCGCACGCTTCGTTTATGGGCGAGTTCTCGCTCCCAACCACTTTTCCACCACGTACAACAGTATAATTTATAACACCATATAGACCATTATTTGCATACGAGAAAATATCAATATTTAAATCCTTAGGTAGGTTAACGTTTTGCTTCCTAATAATTTTATCAAGGAGTTCCAAACTATCACGATATTTAATCGCTAATTCGAACTCTTCTCGCTCTATAGCGCGTGCAAGTTTATCATTAAGAATCTGGCGTGCCTCTTTATCGTTACCGCTCAAAAAAGACATAACCTTTTTAATGATCTCTTTATATTCAGCACTAGATACCCTCCCTGTACAAGGAGCAACGCATCTACCAATATGATAATTAAGACATTCTCTAGTGGGCCTATTCTTTTTTAAATCCCCAGTGCAACTTCTTACTGGAAAAACGCTATGAATTAGCTCCATAGTATCCTTTATTGATAGCCCTATCATATATGGACCGAAGTATTTGCTCCCATCAGCACGAAGTCTGCGAGTGATTTCAATGCGAGGAAATTCCTCGCTCATTTTTATCTTTATATACGGATAACTTTTATCGTCTTTAAGGAGAATGTTATAGTACGGTTTATATTGCTTTATAAGGTTATTTTCAAGCACCAGAGCCTCTACTTCCGTAGATGTTACTATATAACGGAAATCGTGGATTTTCTGTACCAAGAGCATTGTCTTTTCTGTCTTATTACTGGAATTAAGGAAATAACTTTTAACCCTATTCTTCAAGTTTTTAGCCTTGCCGACATACAAAACTTGCTGGAATTCATCCAACATAAGATAAACACCGGGGCTGGTTGGTAAATCTTTCAATTTCTCTCTAAAATCCATATTTATATTATAGACAAAAAGCTAACTCTTTGCAAGAGGCTACATTTATTTATCCTTTAAGATACAATCATTTACAATATGACGAAAATATGTTTTGCTTTCGCCAGGTTGCTAACGCAACTTGCGCACCCTTTTTGGCTAAAGCCAACGGGGTAATTCTTTTTAGCTTCGTTCAGCTTTTTCGGAGATACGTTTTCGCACCTCCATGGGGAACGCGAAAGACTATCTCGCTCAATGTCAGCTTCGTCATACTAGACCTTTCCACGTGATTAAGACATTTTGTTTACATCCTCAAAATGCTTTGCATTTTGCTTTCGCCAGGTTGCTAACGCAACTTGCGCACCCTTTTTGGCTAAAGCCAACGGGGTGCGCTTTTCCCCATGGAGTGCGAAAAAATAACGGATACCGCAATAGTATCCGTTATTTTTTGGCACCTCCATGGGGAATCGAACCCCAGATTCCGCCGTGAGAGGGCGACGTCTTGACCGCTTGACCATGGAGGCTTATTATTAAGTGCTTGTTAAGTATATCACAACAACCCCTATTGTGCAAGCATTTTTTATTTTTTGCTTGCACAATATTTGGGTGATTTGTGTTAAATAGCTGGGCTTTCGGTAATTGCACCCTCTGTATAGGTATTGTTTGCGCCCTTGCTTACCATATATCCATCAACAGCAACTACGTTATCAACGTTAGTTTCAACCGAAGTATAGCTGTAAATAGGTAAGAACGTGGGAGTTTGCGTTAGGCCGTCTACGTTAGAGTATAGGTTTTCATTACTATATGCATTGCCGGTTGAAATCTTCCAACATCCAAGATCGTCATACAAAGGCATATAGAAGGTATTCTCTGCTCCGTCCATTATTACCTTAACGGTTGTATAATGTACTTTTGCGCCCAAAGTTGCAGTTATTTCTACTCCATCATAAACGAGGTCGTCACCGCCACTATCTCCACCTACGAAGGTGTTAGCCTTCGTTGAAGTTAGATTCTTGTCTAATATTACTTGCAACTTATGACTTCCTACAACGTTTCCACTCAAACGCCATTCTTGACTCATCGAGGGGATTCCCTTTCTATAGAAGTTGAATATGAGGACATTTCTCGTTAAATCATATACCAATTTGACACCATTGCCTGAACCATCCAATTTGCTTTCCGCAACGTTAATGGTAATACTGTCCCCACTATTAGCTGTATAGTTAGAATCAACGTTAAAGTTGAATACGAGGTTGTCATAGAAGCTATAAAGGGCGGAACCTGCGTTATCGATCAAAGTCATAGATTGATCTTTTTCAAGCATTACAGAGCCATTGCTACTTTCATATTGACTATTCACAAGATAATCACGATAGTTGAACACTTCTTCTTCAAGCGACATCTTTAGCAATGTAATTCTATCACCTAAACCATAAACGTATGGATAAATTCTTGCCTTATCTGCATTGAGATCCCCATCATTGAATTCGTAAACGTTTACGTCAGCACTATACAAACTTCTAATAGTAACGATAATACCATTGCTTCCAAAATGAGCGACGTTTCTATCTTTGTATACTGAAACTTCGTATGCGCACTCCTTGCTTCCAGTAGAAACAACGATGTCACTGCTTCTTCCGTTTACATAATACTTAAGTACAACGTTGTATGAGTATGCCGTGTTCTCAGCACCAAACAAAACGTTTGACGTTTGTTCACGAGTCATTTCTAGTGCAACACCTTGATACGTGGTATCTCCAACGTCACGTGCTCCTGCTACCGTGCCATATTCTACCGATGAGAACAACTCGAAAGTTGTAGTATATGAGCCCGCCAAGTAATTAGTGATATCATTTACGCTATCGTACGTTGCACTTGCATCAAGTTTGAAGCTCATATTGAAATATGAGTATGGGCTGACGTCGCTTTGCGTACGACTACCTGCAAACTTGTATCCATATTGATTAATTGCGCCAGACGATACAAGCGTTGCATCTTCATTTCCTTCAACTTCATATGACGTAGAAACCGTATACAAAGGTATTTGAGTACTGGGCAAGCATTCTTTTGGATCTTGAGCAGGATTCAACGTGTCGATATATGAAATGCGAGTTTGTCTTACAATACGTAAGTAAACATAATCGTAATCAACTAGCGCACCATTCTTATAAAGAGCCATCTCAACAAGGTGAATACCATTTGCTAAGTCAATTCTCGTTGCAGTCGCGTTGTATGCCACTCTTTGTCCATCCACGTGTAGTACGGCTTCATAGCTTGCATCCATTCTAGTTAAGCCAAACAATGCGTTTAGGTTGGAAACTGTGGTTACAAAGTTTTCTTGACGCACATTTACTTTTACTACGTTAGCACTTTCAACGGGCAATGAAATATATGCGCCAACGCCATCGTATAAACCTTGCTCTGAAAGCATTAGTTTTCTAACAATAACGTCACCACCCAAAGTCAAACTCAAGGTTGAACTCTCAACAATATCGTTTACTGAAGAAATAACTGCATTGTTGCTGGAATCAATAATATCCGTGAGCGTTATCATTTCGCCAGTAGCCCCATCAACACTAAGGATGATCGTGAGATTTTCTTTGTCAAGATACGCGCGTACTTCATGCATATTTCCATCAAACAGGTTACTATACGCAATGTTATAGGAAGACAAAGCCGTCGTTGTGCCATTGTTTACTTTTATTACTACAACGTTAGGTGTACCATAATTGAAAATCAAACTTATTTTAGAGCCATTTATGTCTGCATTAAATCCAATTTCTAATCTAGGCGTCTTAACGTTTGCATTGGGACGAATACTAAACTCTAGTTGCATTGCGTTAAACAACGTTTCTTGAGCGGTTACGGTTGTAATGCTATCAAGACTATATTGTTTTCCATATTCTGCTCCATCACTTAAGGTGGGGTTATAAACAACAGCTGTTGTTTCAGGATAGAAGCGAATTGGCATAGTGCAAGTTGCAACGTGTGAGTAGTCGTAGGTTTCCACACGATTATCTACTACGCTTACTACGTTGGTATTGGTCGTACCGGAATAATAGTTGGTATAATATGCATCGGTTAACGCTGTTTTAATAGAGTAATTATATGCACTATCAGTCAGCGTATAGGTCATTAGAGCATTTAAGCTTGTTACGTCTGGAATGCTTCCTGTAACGCTCAATGTGCCATTTGCAAGCATTTCCTTTACACTAGATGCAGTCCAGCTTGCTGAAGACTTAAGAATTGTAAAGGTGATTAGTTCGTTAATTTGCTCGTCGGTCAATGCAAGATCGCTTGCAACAAGCTTTTGATCAATTGAAGCAATAACACTAGTAATGCTACTATATACCGTTGCCTCAAAAGGTATTGGTTCAAGCTTGAAGTTCTTTGAATTCGTGCTCATATTGCTCAACTTCAAGGTTGCAACATTCCTATCATGATCAACCGTACCAGTCAATGAATGCTTATACATTTCTGTATATCTATAAACTTCCGTATAGGTTGAACCGGTCAAGGTTTCTGTTTCGTAGAATACGGCATCAGCCTTACTTAATCTATCGATTGATACCTTACTAAATGCATTTCTTATCGCATCGCTAACGTCATCACCTTCTATTTCAAATACGAAGTTTGTAAATCCATACTGTCCACTAATGATTTTTGCAGAAGTTACACCATTTTCTTTGCTGTATACGATGTCTGCCATATAGGGAGAAATGGAGAACGTGTTGTGTGCAGTGGATACGCTGGGTGCTACGTCTTTAAGGCTTACGAATACCTTTCTAGCAACTACTTCATATTGGAAACTTTCAACCTTCAAATCGTAGTTATCCAAACTAATTCCGTCCGTCTTTAAGTTAAATTGACCTAATTCGTGAACACCAGCATCTAGGAATGCTCCGTTATTGGTAAAGTCAATAGTAGGATTGGTTTGGATTAAATCTGACGCATTTTCGCCATTCTTTAAGCCTGTATAGGTAAATTCATATGAATCATCACTAGGTACTGCCATATAGAGAGAAGATACACGAACTCCAGACTTAGGTGTCAACGTGCAGTACAACGGTGCTTTAACAACGATAACGCTTACCGTTCCAAAGTTAATCGTATAATTCTTCAATCTATACTCTCCCATATTGGGATTTATACTCAACCAAGTGTCTGAAGCACCAGTCAAAGGATCAAGAGGATTTACTTCGCCTTCGTTTACCGTATAATTCCACTTCATATCGGAAAGATATCCTACTTCCGTGTCATAGATACCATTGCCTTCAGCGTCACGATATACCTTCAAGGTATTAGCCGTTTCATTACCTGCAAAGTTAGTATAGATATAGCTAATGTTATCTTCGCCATATTCCTTTTCATAGTAACCATTTTGCGTGTATATGGTTAGTTCTCTCTTTGCAATTGTCAAAGTACCTGGTATTACACGAATTTCATAGTTATCTGCCTTAAATCCAGTCGCACTCAACTTATAATCGCCAGCATCAAAGATATTCGTGTCAAAAATTTCGGTACCACTTTCACCATTTAGATAGCAGTTATATCTTACGGCATTGGTCTTAAGAACACTTTCAAATTCGTCTTCTCCCTCGAACTTCAAACCACCATAGTAAAGGTTCATCTTTTCTACGTGATTTAAGTTACCATATCCATTAGCCTCTGCCCACGCATTTGCTTCTTCAATAAGTGCGTATTGGTAACTCTCGGTAGGTATTTCTGGAATGCTTGAGCCAGGCAAGTATACATATTGACCACTAAATTGTGATCTTTCTATAGTCTTACCATAGACGTACAAATTAGGATCACTTTCGACGTTAATTCTTATGGAAAGAATTGCCTTTTCGATAATAACTTGTCCTATATTGCCGGGTAATAATACATAGTTTTCACTCTTAACGTTACCACCTTCGGAAATGTAAATTGAACTTACGTCAACGTCATAACTACCAACGTTTCTGAAGCTACCTATAACTTGAGGAGCACCATTTCTTTGGAAATTACCATCTTCTAATACTTCCCCTGTTCTAGGATCGTATAATTCATAGGGCAACTCACCAAGTTCAGCTAAAGTAATACCATAAGTCTTATAGATATTAGGAACGTTGATGTAAAGGGTATGAGTAGAAATCGTTACGTTCTTATTTGCATTTAGCAACGTGAAGTTACGGTTAAAGTCACTGAATTGTACAGTAAATGGATGTACACCAACTTCAACAGCACTATTATCACTTTCTGAGCCGAATATAAACGCAACGTAGCTTTCTTCTTTGTCAAATACGTTCTTAATGATGGGCATTAGCGTATTTGTTATAGAACGATAGTATCCAACAGCAGTTTCCCTTTCATCATTATTTATAGACTCAATAGCATCTTCTAGATAGGATATTATCGTTTCAAGAGCAGAACGCATATCAACAGTATTGGAAGCTTGCATCGGGTTATTTGTTGCTTTAAGCAAATTCATCAACTCGTTTGCTCTCAAAATCGCTGTAGACATATTGGTCTTAGCGAAGCTTAGCTCCGTGAAATCTATTATATTAATTTGATTGTCTAGATTATTAATAGCAGTACCTAATGTTTGTAGTTGGTCTACAAAGTCTTGGTAAGGATCATTGTCCCCTACTTTATGTCTAAAGTTATGAACTATCAAATTGTTACCATAATATGCAGTAAACGTTAAATCATCGGAATCAAGCGTGAAATCATAACCATCGTAAGCTTTTTCCAAACTTTGAGCATTGATGGAAACGGAAACGTTTGCCGGCGTAATTTGATATACGTAGTTAGGTTGTTGGGTTGTAACGTTAAAGTTCCTATCCATACAAGCTATTTGAACGGAATAGTTACCTACGCTACTATTATCCCTACCATCACTTTCTTCTCTAATAAAAGTGAACGATACGTCGTTACTATCAAAACCAGTTACTGCACTCACAGGAGCAAACATCGAGGTTTTAATTACAGGTTCAACGCCATCATATGCTTTGCTGAGGTACTTGTCATAAATTCTAATAACAACGTCTTTGGGAACAATCTTATATTTGTAATTTGCAGCAAGAACAACGTGATAGTTGGGATCAACGGAGTTTTCTGCAATCATAATATCGTAACCAATAATGCTACCATCGTTTACGTCATAATATACGTCAGTTGCATTAGTTTCTTTTCCGCCAGAATAAATACCAAGATTGAAATATGGTTCGCCCTCTCCTGGGATTAGATTTTCCAACGTATAATCAGCAGCGCTTAGATATGCACTTTGATTATTAAACTCACGCTCTATTGTATTATTTTCGGCGTTAGTCTTTATAACAACCTTAATGGTACGAGGTAGAACGATAAAGGTTATTGCCTCGGTGTTTTCCCTATCAATTTCGTAGTTCTTGTCAGACAACTCTAATACGTTAACCGTATAGGTTCCTTGATTGATTACACTTTGAATAGATAGTACAACCGACGGATCATCAAATAGAGGTTTGTTATTATCGTCAGTAGCATAACTTCCGTCATTGTTATATACGTGTTGCAAATCATTGGGACTAATCTGTGCGTAGAATTGATATGCACTTCCCTTGTATTCCAAACCATCCGGTAGATCAAAGAACTCGTTTCTAGTAATAGCAACCTTTCTCTTTTCTATGGTATATGAATACCCATTCTCGTTATATAGAGCAATAGAATAGTTATTAGAATTTACTTGTACTCCAACTTCATATGAACCAAAGCCCTTGCTCTCGCCTCTAAAGCTAAATGTTATGAAATCTCTTACCTCATCGTTGAGGTATACAGTAGCATCGCTTTCACGACTTTCATACAACGTATATTCATCAATGGAAGGAAGTCTACCATCATATATTTTGGTTAGTTTTTCTTCTGAAACGTATACAAACACACTCTTGCGTAAAATACTGAATGTTGCAGAAGTAAACCTAATGTCATAATTAGAATTATTCAACGTTCCTATTTGAATTGCATATTCACCATAGTTATCGCCTTCGGCTCTAGAAAGTGCTCCTTCAAAAACATCATTATTAACGATTCCAGAAGCGCTCTCGTTAGCAATGGGAGTAATATTAAATCCAATAATAGGATCTTGTTCCCCATATACTTTAGAGATAGCCGTAGCAATTACGTTTACAGGACGTTTAACTACTTCAACGTAACCACTTACAATGACAACGTTATAATTCATTTGTCCAAGACCAGTCTTATCTATTTCACAAGAGTACTTATAGTTATTAACGGTGCTCTTTTCATCAATAGTATTGGGATAAACCAAAGTACCAATTGTAGCAAGATTATCTCCACTCGCAAACGCTCCCTCTTCCATAGTACAAGCAGGATCGGAGAAGAATTTAACTTGAGGCTCTACAAAAGGTTCACCATAAGTTTTGATAACACTATCAGTCTTAACGTAAATGTTTCTGGGAACAATAGTAACCTTGGGATTGTCACTATTGTCTATTGAAATATCATAGTTGGGATTATTGGTCAAGTTAAGTGAGCCAAGACCTATTTCATATTCACCAACCACTTTATCTTCAGAAATCTTTCTGGGGTTACCAATCAAAACGTCATTACCAAAAAGACCACTGTCAGAAATATATTGACCATTTTCATCTTTAACTTTAGAAGTTGTATATGCAATTGTAGGAATTGTTTCTGTTCCGTATGCATAGGAAATAGATTCCGGCTTTACGCTCACTTTACGTGTTTCAACAGCAAAGTCAACGTCTTGATAAATAACGTTATAGTTGGGAGAAACAAACTTGTTTTCTACCGATAGGTTATAGGTTCCAACCGAAGTGTCATCGTTTATTTCTAACGATATACCAGTTTGCTTATTTTCATAAACGATATTGAATATATCAATAAAGATGGGATCGCCGGTATTTTCATCAACGACGGGAACCGGATTTCCATTCTCATTGCCACCCCACAAATAAGCTATTGTTGAGTAATAGGTTTCATACTCGGGGTTAAATGTAGGTGTTCTAAGACCATCGCCTTCAATAAACAAGTCGTTTAGCGAGGTATATCTCAAATTTTGTTGGTCGATTTGAGTGCCAGAGAAGATTACGTAAATGTTGGGAGTAGCAGTACCATATACCTTACTTTGCTTTAGGAATGATACGTAAATATCCTTCTTAAGTATAGTAAGTGTCTTTGAAGAATCTTCATAAGCATTATGAATGGCATCCTCTAGAAGTTCCATATTGGTGTTATAGCTAACTACTATAACGTATTCACCAACAGTATTGGGAACCTTAGTATAGTCAACGTTTTCTTCTCTCTTTATAGTATCCCAAATTGCCTTAGGAACGTATTCAATAGTATAATCGTTAATCGCTTTCTTTGCCTCGCTGGCACCATAGGTTTCATAACCATACATTGTGATAGAGATAGGATTGAATATCTCACCACCATTAGCAAAACCTACGTCTCCATACGTATAGGTATAAACGTTTGCTCCGTTAAAGATTACTTCTACGTCGCGTCTATCACGCATATAAACGTTGAATCCAGTCGTGCAATTACCATATCTAATAGAAATAGGTTGAACCTTGCTATAACCAGTAAATTCTGAGTTATCAAAACGATTAATGTCAACGTAGAATGATGCAGATGGATTGGTTGTGCTAGCATTCCTCAATTCTTCTATTGCGGTCGTTCCATTGTCATAATAAAGCATGATTGAACCACTATTGATATCAAATGCTTCATGTTCAATATAGAATTGTTTGGGAATATCGTTAATTTCTATCTTAAGCAAACTCTTTTCTTTAACGTCCAACTTAACGACAGTTGTTACGGCATCGGTTTCATTTTCATAAGTATAGGAAATGGATATCTCACGTATTCCAATCGTTGCATCGTTCGCATCATAGCCGTTAAGGTTATTAGCTGAAGCGTTAATGAAACTTGCAGAGACAGGTATTATCGTCTTAACGTCATCACTAAATACAAGTTGAAGAGCAAGACAAGTAAGGTCTAATTGAGCACTTTGTATTACTTCTATTTTGTCAACGTATCTATCACTTTCATCATCAACAATAATAGCATCTTCAACAAGTACGCCATTTTTCATTAGGTGAATCTCTTTTAACGTTCTTTCAACGACTTTAGTTTTAACCGTCACGTATAGTGAAGTGTTGTTAACGTGAACAAGTCTTACGTCTTGAATGCCCGTTTGATTTGCATTATATCCTTCAACAACAAGCTGACCATCGTTGAATAATTCACCTACTGTAAATGGTATAACAAGATTGCTTCCTGAATATTGAACTAGTAATTCAAGTTCTTCAAGAGGCTTAATCATACTATCGGAGTCGATGTATCCCATACCAATAATACCAAATGAAGAGCCCAGTGATAGTTCAACGTAAGGAACGTTTCCATTTTCCCAGCTAATGGAAGTGGGAGTGGAATCTACAACCGTAACGAAAAAGCTACTTTCATATAGTACGTCTTCCATTGTTCTATAGGAGAATGAAACCTCTTTAGTTCCTATTTCTCTTACGTCAATGTTACCTATGTTCAAACGGCTTTGTGCAATAGCTTCTTGAACGTTAATTGGGCCAAAGGTTCCATTGTCATACTCAATACTGAGCATCATACCTTCATATTCTGTGCCAACACCATTTAGGTTGTTTTCATCTTGATAATAAACGGTCTTATCGGGGGTGGCTAGAAGCTTAATACCTACAATACTCTTTTCAAGAACGTTTACAACCGTTTCGTGCATAATTACCAAACCTTCATTTTCATAGAATATGGTAACTTTCCTTTCACCAAGAGCTGTGTTCTTTGGATTATAATCTAGCTTAACGCTTTCTCTTATATTATCAATTAACTCAGATTCATTTTCATCTTTCTTAACAAAATCAAGCCATAAATCATCGGTTTCGCTTTCAAAATCTATAAAGAGAACGTAATTTTCCAAGTTGATATTAACACCTTCAAGAACGTTGCCGAAACCAACGTTATTAATTACTTCTTCTCCCTCGAATCCACTAACCTGTTTCAAAACGCCATCTACCTTGTGATAGAGAGGTCCTATTCCAACTATCTTGTTTTCTACCATCACAAGTATTTCTTTTGAATTAACTAGTCCAGCATTTTCTAAGTATACGATTTGTTGTCCAACCTTATCAAAAGTCAAACCATCAGCTCTAGTAAAGCTCCATTCATCATAGAAAGAATCACTCAAATCGGTGGGTACAGCAATAGTTTCGCTAGAACCTTCTCCCACGTAGGATACTTCTAATATCATACCTGCGGGGTTAAAGGTTTGGCCAACAATATAGGTCGTGCGGAATTCACCGCTAATGGTAACACTACTAATCTCTCTGACAACCGTTAAATATAAATCGGTGATAAATCCTTCTTCATATTGGTCAACGTATTTTATCTTTGCCTTATGTAATCCGGTCTTTTGATTATCGTAATCAAAAACCATTTCGGGGGCAAGAGATACGTTTTCTACAACTAATCCATTATTATAAGTGACAGTCATTCTAACGTCATCGGTTACCGCTTGTCCACCTAGGAATGCAATAACGTTATTAGCATTATTTAGTTCGATTTCGGTTACTTCCAATCCAACAACTTCGAAATTATAGGTCAGTTCTACGCCCGAGCGATAAACGATATACCAACTTTGCGCACCTTCTTCAGCATAAGAAGTACGTGGAATACCATTTGCCCAAATAATCATCGAGTTATTAAGGTTAAACTTTTCTCCACGCTCGCCGTTGTTGTAGACTATGCACAATTCAAATTCGGATACGTCAAATTCAGTGTCTTGATAGATTGTGGGCGTAGTTACCATTTCTAGAGTTACTGCTTCACGAGGGGTAACTTCTAAGGTCAAAGAGCCCTTAGTTGCGAGCTCAACACCACCGTAACTAAATACTATGGTTACTTCTTGAGTTCCAGTTAAGGTGTTATCATACCCAGCAATGCTAATCTTATCGCTAGGTAGCGTTACCTCTTCAAATTCGCCATTGTTATAGTTGATAGTAACAACCATACCCGTCAAATCAAGGTCAAGGTTTTGCATTTGTGCCTTAACGGTATCGGCCTTTACTTCATAAGAACTAACGTCTCTTACTTTAACTTGAATTTGGAAAGACGTTTCTTTGTCCCCGTAGGTAACTTTTACAACCGAACGATTGTCAACTACGGCATTATTCCAAGAATATTCTAGGCCATCGATGGGATCACCATTAACGTCAGCCATGTCGATATACTCAGAATATCCACTATCATATTTTAAGAACAATACACCACCGGTAAAATCGAGGACGCTATCACCAACGTAGTAAATTTGTTTTGTGGGGGCGGTGGTGACTTCAATACCGGTAAGTTCACGTTCTACAACTGTTACAACAAATGATGAAGTATATTCTACTCCATCCAAATATCCTACGACACTAATTATTTGAGAGCCAAGTTCATAGGCATCATAACCAGAACACATTTCTCTAGTAACGTTAATACGCTCGACACTTCCGTCAAAAAAGCTTATTTGCAAATAGGTTCCTTCCGTACGCAAAAGTTGTCCTTCAATATAGTTAACGTTTTCATCCGGGATTACCAATTCAACACCGGAAACTGAAGAACGTGAAACGGTTACGGTAAATACCGTACTCTTGTTTTCATAATAAACCTTGATATATTGTACGCCAAGAGTATTTGGGTCGAAGCCAGAAAGCATACTAGAAGTAATATCCACTAGTTTTTCTGTATTGTCTTTGTAGACAACCTTTAGTTTGGCATCTTCAATATCCAAAGATTCACCAAGACTATACTCTGTTTTGGGCATAGAATAAATCTCTAAGTGGTCAATGCTAACTTCATCTCCACAAGAAACCAAGAAGAACAAGGAAGAAAAGACCAAAACGGTAGCGAGTAGAATTAAAATTAGTTTTTTGTTCATAACGCCTCTTTACGCGCCCCACGCGCGTATAATGATATATGTGCGCTTATTATAACACACTCGCGCGCGCGTTAACAACAAAATTGGGCGTTGTTTTACTATAATTATACTAGCGCGCACGTGCGACTAAGATGTTGTAATTCAAAGTGCATAAAAAATGCGCTGACTAATCAGCGCATTTTCTAGTTTGATTTCCATTATTTTCTGCACATTTGTGCCACTTTAAGTACACGATTTGGATCTTCGTGTGAGTTGCGAATACCAAGTTTTTGGATTGCAAATTCGGGTGAAATCTTCTTTGTTTCACAAAT
This sequence comes from Candidatus Stercoripulliclostridium sp., assembly GCA_045577735.1. Lineage (GTDB taxonomy): Bacteria > Bacillota > Clostridia > Christensenellales > DTU072 > Stercoripulliclostridium_A. Next base: position 124,436 of record JAZNIY010000019.1, on the reverse strand, counting down.
GAACTTGATAATTTCCACAACAAATGCATCGTTGAAATAATGAACCGAATTTCCAGAAACAGTGCAATAAGCAATTCCTAGGCGAGCAAATATTTGGTCGATAGAATAACCTAACCTATCCGACAATTCAACTACTACGTCACGTAGCAATTCATTATCGTTCGTTTCAACCTCCAAAGACTTTACGCTTTCATCAAACGATTGATTCATTGTTACGGCAAGCTCTGCTATTACTTTAACAAGAGTGGGATATTTGTCACGCTTTGAAAGTGCCAAACGATAGGCAATTCTATCGTATTCTAAACCACTACGTTCATTAATTTCAGCAATAACTCTGGGCATTAAGTAATTAGGTATTGCCCTCTTGGTGTAGCAACCATAGTCAATCAATACGTTTTCAATAAGTGTGGTAATTCGATCAATCTCTGGTAGATTAAATACGTCCTCGGGAATAACTCTTAAACCACCTTCGCCCAATTCTCCATCTTTATAAAATTGAAGAATTAGCTTTTCTACTTGATCTTTGTCTGCCAACTTATATATGCTTTCTCTACATGCTATAAATCCACTATCAAAATCACCTTGTTTGCCATATGAGCTAAAAGGATAATCCCATCTTTGTGCAAGCATATGTGCGTATGGTTGACTTTCAATAATTGGAATGCTCTCGCAAATATCTTCCAACTTCTTTAGTTGTTTTACGCGTATTTTAGACTTGAAAACAAAACCAGACGTTTGGAAATTGTTATTGAAGAATTGAGCATATAAAGCATTTGCCATATCGAAAAATCTTCTATAACTTACAGGTGTTTGGTCATAAGATGCTATTAAGAAATATGCTCTATTGTTTATTACTGAATAAGCCGCAATATCGATCGGATATGAATTTGCTGCGGTTTTAATACATTTCAAATAATAGAGTTTTGCCCCGGGTGTAGGGAATACAATGCGACCAGGTCTTCCGTCAACTGCTACTCTATAAAACATTGGAACAGCAGTGTTATAAGCAGTTACCCTTCTGTTTGCTCTTCTTTGAGCACCAGGAGTTCTTCCGACAGGTGCTTTACTAATAACACCAGCCGTAGGAATACCACGAGTAAATGCTCTTGGTTCAACGTTTGTTGAGGGAAGTCTTCTTGCCACGCCTTGTGGATTAGTAACCGTGATAGCTTGCTGCGGAGTGATACCAGCAATACCAGGGTTGTTATTGTTGTTTGCCATAGTCTATTAACCTCCTTGACTAAGTTCAAATCATTTTTTATTTTTTAGGTATCCAAGACACCACATTTGGGCGTCTTGGATATGAATTTAATTGTAATACTATGCTTCTTCTTTTACTAATTGTGCACCATTTTTGTTTGCAGCACCGGGATTAGTTCCTGCTGCGATTTCTGCAACCATCTTACGTTGTTTATCTTCGGAAATGGTGTAGAATAACATGGGGATTATACATGCTATGAAGCTTACTGCACCACTTAGTACAAGCATCATCCATAGTTTGTTCAATCCTTCAATGGTCATGGAACCTTCGGGGTTTGAGGGGCTAATACCAGCCATTGCATACGCAAGAACACCAATAAATGCACCAACAGCCATACCGATCTTGTTGATTAGAGTTTGCATTGCAAAGCATATACCTTCACCACGCTCACCTGTCTTCCATTCGAGATAGTCAACGGTGTCACCTATCATAGCGTAGGTCATAATGTTATTGATACCTTGAGGAATACCAAGGAGTATCATACAAATTATAGCAACGATTAAGCCACCGTTAACAAACGTACCAGCCTTGAAGTCCCACATGAAGAACATAACCACCATCGCTACTGCACCCAAAATGTGAGTTGCAATGTAAGAAGTCTTCTTACTAAACTTTTTAGTCATCCAGGGGGTTAGAACCGATGCAACAAGGCCACCGGGGATAACCAACATAGTTAGCATAGAATAAGCGGATTCATTTTGGAGTGCATACTTACAGAAGTACAAACCACCTGTATAAGTATAAACCATTCTTGCACCACCAAGGATACCACTTAAAACGATAAGGAGAAGTTCTTTGTTTTTGAACAAGAGTTTTAGGTTGTGACCAAGTGAATTTGGTTTTTCTGTTACAGTTCCATCTGCACCAACACCAACACGTTCTTTAGTATGTTTAAATCCATAATAGAACATGGGGATTGCAAGAACAACTAGTACTACACAAATAATGAAGTATGTCCAACGAAGAGCTTCAGCATTTTGAGCTGCAAATTCAGGTCTTAATAATCCCTCCATCATCTTGTAGCCTTGTGCTTCTAATCCCTCTTTAAGAGCCCAGGATTCTTGTCCTAGGAAATTTTTTGATCCATCCAAAAATGCCTTTGCTGCATCACCGGTATGTACAACCATATTAGGATCGCGAACTGCAAAAGTATCATATTTAAACTTAGCAGTTACACCAGAAGTGATCATAGGTACGAAAATGGTAACTATACCTGCACCAACAGTACAGAACATACGTGCTATAGTAAGCATATTACCACGTTTAGTCGTATCGTTGGTCATAGCCGTTGAAAGTGCCCAATAAGGAACGTCAACTATGGTATAGGTTACTGACCATACTACGTAAACTAAAGATAGGCCTATAAAGCTTCCCATATCGGTTTTATAGAATGGTAAGAAGCATAGGATCGTCATTACAGCAATTGGAATGGGCATCCATTGGAGATAGGGACGACATTTACCATACTTAGTACGTGTTTTGTCTACGATTGAACCCATAATTGGGTCATTGAAAGCATCAAACATACGTGTTACAAGCATCAAAACTGCTACTGCAACAACACCAGTTAATGCGCCAACTTTAACGTCAATGTTAAATCCAAGGGCGTCGGTCATGAATACGGTAAGATAACTACCAATAATAGTACAAATAAAGTTTTGGCCAAAACCTGCTATACTATAGGCCATACCTTCCTTTGCTTGCATTTCGCCGTCGCCAGGAGTTGTGCCAAATAATTTGTTTACCAAACTATTAACACTTGCTTTAAAATTACTCATTTGTTCCCTCCGAACTATTTAATTTTTTTGTAAAATACTTCGATTACGTCGTTAGCGTCTACTTCTTCCTTGCCAAGTTCAGCCTTAACTATATTATCAATATATAGTTTTGAGCAGTATTCCATCTCTCTCATAATCTCGAATGCTTCTTCCATAGTTTTACCACATACAAAAATGCCGTGGTTTGCTAGGAAACAAGCGTTTCTATCCTTAAGTGCTTTAACAGCACCTTCGGTTAGTTTTTTAGTGCTAGGTAGACCATAATCTCCCGTCCTAACGTCTTCCCCGACCAACTCTTTCATTCTAGGAGTAATAGATGGCATGGTTTTTCTTGCAGCAGCTACTGCAGAACTCCATATGGGGTGGCTGTGAATAACGGCATTAATTTCGGGTCTATCACGAAGAATTGCTGCATGAATCTTCTTTTCCGAAGTGGGTTTAACGGGACTATCATATTCCAACGTTTCAATATCAACCACAACGGTATCTTCGGGCTTCATACGAATGTAGTCCATACCACTAGGAGTAACGATCATCTTTTTGTCGTCCATACGAACGCTGATATTACCCCAAGTACCTCTTACCAATCCTTCTTTAAGAAGAGCAACGCCTGCATCTTTAACTTGTTGTCTTAATTCTTGCTCAGTCATAACGCCCTCCTAACCTTTTAATTCAGCTTGTTTCTCGGCTTGGTCTTTCTTGGAATATTTTGTCTTGTAAATAAAACGCATCAAAAGCGCGTCAAATGTACTAATTTTAACAGAGTTTCCAAGTACGGTAGAACCAACGTAGGCAATAGCGCCCTTTTCCAAAACGAGCGAGCCAGTATGTGCTTCGTCCAAAGTTCTTCCTGTTGCAATAACGCCGTCATTCTTTATTAAACAAGCATTTCTGCCGTTCAAGGTTTTGATAACGTCCGCGATACTATTTGAAGGCGCAACCTTAGCAGTAGGCCCAATAATTTGTGCCATGTCGTCCAAGCAAGCAGGGAATTTCTTTAATCCTTTTGCAATACCTACGCAGTAAGGGGCATGATTAATTATGATTGCATTAATGTCGTCACGTGTAGAATAAATAGCTAAATGGAGTGCCGAAATTTCATCTTTGGGCTCCGTTAGGTCAACATATGCAATATCTTCTTCGCCAATTTCTGCCATAGGCTTTTGAGAGGAAGTGATAAGCATACCACCCTCGAATCTAACACTCATAGTGTCACCGAGTTTGACGAGTTTATCCTCTTCCATCTCCTTGCAAAACTCTAAAATTTGTTTTATGAGTTTATTCTTCATAGCCTTTTCCTAAATATACTTCGCTTTATTTTTTACCGGTATTAACAACGGTTGCAAATACCTTGTCAAATCTACGGAGTGCCTCATCGATGATTTCATCGGTGTCAGCCATAGAAGTATAAAGTCTTGAACCTGCAAGCGTTACGATACCATTTGCCATATATGCTGCGCCCATGTGTTCCATAGCTTTCTTTCTATTGAGCATTTCTGCTTTTTTATTAAGCATAGGAATAACAGATTTCAATAGATTCATTGAGCTAAAGTCAAATGACATAGCGCCGGTACATTCAAGGTGAACAATGGAACCTTGGTTATAAACAACGTAAGGTAGACCATATTTCTTAATTAGTTCTTTTAGTCCTGATGCTAGGCGATCACCTGCACGACCTGCTTTTACACAAGCATCATTCTTTTCGATTTCGCAAATTGCGCAATATCCTGCGTATGCGGACAAGGGGTTAGCTGCTAGTGTTCCACCAACGTATGCCTTCTTACCCATACCAGCAACACCTGCTGCCATCAATGAAACGTATTCTCTCTTACCGCCTACACCACCTGCTGCAGGATATCCACCGGCAACGATTTTACCGAATACGGTTAAATCGGGATACATATCTCTACCGGTTGCTTGACGTTTGAACTTAACAACTTTGCCATCTTCAATCTTGCGGTCTTCGATTATCCATTCAAAGGGTAATTCTTTATCATAATCATACTTGCCAAAGAAGTAACCTGCTGCACCACTAGTGCCCAAACGGAAGCCGGTAACAACTTCGTCAAAGATAAATAATGCACCATATTTTTTAGCAAGCATTCTTGCTTTTTCGTTGTAATCAAGAGAAATGGGACGAGTTCCGCTTTCAGGACCAACAGGTTCTACGATAACAGCTGCAGTACCGCCTCTTAAACTATTGAGTTTGAGCATTTTTTCGAGCATCTTAAGGTCATTGGGACGAACTTCATCGGTATTCTTGTAGCAACCGCCAGCAATACCGTGTGATTCTAAGAATTGACGGCTACCGGGAATCTTCAGGCCATAAACCATTTGATCAGACCAACCATGATATGCGCCACCAACTTTGATAACTCTCTTTTTCTTGGTTGCACAACGAGCTACACGAATAGCTGCCATAACAGATTCGGTACCTGAACCTAGCATACGGAACATTTCACAAGCGGGCATTAGTTCGCTAATCTTCCTTGCCAATAGCATTTCACCTTCATGGAAGAGACCAGTAACAGGTCCGCACGTATTAAGAAGTTCCATAACTTTTTCTTTAACTGCGGGATAATTTGAGCCTAGAATGGTAGGACCACCGGCTTGTAGGAAGTCGATATATTCGTTTCCATCACGATCGTATAGATATGCGCCCTCAGCTTTATCCATACAAATAGGGAATGGGAAGTTAAATGCAAGGTTGTGTTGAACGCCACCGGGGATATATTTTTTAGCTTCGGTGGTAATTTCTTTTGACTTTGCACATTTCGTATCAAAGTGAACTTTGATTTTTTCGAGTTCTTCGTCGCTTATTTCCCAAATTGGTTGAGAAGTTAGATTATTAAGGTCGGCATAAATGCGTCCCGGTTCTTCCCATTGAGAAATTGAAAACTTTTGTTCATTGTCCATAAAGTGAAACCTCCTTGGATGTGTTTTATATTTTTTAAATTATTTATACTATTGTAAAGTTCCTCATCGAAGTGCCTTGGAATGAATAGTTGTCAGAAATTCTTACTTGGTAATCACCACGCTCTTTGGGCAGTCCTGTCAAAAGATTACCATTTGCATCATAGTAAAGAATATCCTTTGCTTCTATCATACTAATAAAGCCTTCAGCATCGGTATACTTAGCAGTAAATCCACTAATTGCCAATCCGGTATATGGTATTGTTTGGTTAACTGGGTTATAATTGCTAGGAGCTGTAAACTCAACGTTTATGACTACGTTATTCTTATTAACCGTTACAGTTCTGGGCTTAATTGTTAAACCAACTTGTTCATAAGCTAATTCATATAATGCATTATTATTTGCACCGCCCTCGGTAAGTTTAGCCGTTATAGCATAGGAACCAATTACCCTATTAGAACCTGTTCCAACGTACTTAACGTCTTCACCGGGTTCACGAGTAATTTCGATATCAACGTAATCGTTGCCCACAAGTTCACCCTCTTCAATGATATAAGTAAATCTAGGATCCGCTTCCTTATAAACCTTGCTTACAGCATCAATCTTAATAATGATAGCCTTCTTTCTAATTATTAGGCTTAATGAAGCATCTTCAACAACGTCGCTTACGTAATATTCATTTTCATGAACCATTATTCTTAATGGATACGTTCCCGGATATACGGGGCGTTCGCTTACCCACGCACCGTCTACCCAATACTCTAACGTAGTTGAAGGGATCTCAAATCCAGCAATGCTTTCTCTTATGGTTATTACGGGCACGCTTACGTCACCATAACTGAAAATAGAGTTGCCTATGGTCGGAACAGCTACAAGTTTTCTATAAGTCCTTACGGTGAAAGTAGTTGTCTTGTTTCCATAAGAAAGGGTAACGTCTTGATCCAAATACGTACCACCTTGAACGTTTATAAAGGGGTTTGCATCGTATCCATCAACACCAATTAGTCCATTGGTCATAGGTAGGATATCGGTAGTACCATCATCAAATCTTCTTAAAATATAACCGCCCTCTCTGCTTAAAGTTTGACCTTCTGCATAAGTAACAACGTTGGGAAGATTATAAACTTCTATGCTTGCTAATTTTCTAAAAGCGACGTATAAATTCATACTGGTGATTTGTCCGCCATAACTTATCTTAGCCTCATATTTGAAATCGCCACTTACGTTGGGGTTAACGTTCTTATCGTATGAAATATAGCTTGCCTTCAACTCTCTTTGAACGACCATTCCATTTTCATAGGTTACGTTAAAATATAGCGTGTGAATTTCGGTAACAGGTAGACCTTCGTGATCAAAATAGTTATGTATATAGGTTAAATTAATGTCGTCTCGGTAACTAACTTTAATACCTCTAAACATTTCTCTCGTTCCATCATCGTTAACTATTTCGAAAGTTTCTACGCCGTTTTGAGTATCATCAAAGCTAATTGATGCAACGCTCAATTCTGCAACTTCAATATCAAAAGACGTGTTATAGGTACGATCACCCAGGACGTAAGTAACAATAACTTGTTGTACTCCTACTTTTGTTAGATCATATCCTGAGAAACTCCATAGTGAATCAAAGTAGTTTTGCTCTCCCCTATCACCATCATTAAATACTTTGGTAACCAACAAACCGGTAATATCTAACTCTGCATCCGTACCAAGAACGTAAACAGATTTATTGGGTGCTTTACTTACTTCAATTGAAGAAACTCTTCTTCCTTCAATATCGATGTTTAGGTTGAACAAGAATCCTTGGTAGCGGAACAACAAAGTTTGCTTACCGCTTGCGAACCTATCACCTTCTATAAGCTCTGCATCTGCCAAACAAGGTGGATCTTCAGTGCTTGAACCAGCACCCGTGGTTATATTCATGAAGATATTATCAAACGGGATTAAATCAAAGTTAGCATAGGAATAGGTTTCATCTAGGGGCATATCTACGTTTGTGGTTGATACGCTACCATCTCCTAAATCAATTTTTCTTCTTTCCGTAAGCGTGATGGCCGTTACTATATCTTTGCTTTCCACTGCGTTAACTTTAAAGGAACTTTCAAGCCCAGCAAAGCTAACTTTAGCAGTATATTCTCCAACAAAAGACATGTTATTAACCATATTCCCATCTTTATCATATAGTGCAACGATACTTTCCGGAATTGGGCTAATGCGTTCAAAAGAATTGTCATTGTATTGAACGTAAATATAGGAACCGGCAAATTCCAAGGGACTACCAACGGCATATATGTTTTTATATGGTGCATTAACTGTAATTGAACGAGCGACCTTCTCAACAACCGTAATCTTAAAGCCTGCAGTAACCCCACTAATGGTAAAGTTAACTAGTTGCTTACCCTCGTCAAGATTGTCAACTGATAGATTAAGAGTCGAAGGATTCTCAGGGTCGTCATCAAGCATGCTTTCTAGCAATGCTCCCCACGTAGTAACGTCATTTACGTCCCATTCGTACGTTGCATTATCATACAAAATATTGTATCTTAAGAAAGCGGTAGAAAGGCGACTTCCATCAATAAACACACGATCCTCTATTCTTTCACCCTCGGGACGAATATCGCCCAATAACAATTCTTTTGGTGTTCTTGCCTTTACGCTTATTTGTATAACGTCATAGGCATCGCTATTGCCATAACGCAAATATATGTTGTGGTCACCAGTATCCTTAAGTGCAAATTCCGTGCTAACACGATTTTCTTCATCAAGACTATCGTAGTACAAATATATGGATGGATTAGCAAGGTTAATATCTATTGAATCACCATTATCATAGGTAACGGTACCAAGACCCGTCTTCCAATTTATCTTCGTCCCTTGAACAATGCTATTATTAAGAGTAGTTGTAGCGACTAACTCCCTTTCATTTAGTTTGATAGGTAACGTTAATATTTCATATTTATTTTCAACTTTAAAGCTCTTAACAATAGGATTTTTAACAACACAATCGTTGAAAGTAGCAGACTGCCCTCCAACAATAACAGTAATTACAGCGCTAGATCTTTCTTCGGTAAACCCTTCCCTAAACTTTTCATCATCACATTCAAAGCTAAACAAGGTTGCATCATCTTCATATCTAATAACGTCCTCAGTGCCATTGTCATACATACGCTTAACGCTCAAACCTGCGGGATTAAAGGGTTCTCCAACAAAATATTGAGTATCTTTGGGTATGGTGATAATTTCTATAGAAACAACAGATTTAGGAAGAACTTCTATTTCTAATTTTGCAGAAAAACCAGCGTAATCGATAAATATGGTATGCTCCCCAACCGGTAAATCTTTGCTATAGCCTCTTACCATGTTCATATTAATGTTATCAATAATTATCGAACGGCTTTGAAGTTGGACTTTTAATTTAACACCAGTCAAACTTAGAGAACCACCTTGAACAACAGATATAACGCTGGGGCGCTCTGAAATTGATATTGATTGAACTTCGGGTTTTAAAACGTTAACGGTAAAAGTTGCGGTGCATCCTTCATAAGAAATGGTAATAGTTTGCTCTCCTAACGTATTTGTATCAAAGCCAGAAAGCATATCTTGGGTAATCGGCACACTAAGGATTGCACCACCTCTCGTCGTTGCCAAAATCGTTGCGTCTTCCAAACTTATTTCATCGCCTGAATATACGGACTTCTCAGGTAAATTTTCAATACGAATTTTAAGGACGTCTGCGTCACTCTCTCCATCATCATTGTCTTCACCACAAGCAAGTAGTGCAAAAGAACAAGTTAACACTAAAACTAAAAGCAAAATAAATAATCCGTATTGACGTAAATGACGCATGTTATTCTCCTTAGGTCTACAAATAACTGGCTCCATTATATAATAAATATAATAAAAAGGCAAATGATTGGCGAACTATTTACTATAATTTAACGCGCGCGTCACGTGAAAGTTCATTCTAACAAAAAAACGGGAGCGCTCGCCCCCGTTTTAATAATACTTTTATCGCCTATTCGAAGAATTTACCATCAATGTAGCTCAATACAAAAGCACCCACGCTAGACCATGCTTGCAACAAAGAACCATCCGGATGACACGGTGCAAAAAACTCTACTGGAGTAAAGTTTTTCTTTTCTATGTTATAAGTAAACCATCGTGTTAACGGATATTCGTAATCCATTCCATACATTAGTTTGGCATATGCATAGGCGGCGGACCAATACGGCCAGTCGCCACCATTGTGATAATAGTATGGTAAGCTAGACTTTATTACAACCGCTTTATTATCTTTGTAAAAAGGATATACCGAAAGACAGCCAAAGTCACCAGCTTTTTGTTCTTTGTTGTTCTTGCTCTCCAACAAAGACTCCATTTTGCTTAACATTGACAGAGCTTTTTCTTTGTCTGCAATGCCAAACAAAACACAAACCACGGTATCTATCGATAGATTATCTTCTACAAAAATACCATCTTTATAGTTAACATAATATCCAAGTTCAGGTTCCCAAAGTATATCGTTTATGGCTTTCTTTACTTTTTCTGCGCGTTCGTAATACTGCTTCGAAAGTCTGTCATCAATCCCTTTGTAGAGTTCACCAAGAGCATAAAGAGCCCTTTGGAAAAGTGCCTCGTCATAAGTACAATAGCCCATACGAAATACGTTGTCACACCAGTCGCGCCTATTGTATTCCCCACCTTTATAAAGTAGCCCTGTTTCATCACAACATTCTGCTAGCTTTTCAACGACCATTCGACACGCATCCAAGACGTTGGATTTGCGCCATTTCTCCGTCAAAATACTCCTATCTCCAGTAATGCGCACGTAATCATAAACCATTATCGCTAAAAACGAAGGGCTATCATAGTGGTTTCCCCACCAATTTTTAAAATTATATTTTACCGCGCTAGGACACTTTCCATCCTTATCAACGCCTGTTGCTAACGTTATAATTTCATTTCTAACCAACTCCGGGCGATTGGGAAGTACGCTCAAAATGGTCCAATAGCCGTCACGGAAGTAGGTTCGTGCAGGGGACTGATACACGATTCCAGCCAAAAAACCTTTGAATTTTCCCATTTCCTTGTACATAGAAAGAGAACAATTGTATAAGCTTTTGTAGTATGCCTTTAAAAATTCCGTATTACAGCATTCTGGTACTGGTAAATTATTAATATAATCATCTGCTTTTCTCTTGTAGATATCAAAATCTTCATATATTTTAGCAACGTCAACGTAACTAAAATCTTTATAAGTACCATTACTTACAACAATTTTTATTGAACCACTTTCACCCTCTTTTAAATATAACTCGGCACTAAATTGGTTAGTATACATTCCACTTGTTTCGCGAGGAAAAGCCGGTTTCGATACGGCAAAATCCAAGCACCAATTCTCCACCAGCCTATTTCGCATTACTATAAAGTCGCCCCTATCTTCATTGTGCTTGTGGCCTTTTATAACTGCGCCTAACGTACCATAAACCAACCTAGATATATTTGAAGCACTAAATCTAGAATTGAACAGATTTTTAAGATATGAAGTCATGTTAACGCCAAAGTTTATGACGTTTTCAAATTTGACGTCGCCTTTCTTTGCCGTTATATTGAATTCCTCAAATATGGCATTCGTTGTATCATCAGCAAATTGCTCTATCTTAATTTTTGCTTCCTCAGTTTCGGTTTCAATAACCATTTTTCTACCAACCATCGTTACTTTTTTGGGCGAATAGAGGTCGAAAACTTTATCATTCACCGACATTTGATTATAATAGCACTCGAAAAAGTCCCATTTGTTTATGACGGCATACTTACTTATTCCACCCATTCCATCAAATTGAGCAGTCAAAAGATTGTTGGAAATATCATAAAACGATATAGAACAAAAATCATCATAATGGACTATTGCGCCATTTTCAAAATCTATTTTCATATTTTTTGCTCCTTTACTTTTAACTCATTTAACATATCGTCATACTCTTTCGCATCCAACGGCAATTCAACCATCTTATCTTTATAATGTGATAGGTATATCCCGTTTATTATGCTTAAAGCGTTGATACCCTCGGTACCATATGCAACGGGTTTTTCGCCATTTTCTATTGCTTTTGTAAATTGGTCTACAACTCTGAGTTGTTGACCATATTTTTCATCACGCGCACGATAGGCCCCTTCATAACATAGTTCTTCTACTACGAAATCTGTTGCGCCATAACCTTCTGTAACACATGCATTAACTTCATTCTCACTACGGGTATACTGGAAAAATGAAAGTTTAAAACCATCTATTACTATCTTGCCTTTATTACCAGCAATTTCCAACCTATTTGTACCTTGAAGTTCGTGCCCGGACGCTATAAAAACACCTGTTGCTCCATTATCGAATTCAAAAAATGCTGTAACGTCATTTTCTACCGTAATATTTCGATTAACCGTTCGACACGTTGCCCTAATCTTTTTTGGCATCCCTACCATCCATTGCATTAGGTCCAGTTGATGAACGCATTGGTTAATTAGTATTCCACCGCCCTCGCCTTGCCACGTAGCGCGCCAACCACCTTGATCATAATAAAACTGCGAACGATACCAATGGGTAACAGTCATACTGACCCTACGCAAATCACCAAGGAGACCTAACGAAATTGTTTCTTTTGCACGCTTATAAATAGGATTAGTGCGTTGATTATACATAATCCCAAAAAGACTATTACACTCTTTAGCTGTATTGTTTATTTTACGCGCTTCTAAAACACTTACACATTCTGGTTTTTCCGTCAAAACGTGGATACCGGCACGTAAAAAATACTCTATTATCTCGCCATGAAAATAATGTGGAACAGCGACTATTACAGCGTCTATCTTAATGCTTGATAAAACATCTTTATAGTTACCGAAAGTAGATATGTTGGGATGCGAAACGGCGAATTTGCTAAGTTTTACCTCGTCAATATCGCAAACGGCAACTAGGCGTCCGTTTTTAGAATGACCTACGTAAAGGTTGTTTGCATGAATAGAGCCCATTCGCCCTATTCCAACGACTAAATAATTAATCATTTTTTTCTCTAAACTTCAGTGCCGACGTTACTTTATTAGTCGTTATATTATCAAATCCTAAATCAATAATTTTTTCTAAAACTGCTTCGCTATCAACGGTAAAAATAGATACGCCAATACCTAGTTCCATTGCTTTTAACCAAAGCTCTTTTGAGGTCAAAAGGTAGTTGATATTAATACCCTTTAAACCCTTACTATTAAAACTATCCAAATACTCCTTAATCTTTGGTAGATTTCCTATTGTTAAAAGATACTTTGAAGCATAAAACGAGTTATTTACGTAAAGATCACAGCCCCCTAAATCCTTTACTTCATCCGGTGAAACAGAACCGGTAAAATATATGAGATGCTCGATTCCCATTTCTTCAGCAAGTTGTTGAACGGGTTTTACGAGTCCCGATTGTTTTACGTCACAATTAATACGCTTGTTGTATTTTTTGCAAAACTCAAAAGCATAACGCAATGGTATTCTTTGGCTCTTAAAAAATGGTACGTGAGTATGTCCTAAATATAGTTCACCATTTTTCATGCGTATATCAACCTCGACTGCTTCCATAGAAAGGTTTTCCATAGCTTTAAAATACTTATAACTATTCCTACCTGTGTTAAGAGCTCCTCCATGTGCTGTAATCATTGTTTCTCCTCCATTAGGTCTTTACCACTTACTTTTTCCCCTATCATAGTTTTTCCCGTTTTGATAAGGTACAATGCGTCTTGTGTTGTTAAGGTTTCTTTATCACTTAAAAGATAGGTTGCACCATAGGTACAATTCTCTTTATCGTTATCACCATGCCAATCTCTACCATAGGTAGCGCTTATGTCATATTTTTCTTTGAGTAAAAAATATTCGTTCTTTGCCCTTTTATTCGTTGGATCTTCCACCTCTCCAGATATCGCTTCGTAAAAGTCGATATGCTCGAATATTTCACTTGGAAAATTATTTCGTCCTCCCGTACATACCGGGTAACCTACTCTATACGGGTGCGCGAGGCCCACGACGTCTCCAGCATTTTTGGCTTCGATAATCTTTTCTATGACATTAGCAGGATTAACTTCATTCCAATTAATATTTGAATGCCCACCTAAAACTACTAAGTGCCCGTAAAAAGTAGTCCACTCTATGCCGGGTATTACCACTAACCCCAATTTTTCACCCCATTCTATTGCTTCCTTGCAACCACTTTGGGTATTGTGATCAGTAAGAGCAATGCCGGTGTAACCATATTTTTTAGCACATTCAACCAAACTTTTTGGCGTAAACGAACCATCGCTATGTATCGTATGGGTATGCAATTCAAATTTAAACTTATTCATAGGCAACTACTTCCAAGTTAGCAGTAACTTTATCACTAAGTAGCGCGTGTACCGACAACAATATAGCGTAATTACCTTTAGCAATTGGTGTTTTGTTAAAACCTACTGTAGCCAGCTTTTCACCAACTTCTACCACCATCTCATTTGCATGACGATGAGCTGTTCCAATTAGTTTTTCTTCTTTTGAAAGTGATAACGTAACGTGATTCTTAAGTGGTAACTCGCCTCTAACGTCTTCCATGGTTATGGTTGCATCACCATAGGCCTCTTTAAAAGCTTCGAACGCCTTTTCTACTGCATCCTCTCCCTCGTATTCTTTTGGGAAATAGGAATAACTAATGCTTAATCTTGCACAGTCCTCATTTACCACAAAAGGAAAAATCAAATGAGTAAAACAATCGTTTTGGGTTATTTCGAGCTTTAACGAAAGCAGGGTTTTCATACACGATATCTTTTTTTCTTCCTTACGTTCATCGCATGATTAAATTCTGCATGAGCATTTTTGTTTTGGAACTCAGACATCATTCTTAACCTCTTTAGTCCACGTTGATCAACCATATTCAAGGGGCAATATTCAACGCCAAATCGGTCTAGAATAAGCAGTTGCTTCTTAAGCCTTGTTAAGAACTCCTTATAGTCACGACCGCCCTTGGGCGTCCAAGCGACCTCTGCAAATGCCTGCATTCTAGGATATAATTGATAATTCATCCTAGCCTCTGTAGGAACCCACTCGGTCCATAAGCAACCCTCTAAACCCAATATTCCACCAGTTGCAACGTTTAAATTATATTTTTCCGGCTCAAACGTATAGGTGGTTTTAAGATTATTTTGAGCATATGGCATATCGAAGTAGAATGCTTGATGCTTTGAAATAATGACGTCGTGACCACTTAAAAGATAGTTCTCCACCTTCATATCACGCCTATGTGTCCAATATTGGGCAATAATGGAATTGTCAAGTTTCTTGGAAGATAGTATTTCGTTCCAACCTATCATTCTCTTGCCCTTGCGTTTAAGATAAACGGCAATCTTATTGTTAAAATAACCTTGTAAGTTTTCTTCGTCTTTTAATCCTTTATCTTTAATTAATTTTTGACAATCAGGACATTTCTTCCATTCGCTCTTGGGTGCTTCATCTCCACCGATATGAACGTATGGTCCCGGGAACAATTGGCAAACCTCGTCAAGCACGTCATATATAAAACTAAAAGTCTTGTCCTCTTTACCGGGACAAGCAATAACGTGACCAATACCATTTTTGCTCGGCGAGCCACCATGTACAATGGGCACCTCTATCTCTTGTTCGCTACAAGATAACCATGGATACGCCGCAATAGCTGCACCAAAATGTGCCGGCATATCTATTTCCGGAATAATAGTTATGTTCAAACGTTCTGCATATTGAACTATTTCTTTAATTTCTTGTTGAGAGTAATAACCTTCATGCAAGGTCCAATCTATAAAACGATTACCCCACGCCATAGTTTGACTACCCCTTCTAACGGCGCCAACCTCGGTTAATTTAGGATACTTCTTTATTTCTATCCTCCAACCCTCGTTATCGGTCAGATGCCAATGTAAAGTATTAAGCTTATAATAGGCCATTATGTCTAAAAGATTCTTTACTGCATCTGCACCATGGAAGTATCTAGCCTCGTCCAGCATAATTGAACGAAGGTTAAAACGAGGCTCATCTTCAATATACAATGAGTGCAAAGTTAAAAAATCCGGGTTTTCTATTAAGTCTCCACCCGTTAATTGACGCATGCTTTGTACAGCATAAAACGCCCCCACGCTACTGGATGCTTTAATGACAATGTTGTCCACGTTAACGTCCATAACGTAACCTTCTTTATGGACGTGTCTGTCATACAAAAATGCTATTTTTGCTTGCTTAGAAACAACAACTGGTAACTTGTACCCACAGGTTTCTTCCACAAAAGAATTTAGAATTTCTCTAGCATTGATTAAACTATCGTCAGCATAAAGGGTGGTGTCTGAGTTGATAACAAACTCACCGAATCGTTCTTCTTGAATTTTAGCTTTTGGAATAAGATTTAACATATAAATCTCCTATTTTCTTTCACTTAGTTTGACATATTTTGCACGGGGTGCAACTGCATCGTATGCAGGACGTATAATCTTACCGGCATTAGCAAGTTCTTCAATGCGATGTGCCGACCAACCTGCTATACGGCTAATTGCAAAAATTGGGGTAAATAGTTCGGTAGGAATCCCTAGCAAACGATATATGAACCCAGAATAAAAGTCGATATTGGCGGAAACACCTTTGTAAATCTTGCGTTTTTCAGCAATTACTTGGGGCGCTAACACTTCAATCTTGCGATACAACTCGTATTCTTTTTCCATACCCTTTTCTATTGCCAAAGGCTTAACAAAACTCTTTAAGATTTTTGCTCTAGGGTCTGACTTGGAATATATTGCGTGTCCCATTCCATAAATTAGGCCTTGCTTATCAAAAGCTTTTCCTTCGAGTATTTGTCTCAAATAATCTTTTATATCCTTATCACTATAACTCTTAACGTTTTTAGCAATATCATCCATCATTCTAATAACCTTTGCATTTGCCCCACCATGACGTGGTCCTTTCAAAGAACCTAATGATGCTGCAATAGCAGAATATGTATCGGTTCCGGAGCTGGTTACAACGTGACAAGTAAAAGTAGAGTTGTTTCCACCACCATGCTCGGCGTGTAGAACCAAGCATAAATCCAGAAGTTTTGCTTCAAGAGGCGAGAACTTTCCATCATCACGAAGCATTCTTAATATGTTTTCTGCAGTGCTGTATTCAGGCTCGGGTTGATGAATTATTAAATCGCCATCTTCATGGTAATGCTTAAAAACTTGATACCCGTAAACAGAAAGCATCGGGAACTTTGCAACTAAGTCCAAGCATTGCATAAGAACGTTATCCATTGCAATACTGTCGGAATTCTCGTCATATGCGTACAAAGTCAAAACGCTACGTTGCAGAACGTTCATCATATCAGTTGAGGATTTTTTCATTATAACGTCGCGAAGAAAACCTTGGGGAAGCTTGCGAAGAGCAGAAAGTATTCCTCGGAATTCCTCAAATTCCTTTTCGTTGGGCAGTTTACCAAAAATCAATAGATATACTACTTCTTCGTAACCGAATCTCTTCTCTTTAACAAATCCTTTTACTATATCCTCGATTGGAATACCACGATAATATAGTTCCCCATCAACAGGGGTACGAACGCCATTTTCATCCTCTTTTGCCGCAATGATTTCGGATATCTCGGTCAATCCAACCAAAACACCCTTACCATTGATATCTCTCAATCCACGTTTACAATCAAATTTATCATAATATTCTTGTTTGATTATTGTGCTTTGAGCAGCGGGCACAGAGAGTTCTTTTATTCGTTTTTGTAACGGGTTTCTCGGATTAGGGGCTTTAGGCATAATTTTCTCCTTTAACTAATGGTTGACAAAACTATACATTGCTTTAATTAATCAATAATTAAAATTATTGTAACAAAAATATGATAAAAAGTCAATACTATTTATGCGCGCACGCGCATAACAAAAAAACCCACGTTAAGCTATGAAAAGAAGTATTAATATTTATGTGATTAAAACAAATAAAACATTGAATAATGGAAAAAAATATGATAAAATTAGTTTTATGAAACCAAATATTATTTTTTATTTTGCAGATCAACAACGTTGGGATACGATTACTCCATCTCTTACACCTTCACTAACTACCCTTGCTGAAGAAGGTGTAAAGTTTGAAAATTGTTTTACCTGCCAACCCGTATGTGGTCCGGCACGGGCTTGTTTACAAAGTGGTACCTATGCAACAGAAAATGGCTCTTACTGGAACGGCATTGCTTTAAAGAAAAATATTAAGCCTCTTGCCGAGTATTTTAACGAGTCTGGCTATGATACGGCATACATTGGAAAATGGCATTTAGCAAGCGACAGATACCCGGGAATAGGTATCCATTGTGAAAGTTCAAGCATCCCAAAAGACCGTCAAGGGCAATATGCTTACGTTCGTGCAGCAGACGTGCTGGAGTTCACGTCACACGGGTATGACGGCTATGTTTTTGACGAAAATGGCAACAAAATCGACTTTACGGGCTATAGGGCTGATTGCATAAATGATTTTGCTACTGAGTACATTGACAACCACTCTAGCGACAAACCTTTCTTTATGTTTATTTCCCAGCTTGAACCTCACCATCAAAACGATAGGCATTGTTACGAAGGCTACAAACCAACTGTTGAAGATTACAAGGATTATCCCATCCCTAACGATTTAACTTTCCTTAACGGCGATTACAAGAAGAGCTATCCCGACTACATTAGTGCCATTAATCGACTTGATTATAACGTTGGTAGACTGGTTGAAAAACTTAAAAAGAAAGGCATTTATGACAATACCATTATCATTTACACCTCTGACCACGGATCACACTTTAAAACAAGAAATTTGGAATACAAACGTAGCCCGCACGATAGTTGTACACATATCCCTTTAATTATTAAAGGTGGACCATTTTCAGGAGGAAAAAAGGTTGAAGACGTTGTGAGCCTAATAGACCTTCCACCCACACTTCTTGCCCTCGCTGGTATAGAGATTCCTAAACACTACAGTGGATTATCCTTGACTGAAGAATCAACGCGTAGTCATGCTTTTATACAAATAAGTGAATCGCAAGTCGGTAGAGCGATTAGAACAAAAGATTACCTTTATTCAGTTAGAGCAGTAGGCATAGGTTACATAAAGGCTAAGGCAAAAATATATTTTGAAGATTATTTATATGACGTCAATAACGACCCAATACAAAAGAATAATCTTATTAAATCTAAGGAACATAAAACAGTTCGCCAAGAATTGAAAAAGCTTATTATAAACCAAATGGTTGAAATAGGCGAAAGGAAACCCATTATTTTGCCCGCCCTATTCACTCGCAAAAAATAACTTGATTTCAAAAAAGAACCTGCATCAGCAGGTTCTTTTCATATTCACCGATTAATCGTTGTACACTATGTATCGAGCTTCTCTACGTTTTTTAACAGCTCTTATAATCAATGCAAATACAATTATAACAACCACAACTGCACCAATTGCAAGGTATATCATTAGAGAATTGTCTTCTTCTTCAGCGAGTATCAACAATGCTTTAGCGTTAGAAATATTAATAGTTACTTTGTCATCGGAATAAAGGACGTCTTGAATATACAAAACTTCACCATCGTTGGTAAGTACTGCATACGCTAATTTTGTAGTATCCTCATAGCCTTCCGGGATATCCATAGTCAAGTATACCTCACCTTCTACGGATATAACTTCACCATCTACGGAATATTTCAAATCATAAACTTTATCTATTCCCATGTTTTCAAGAGCTTTATACCCCTCTCTAACTTCTTCATACTTATTGGATACTTCAACGTTAGACATTGCCTCAACCATTTCAAATTTAGTTTCACTATCAAAGGCACCTTCCAAGCTTAGTCCATTTTCTTTATCTTTAATATTCTTTGTAAGAACTTTAAACGTGAAACTCTTATAGGTGATATTGTAGTTTGCACATTCGG
This sequence comes from Candidatus Stercoripulliclostridium sp., assembly GCA_045577735.1. Taxonomy (GTDB): domain Bacteria; phylum Bacillota; class Clostridia; order Christensenellales; family DTU072; genus Stercoripulliclostridium_A. Next base: position 104,521 of record JAZNIY010000019.1, on the reverse strand, counting down.
CACCAAAAGGAGTTAAAGTATAAGTACCAGGAGTACTGGGTAGTGTTACTATGGGCTTTGTTGTTACTTTGTCTTCCGTATCTCCCTTTTGGAAGCCCGAGTAAATGAATTCAATCTTTGGAGTTTCACCTTCGATTATAACTGTGTCCTCAACAATAACTTCAAGATCTGCTTCTTTTATTTTTATGGTTATTTCACCTGAACCAGACAATTTATAAATACAATTATTTAAAGTTATTTTAGCAGTAAATTTACCAACGTTTTTAACGTCACCACTAAACGTTACGTCTTCATTTGCTTTTTGTCCAGAAATTAGTCCAACTAATTCATATTCTATTTCATCGTGATTATATCCGTCATAAACTATTTCCTTGCTAGAAAGGAATTTAACCGTAACTTCAATAGGAATTACCTTAACTTCTATTTCTACTTCCAAAGGAGCAAAATTCTTGTTCGTAGGAGTAAATATTGCAACGTAGATTTGTGTGGGTGATTTTTCAAAATTGGGAGTTGCCGTTTCTTTCCATGCAACCGATCCACTCAACTCCTCTTTAACCCACATTGAAGCCTCATAAATCTTTCCTGCAATACGTACTGTTGGTTTGTTTGTAGCATCCAAGGTAACGCCAGGCTCTATCTCAACAGCTTTCTTTGACACCAATTCCGGGATACCTGGAACGATAGTTAAGGATGCCGTTTCAAAGCTTACGTTATAGTTTGCACTTGTCATAGTAATCTCTTCTTGCAATCTATACTGATAACTAGCATAAGCATCGACACCTTCAACGTATGAGTCCTCACCAGCAAATCTAGTTAGTTTTACGTTCAAACCAATGCTGGATACAGTATCATCAAATTCTAGTCCTTCTACGTCAAATTTCGGCTCAGGATCGGCTTCGCTATATTTTTTCTCTTGTGCAACAACCTTTACAACAATATCCTTAGGCGTTATGCTATAGGTTGCTTTAACAAAAGTGATTTCAAAGTTAGGATTATTTTCGTTTGTAATGGTTCCCTCTATTATATCGCTATCACCAACGTTTCTTGCATAGGTGCTGAGTTCACCATTTAAAGCTTCCACGCGAGAATCACTTATAGTGTACGTAAGTTCTTTTAGTTCTTCACCATAAATTCCCGTCTTATCTTCTGCAGTAACGGTAATAGCCAACTTCTTAACTAAAAGGGTACCACATTGTCCTGCTTTAAGAATGTATCCATCACTATTTGCTCCTTCATCAAGAACAAGTGAAATATCGTAACTACCTGCATTTAACCTTTGGCCTGTATAAACGTCACCATTGAGGAGCACGTCAACACCAGCAACACCAAGCAAGGTTTCCCCATTGGAAGCTATAAAGTTAAAATTAATGTCATCCATAAAGTTAACTTCAAAGTCTTGTATTCCAATTTCAATTTCCGTCTTGTTAACAGTTAGGATAAACTCAGTAGAAACATCATTGTAGTTGCCACTCTCTTCCTTTCTTGTTGCTATTAAAGTAATGTCACCGGCCTTGTATATTGTCAATACGTTGCCTTCAAAACTTGCCATATCAGTGCAATCGTCACCAACCTTAAAGGTAACGACACCGACTCCACTACCCCCTTCAACTTCAGCCGTATAGGCCGTGCCAAAATCATGGATACTTGAAGAAATGAATTGAATATCAACTTGATTTGCTTTTTCAACAACAATTTCCTTTACCATTCCATTTAGTTTATAATTCGTATCGCTAAACGTTGTAGAAATTGTATAAACACCGGCATTTGTTAATTCTGTAACTTCATCTCCATTTTCATTAGTTATAACAAAGCTGTCAACTTTGTATGATTTGCCAGTCACGTCTTTAAACGAAGCTGAAATGACGTGTGCGCTACCATCGTATACGATTCCATCTAGTGCAACAGCATCTATGTAGTATTCCATATTGCTTTCAAAAGGCTTTACTGTGAAGTTAACGTAGGAATAAGTATCCCCATTAACGTCAGTCGCTGTTTGTCCATTCAAAAATTCAATTTCGTAATAATAGGCTGACTCTTCTGGTAAACTTACCTTAAGTCTATAATCTTTTGCTATACCAGAATAAACATTTTCCCCATTTTCATTAAGGAAGGTATAAATTTCATTTAACGGCTTACTATTAATAACACCGCTATATATAAATCCAATATTTTCCAAACTGGGTTTTTTATCAGCGCCAGCAAAAACACCCTCATAGCTAGTTAGTTTAACCGTTACATGGCGTTTGTTTATTATTCCATCCGCACGACTAGTATCAGCTGGGGCTATAAAATTATTTGCATCTTTGCCGGAAAGAGCAAATGAATATGCAACTCCTATATTTGAAGCAGGTTTATCACTTGGATTCGCATTAAAAGTCATTGATGCATTTACCAATACAACAAATCTCTCTGCAACGTTAATAGTGTTACCCTCTATTTCATAATATAGAATAGTATTATCTACTGAAACAACCACGGGGGCAGAACTATTATCCCATTCCTTGGAATTCGGTAACAAGCTATTATTAATAAGAAGTTGCCTCTTATCAATGTGGATAAGACCATTTTTCGATCCCATTCTGACACCGTTTGCATTTTGATAGATTACGGTAAATGAATAATTTTCAGTTGGCGTTTGATTTGCATTTATAGGAGCGGATCCACCACTATAGTTAACTACGATAGAGTAATTATTAGGTTTACTTGTTTCTAACTTTTCAATGGGGAAAGTGATAGGATCACCAGTAAACACGTGATCTTTTTTGAAATCCTCTTCACTCCAACTAATAAGTGCAATTTCCGCCTCCAAATTCTCGAGATAGGAGTTCTTTACAATACCTAGTTCAACATTATCCACGTCTTCAATCGAGGAATGCATTGTTGCTCTATATTCTACTGCACCACCATTATTGTTGTAAGAGAAAGTAGGTTCAGTTTTTCCACCATTTGAATCAATGAGCTTTAATTCAATAATACCACCTTCACTCTTTTGGGCTAATAACCCTTTCAAATATGCGCCATCCAAAATCTTAATAGACAAAGTAAAGGTTTGTCCATCGTACAACCTATCGGTTTTAACGTTATAAGCATCTAAAAACGCTATTTCTGCAACTTTTTGCGCGTTTTCATTGTTTTTAATACTGTAGCTTACTTTTTTTACAAAGCGTGCGTAAACGCTCGCATCCAACTCGGCGTCGTCATTATATCCCTCTGGCAATATTTCTACTCCGGCTACGCTAGGATACCTATACGCAACACCTTGTTCATTTTGTTTGGGTAAAGATACAACCTTTAAAGTAGCATTCTCTAAACCACCTCCACTAGACTTGGCCTCTTGATAAACGTATTCTACCGAATTTCTAAACTCCAAGGCAAAAGGCGTTGTATTAGAGGTAGTTTCGAAAACCATACTTACAACTTTGACTGTTTCTGGCACAACAGTACCATCATTATCCAAAACGTTAATAGTTAAATCGGTAACATTTTTCGTTGCTGTCACAACGCCAAGAGAAGAATCTGCAATTAACACTTTACCCATTCCATTGGTAGAAGTGAAACTAGAATTCTTATCTACGAAATACCAAACGTTAGCCATTTCTGAATAGCTCTTGTCTAGGTAACCACCAATAACTCCATATAAGCCACCATTGTTGCTACCACGCAATTTTAACGTTACGGCAGAAAGCACGTCATAATATTTTCCCTCACGAGTAATTCCTACTATGCCCCCAGATTTACCTTGAGCCGAAACAGTAGCACGTGATTCTACGTTACTAATGGTTCCACCTTGATTAAAGCCCACTATAGAACCGATGCCTTGAGTTCCACTTACCGAACAAGTATCGTCAAGTGTTAAGTTACAAATAGTTGCATCTGGCCCAATATAACCAAATAGCCCTAAATATTCCGTATCGGTAATGGTTTCTTTAATTTCTAAGTTAGATATCTTCTTGTTACCACCATCGTAATGACCTTGGAACATATTATTTGCTTGCCTATTACCAATTGGATAGAATCTTGAAGCGAGCCTTATATTAGCACTTTGCTTAAAATATTTTTGGAAATAAGCCTCACCGTATTCCGATACTGCTCTTTGAAGATTAAAGAGGTGGGTTTCGCTAGAAATTAAGTATGGATTTTCTATCGTGCCCCAATCTGCTTCTACGTCAGTAGCAATACCATACATACGTTCAGAAGTCGCCGTTTCTAAGCTTCGAATCAATGCCTTAGTTTCATTACCTTTAGTAACTCTATTTGCAAATATAGTTTGAAGTGGTGCAACGTATGCCGAGTGATTTGTTTCTTCAAAGGCATTACGTTCCCACCCAAGGTTGTTTCCAAAAAGTTTTTGGCCATCCAAAGAGTTAAATTCCACTCTGGTTAGTGCTTGCGTTCTAGAAGAATCTAGTGAAACAGCACTTTTATCTATGGAATTTGCGCCGTATCCTATGGCATCCACACCAGGATTCGCGGATAAATTAAAGAAGGTTCCAGAGGGTGTTGACTCTACTTGAGAGGTATATCTTCCACCAATAATACCACCAAAGTTAGTAGCATTCTTGTTGGATGTTGTAATCTTTGCTATTGAATAGGAATATTGTAACTTTGCATGGTTTTGTCCAACTAATCCACCAACGTTTGCTTCACTTGCAGACGCACTCAATTCACCATTTGTAAAAGATTGAGAAATACTTCCCTTATTTATACCGGCAATGCCACCTACGTTTTGTCTAGCGGTTATATTACCTTGATAAAAACATCCATAAACATTTCCTTGATTATAACCAACTATGCCACCTACGTTAGCCGATTCAGCAGTAATGTTAGCTCCTACCATTCCTAACTCATAAATGCTAGCATTTTCACCAGTATAACCAAACAAGCCGACATTGTTGGTTGTGGCACTAAGCGTATACCCGGATATAACGTGACCATTACCATGGAAATCACCATTAAAGGGCCGTGCCTCCGAGCCAATTGGAACAACAGCTTTGCCAGACAAATTAAGATCCACTTCCAAATCATAATAGTACGTCAAATATTCATCGCCCGCTTCTGGATCATTTACTTTGTTCATAAAGAAAATGAACTCATCCACGGTGGTGATATGTTTTGGAATTGCCTGTGTACCATCACCCACTAAAGAAGTTACTTCTGCGTGTACTTGTACATCATCGTGCGCGCGTGAAGAAAAAACGCATGCAAATACAAGCAAGAAAATTATAGGGAGTACTATAAAACTGATTCGGCTTTTGTTTTTAGTCATACTAGCACCTTAGAAAATATATTTATACGTTTATAATTTTAACACACGCGCGCGCAAAATTCAAGAGAAATCTTTCATAAATATTTTTGCTAATTTGCTAGTTTGTTTCATAATGGTTATTAAAAAAGAACCCTCGTTTTGCGTTTCTTTAATTTTACGTAACAAAGGGTTCTTAAATTTGAATGGTTGGGAGCCTAATATACTATTTTCTTGACTGAACGGCTTCGTAAATTGCGCGCCATAAAGAAAGGTCGCTATCCCACGGTGCATCACATGTGTAGTGCCATACCATCACTCCACCAACGCCTTGATCAATACAATAACAAACTTTATCATATATCATTTGATATGAATTGTAATAGGTCGGTGGCAATAACTCGCCTTGATAGTATTCATCGTATTTAACGTTGCAGTATTTCCCTAAGCTTTCTGCAACGTCAACATACGTCCCCCAATAACCTCTTCCATCGGTTGGTCTAGAATAAAATGGCAATCCAAGATTTATGTCCTTAACGTCAGTATAGGTGCCCTCATTGTCTATGCCAAAAGCATTATTAACTATTCTAATGTCCTCAAAAAAGTCATAGCAACTTGTTGAAAACGCGGAATGGTAATGGTGCGGATCCTCACGCATTTCATCGTAATTCATACTTTCCACCCAATCAACGCACTCAAGGAGTGACTTATCAAATATGAAAGGTTTATATAACGACCAAGTACCAAGAGCTACCGTCATTAAAGAGCCTGCTGGCATACCCTCTTTTAAAGAACGACACATTTCGAACATTGTTGCATATTCTTGAATTGTTACAGGGTACTCATAATCAAAAGATAATCCGTCAAGATTATACTTCTCTCTAAAGGTCAATGCGTTTCTTATAAAATTATCTCTATATGTAGTAAAAGCAACGTCATGTATTTCTACTTGCCCAAGGCCACTACCATTTTGATCTTGTCCTAACAACGTAGCAACAATGGTTGTTCCCGGTTCTACTACTTCTCTAATATTTGCAAGTGAGGTTTTAAATATTGTTTCACCATCAATTAAGACACCATCAACGTAATTGTCTAGGAAATATATTTCCCCTTCTTGGGTAAAGAAAACCGTTGATATCAGATTAACGTGAGTTATAGCCTTAAAATGCGCTTTTTCCAAGCTACTCTTTTTGTAGGTGTACTGGCTAACTGCATATGCAGTTACTCTAAAGTCGTCCTTGCAAGTATCTCCCATATGGTATATTTCTATATCGGAAATATTCCATTGCTCTCCTTCCAACCCTTTAATTTCAATTTGGAATAAAGTGGTTGTTATGGTAGGAAACGAGCAATATCTATATCCCTCAACCAAATCTTGCTTGTACAAAAATTTTTGGGAACCATCATTATCCGTATAATAGAAAGAGAACTCCCTTATAACGTCACCACTCTCTTTTAGCACAATAGTATTGAACGTGGTGGGCTCTTCAAAATCCAAAGTAATACCATTTTCTTTGTCCGTTCTTATGGCTTTATCGGCATAATCAACATCATAATTGGTGGGGATATTTTCTTCCTCTACGTCATCAATAAGTTCTGTATGTATAACAGCAACCCCTAACGATATAGCGGTTGCTGTTATAATAATTACTAAAAGAAGTGCCAATCTCTTCATATCACCCTCCTGGACCTAACTTTTATTTTTTTATATAAACTATAAGACCTTGTCCTGCTTTTAATTTGATTGCTTTACCAAAATTTATTCTCTTGGATTCTTGCAAGCCTTCTATTTCTGGGGCGCGCACCTTCTTACCTAAAGTTGTATAACCAAATTTATTCTCAATACCAACTTCGAAAGTTGTAGTTTTCGCATTTGCGTTATGTATAACAGCAATCATATTGTCACCATTTATATAGGTTGAACAGTACACGTTTGCGTTATCAACTTTGAAAGGATTACTGCTGTCCCAGAAGCCCTTAAACGTTGCATTTTCAATATCAAAATCATTGAAAAGTTTATTAATGCCACCAATAGCACGACTATATGCTTCATCTTCGCCATATTTTGGCAACATACCATAAATCAAACTGCGAGTTACACCAGCGCCTACGAGAGTATCTGCGCAAAGCCCATATATAATACCACTAGCTTCGGTTAATACGTAATCGGGGCCACGGCTTAAATCGTATCCTTCACCTATAGAAAGTTTATTTATGAACGGTAAAACGTTGACGTAAGCATTCAAAGAATTAACGTATCCGTTCTTTTCGTTAAATCTATTGCTTACTTCAAGTTCCATAACGCCCGTAGAGGTACGTTTGCCACGAATACATTTTGCAACACGCTCTGCTGTCGTTCTGCTGATGCTAGGATTTTTCATGCTAATGGCATCAAGATCCGCATAGTTGATTAAGTAATTGACGCCCTCTACAAAGAAGTTATCCATACGACCTTTGGGCACTGTATAATAACTCATATCTTTACCCTTTTTGGTCGCGCCTTTGAGGAACGTGATTTTACCAGCTTCCACAGCATCACTACCAAGCATATCGGTCATAATAGGATCGGTTTCTGCATTTTTATCACTTCTAAAAATTATTTCGTCACCTAATGCTTTGTACACGAACGTTTCTTTCGCTCTAGTGCTCATTTCACCAATTCCATAATTTATACCAAGGCCTATACCACGCCTATGGGCTTCCATAGACAGTGATTTAAGTTCCTCAACTCTATCAAAAGGATAGTTTACATAGGGATTAAGAGCGCCTGCATTACGAAGTGCAAGATACTTCACCTTGTCTTGTTTTGCACGGTTTAACATATTAGCGTAGGTAAGTTCTATTCCGTCTTTACCAAGTCTATTACCAAAGCTTTCTTTAAGGTTAATGGGCTTAAATGGAGTTAGCGATATATCGAAATATAGGGAGATAGAATCGCCCTTTTTGATTATCTTCTTACCTGTATAGGCAGATAACGTTGCCCCTTCTTCTGTACGAGTTAAGGTGATACCACCATTCCCGTAGTTATCCCAAGTTTCAGTGGGTACGGCATATGGGGTGCTTGAATACAAATTGTATATAGGTGTAGAATTGTCCTTCTCTCTTTCTTTAAAGCGTATTACTGCGCCACAGTTTACATCACCTACGAAAATGTTGCCACAGGGTCTTTCTTTACTCCATTTGTAATCAATGTTTTCGCTCAACCTTCCACCCTCTTTGCCCAATCCAACCAAATAGGTTGCAGAAGCAAAGTAGAAGTCAACCTTTACGTTGGAAAGAATGGCATCCTTTTCTGCGGTAAGTTTAATTTCATAATTAATCATACCCTCGTAAGTAGCTTTTGCATTAACATCAACTCTTAGCTTTTCGCTTCTACCATCCCCAGCTACGTTTGCACGATTGACACGAGTGGAAATCTTTATTTTGTTGTACTTTACCTTTTGTCCATCAATAGACAATTCTACCGGACGAGAGAAAAGTTTATTTGTTACTTCTTCTTCTATGGTGTTTGATTCGCTGTAATAGCTTTCTACGTTTTCAATCAAACCATCGGAAGTAAAATAAACCTTTTTGCCCGTAAATGATAACGTATTCTTTTCTGCAACAATAGCTTCAAAGTCTTTTACTAGCTTCTTGTCAATAAAAGCTGTTGAATTAAGCCAATTCAAACGCGCTAACGTTGAGCCCTTATCGTACCCCTCATTAAATACAAGTTCATCGGTTAGGTTAAAATTCAACTTCACCTTTTGATCATCTATGGTAACATAGGTATAATAGTTCCCAAGTTCTGCTTTTTGGAAGTCACAACCAATAAATACAGGTTTCAATTCACCACATACAAGGGGTATTTTCTTAGTAAACTTTTCACCTTTATAATCAACGCCTTGCGTGTTAAAACATGTAATTGACTTCTCTATTTCCTTGCCATCACCATAAAGACTCTCCGTTATAACGTTCACACCTTTACTATCATAAGAAGGTAGTAGCACCAATTGAACGACATAATAGCCATAACGTGATACGGTAAAGGAAAACTCCCTTGCGTTTTTTAATCCTTTAACGATTGAATAATCATAAAAGTCTTTGACCGTGGTTTGTCTATCCAAACAATAAATTTTCATATTTTCTCCTATGAATTAGAAAGTATTTCTTCGCTCAAATCATCAAATGGTACTATTTTAAAGCTGAAAGAATAACTTCTATTAGTATTAAGTTGATATTGCTCCAATGGCATTGGCCCACAAGAATTGGAACCAATTCCACCCATATAACCATCGATTGAGAGGTAGTTAACGTCATCGTACTTAATATCTTCACGATGATTCCAACTAGCAAGCGCTTTGTCGGTATAACGTTTAACACCAAAGTTCAAAGGCATTACGTCTGCAAAAATCATAATTCCTTCACCCTTAGCATTACGTAATGCTACGTAACGAACGTCAGTACGATTGCCACTTTCTTGAGGCTTAATGTATGTTTCTTCAAGTGCTTCTACAGTAGTACGATATACACCAAGTCTTGATTGTGACTTGAAGTCGGGATAACATTCTCTAGCACCACAGCCGTAATAGATAACGTCATTGAATTTGCTATCAACTTCAATAATCTTGCCTACTCTTGGTAAAATTGGGGATACCTTTCGGTTGGCCGTTAGACTACTTTCCACCCTAATAATACCACTATTCAAAATCGTATATACGTCTTTAACTGAGAATATCTTACCCCCTCTTGGATTAACCATTGAGTAGATTATGCTTACTTCTACCTTATCACTGAATACTTGATAATGGAAGTCTTCCTTTTTTATGGATAAGTTATCGTATTTGAATTTGTGCCACTCTTTTTTAACGTTCATATCGTTATCGGTGGGTGCACGATATACGTTTGAATACAATCTACCAAAATATCCCTCTTTCGCAGGTCTGTATGCAAATAAAGGCGTATCGCCAATACGGTAATCTATTATCATTCCCGTTTCTTCATCGAAGGTAATAGATCCACCGTCAAATTCTATGACAACGTGTTTGCCCACAAGTTTAAGGTCTATCTTGCGGCCCCTACCCATACGCTTAATTTCCGTCAATGCCTCACAAACTCTAATTTGTTCAAAAGCAACAGGGCGAATGCCATCGTAGTAGTCAAGATTAATTTGAATATCGCCACCAAGTGCTTCAAAATTCAAATTAAAGGTTCTAGTTTCCCCAGCAGGAATATCGGAAGGTACTTCAAAATTAAATATAGCATTACCTTCAACCAAAAGCGTTCCTTTAATCGTTAGATACTTAGCATTGCGGAAAGCATGGTGGTTAGTTAACGCAATAATGCCATTGCCGGCCATCTTTGCTCTTACGGGACGATAGCTATTCTTTACTGCATAAGCACCGGTTGAAGGAGTTCTATCAGGATAGAAAAGACCATCTACACAGAAATTACCATCATGCAAATATTCACCATGATCTCCACCATACGTATAGGCATATTTTTTACCTTCGTGATATACCGCATGGTCTACCATTTCCCAAATACATCCACCCATTAAGTTATCGTTACTTAGGAACAATTCTACGTAATCTTCTAATGAACCAGGGCCTACACCCATAGCGTGAGCATATTCACAAAGGAAGAACGGTTTAATTCTTGCATGTCTATTGGCAATGGGATATACGTTAGCCGGTTTACCTTCGCACATCTTTTTAACACTAGTAACGGAAGGATACATCATACTTAACACGTCATAACTACCACGTGCTGTCCTTACTGCTCCCTCATAATGAATGGGTAGTAAAGTCAATGGCTTTAACATCTTGTAACAATAGTCTTGACACAAAATGCCACCGGCCTCATTGCCTAGTGACCACATAATTACAGAGCAAGAGTTACGATCGCGCATATACATGCCCTTCACTCTGTCCCAATACTTTTCTTTCCAACTAGCCTTCTTGGAAACTTGTTGGGTGGGAGAAAGTCCATGTGTTTCAATATCAGCTTCATCTATAACGTACAAACCATACAAATCACAAAGTTCAATGAACATAGGATCTGGAGGATAATGTGAGGTACGAACAGCGTTAATGTTAAATTCTTTACAAAGTCTAACGTCTTTTTCTATTTCGTCAGGGGTAAGATAATAGCCGGTTTTGGGATTGGTATCGTGATGATTTACGCCCAAAAGTTTAATTGCTTTACCATTAAGCTTGAATACTCTACCATCTATGGATACACTCTTGAATCCCACTTTTTTAACGACACACTCAGTAATTGCACCACCTTTCATAAGGGTGATAGTAAGGTCGTATAGTTTGGGTTCTTCAGCGTTCCATTCTACTACGTCAAGGCTGTCGAACATTATTTCCACCTTGTCAACAACCGATACAGAACGCATTGCAATAACTTTACCATTATCGGAAAGCATTGCCGTTACACTTGCCTTTTCCCCATTTTCAACTTGTACGTTTAGAATAGCGTCGTAAAAATTATTTCTTTTGGTTGCAAAGAATTCAAAGTCATAAATATAAGTTGGCTCGTTTATAAACAACAGAACGTCACGGAATATACCATTGTTACGGAACATATCTTGGTCTTCAAGATAAGAACCCGTACACCATTTATGAACAACTACAACAAGCTCGTTTTCACCGTCTTTTACAAAGTTTTCTATAGCATATTCTTGAGTGTTATGACTGCATTCAGAATAACCCACGTAATTACCATTTACATAAACTTCTGCATTACTGGAAACGCCTAAGAAGGACAATATGTATTTTTTATTAAGGTCTTTAACTTCGAACTTGGTTCTATAAACGCCAACGCTGTTGCATTGTTTGGTGCCGACAGCATACTTTTCCCCGTTAATATCATCGCCGTAATCGCCCTCTACTTGATTACGAGAAACCCTGCTAGGTTCTGTCAAGAAAGGATACTTTATGTTAGTATAATACGGTGGCTCATATCCCAAGAATTGCCAGCATGATGGAACGGGAATTTTATCAAAAGAAACGTTTTCCGTATCAAACTTTGTGGGAATATCCCTATCGCAACGATAGTATTTAAAATCCCATTCGCCATTTAATACTTTTACTTTGTCGGAAACGTATCTCTTATTTAAAATGGTTCCCTCTTGCGCCTTTTTTAGCCCGGAAAATGGAATAAAGTAAGCACGTGCATTAAGACGGTTATCACTAGTTACTTTAAACTTTTTGAAATTTCCCTTGTCTTTAAGTCTGTAAATCATATCGTCCTCCAACTTTTTGGGTACTTAACTTATTTAACGTTTGCAACGTTGGGCGTTGCTACTTGGTTTCCTTGAACCTTTGATTTATCTGTGTTTATCGTAGGGGTTATAGATTGGTCAACAGCAGAATACTGCGTCCCAAAACTTTCACCTATTATGCCCCCGGCGTATACGCTTGAAAGAGAATAGACTTTAATTTCACCTTTCACGATGATGCCCCTAACGTTCATTTTTAGCGTGGTATCGTTGTTCGTAATCGCGATTATTCCGCCAACGTTAGAATAGGCCCGAGTGAGATTAACGTTCATTTTGCCACCATACGTACAATTAACTATAGAATGATTTTCTAAATATCCAAACACACCACCTACGTTAATTAGGTTGTGTGCGCCACCCCCTTGTACGTCCACGTCTATGTCACTATATGAATATAAGCCACTGCTTTCATCAAGATAGTTAGCTTGGGTTATTAAATCATATTCTTTTGATAGAGCGCCAATCATTCCACCTAGATATAGGTTTTTAAACGATGCGACTTGTGTTTCGTCGACCTTGAAGCTTGTTTTGCCATGCGCAAAAGAATTACTAAGAGATGCATTTTTTACGCCACCTATTAAGCCACCTATTCTAAAATCACCGGTACCATTTATAGTCAATTCCAAAAATGAAACCATATGTACGAAGGATGGCTCAACGTCAATGTAATTTTTACGCTTTAACGCGCTTGCATATCCGACAAAGCCACCTATATACAACACGTCGTTAGCTTCTGCTGTAGAAGTAATATTAACGCCACCATCAATAGTGCAATAGCGTAATCTACTATTATTAGAATAATCGACGACTATACCATGATTGCCAAAATCTGTTAAAATTGTAGATCCTGTGACCTTGCTCAAATCAAGTCCGGTTATCGTAGCACCGTTTAATTCTTTAAAGAGTCCACCATTTGAAGCATCAAAACCTTTAATAACGTTATGGTTAAAGTGTATACTACCCATAAAATAGGAAATATTTCCACTCTTTCCGGTTAGATCTATGTCATTTCTAACAATATAAGTCTTATCTTGGTCGTTTGATACTGCAAACAATTCATCGGCCGAATGAATATACTCGTCAGCATCAATAACTTTAACGTTAATTACTGCAATTAAAGTATCGTTTAAAGTAAAATGGTAAGTAGCAGTTTGGCCTTCTTTTGCACCGGCATTAACCTTTAAGAGAAGACTATCGTCCAAAACAATGTGCTCGTCTACAAAAACTTCCGTCCTCTTAAATTTATCAAGTGGAACGTCTTCTCTAAAACTATCTTTAAGATTAAACCCGATGGTGTCACCCTCATCGATATAATACTCGTATTGTATCTTCCTCGAAGGCATGGTATAACCACCGTCTTTACCACCATCTTTTGTAAGCAAAACAATAAGCGTAACGACACCTGCAATTACAAGTGCTGAAACAATAGAGATAATGGTAATTAAAATTATCTTTTGCTTCTTATTTAATGGTTTACGGTCTTTTTTACCAATGGAATTTTTCGATTTTTTTAATTCTTCGGTCATACTTTCCTTCGTACACGCATACGCGTACGCTCATATATATACGTATACATTATAACGCACGCGCGCTATTAAGTCAAGAACAAATTATTTAGGTTGTTTTTTCTTCGCTTAAACCCTATGTTAATCAAAAAATGCAGGCGATGCCCTAAAAAGCACCGCCTGTAAAAATATATGAACAATTAAAACTTGTAGTAGTTATTTTGATACCCTTTTTAATGAATTATGGTATCCTATTTTACGATTTTCTTAATCTTATTGAGTTGTGCATTTATGCCTAATAATTGCTCTTTAGTTAAATTAATACCCATCATTCCAATCATGCCGGCTAAACGAATAAGAGTAAATCCACCCATCATTTGCATCATGCTATCGTTCATCTCAAAGCCCATCACGGTGTCGCCTTGCTTAGGAAGCATAGCTCCAAATAGTTGACCAAACAACGCCATTCCTTCCGGTGTTGCCATGATGTCGGAAAGCTTATCGTTTATAGAAAGATAGCCCTCTACTTCTGTAATATCAAACCAGTTAAGAATTGCGCTCTTTTCTCTCAAGCGATATGACTCGTTAAAGGTTTCAACCTTACGTATAATTCCACTATCTTCAAATTCGCCAGCCTTAGCCGTTATAATACTTTCTCCCACGTTTTTAACGTCAAAATAGAAGAAATGGTCGCTAGCATTCTTTTTCCCAACAGAAACTCCATTAACAAAGAGTTCTACTTCAGGAAGATTTGAATATACGGTAACTTTAGTAACGTCTTCTACTCTATCAATATAACGCTTTCCACAAAGATGAACGAAGGGATCATCACTCAGCCAGGCCTTATAGGCATAGAAGGAATCCTTCTTATACTTTCTATCAAAAGTAATTAATCCTTTGTGGTTTTGTCCGTTTTCGCCACCTTCTGCACGAGCGTCCGCTCCAAAATCAAACATGTTCCATACGTGAGTTGCCCACATATACTTTCTAGAGAAAAGTTGTTTAATTAGTTCTTCATGATAGTATGCTTGGTACTCTTCCGTATAATCACCTTGCGTAGGTTTGGATGTGTGCCAATTCAAAGCTTCACAACCATATTCAGAGCAACCTATTGGAATATTGGGATGAGTTGCGTGGAATTTATCAAACCAAGGCCCGTTCATGCTAGTGTCGCCACCATACCAACCAAAATAATGGTTATATGACACACAGTCAGGAATCTTTATGTACTCGCAATCAATCGGACATGGAGAAACTGCAGCCATTGTTGTAAGACGAGTTTTATCCATAGTGTGACACAAATCGTTAAGGATCTTATGATTTTCCAACAAATCAGGATCGCCCTCCCCCTTCATAGTTATCTCGTTTGAAAGGCCCCAAACAACTATTGAGGGATGATTGTAGTTTTGAGTAATTAGTTCCTTCATTTGAGAAATGGTATTCTCGCGACCATTGGGCATATGTTGAGAAATGTATGGGATTTCTGCCCAGATAACAAAGCCCATTTCGTCACATAGGTCATAAAAATATTGGTCGTGTTGATAGTGTGCAAGCCTTATAGTCGTTGCTCCTACTTCATAAATTAATTCAGCATCTTCTTTATGATGCTCTGGTAGAAGAGCATTACCATAACCCCATCTATCTTGGTGTCGAGAAACGCCATGTAGAGGATACTCTTCTCCGTTTAGAATAAACCCACGATTTGCATCAATTTCATAGTAACGGCAACCAAAACGTGTTGAAAGGCTATCCAAAACCTTGCCATCTTCTACGAGTTCGGTTTTTACAGTGTATAGATAAGGATTCTTTCTACCATGCCATAAAGTTACGTTTGAAATAGTTAAATATACTTCATTTTCGCTTGAAGTAGTAGTTCCTACAATGTTACCTTCTTTATCAAGGATAGTATAGAGAACGGCCTGCCCTTCTTTAAAGTTTTTCACCCATGTCTTAACGTTTACTTTAGCATCGTTACCAATAACCTCAGGGGTGACTTGAACACCAGTGCCACCATAGTATTCCAAATCAAAGTGACTCTCGCTTACGCAAATAAGATTAACGTCACGATATAAGCCACCATAGAACGTAAAGTCTGCCACTTGAGGATATACCTTGTCGCTGGCACTATTATCTACTGCTATTACGAGCAAAGTATCGCGACCAATTTCATTGGTTACGTCTACTCTCCAAGTAGAATATCCGCCGTCATGGTGGGCTAGTTTTTTGCCATTAACGTATACGTCAGCAGAAGAATTTGCACCACGAATTTCAAGATAATACTTGTCTGCTTCCGGCAAATCCATCTTGTCAATAACTTTAGCATAATAACAAGTACCACGATAGTAATCGTTCCCACCATCTTGGCCGTCTATCGCATTCCAAGAGTGGGGAAGATTGACGAAATACCAGTCTTTTGGCATTTCACTAGGAACTGCGTTTGCTTGTTTTGTAAACGCCCATTTTGCATTAAGATTGTAAACTTGTCTCATTAATTCACCTTCAATTCTTATTTAAAAAGAAATGGTTGACTTGTAGGTACAGTACCCCCAAAAGTCAACCACTTAGTTAGTTAAATTAGTTATTAGTCTTCATCAACAACCGCATCTTTTTCTTCTTCAAGATAGTCTTCTTGAATATAGTCATCGGAAGAATCTTCTGAATTATTATGTTTAGCGGAAAGATCTTCGTTCATCTTATCAAGGGTCTTCTTGTCAAGGTTGTAGATTATTGCTATACCAACAAATTGCATTACTGCACTTAATAAATATAGACCAGCAACCAACCAGCACATATTGTGTGCAGTTTGTGCACTTTGACCACCTGTACCAAATTTTTCAACGTAACCAAGAGCACCCATAACTAGAAGAACTATAGAGGGTCCTACTCCTTGTGCAAGCTTTCTAAAGAAGGAGTGTAAGGAATAAACCGTACCTTCTTCTCTAACGCCGAATTTCCATTCATTATAGTCAATAGCATCTCCCATCATAGCCCAAGATACGCAAGTGTAAACACCCATACCTAAACCGAATAGGATTAATCCAATCATATAGATAACTAGTCCTACGGTCTTGTTAGGTATTGCTGGGAAAATGAACATAATTGCAGAACCTACTAGAGATGCGATAGTGCCTACTACTGAACATTCCTTTTTACCATATTTATTAACCAATTTTTTGATGAATGGCATAAAGATGAACATGGGTAAGAAGCCTATCATAGTTACTACGCCAGAAAGTGAAGCCATACCAAAATAGGTAGCAAACATTATCGTATTAGCAGTAGATGCTGATTGCATTCCAAGGAACATACCCATTGCTGCAACAGTGGCACCAACAGCAGGACGGTTTTTCATAAAGTTACCAAAAGCCTTGATAACGTTGAACTTTTGAACTTCTTCACCAGCTTTAACTGTGTTTTCGTCAACGCGAATGGTAGCTGTCTTAATCATAAATAGGAAAGCGATAAAGCCAAGAACACCCATTATAAGTGCTACCCAAAATACTCTTTCGCCAAGCAAGGTTTCTACTTGAACGCCAGTTTCAGGATTGAGCAAAGGAGTGCCGTCAGCATTTACCTCCTTTCTCCAAATAAGCATTGGTAAAAGAACCATGGGGAAAATGTTACCTAGCATTGAGCCTACGCTTCTCCAGGTAGATAGTTGAGCTCTTTCACCAGAATCTTCCGTTATTAGTGATAGCATTGAGCCATATGGAACGTTAGCTACAGTATAACAAGCATCCCATACAACGTATCCTAAGATAAATAGAATTGCTTTTAGCCAAACGGCTGCATTGGGCACAGGAATGAATACTAATGCACCAGCAACAAGTAGTCCACAAGCACCTATAAATATATAGGACTTAAATTTTCCAAGTTTATTGAAAAAACCTATTTTGTAGTTGCCCTTGTCTTTGTCTATCAAAGCGCCAATAATAGGATCGTTGATAGCATCCCAAATTTGCACAACCAAAAGAAGCGCTGAAAGCAAACCGGTTTCCATCATCATATATACGAGCCAGAAAGTTTGAACCGTTCCTTTAAGTGCAAAGCTCATGTTACAGCCGAAATCACCGGCTGCATAAGCAAGTTTGTCCATTATACCAAACTTGCGATAACCCTTTTCATCATACTGAATTGGTTTTTTTGCCATTTTGTACCTCTCCTTGTTTTTTTGCAACATTAAAAGAAAGTTCTCGTTTGAAGAAACTTTCCTAAAAATTAAGCATTATTCTATATAAAATAATAACATAGTATATAATTAAGGTCAATACCGAAATTTATAAAACTGCGTAATAAATGGTAAAAACTCTCCTTTTTTAACAATAAAAACAACCATTCTGCATAAAACTAGATTTTTATGCAAATTACGTGGTTATAATTAAAGAAAAATAATCACATATTTTGAATATGAAATAGTGCAACCATTTTTTCCATAATTTATAGAATATTACCATATAATAAGAGCAAAAGTTTTTATTTTTCTTTACAAACCAAAAAAAATAAGCTATTATAGATAGGCATTGGAAAGATGGCGGAGCTTGGTTGAACGCGCACGACTCGAAATCGTGTGAGCCCCTAATACGGGCTCCGTGGGTTCGAATCCCACTCTTTCCGCCACCCGAATCCCAACAGAACCCGTAAAAGGGCTGTTGGGTGTTTTTTTTGCCATTTTGAAACGGATTTTAATAAAATAATTGGCTTGTTAACATCAAGAAACTTACAGAGCAAGGTGATAAATATTATCTACGAGCAAGTTGCAGTGGTAGACCAATTTATAAAAATGTTGATATAGATGGCTCTACCTACAAAGCAATTCAAGTAGACGATATGTGCTACATACCAACGCAAAAAACTAACAAACTTTAACCATAAAAAATGCACCTCATTAATAAAATATTTGATGAGGTGCATTTATGTTGAACAATCAGTAAGCGAACCGACGTCTAGCATATAGTAGAGTTTACTCTTCCTTAAATAATAGAAATTATAATTGATTTAAAATATGCACAATATCTTGGGGAGTATCAACCCAAATGATTTCTATATTTAATTTTGCAAAATGATCTGTTGCTGTTCTTAAATCCTTCGCCGATAAACCATCTTTTACCATAATGGCATAGTGCTTTTTGTTTTTATGTTTTGTTAAATCTAAAAGTCGTCTAATATTGGGATCTGTTAGTCCACAACCTAAAAACAAACAAGTATTTTCTCTAAAAAACGACAATTGACTTGATATTTGCCAAATATATGGCTGATTAAATAAATCATTGTAATTTTCTTCTGTCAAAAATATTGATTTTTTATGTTGGGATTGTATATAACTTTTACTAGACACTTCTGGTAAAAATCCATGTACATGATAGATTGATAGGTCATTATTGTTTAAGTTTTCTGAGCAATACAATGTATTATATTGTATGTTTTTCTTTCCTAAGGCTTGTTCCAAATAATTGTCAAAATTGTAAGTCAATATTCTAAAGTGCTTTTTGTTCAAGCAATTCCCAACAATCCTAACAATCTCCTTCATTTCTTGCGAGATTGCTGCTTTCCTGTTTCTATATAACCCTTGATGTAAATCCCAATAAAAATCTAATTTATATCTATCGTATAAATCTTTACAAACCTGAGCCGTTATTAAATTAGAATTGCCAACTTTCTTTGTTAAAAGTTGTGTATCCATAACGATGTTTCTACTTTTTAGGGTTTTCTCAAAATATTCTAACAACTCGCCCCAACTCAATGCCCCCATATCAATAGAAACACCAGAACCTAATACTAATGCAAAATTCTCATTATTTAATAGTTCTGTTTTTAATACTTCAAGATTTTTTAAACTTTTCTCTTTCGATTTTTCCAAATATTCTATGCCATTGTGTTCTAATACAAGCTCTGCGGCAAACTTAAAATCTTTATCGTAATAAAGTAGCGCATTATTAAAATCTATAGGGTATTCTTCCAACCATCTTTCAACAATCTCCCTAGTTAACACCTTAATGTTTAAATAATTATAATAGTCTACCTCCTCTAAAAATCCCCTTATTTGTTCTCCACTTGAGGTTGTAATAAATACCAACGTAATTCGTTGCTTGCGATTCTTGAAATATTGGTGGAAATGCTTAACATACCTATAAATAGCATCTTTCGAAATATTTAATCTGAACTCAAAAGCAACTGGACCATCTATACCTAGCAACCCATCTGGTGCAAATGCATCCAAATATATTTCGCCGAACCTTTTGACATCATAAAAACTTTTGGGGACTCCAAAATCAAAATATATTTTTCTTTTTTCTTCTGCAGCTTTTTGACGCAATACGGTAAACAAAAATAATTCAAAAGTATCTTTATTTAAATTTTCTATTTTCATTTTTTCTCCTGTTTATGCTTCTAATTTATTTAATAAAATCTATTACGTTGTAGTATTTTTTTGCTAGTTTATTAATTTCTGATATTAACCTATCGCTTAACGTGCCTTTTTCTTTGTAATCATCTTTTTCGATTTCAATTAAAGGTATGTCGTGCTCTTTATATGCTTTTCGCTTACGTTCTTTGTTGGCAAGATAATCTTTGGTGTTCATGCCCCAGTACTCTATGTAAATACCACTTCGGCCATTGAGAACGGGGATAAACCAGTCGCATTTAATTGCCTTTTCGTCACAATCTATTGGAACTTTCTTTTCATAGCAATGAACCACTCTGAGTTCATATAACATATCATCAATGACCACTTCCGGATCACTCTTGACATAATGCCCGTCACAAGCACGCAATAACTCTTCGCGATGACTATCTTTTGCTTTTACTTCTTCCGTCACAACTACTTCTTGTTGTGGCTTTTTAGACGTTATGATTTCTACAATATCATTTTCCGCCCTATCGACAAGGGAAGAGTCCTTACAAATTTCCTTAACAAAATTAGCAATTGCAAAAAGTTTGTTACAATTACTCTTTACGTAGTCAAAAGTTTTCATGCGGTATATGCTTGAACGAAGATTGAAATAATAGTCTTTCATCTCAAACAACTTAGCATTTTTATCAAAAGACTCCTTAAAATCTTTCATTTCGTAGTAGCACTCGGAACACAAACTACCTTTGGGTGCATCTTTGCCACAAACTATACACGTCTTAGTTTGCTCTTTATCTTTTTGACTCACGCTACAACTACACTTCTCGTTACTCTTGTGCCATTTGCCACACTGATCGCACTTCACGATTTTACCTTCATCTTTTAACTTATTGCAATTCACACAAAAATAATATTTGCCACTTGGCTTACCACAAATTATACATTTCATTTTGTCCTCCGTGTGTTCAATTCTAATTATTCACAATACTCGCGCCAAAATCTATTGATTGCTCCTTTAGGGTCACCGCCTAGCACATCTCTCCAAGTCTGAATTTCAGTTTCTCTTAATTTTCTAGATACTTCCAAAAAACCAATATTGTTAGCATCTTTTCATCTTTTTCTAATATAGAGTGTATAAAAATTCGACAAAGTGTGACAAAAAAATGAAATGTTTTAAAAAATATTTTGTTAGTTATAAAAAAGACAAAAAATAACTTGTGGAAATATTAAATTGTTAATTATACATAAAAATAGCAGAGGGTTTCTCTGCTATTTTTAATCATGCTTTGCTTGTCCTATTTTTTCTTCATATTATATTCTTGCAATTTTTCTTCTAATAAATCCGAGTTCGGTATCATATAAGAAATTGAAAACAAATAAAGCTTACGTCCTTTTTTATAGTATCTCCAACAAGCTCGCATTGGCTTAGAATAAAATTCATCGTACCTATATTCTCTTTTTATTCCAAATGAATTTGTATATAGGAACGTGCTTTCTTTTAGTTCAACCGACCAGTTTAAGCTCATACAGCAACTTAAAATACCTAAAATTATTCCAGTCCATTCTACAAACAAATAGCCTAAGAATTGAGATATGTCCTTTTGAAAAAAATCCCTATCAATTAACAACCCAAACACACAGATTGCAAGAATTCCTATCATTGATATAGTCCCAATTTGTCCATAAAGTGTTGGCCATAGAATTTTATTATAATACGTTTTCTCTTTATTCCTCTTCACTATTTTTATCAAAAAATAAACACATAAAAACACATGAATTAAAAGACTTATAATTACTATACAAATTTTCATAACCATAAGACACCTCTCAACCAAATAAGAGCGATTGATAAACCGTAATATCTAACGTAATGTAAGTGCTAATTAAAACCTCCGATATGGCTTCTATTTTTAGAATTTTAGTTAAACGATCTATCCTTAATTTATTAGAGTTCAAAGCAAACTTATAATTGCTTGAAGAACGATATCCACCAGCACTGTTTCTTTGTATAATTTGTTTTCTTGTTTGAATAGCAGCTTGTCTTTTTGCAGTTTTACCATATTGAGCGCCACCTCCACTCAATCCTCCTATCAACGCACTCAATCCACCTGAAATACCCGCTTGCAAATAATCTATCTCTTCGTCGTTTATCCAATTGTTTGCTATACTACTTCCAGCGCCTAAAATTCCGCTTGCCATAGCCATACCTATGGCATTGATTGAAGAACCTCCTAATGCACCAAAGGCCATTCCAACGGCTCCATCTACCCCCACCTGTAGCCAATCCACGCCTTCTCCATTTATGGCTTGGTTGGCCATAGAAAGACCTGCGCTAACACCAAAGCCAGCAAGCATTCCTACAATAACAGGCGAAGCTATTCCTCCGGTTGCTACAGTAACAGCAACAACTGCTACTGAAACAACTGCGGATGCAGCAATGATTATGCCTTGTTTCCACTTTTTAGACAAATACCCACTCTCATCACTACGATTAACGGGGTCGTTTAAGCAGTAGGCATAAATATTTCCGCCCTCTGCTATAACATCTGGGGAAATAAATCTACCTGTTTCGGGGTCATAATAGCGACTTTGTAGGTAATATAAACCTGTTTCTACATCGTAATAATAACCACGGTATCTGATGGGATTCAAGGTGCCTACAGTATTTGCCATACTGCCAGTTGTGGACAATACTTTGCCCCAACTATCATAGGCATATTGTACTACAAGGTTACCACTTGTGTCAATAACCCCTACCTTATTCTGAAAAATCATCTGTTGTATATTTTTACATATAAAGCATACGAACAAGTCTGACCGTTTGACGAATATCCATTTACAATTAAAAGCGGTTCTTCGTCAATAAGTTCAATTTGTTTGATTGTCAGAAGATTATTTTCTAACACAATGATATCGTCATTATTATAGTTTGCCACAATTACTCTAAAGCTTACCGCGCACTCTTCGCTGTCGGTAAATACCTGCTCCAATTCGTAGGATTTGCCTGTTTCAAGAGTTATGCTGTTGCTAACAGGCTGACTGTCGACATACCACTTGCAAGGAGCTTCTATATTTTCTATCTCCACTTGAAAACGACTGCTATCACTTGATTGGGTTTTCTTTAACCCTATCCAACAATAATTCTCCACGCCGTAAATCTCACGCGCATTATTGCCCGCGAGCGAATATATAGTATTGAATTTGCTATCCAACACCTCAATATAACAATTTTGCGTTTCTTGAGCGTCAAACTGTGACACTGTAACCTTTACGTTTGTGTATTCACACAATTCGAGTTTGTAAAATTTTATTACAGAATCGAACTCCGTTTCATTAATCTCATTCATTGCCAAATAAAGCGGTTGCTCTCCGATAATCAAATCCAAGCTCAAAGCTTTGCCGCTTGAACCATACAAACGTAGATAGGTCGTGCCGGGAAGAAGTGCCAAAGAATATTGATTGCTATGGTGCCACGCACTGAACGTATCGGGAGCGGAAATCTCAGCAAGCTTTTCCCCATCTAGGCTATATACTTTTACATATACCATTTCTTCGCAATTTATATAAAGCGGTAAAATGTTATAATCGTCGGACTTTATTGCTACCATTCTCGCAGAGCCATTTGGAATTTCTATATCTTTATCCTGCACAGAAATATCAACTTTTATTTGGGCTTTCTCAAGTACAACTTGAGAACCGAAAACCTCTATGTCGAACGCCCCTTTTAGCAATTTACAAATAAACTTATTTTCGTCGCCCGCAATTTCTTCGCCATCAATTTTCAGTTTAAGATTTTCACTTGCCGTTATAGTAATCTCATAATCGGCATAACAATCAATACAATCCATAACAAAACATGCAGAAGATCCTATCGCCAAGTCAAATTCTTTTAATACCCCCAACGTTAATTCAATCTTTTCAGATTTAAGTTGATCATCTGGATCTTGCGTCGACGGAGTGCTGACCGAGTTATCGCTATCTATCGTGGAATGATTCAAATCCTCTTGAGAATACAGGCTTGATGCCACTCCGAAAATTAGTAGCGTTAACGTAATAATGCTTAAAAGAATCAATAAAAGATTTCTTGCTTTTTTCATTATCTTCTCCTTCTGCAAAATTCATTATTTCAAAAACAAATTGATGATATCACTTATGCTTTATTATTGCCAATGTACCCAAAAGCACTAATATATTCTTTCTGGGTATCAAATAATAGACCAACATTAATCGATGCGTTGGAATACGAAAAACTTGCTGTTAATTTTTCACCAACATTCGCACAATTTTCCCCTATGATTTTCCCAATACGTGGATCAATATCCATATTTACAGAAGAACCACTCCAAGATGAATACCATATCGTATAGCCACCATAAATAATATTGCCACAAAATGTCATGCTACCTATCAAAGATCCTGCTGGATTGTTTAAACCGACAATACCACCAATACTTCTATTAACAGCAGTATATTGATAATATGTTATCTCAACACCACATATTCCACTATTTATAGTTCCATTATTAACGCCTGCGATTCCTCCAACGTCACTCTTTGCTTTTATTGTCCCACTTGTAGTCCCTGGTATTATTATAGCACCTACTTCATTCTTACCTGCAATTCCACCTACGGCACCCTGCTCCCAATAACTCTCTATATTTATTGTACAAAATAAAGCGGCATATAATTCTCCATAATTAATGCCAACCATACCACCTACCATTGCACCTTGACCACTTGCATTTATCGTAATACTTAAAGACAGAAAAGATGAAATTCTTCCATAATTTTCACTAAACAAACCTCCAACTAAACTTCCATTGCTACTAATAACAACATTTGTAATCGATTTTGCATTACTATTATAATTCCCATAGAAAGAAACATTTCTTTCTGTCGCACTTCCCTGAAAATCTAAATTTTGCATCTGTTTGTAATAATAATTAGTATTGGGTTTGGACACATACTTTAAATTATTAAAATGACGAGGATATTTTATTAAAAAAGGATCTGCTTCCGTACCTGTTCCCGAATCAAAACAAACATTCATATAATAAGAGCTCGATTCATCCCCATTATAAGCATATTCCATTTCACCAATACCAATTTTGGTAATTATAATTGTTGCATATATAGCATTATAATCAACGGTTGAAATAATGTCAACGGTACCACTAATAGAATTCGAAACTGTTACTTGATATTCGACTCCATTACTAATTGTGTATTTGAAACTTGTAATTTCTGTTGAACTAATTTGCCAAACAAATCCTAACTGCGTTTGCGTATTAACACTATTAATAATTGAAATTTTTGATGACGGAACAGGTGTTATATATAAGGCAGGCGGTGGGAAATTCGTACCTATAACTATATTTGTAACTATAATTATTTCCCTTTGTCTTGTAGGACAATCAAAAGATATATCCAAAATTCCAGAAGAACTAAGAGCGCAATTCATTCCCATTGACAAAAATAGATCATTAATTTTTTCGCTATTGTTTATCCATAATTCAAGTTCATATTGCTCTCCTATTTCCAAAAACACATCTTGTGAAACGACCTCTGTTCCATCAACCATCCATTTATACGCATTATCTTCAATAGAAATAATTATATCTCCCGTAATTTGACTTGTCGCTAAATTATCATTATTTCGATAAGCTATCCAATAGGTACCATATAAATTCATTGCAAACATTGTCTTATCTGTTCTATAAGAAGCCACAGCGTTAAAATTTAAATCAAAAATATTCATCGCAATTATAGCTTCATCGAAATCGAAAGTAAATGCATATGTCGCCGTATTTGAAGTTATAAATTTTTGATATGTATAATTACCAATACAAATTGTTTTATTACTGTTAATTCCAATGTCTATTACCGCTACTTCTGAAAAGACCATATTTGTAATTTCCAGTTGATTATTTAGATTACTTAGTAAAAAATACTTCTTTCCAATATCTAATGCTACATTTAATGAATTTGATGAAGAAACATTTATTGAATTAAGTGTGTAATTCTGTAACGCCCCATTTTCAACAGTAAAAATATTATCTATAGAAATTGTTGAATTCGTTAAGCTTATTACTTTACAATCTATTGTTAAAATATCAACAAATAGTAAATATTTACCGTTCGCAGGTATAGATATATTTGTTAAAGTTGAAGAAGGCTCTATTTTTATCGAGGTGTTTACTGCGTTTACATTTCCATACACTTGAATTGATACATTATCACTCTCGTTTATTCTTGTTGTAAACACATTATTTATTCCAGTTATTATATTATTATTTACTTTAAGCGCAACCTCTTCATTAGAATTCACAGTTAACTTGTAATCACTCAAAAAAGGTGCATCAAAAACAAATAGATTATTGCCACTGGGAAGTAAATAAACTGCTGTTTCTTCTTCAAATTGTATTTCTTGCGCGATAGGATTACCATACAAATAGTGATAAATTGAACTCCCTATACACTTTTGATTACCTTCGCTATCAACGATTTGTAGCCCGATTTCCCTATAATAACGTGCATACTCATCACCACCATTTGATACCGTAAAATAAGCGGCGGCATTGGAGTTAGTGCCATACCAAATAGAATCTTTTCCGTTACTATTTACACAAACACCAGCAGCTTTTACTAAACCACCATATTGTGCCATTTGACTTGTTTTTGTTGTATATAATCGTTTGGTGGTTAATTGACCACTACTAATTGTTTCAAAATCTGCTTCTCCTTGCATTAATACCTCATAGTTGCTTGTGCTTAAATTATAAGCATAGGAACTTGAAGATAATACGGTTGATAATAATCCTAGTAAGCCAAAATCTGGAACTACCAAGGATGTTATTCCAAGCGCAACACTAACAGTATCTAAAGCAAAAATCACCTGTTGCTCAGTTGTCGGTTCGATTATATAACGAGAAAGTCCATCATATGTATAATCTACTGCTATAAAAAAGGCTCCGTTGTCTTGTATACAATTATAATTAGCATCATTTTGATTCAATGCTTGTTCATTTAAAACTTGTGCTGTAAAACATATATCTTTAAGATAATATTTTTCAATTAATTCATAATTCACAGCCGTCCCTAAATTATTAACAACTGCTATAGGTATTACAACAGGCTTAGTGGTTGAATAACTCACTTGTTTATTATATATTTCTTTATTCTCAATACTTGATATATAAAACACCGATTCTTCGCATGTTAAATACACATACTCATATTGAAAAATAGGTGTCAATTCAACAATAAAATTATCAACTGTTTCTATGAAATTATTTTGTGTTGTAATATCAAAAACCATAACCGTTGACCTTCGATTATTACTATTAATAGCTTGTGCGACAGTATTTACATAAAATCCATATTCTTTCCCAATGTAAAGATGGTCTCCTATATTAATAAACAATTCTTTGGGAATGATTTTTACAATATTGTCATCATCAAGTATTGAGGCTGAAAGAACGCCTTCATTTGCTACAATACTAGAACTTGCTTTATATAAGGATTCATCCGTTGGATAATCTGTGATTTTTTGAGAATTACTATTAAACAAATAGTCGCTATCTGTATAATTATCATACATGCCTTGTGTTATAATAAAATTTTCATTATTAGCCTTCGCCATTATTAATTCCTGTGTTGGGGTACAGCAAAAAAATATTATAGAAGCAATGAAAACTAAATTTAATAATAATATTATTTTTACACTTTTTCCTTTTAACATAAAATATCCTCCTTTTCTTTAATTTTTTGTGTTTATAATATACTATCTTCTAATTCAATCTTTTCAACTGACGAAATTATATATTTTTTATCGGAATTAGTTCTACATCACCCATCCTAATTCCTACGAAGGAATCTATTTCCTTTGCTCTTGCTTCAAAATACAAAGTGGAAACTGGCAAAAGTGCAGACATTATCATTACGT
Source organism: Candidatus Stercoripulliclostridium sp. (assembly GCA_045577735.1). Taxonomy (GTDB): domain Bacteria; phylum Bacillota; class Clostridia; order Christensenellales; family DTU072; genus Stercoripulliclostridium_A. The sequence continues at coordinate 76,216 of JAZNIY010000019.1, read as the reverse complement.
AAACTATTACAAATGCAATGATTACATTTCTTAAAGTTCTGCCAATATAACTTTTCTTTGATACAGCGGTCAATAAATCTTTCATAACAACTCCTCCATAGATGCGTAAGGTGAATGAATATTTTTTGCCTTTCTACTATAGAGTGTCTAAAAAACAAACAAAGTGTGACACAAATTAAAAAATAAAATCGCCCTACTCATAGGACGATTTTGGATTTGAAAAAGATTTTTAATTAAGAAAAAGAAAAAGTTGATTCTATAAATTCTTGGAAACCACTATCTTCACTAAACGTTATAGATGAAAATTCTCGAACAATGATTTTTATACCATCAACCTCTGTTTCTGCTACTACTGAATGAATGTATAGTCCATCTTCTTCAATATAATCATATTGTGAATTAATACTAAATTCTTTGCCGGAAATCATTTGTTTAGATGTAGTATAAATATCTTTGAAATCATAATATTGATTCGTAATAATCTCTAATTGACAATAATACATCTCTTCTTCATTGTTTATTTCTACAATATAATAAAGAATATCGCCAGTCGGACCATCTTTTGCTTCTGTTATTGCACTATTTCCAACAGAAACACTTATTCCTGATTCTACTAATGCAGTATTAAATTTATCACTAGTTGCTATCTCTAGAACTTTGTTTTCTTCCGAATAATGAGGAATTGATGGTACTGACGGGATGTCTATGCCAGGTTGTTGCGAATTATCTGTAATATTCTGATTGTTATCATTTATATTTGGAGTTTCTTGTGGGTCAATGAATACAACACATAGTGCAACAACTAATGAAACAACAATGCAAGCACAAGTTGTACAAGCAATTTTAAATTGTTTTAAGGAATAAAATGGCTTTTGGCTTTGCCTTTCTTCTTTCAATTTCCTATGTTCTTGTAAAAGAGCATTATAAATATCATCATCTTTTAAGTGTTGCATACTTTCATTCGCATAATTCTGCAACTTTTTATTTTTTCTCATTATCTCTCCTTAATAAATATTTACGACGTATGCCGTATCCGTAGTTAGATTATTATTTACATTCAAATATGCTCTCAACATGTCATCAAATCCAGTCGATACATATAGGAAGTTTGATTGTGACGTAGTATTATTACTATGAGTATATGTAACATCCCTGTAACCAAAAGCGACAAAAGTGTGGTATGCTTGCCCTGAATAAGTTATATATGAATCCGACGTGTCATATTCGGTCAAGGTAGCTATTTCAAAATTAGAAACGAATATTACAACCGGCTTACCTGCAAGAATATTGCTTTTAGCAAGCGAATAATTAATTACGTTCCCCGACTTACAATCTGTAAAGTCTATACTATACCCCGCCCTTGAACAATATGTTTGCATGCCACTAACAAATTCAGGCACCGTTGTACCCACACCTGTTGAATTAGTTCCCATATCCGTATAAAGTTGACTAACGAGCCCATCTATTGTTGTATTCGGTGTTTTATATCTATAAATTGAGCCTATTGCACTTCCGGGAGTATAATCTGCTATCAAATTAGTTTGATATCTATCAAAATATGAAATCAGATTTGCCCCAGCTACGCATGCACAAGTATTAGTTAACCCTGTTCTATTATAATAGCTTGGTGTTGTATATGCTTGTTTATACTCATCCTCATCTTTTGAAACAAACGAAATACTATATGATGATTCAACAAGATTCGTTGCACCTTGGTAATGATTGGGATAAGCCTCAGATAGTACACCATATGTATATTCATTGCCATTAATAACGTACTTATTATCCACATATTCAGCATAAACCATTTCCACAATATAAACAGGAATACCAACGATGGCTTCATAGGGACTCATTGCATCAAATACAATTTCGGTCACTCGGATTTCTTCTCCAAGCGAAACCACTATTGCGTAACCTTTTTCTCCGTCAATACTAAACGAATAGCTATAACCTAAACTGTTTAAATTTAAGTCATATAACGTATCGGCCGTTATGGAAACACTATCATACTCTTCACCATACAGTGAATCGATCGTATCTAACAGTACTCTATCATAATCGGAAAGTTCTTCTTCCGCATTAGCTGTAATACTTGTTCCAAACACCATTGTGATACTTAAGCATATTGCGCAGATAAGCAATACTGCAACTAACATAATGTAACTTTTAACAAATAATTTAGTTTTCATTTTCATGCACCTCCGTTATAGAGTGTACATTTTTTTCAATATCTGTGACATCTGTTAGATGATTTTTTAATTTTTTCATTATTCGACTATGCCTTTTACGTATCGTCGCACGATTTATTCCAAGAATTTTTGATATTTCATTAGAGTTGTAACCCAACCAATATATGTAATAAATAATTTTTATATCTTCTTCGTTTTCTATTAGGTCAAAAATCTCTTTAATAGTTTCCGTCTCCATTGCATTTTTTAGCAAATCAAGACTTGATACTGGCTCAAGTTTGTCAGGTTCAACATCCCAATTATCCCTAATATAGCGCCTTGCCATATTATCACAAACAGTATATACCCAAGAGCTTGGATTAGAAATAAACATTGGTATCTTGTCTTTAAAAAGAAATAAAAAGAAGTCGTGTGCTATATCTTTTGCCGGAACACCTGGATATTTTCTTTCTATATGTAAAATTATGCGATGAAAATAGTATTCGTAAAGCTCCATAAACGCACTTTCATCTATCTTTACTCTCGCAAGTAATTCGTTAAATCTTATAATATCCATCCATTCCTCTTTTGTTTAACACACCAAGTAGTCTTTATAAGTGTATCATAACAATATTAATTTATCAAGATTCAAAATAAAATGAACATTTTTAAATTTTTTTAATTAATGATGTCACACTTTATTGAATTTTTATACACTCTATAACAGATGGTTCCATTGCCAAGCATTAATGGCTAATAAACACAACTATGTTTATTCAAAAGAAGGAGAAAACAACCATGTAAAACCCTTTTAATTTATCTAATGATAACAATGCTTATAATTACATAAAAAATTTTAAATTTTTTTGTAACAAAATACAAAGTTACACTACTCTATACAATAGAGGGCGTAAAAACCTCTAACACTTACAAGATAAAAATAACTAACAATTATTTGGAGAATACTCATGGAAAGGAACAACTTGAAACTAATACTCTATTTTATTTTATTGCTTGTTGTCGTAGCATGTAATATTGTATTGAAAGTGGACGATGGCTTTGATAATCCAACTGAAACTGCTTTAACCATAATGACTATTTTAATTGAAATCCTAAGCTTAGGATATTTTATTATACAAGATCTTTTTAATACTTATAGAACAATACAAAGATACGGAAGCCTTAAACTTTTTAACGTCATAGATAGAGAAAGTCTTTATAATAAAGTTATTAATGAACTTACAAATGCCCCTGAAAAACACGTTATTTATGTGAATTGTGCAGGGTTGAATAAATTGGACATTGAAAATATTAAGCAGAAATTATACGAGGGCTTAACTGATTATCGCAAAAACAATAGCTTCACTAAAAATAAACATATAAAAGGAAACAGCTGGAATCGCTTAGTTGCTTGTTGCAAAAAAAACAGTTCCACTAAAAATGAACTTAAAATCGGAAACATCTATGTACCGGCTACCCTAGAAACAGAGTACTTTAATGAGACTGTTTTTCATAATACGACTTTCGACCATAAAAAAACTATTTATATCTTTGATATGAATAGTGCAAATTATTATTTCATTAAAATGATAGAAAAGGCTTTGAATAATCACCCCCCAAAAAACAATAAGTTCTATCAACATAATACCTATATCATTTATATGACTGACTTTACAAACGAAGCAGGAATTGATACTAATCTAAGCAAAAAAGACATCAATGATATATTGTGTATGGAAGAAAAAGAAGCACTACATAGCATCAATGACATTAAAAACGTATTTACCATAGAAGCACTAAGTGAAAACAAACTATACAGAGAACTTCTAATTAAGGATAGAAATATTATTACCGTTCTTTACAAGTTAAAGATAGGTCAGTACATGGACGCCTTAAAGATTTTAATTGAGCAAAGATTTAATATATCACAAAAACGTTACTTCTTCCTTTTGGCAGATTGCTTACATTTATTGAATCTTTATGAGCAAGCATATATTATACTTAATTATGCACAAATCACTCATTCGGCTGACCCTTTATTGAATCAAAAAGCAACACTCTTAAGATCACACATACTAAAGCATATGGGTCTCTTTAATAAAGAAGATTGTAGAATGGATCAAGAAGAAGATTCTTCTAGCATTCTTTCCAATCAGGATACAGGGGATAAAATTGCAGTAAATAGGTATTTTTCAAATTTATTGAGCAAATTGAAAGGTCGAAAAGATAATTATCCACTTGAAACCATACTTCAAGGTATAGAAAATGGAATTGACTTTTCAACACAAACTAAAGTAGAAGCATCCATAAAAAATAAAATGTATTATGCAGCTTTAACTGCACATAAAAGGCCCGACCAATCTCTAAAAGCGGCAAATGAAACAATAGAATATTATGAAAAAACTGATAATCGATTAAGATTTAATGCGTATTATATAAAAGCTGAAATGCTAAGAATAGCCAATAGGTTTGAAGAAGCTTCGTCCTATTACATTAAATCTTCAGGTATTTTGGATGGACATTTTGACTTAAATCTTTTAGATCAAAATTATTTTTCTTTGCGCGCTCTTGAGCTCCTTGGTCTCATAAATGAAAATGCTTCCTATCAAATTAAAAAATATAAACAAACAGCCATACAAGAGTTGATATCTGAACTAAAACCAATATTGAAGCTCCTATCAGCTAACACATGCCTGTCATTGCCTAGCCTCAGCGATACTGAGTTAAACCAGAACTCTTTATTAGAACCTCTTTGTTTTAACAATGCTTTGTTGGACTATATCAATTCAGAGGCACTGGATAAAACGGAGCTTCGCAATTTATTGCTAGATACAGTGTTTATTATTTTATAATGCCGTCATCAAAGCAATAAGCATTAACCTTTTTGCTTGTTAATACAGCCTTTATCTCATTGATAAGAGAAATATTGGGTTGTTCAAAGGATATCTCATGAATCAATCTTGCTACAAGGTCTAACTCGCTATCGCTCCAGCCATAGCGAGTTATTTCTTGAAGACCCAATCTTATACCAGCCCCCCTAAAAACATCCTTTTCTTTTTTGTTTAATGTGATTCCAAATTTATGCCCATGCTTTACTATGTTACCCATTTGTAATTTGTCGGTTAACAAAAACAATTGATGTGTATTGGTATAATTATGGTCTCTTGTTTTCGCTAATTGGAAACCCAATTCCTCAAGTTTCTTACCTAAGTAGTTGCTATTCGCAATAACTTTGGTTTGATATTCATATCCGAATTGTTCTTGCTCCAATAACGCAAGAAGCACGCCAGCTATGTTGTTCGGTTGAGTGTTTCTTAAAAACGAAGGGGATATTAAATTATCTATTTTGTTGATAAGGTCTTTATTCTTAAGCAAAACAAGCCCCGATGTGGGACCTGGCAACGTTTTATGCGTTCCCCCTATAAGAGCTAAGTTGTCATAGTCATTTAATGGATTTCTATGTACCCCGGTTGCTATCATCCCCAGCGTTTGCGTTGCATCATAAATTATCAACTTGCTATTGGCATTTATCTTAGAAATATCAGCGGGAGATAAGATATCGGATTGCGCAAAAATGACTGCATAATATTCGTCACTTTTTAGCAAATCGTTTAGTAGAGGATAATCAATGTCAAAATTCGAATAATCGTATGGGATTTCGTCATATTTTATTTGTGCCAAATCTAAAAGTAACGGCACAGAAGGATGTCCACCTTGTCTTGGCGTCGTTAACAAAATTCTTTTTCCCCTCGGTATAAACGCATTTATTGCAACAGAAATGCAGTTCATACCAGAAAGAGTACGTGCGTCAGCATAGCTACAATCAAACACATTCTTACATTCATCTTCTAAGAGTTCATATAGCCTATGGATATAACCACTTCCAACAAAATCTTTTATTTCCTCATAATTCTTATTTTGCATGCAATATTTCCCTTCAAAGTCAGATTTTAGGGCATTTTTGACAAATGGCGATACGTATGTCTCGGCAGCACAAAGAGGTATTTTGTCTTGGTTGTAGCATTCTAATTCGGCAAGAAGGCTTAGATACTTTTGATATATATTAATCATGACAACCTCCAAGGGAATCTGTAGCCGTCCTTGACCTCGGTTCTCAAAAAATAAAAGCCCGGCTCTGCCGAATTGGCATAACCAAATTTATCGGTAATAAACCCACAGGTTAAAATATTAAGTGGCGAGAGCTTGCAGTCATCTATCAGATAGTTCTTAAGCTCTTTTATTGTTTCTCCCGTTTTGGTAATGTCGTCAAAAATGACCACCCTTTCATCGGAAGTAAAGGTGCAAGAATCAACGTTAATTATAAATTTGTTGGTTGAAACAACCTTGCTCGCTCCAAACGGGGATAATGAGGTCTTTGGAATGTTTGGCAAGGCAATAACGGGGCATCCTGCTTTAATGTGCTTACTGACGTAATTTTCATAAAGCTGTGTACTGTTGCCGTCGACGTAAATGATTCTGGTGGGCTGAAAAGCGTTTATCTCCCGAGCAAGCTTTTCGGCACCTTTTTCAATCATTTTTTTACTACAGGTGCACCCGTTGCGTAACTCGATAAACAAAATATAGGTAGAATAAATGCTCAGTGGTAGAGCAATCAAGCTCGCCAAAGAAGAAACAACGGTTAAAAGCTCTTTCCCGCAATCGTTATCTGCAAGCGAAGCGCAGACTGCCCACACGCAAAAAACCACAAAAATGATACCGACGTGGACCAACATCCATCTTATGTATTTTTTCATTTTTCCTCCAAATAATTGTTAGTTATTTGAAGTAAAGCTATTAAAAGCAAAGAGCAAGCCATTATGGTTTGCTCTTTGCTTTTATAACTAATAGTTGTTTTTTAGTAACTATAACTTTCTCAAGAAATTAGAAACATTTAAATACTCTATGCCAAAATCCGTTTTATTATCTTCTCCACGATAAAAAAAGCTTTATTTTCCCCCGAATTTCTTTTCACACCGTTTGCATTTTTCTTCATCTTATAAGAGCCTCGCTTGTTGTCTAATCTTTAGCCACACTATCTATTTTTCATATTTTTGCACATATAACATGTTCGAGAATTGATAATTTCCTTATATGTTTATTTTATTCCTTAGATTATACTTCCTTAATACTTGCTTCTTTCGATTGGTGGTTACTTCCGTATATATCTGTGTTGTAGAAACACTCGCATGTCCTAAAATTTCTTGCACTGAACGTAAGTCTGCGCCATTTGCAAGAAGATTTGTTGCAAACGTATGTCTCAAATAATGCGGCGTAGATTTCGCATTTATATTAGCTTTGACGACATATTTTCTATATATGTTTTCTATTCCATATATGCTAATAGGCTGACCATACTTATTAGTAAATAAAAATTTCCCTTTTTGTTTTTTACGGATTTTTATTAATTCATATATACGCGACCAAGTAATCGGTGATGAAATATAAATCAACCGTTGCTTTCTTCCTTTTCCGTGAATTAATATTGTTCTTTCGTTTACAATTATATCGCCTATGCTTATTATTGCAGCTTCCCCTATTCTTATTCCGGTACTAATGAGCAACTCTAACAACGCTCTGTCCCTAATAAATAATTGTTGCTTTGCCACGCTTAATGTTTCAATGTCTATGTCCAAGCATTTAATTAAGCGACCTACTTCAATTATTGACAATATTTTCGGCAGTCTTTGTTCTTGCTTAAATCTAAACTTTAAACCATCAAACGGGTTTTTTAGCACAACATTTTTAGCACATAAATACTCATAGTAATTCTTAAGAGTTACTATTTTCCTTCTAATCGTACTATCTTTTAGTCCTTGTTCATTGTGTAAATATGTAATATATGCACAAATATTCGGGCTTATAATATCTTTTTCAAAGTCATAATATTTAATCAAATCAAAATAATAGGCTTTTATTGTTTTATCTGACAGATTTTTAGTTGCTTGCAAATGGCCAAGAAATGCTAAAATATTTTCCATGTTTAACTCCAATAAATTTTAATTACAAATTATATCATATCTGCTTGCCTCGCTTTATTCAATATACAATAAAATATGAATGATAAATATTTTTCAAACACATAGCATGTTTTAAAATAGTTAAAAAAACAACCCATATGGTTGCCTATAGACCTTGATGATTTCAAAGAAGAAATGGAATCTATTAAAAATGTTCAAACGCTCGGACGACTTCCCGCCAAGTAAAAACACGAGACGGGTTCGTCTCGTGTTTTTACTTGCTGAGAGGTGAGACAAACCTGTTTGCTTTAGCAAATTGGGTGCGCAAGTTGCCTATCAACCTGGCGAAAGCGAACGCTTGTGTTCGTGTCCATTTAACCAACTCAGCACCTTAAAAAGATCTTAATATTTACTATATGCGTATTGAATAATACTTTTATTTGTGTTATGATAATATAAATATAGTTTTTTAGTATTTTTGCGAAGGAGAAGAAATATGACTTCAAGCCAAATTCAAATATTGGTTGCCATGATAGTTTATATGTTTGCTGTTTTAGCAATTGGTTTTTTCTATGCTAAAAGAGCAAACAAGAGTTCCGAAGAATATTTCCTAGGTGGACGCTCGTTTGGTCCTTGGGTAACGGCTATGAGTGCTGAGGCCTCCGACATGAGTGGCTGGCTATTAATGGGTCTTCCCGGGCTTGCTTATTGGTGTGGTCTTGCGGACGCTGCTTGGACTGCAATTGGTCTTGCAATTGGTACCTACCTCAATTGGCTTATCGTTTCAAAAAGACTTCGTAGATATAGTATTAGAGCAAATAATTCCATAACCCTTCCTGAGTTTTTCTCCAACCGTTTCCGTGAGAAAAATAAGTCCATAATGTTTATTGCAGCCCTATTCATTCTCGTATTCTTTACCGTTTACGCAGCAAGTTGTTTCGTTACGTGTGGTAAACTATTCTCCTCTTTATTCGGTTTGCCTTACGAGTCGATGATGCTCCTCGGTGCTTTATTCGTAATTGTCTATACTCTTGTAGGTGGTTTCCTCGCGGAAAGTGCATCTGACTTTATGCAAAGCATAGTTATGATAATTGCCCTTGCTGTTGTTGTAATTATTGGAACTGTAAAGGCTGGTGGCTTTAGTGCAATTATAGATAATGCTAACAGCATCCCAGGTTTCCTAGATTTCTTTGGTCTTGCTAACCCAGGAGTAAATGAAGCCGGCACAGCAGTTGTATGGGGTGAAGCTAAGCCTTATAGTATTCTTTCCATTTTCTCCATGCTAGCTTGGGGTTTGGGATACTTTGGTATGCCCCAAGTTCTCCTCCGCTTTATGGCTATTCGCAAGGAAAGTGAGCTTGGTGCTTCTAGACGAATTGCTATGGTTTGGGTAATCATTTCCCTTGTTATAGCAGTCTTTATTGGCATTATGGGCAGAAAACTATTCCCAAATGAATACCTTACAAATGCAGATGCGGAGAACATTTTCATTAAGCTTTCTACCAGTTTCTTCCCTCCCATTATCGCAGGCTTCGTTATGGCCGGTATTCTTGCTGCAACAATAAGCTCCTCCGACTCATATCTACTTATTGCAGCATCTTCCGTTTCTAAGAATATATTCCAAGGCATCTTCAAGAAGAACGCAAGCGACAAACAAGTTATGTGGGTTTCTAGGCTCACACTTTGCGTTATCGCAATTATAGCAGCTGTAATAGCACTTGATAAGGATAGCGTTATCTTCAAAATTGTTTCCTTCGCATGGGCAGGATTTGGCGCAACGTTTGGCCCCATTATGCTATTCTCACTCTTCTGGAAGAGAACGACCAAGGCCGGTGCAATTGCCGGCATGGTTGGTGGCGCAGGTATGGTATTCCTCTGGAAGTTAGTAATAAGTAAGTTAGGTGGAGTATTCGCTATTTATGAACTTCTTCCTGCTTTTATTTTCTCAACGATACTTATCGTTGTAGTTTCCCTTCTTACAAAGAAACCCTCTGCCCAAATTCAAGCAGATTTTGAAGCTGTTAAAGCTGGCAAAGTATAAAATAATTATTTGAAAAATACCCAACGGATATCGCAATCCGTTGGGTATTTTTTTCTAACGAACGTTAAATATATGGTTAAGGATATTGAAAATTATTATTGACATGTCTACATTATATGTTAAAATAATATAGTCATATTATTGTTTGGAGGCCTTTTATGGATAATAGCATTACTTCTGTTCAAACCACCAAACTAGGCGCTAAAATTTGGACTTGCGCCTTGGTTTTCGGTTTGGTAGGTCAAATCGCATGGTCAGTAGAAAACATGTACTTTGCCACGTTGGCACAAGATATTTTTAGCAACGTACATCGTCAAGACTTAGCAACTATCGTAAGTACCCTTATGATTTGGCTTAGCGCTATAACCGCTACTGCAACCACCATTTTTGCCGGTGGATTTATTGATAAAATTGGCAAGAGAAAACCATTTATCGCTTATGGTTATCTCGCATGGGGTTTTACGATAATGCTTTTTGCAGTAATTCCTATGTCACCAAGCGCTAAAACCATTGGTTTAGTTGCTGCTTTACTTGTTATTTTTGACTGCATAATGACCTTCTTTGGCTCTACGGCAAACGATGCTGCTTTCAGCACTTGGATCATTGACGTAACCGATACTACTAATCGTGGTAAAGTCAATGCAATAATGTCCGTTTTCAGCATTCTTGCTTTTGTAATTGTATTTGTCCTAGCAATGTTCCTTTACAATGCTGATAACGCATCAAACGCTTTGTTCTTTATTGTTCTTGGTGCATTCCCAATTATCGCCGGCATAGTTGCAATTTTCGTAATGCAAGATAGCCCAAACATTGTTAAAAATAGCAATCCAGACTACTTGAAGGAAACTTTCTACGGATTCCGTCCTAACGTAATCAAAGAGAATAAAATGCTTTACGTTTGCTTAACTGCAAGCTGTGTTCTAGGTATATCTCAACAAACCTTCTTCTCATACCTAATCAACTTCATTTTGAATACCTTAGGTATTAAAGATTTTATTGTTCCCCTAGCAATAGTTATTGTTCTTGCTGGTGCATTTACGGCAGTAACCGGTATGCTCTATGATAAGTACGGCAGAAAGCATTTCTACGTTCCATTGGTTATAATAGTAATTATAAGCACCCTTGTAATTTACCTTATGAAATTTATGCCACAATCATCATACGTTTACGTTCTAGTTATTGCCGGCACTTTTATGCTTGGTTCATTACTCTCCGGTGGTAGTGCACTAATGTCATCTTTCCAAGACTATATACCAAAGGGCTCAGAGGGCAGATTCCAAGGCGTAAGAATGTGCTTTAGCGTTCTTTTACCCATGCTAATTGGTCCATTGATTACAATGATAATTAACCTAATGAAAGTTGACAATCAGTCTGTTGACTATTTGCCACCTTTTGAAATCTTCCTTGCTGCTGCTATTATTGCTGTATTCGCGCTCATTCCCATTTACTTTGTAAGAAAAGATTCCGATAGATTACGTAAAGAACTACTAACCGTAAACGTAGAAAAAGAAGAGTTATAATTAAATCCAAATTAAAAAAGAGAGAACAGCCAGTTTGTTCTCTCTTTTTTCTTGTTTTAGTTACCCCTATTAGATATTTTATTTATTAATCATAACACCTATATGCTCTCTACCACGCAAATTATCGCTGACGTTTCGAGCATTAAAATACAACCTCAATTCATCGCCATATTTTACTAAATTACAAGCATATACGTACTGTTTCATCCAATTTTTATTCTTACCTTGCGTAACGCTGGGTGTTAGGAATATCTTTACGAATTCAAAATTTAAACCATCACTAGACTTCAACAGCATTATACTTGAATGGGACTTATTACCATCTTTATATATGCCGTTTTGTAAAGCGATATAGCAATCGTTCAGTTTGTATACTTTAATGCATCCTGAACATAAATTTAGATATTTGCTATTTTTATCGGGAGATATTATGGGTTGTTCAGCCGGCACAAATTCGCCGTCCAATGAGGCACTATCAGCGTAGGAAATATAGGTAGGCTCAGAGAATCCACAGTCTTTTATAAACGTTAAACCTGCTGAAAAATATAAACGATATTTCCCATTTTCGCCTGCTAAAAACGGGTTCGAGATGGACACACCTCTTTCACCGCTCATATAATCGCGAGTATTATCTATTATGGTTCTGGGCTCAGACCAATTTTTTAAGTCGGTTGAAGTTATAAGACATATTTTAGATCTCCATTTACCACCTAAAAATGATAATGCTTTTTTTGCAAGGGACTCGGTTTGCTCATAGTACAAATAATAAGTTCCATCTATGTAATTGCAATCGGGACGCATAGCGCAAGGAACAATCCTCTTTTCTCTTTCCCACGCAATGCCGTCGTCACTTACGTAAGAATATATGCCCAACAGCGCATGGCAAAACAAATGCCATCTACCGTCGTGACTTTCAGCGGGAGTAATAACGCTGGGATCGGCTACAATGGGCGTAATCCCAAAAGCTTTAATTACAGGGTTATTTTCATAAAAACAAAACTCACCGTTTGCTATCTCTTCAAAATTTGCATCTATATAATTTACCATACTTGCAATCCCCTTATGTTTTTATATATTATACCATATAAAATTAGAATTCTTACAAATAATTATAAAAAATGATACCATAATGAAGTAAATTTTATTGTGCATTATTCTTGTATTATGTTAAACTATTTCCATAAGGAGTGAAAAGGAGTAAATATGAAAAAAGATAAATTCCTTACAGTATTTGCGGTATTCGATGATAAAACCCAATCTATTCTAAATGATTATCAAAGAAAGGTTTTTAATTTAGGTTACGTTGGTACTCAAACTATGGGTATCCCTTTTCACATCACGCTAGGTAGTTTCCCTGTTGAATGCGAACATGAACTTGTATCTAGAATAAAAGAAACTTGCCAAACCAACTTTGAATTCGATATAAAACTAGATAAAGTAAATCATTTTAATAATAGCGTACTTTTCATCGAGCCTGAAATAAACGAAGACCTTTTAAAACTACACAATATATTTGATAATAATTATGCAAATGGTTTTCCTTGGCACCCTCACGCAACAATTTTTTGTGGCATTAAGGAAGAAGTTAAAACTGCAAAAGAGTTGCTAGAGACAAACTTTGAGTGTCTAAAAGCTCGCATCGTAGGTATTCAAATGGGAGAGTTTTTCCCGACCAGAATGATAATCTCCAGCTCCTTACAAAAAGATTTATGAACCCAAAAGATTTAACTAACAGGTACTATTCTTCAAATAGTCAAGAGTACGTTTCATCCACTCTTGGAGTAAATATGCAAGAGCATTACGATCGCTTTCTTCCTTACTTGCCAAAAGGTGCCAATATTCTTGACGTTGGCTTTGGTAGCGGTCGAGATATTGCTTATTTTACCAACCTTGGATACAACGTTACAGGTATAGATATTGTGGAAGAATTTGTTGCTATGGCAACCAATAATGGCTATAATGCCCATATTGCTGATTTTCATATATTACCATACAGCAACGTTTTTGACGGAGTTTGGGCATGTGCCTCCCTATTACATTCCGACAATTTGCCTTTAGCTTTTAACAGCATAAATAAAGCTCTAAAAGAGGATGGCATCGCTTACGTTTCTATGAAATTAGGCAGTGGTACAACTATTGAAAACGGTAGGTTTTATCAGTACGTTGACGAGAATTCTTTAAAGAAACTTTGCGATGAATCACGCTTTTCAATTGTCTCCACTTACGTTTCTAACGATCTTTTAAATAGGAATAATTGTTGGATTAACGCCGTGTTAAGAAAAAATTAAAACAAAAAAGAGGGACTATACGGTCCCTCTTCTTTTTATCACTATATTTAAGTTATCTAAAGCTATACGTAACATTTACTAGAGCCCCATTGGCAGAAGTATAATTAATCTTAACTACTTCCAATTTCTCATTGTATTGCACTTCGACTGTCATGTTTTTGCCATCAAACTCGTTATTGCCAGTAAAAACTTTGGGGCTTTCAACTTTTGCTTTAAAGAAGTAACTATCCTTTTCAAACATGGTTTTTTGATTGGAAAAATATACTTCCTTAAACTTTAATTTGAATTGTTCCAAGCTCTTTACAGGTATTTCTTCACTTGCATCAGATTGCTCTATCACCTTACCATTCTTTATAGTAGCATTACCAGTTTTGGTGATAATCATTTCATCTGGTACAACGTAGTTCCCATCTTGGTCCTCTTCGATGGTAGCCAATTTTTGTGTTGAATATGAAACCATTGTGCTGTTAGTTCCATTTGAAATGGTGTAGTTACTTGTCAACGTGATTCCTTTATATTGAGTTTCAACGCTCATGTTAACGTTAGAATATTCCATTTCTGACATAGCATTTAAGTCATCGTAAACGTTACTGGGCTTTTCTTCTTCATTGGTATCTTTACATCCAGCAAATACCATCGTTACCATTGCAAGTATTGCAAATATAATTAATACTTTCTTTTTCATATCAAACTCTCCTTATATCTTTAAAAGGAAATATGCTGCAAAAGCAAGAGCAGATATTGCTCCAATATAGAACAATATTGCATTATTAACAGCTTTTGATGCTTCATCATTAATCTCGGTTACATAAGCGTTGTAATCTACGATTTCTTGTTTTAAGGTTTCATAAGCATTCTTGACGGCATCTTTTTCGCTATCGCTTAAATCTTTATAGAATTCTAACGCATCGTCAATGGCAGTCAATTTTTCTTCTATTTCATCACTCTCTATAACTTTTTCTACCAATCCACAGAATGCCTCAACTTGCTCTAAATCAGCAGTTGCACGTTCTTCCTTATGATCGCAATTAATGCACTCTCTTGCTTCTATGCCCATTGCAACTACAACCCATTCGCTAAATTCGTGATCAGCTCTTTCAATTGAACGCTCTTCTTTCTCGCCACAAACAGCACAAACACTTTCTTCGCGACCTTCAGCCTTACAAGTAGGATTCAAGGTAACTGCCCAAGCGCCATATGAGTGACTGAGAGCCGTTATTTCTTCAACGTTAACTATTTCGCCACATTCGGTACATTCATTATGTCTACTACCACTAGAGGAACAAGTAGCCTCTTTATCAACAATCCATTCACCGGGGGTATGTACATGGCTAGAGCCACAAACTATTACAATTTCTTCAATATAAACGGCGCCTGTAGATACATAATTTATTGTAAAATATTGATTTTGGGTTCCCAAATTCAAAGTTCCACCATCTGGAGTAGAAGTAAATGTTCCCATTTCTGTACCCGTTGTAGGCACGCCACTAACAGCAGTATAGGGAGTTGTAGAAGTGTATACCTTCCAATCTTTATCTCCCGTAGTCTTCATTGTAATAGAAACGATACCACCTGAAATCGGTGTAGTGTTGTATATGAATTGTGAGGTCTTAGAACTATTCATTTGAATGTTAGTAGTATTTCCTGGATACATAAATGCTTGACCAGAAACATTGTCAGCAGTCCAGCCGATCCAGTTATAGGCACCAGAACCAGAAAAACTATCGCGAGTAATAGTTACTTTATAGGTAGTTGCTTTCTTTACGGTAATCCCTTCAAAAGTATCTTCCATCCCAGCATAACGGCATATTACAGAAGTGCTTCCTTCCTCTAACGTTTTTGCATTAGTAGTTCCGTCCAGCCAATCACAACTTCCGTTATTAATGGTTGCAGTGCTTCCGTCGGAATAGGTTGCTGTTACAACCAGACCACCAGGATTGAATGCATCGCCAGCACTATATTCGGTTTTTATTAAATTACCAGTTACCTTGATAGATGAAACAGCCTTAACGTTAACAACTGCAGTTGCTTTTATAGTTTCATTTGCCACGCTAGTTGCAGTAATGGTAGTGGTTCCACTTGAGACAGCGGTAACAACTCCATTATTTATGCTAGCAACGTTAGGATTTGAAGAAGTCCACTTTACAGAACTAATTGCGCCGGCAGGATAAACGGTAGCAGTAAAGTTGCTTGTTTCACCAACTGCAAGATTTACAGCATTAGGAGAAATGGTAATATCCTCAACTTCAATGGAAGGATCACCAGTATTGCCTAGATAGCTACCATATTCTTTAACCACGTTTTGAAGCTCATCGTTGTATGATTTACCATCGTGACAATAAATCATTTCTGCGTATTCAGGGTGATCAATAAATGGGTTTCGGTTTCCTTGAATGCCATAAACGACCTCGTTTCTTCTTATTTCAGCTTCAGTTGGAGGTTCTTCAATGTGCCACTTCATTAGGTCTTCGATATCACCAATCGTTTTATCGTTTCCTTTTCCCAAAACAAATGATAAGTTGTATTTATCACCCCAACGGGTTTGTACGTACATTAGAATACGAGCAGTTGCGCCTCTATATCCTACACCGGGATAGAAAACACTGTCTGCTTGGTAGCAAAGATTATCGTATGAAGTGGAGCCGTTCTCGCCAACTATATTCGCTTTAGTTTGAGGTACTTCACCGAAACTATTATTGCCTCTTGAAGAATTAAGATTTTGGTTTGTAGGACGTAGGTGGTGAGCATCTGAACCAGCATCACTGGTTTCGGGGAAAGCGCTACCTGCGTTCTTGGGCCATACGTGTTCACGATTTGTACCAGAATTAAAGCTCCCATTAAAAGAAACGGAAGTACCGGTATAAAACCATAAAATATTACCGCTTTTATTTGGGTCAGCATCAGACTCGTCAAAAATACTACCCAATCCTCCATACGTTGGATTATAAGTATGAGTTGTAGTAATCAATTGAGCAAGTTCCGTCCTAAACGCAGTACCTGTCAAGTTTTCATTGAGATCATCGTAATAATCCTCAATACTTGCGGCTTCAACAACATCTGCTGATTCAGTAGATGAGAAAACACCTACCCAACAACTTAGAGTGCATAGCAATATGCAAACAGGAAGTAGCAGAGCAATAAATTTAGTAGCTTTCTTTAGTTTAAACATAATTTCTCCTAAATAAATGCTTATTTATAGTCTTATAATATTACAAAAGCTTTTTAAAGTCAATTATTAAAACATCATTAAAACCAAGTCTTACCATAACTTAAAAAGAATCAGTATTATATCTCCGCCATTTTTAATACACTTACAAATCATGTACAGGAAAAATTTTTTGAAATTTTTAGTATTTGATTGTTCGACATTCAAGACATATATTTTATTTTTTTGATTTCACATATTTATAATTTAGGTAACTCTTATTTGAATATAGGAACCCTATACACTATTTTTTATTAATGTTTGATATATTATTCCTTCATCCCAAAAACATCATTTTTCACCCTTCCAACGTTCTTGTTTTTTCGTTCTTTTATACCCTGAAAATATTAATGTCTTCACGTATTGGACTAGCGATCATTTTACCTTAGATTTTTTATCCAATGTTTTTTACAAACTACTATTTGAGATTTACCAAAATTTTCCTAATAATTATATTATTAATTGTATGTTCTTACTTGATTATTTTGTCGAAACATGTTAACATCTTTAAGGAGCGTGTGTTTAATTTATTTAATGTTGCGCGCGCACAATATAGAGGCAAGAGAAATAATATGATCTTCGACGTTCAAAAAGCAACCATAACAAAAAGATTAGTGGCATTCGTATTGGATGTTATACTTTTTGCTGTTCTTGCCGTTGGATTTGCTTGGCTTCTTGGACTAGCTTGCGACTATGACACTCATTTGAATTGCAGTATATCCACCCAAGAAGCACACACCTGCTATTATAAGCGTTTTTATAGCGTCGATTTTTCTCAAAATTATAACGAATTAGATGATGCTCAAAAAGCGATTTGGGACAAATATGCGGAACAATTTAGCAACGCTGTTTCTACTGATAACGCCACTGCAATCGATTTAGATACTCTTTTATCATATCAATCAAAATACTTGCAATCTCATGGTGTAGACTTGTTCGTTTTGGATTTAGAGTTCGACAGATACTCTGATGAACAAAAACAATCTTGGCGCACAGCTTATGAAGATTGCTCCAAAGAACTAAAGTCAATCTATGGTGAAGCTTTCTTCCTTATGAAACCAATCAAGTACGTTCAAATGTATGAAGAAGAGTTCGACACCGATTTAACCAAGAAAGCAGAAGACGTGGCAAAGAGTCAACTTAAAAACTGGTACAAAGCATATGAAAAATGCGACAAGGCCTTTGATAAAGATCTCTCATACAATGCAAGAATGACAAAAATTATTGCATTTACTCTTATGATGGTGTCTCTTGGTATCTTGCTTTCAATGCTAATTTTAGAGTTTGCCGTTCCACTATTTTTCAAAAACGGACAGACTATCGGTAAAAAAGTTTTCGGCGTTGCCGTTATGCACCAAAATGGTGTACGTGTAAACACAATTACTATGTTCATTAGAACTTTCCTTGGAAAATATGCGGTGGAAACTATGGTCCCCGCTCTTTTAATTTTAATGATATTTACTGGAAACGGTGCTATTTCAGTAATCGTTATAGCCCTATTAGTAATTTTTGAAATAGTATTATTCGTTTGGAAAAAAGATACAAGACCTTTTATACACGACGTATTTGCTAAAACGGTGTGCGTTGATTTAGCAAGTCAAATGATATTTGATAATGAACTTGAAATGATGGAATTCAAACGTAACGCCTACGCTGAATCCTCGGGTGACATGGCCTCCGATCCATTGTATGGAACGTCAAACGCACTAGCCTCTTCTTTTGTTGAAATTGACAAGAAGAGCGACAACACTGGTGATACCAACGCACAAAACTAAAGATGATAATCATTGGTAGCTCGCTACCGTAAATTATAGAAACAAAAATAAAACAATATAAAAAGGAACTCTTGGCTATGAAAGTTGTACTTGAAAATTTAACAAAAGTATTTCCCAGCAGAAACAAGAAAGCCGGCGAGGAAGTAGTAGCCGTTAACAATTTCACTTTTGAAATTCCAGACGGCAAACTTATTGGTCTACTTGGACCTTCAGGCTGTGGTAAGTCCACCACTCTTTATATGATTAGTGGTCTACAAAAGCCTACTTCCGGCAAAATCTATTTTGGCGATGATGACATTACTACGTTGTCACCCGAAAACAGAGGTGTTGGTCTTGTTTTCCAAAACTACGCGCTCTATCCTCACATGACGGTTAAGCAAAACATTTTGTTCCCCCTCCAAAACTTGAAGGGTAGCGACAAGATGAGCAAAGACGAAATGTTAAAGAGAGCATATGAAGCTGCTAAGCTCGTTCAAATCGACGGTCTTATGGATCGTAAACCCAGCGAACTTTCCGGTGGACAACAACAACGTGTTGCTATTGCCCGTGCTCTTGTTAAAATGCCTCGCGTTCTTCTTCTTGACGAACCTCTATCAAACTTGGATGCTCGTTTGAGACTTCAAACTCGTGAAGAAATCAGAAGAATACAAAGAGAAACCCAAATTACCACCATATTCGTAACCCACGACCAAGAAGAAGCTATGAGTATTTCCGATATGATCGTTGTTATGAAACTAGGTGTTGTACAACAAATAGGTGCACCTCAAGACGTATATGACAGCCCTGAAAACCTATTCGTTGCCAAATTCCTTGGAACTCCTCCTATCAACGTATTTGACGGCACTATTCGTGATGGTAAAGTTTACATTGGTGAAGATGCTGTTCTTGATGCTCCCGGCGTACCAGACCAAGCAATATACGTTGGTGTTCGTCCCGAAGGTTTCGAAGTTGCCGAAGAAGGTGCATTGCACTGCGAACTTCGTAGCATAGAAGTTATGGGTCGTGACGTAAGCATCGTTTCTGCAAACCCTGCTGCTCATACGCCCATCATTCGTTCCATTGTTAACGCAGACAACAAGGGTAACGTTACCTCCGGTGAAGTACGTTTCAACCTTAAACCCCACAAGACTTTCTTGTTCGCAAAAGAAAGAGTTTCTTGGTCAACCGACGAAGCCCCCGAAACCCTATATTCTTTCAATAAGGCTACCCAAACTCTTAATGCGGTATACCAAGGAAGAAAATATGATCTCGGCGTTCTACTAACTGCAGAAGACATTGCAAAACTTGAAAAACAAGCAAAGCAAAATCTTTCACCCATTGCAAAATTCTTCATTAAGCAAGGTAAAAAGATTGTTGCCGCTGCACAAACCAAAGTTGCTCCTGCCGTTGAATTCATCCAAAATCTTATCCCCGAAAAACCCGCACTTTCCGGTGAAATTACCTACAAGCTTGCAATGGGTAAGAATAAGGACGGAGAAACCATTTATTTCGCAGGTGGCGTAGATAACGCACGCCTTTGCGTAACTACCGACATTAATCTTGCAGTAGAACTTCACGCTGAAATCGTAACCGCTAACGTTGACGCATCTCAAGATGTAGAGGATGCAAGCAAAGATATTATTGAAGCAGGAAATGAAAAAGCTAAGAAGTTTGACGTTAAGAAGTTCTTTAATGGTATTAAAGAAAAGTTCTCACAACAAAACAAACCTGCTATTAGCGGATACAACGTATATTACCTTGATGGTGAAACCAAAGTATATCCCAAAATCACTGTAGAAAACGGTGAAAACCACGAAAAGAGAATCTTTCTATAAGAGGTGAAACTATGGTAGATTCTAAACACAAATGGAAAGCTTGGTTATACTTGTCCCCTGCTTTGATTCTCTTGGCAGTGTTCACGGTATATCCAATTATTAACACAATAAGGTTGGCTTTCTTAGAGGATTACAGCATGATGAAGGCCATAAGAGGCGTAACTTTCGAGTTCGGCTTTGGTAACTTCCAAAAGGTTGTTGAATATCGCAACTTTGTTACATGCTTGAAGAACACTGTTCTACTTTGCGTAATTACAGTTCCAATTTCTACTGTACTTGCACTACTTATTGCAGTTGTTCTAAACTCTATTGGCCCCCTTAGAAGAGTACTCCAAACCATATACTTCTTGCCTTACGTTACTAACTCCATAGCAATTGGTATGGTATTCGCAGCGATGTTCAACATGGTTGGTAGTTTCTATGGTACGGAAAGAGAAATCATACAAACGGCAGGTATAATTAATAACTTCCTTGGTCTGTTCGGGGTAGAGCCTATTAATTGGATTAACGTTGGCTCTAGTTACTGGGCGAACATGACGGTTATGATTATATATATTGTATGGAACGCATTGCCCTTTAAGATTTTGATTCTTCTTGGTGCACTACAAAGCGTTAACAAGCAATACTATGATGCTGCAAAAGTTGATGGTACTTCTAGGTTCAGAACCCTAATTAAGATAACCATTCCTCTACTTTCTCCCATGATCGCATACGTAGTAATTACCGGATTTATGGGTGGATTTAAAGAGTACTCCAGCATAGTTGGTATATTTGGACCTACGATGGGTGCACCTGGTGATAAGGGTGGCATGAACACTATGGTAGGATACATTTACGACTCTCTAGCCGGTGCTCACCAAGGTAGAGCTAGTGCTGCTGCACTAATTCTATTTGCAATCATTATGGCAGTAACCCTCGTCAACTTGCAAGTAAGCAAGAAGAAGGTTCACTATTAGGAGGTGCAAAATGGCAGAAAAAACTAGTCTTACAACCATGAAGGAAAGAGATATAGAAAAAACTTCCAAACTACAATTAGTAAATAACATTGTAGGCACCTTCCTTAGATATCTTTTCCTTATAATAATAGCAATCATAGTTTTATTCCCCTTCTATTGGATGATTATTTCATCTCTTAAGACTCTAACGGAATACAAACTTAACATACCTACTTTCTGGCCTAAACAAATCATGTGGTCTAACTATGCTGAAGCATTTACTGCTGCAAACCTTGGCGTTCTATTCAAGAACACCGTTATTGTTGGCGTAGTTTCCACCTTGTTGTCACTTGTAATCACGGTTCTAACCGCTTTCGTATTTGCTCGTCTTGACTTCAAAGGCAAGAACGCATTGTTCGCAGCACTACTTGGAACCATGATGATCCCCGGTGAACTCTTTACAATTACCAACTATGAAACGGTATTCAGACTTGGTTGGCTTAACACCTACACCGTTCTAATCGTACCATTCCTAGTTAGCGTATTCTACGTTTACCTACTCCGTCAAAGCTTTATGCAAATACCAGACTCCTTGTATCTTGCCGCTAAAGTTGATGGTACAAGCGACCTAAAATACCTTTGGAAAGTAATGATTCCTCTAGCAATGCCCACCATCATTTCGATAACCATATTAAAGATGATGGGTGCCTGGAACTCATACATGTGGCCAAACCTAGTTGCAAGAAAGCAAGAAATGCAACTAATCACAAACGGTCTTAGAAACGCATTTACCGAAGCAACCAGTGGTGACACCAACTTCCCTGTACAAATGGCGGCAGTTGCACTTGTTTCCATCCCCCTATTCATAGTATTCATTTTCTTCAGAAAGTACATTATGAAGGGCGTTTCCAGAAGTGGAACGAAGGGTTAATAAATCGGTTATTAATTAGTATCAATGTTATTGTTGATAACAAAACAAAAATAAAAATATTTTTACAAGGAGAAAAAACATGAAGAAGAAACTTTTGTGTCTATTGCTCATCGCAGTCATGATCGCTTCTGCCGTATCTATGGTAGCTTGTGGCGATAAAGACAACAATGACGATGGTAAAATCACCATTAAGTTCTATCACACCATGGGTCAAAACCTTCGTGACGTTCTTGAAGCTCACATTATTGAGTTTAACAAACTCTATCCTGACATCGTTATTGAGCACGAACAAGTTGGTAACTATGATGACGTTAGAAACCAAATCAGCACCGAAATTAACGTTGGCGCACAACCCAACATCGCTTACTGCTATCCCGACCACGTTGCTCTTTACAACGTAGCAGGCGCTGTTCAAACTCTTGATGAATACATCAACAGCACCGAAACCGTTACCAGAGCTGATGGTTCTACCGAAATCGTTGGTCTAACCGCAGAACAAAAGGCAGACTTCATCCAAGGTTACTATAATGAAGGTAAGCAATTTGGTGACAACCTCATGTACACCATGCCTCTAAGCAAATCCACCGAAGTTCTTTACTACAACAAGACTTTCTTTACTGCAAATAACCTTACTCCTCCCACCACTTGGGACGAAATGGAAGCTCTTTGCGCAAGGATTAAGGAACTCGATCCTGAATGCATTCCTCTAGGATATGACAGTGAAGCTAACTGGTTCATCACCATGTGTGAACAATATGGTTCTCCCTACACCAGTGCTCAAGAAGGCAACCACTTCCTATTCAACAACGATATCAACAAGGCATTCGTTACCAAGTTTTCAGAATGGTACAACAAAGGTTACGTAACCACCCAAACCATCTACGGCGGATACACCTCCGGTCTATTCAACGCAGCTGAAGGCACCAAGAGCTACATGAGCATTGGTTCTTCTGCAGGTGCAACCAAGCAACGTCCCGCTATGGTTAACGGTGCATACCCCTTTGACGTAGGCATCACCACCATTCCCCAAGTTAATGCAAACAGCCCCAAAGTTATCTCTCAAGGCCCCAGCCTTTGCATCTTTGGTAAAGAAGACAGTGAAGAAGTAAAAGCTTCTTGGCTATTCGTTAAGTACCTCACCACCAACGTAGCATTCCAAGCTGAATTCTCCATGGTTTCCGGTTACGTTCCAGTAATCAAGTCCGTTAACACCAACTCTGCATACAAGAAGTTCATCGACGGTGCAAACGGTGGCTCCAACATCGCTGCTCTTTCAGCAAAGATCTGTCTTGAACAAGAAGCTGCATACTACACCTCTCCTGCATTCAACGGTTCATCCCAAGCACGTGACGAAGTAGGCAACCTCATGGTTCAATGTCTAACCGGTAAAGTTGGTATTAACCAAGCTTTTGCTGATGCTATTGCAAACTGCGAATACGCTATCTAATCAACTTACTTAACAACAAAAACAAACTTTTTTAAAGAAGGTTATTATGAAAAAAATTATTAGTATTCTTTCTATAATAACAATATTATGTCTATCACTCTTCTTTGTCGTCGGTTGTGGCGACAAAGAGGATGGTGACGACAATCATATTGACTACGTTGCTGATCTCAAACTAGATATGAGTTCAAGCTCTCTCAAACAAGAAGTAACTGTAAAAAACCACGTTGACGGTGATACCGTTCACTTTAACGTTGACAAATCTATTGTTGCTACAGGTATTCTAAAGGGTAGATTCCTTGCAGTTAATACCCCCGAATCCACCGGTAAGATTGAACCTTATGGTCACATGGCATCACGCTTTACTAAAAATGCACTTAAAGATGCTGTCTCCATCATAATTGAATCTGACGACGGCAACTGGAACGTTGACTCAACCGGTGATAGATATATGGTTTGGGTGTGGTACAAAACCAGCGCAAGCAGTGATTACCGTAACCTAAACGTAGAACTACTCCAAAATGGTCTTGCAATTGCTTCCAACACAGCTAATAACCGTTATGGTGAAGTAGCTATGAACGCTCTTAACCAAGCAAAAGAGGAACTTCTTTACGTTCACTCCACTGTTAAAGATCCCGAAATCTATGACGGTGAAACCGTTTCCTTGAGCATTAAAGAGCTACGCACCAACATTGAAGATTACAATACCGTTAGAGTTGCTATTGAAGGTATAGTTGTTCAAAACGACTCTCAAACGGCTTACGTTGAATCTTATGACCAAGCAACCAACCTATATTATGGTATGACTGTTTACTACGGATTCAACCTTAGCGGTACCGGTATGGAAATGCTTGGTATTGGTAACAAAGTACGCGTTATAGGAATTGTACAATATTATGAAACCGGTGATACCTATCAAATAAGCGACGTTCAATACCGTGAATTCTTCCCGGATGATCCTAATAACCTACAACTCCTTGAATCTAACAAAACTCCTTCCTACTCTCTTGTTGAAGCAAGTGATTTTGTTAGTGGAAAAGTAACGATTAACTCCAAAGAGTATGAGATTAAACATCTTATGCTTTCTGCATCCATTTCTATGGAAAACCTAACTGTAACTAAAGTATACACCACCAACAACGGCGGAAACTCCGATGGTGCTATGACTTTGTCTTGTATTGCAGAAGATGGTACCGAAATTGACGTTCGTACTATGGTATTGCTCGACGAAAACGGCGATCTTCTCACTAAAGACGATTTTATTGGAAAAGAGATTTCCGTAAAGGGCTTGGTTGACTACTTCCAAGGCGAATACCAAATTAAGGTTTTCCACTACACTCATTTTACCTTCGTTGAGTAATCAACGTAGTAATAAAACAAAAGTAACCCTATAGTCAAAAAAACAAACAAAAACTCGAGGAGGACAACAAACAATGAAAAAACTAGTTTTGTGTATCGCCTTAATTCTCGTTTTCGCAACTGCTATCTGTGCTGTATCAGTTACCCTTAACCCCACAGATAAGAAAGACCCTAACGACGTTACAGGCCTTAACAACGCAAAAGAGTATTTGTCTACCATGCTTAAGAATGCTTCTTTATCAACCGGCGCAGACTTTACCCGTCCCGCAGTTCTAAAGAACAAAGAAGGTAGCTATACTGTTGAATGGAAACTCACCGTTACTTCCGGCCCCGCAGAAGGAATCACCCTTGGTGCAATAGAAAATGGTCTTCTTTCCATCGACGTAGACGAATTCTCACCTGAAGAAATCGTTTATACTCTTACCGCTACCATTATCGATGAAAATGGTAACACCGAAACCCTAACTTTTAACCACAAAGTTCCCGCTTTCAAAATTAACACCTATGAAGAATACATCGCTGGCTGTATCGCTGGTAGCAAAGAAGAAGTATTCACCGTTAAAGGTTACGTTATAGGTATTAGCGCAAAACCAGGTGGCAGTTCTGCTGGTTCTATTTGGCTAGTTGACGAAGACGGCAACGGCTACTATGCATACAAACCCACTCTTTCCGACGAAGTTCTTGAAACCAGAGAAAGCATGAACGCTGCATTCCCTCGTGGAACTGAAATCGTTGTTAAAGGTACCGTTACCAAGTACGGTGGTTGCTACGAATTCAACAAGGATTGCGAAATTATCTACACTGGTAAATCTGTAGATCCTGCAACTCTTCCCTACGTAGACAGAACTGAACTCTTTGGTAGTGCTAAAAACATGCAAGATGCTGAAACTCTTGACGCTGTTCAATCTACCAGAGCAACCCTAAAGGGCGTTATCCTTGGAGCAATCCCCGAAGAAGGCGATTACAACTATCACTTCACCGTAAATGGCGTTGATTTCATTTTCTACAGCAACCTATATCTCCTTGATGAAGAAGAAAATCAAGCTGTTGTTGATGCATGGGAACCCGGTGCAAAAGCTAACCTAACCGGTGTTATCAACGTTTACTCCAGCAACTTCCAACTCTACCCCGATAGCGTTGATTCTATCGAAATCGTAAACGAAGTACTTACCGATGCTGAAAAGGTTGAACGTCAAAAGGGTCTTATTAGCTTATCTGAAAGATATTCTGAAAACTTCGTTCTTCCCGAAGCTACTATAGCAGATACTAGCATCGAATGGTCTGTTGAAGGTACTGGTGCAGTTATAGGTGAAGGCAATGCTGTTACTATCACACAAGCTTCTGCTGAACAAACCGTAACCTTTACCGCTACCATCACCAGTGGTTCTGCAAGCGACACCGCTACTTACACTGTAACCATCCCCGCTGCAAGAACTTCTTTCATCAAAGCTGCTCTTAACGCAGGCGCTGCTCTCGCCAGTGGTTCTACCACCGAAGACAGCTATATGATTATCGGTACTGTTTCCAGGATTTCCGAAGCTTATAGTGAACAATACAAGAACGTTACTTTCTACGTAATAGACGCTGAAGGCAACGAACTCATGATTTACCGTTACAAGGGTGACAATGCTGCAACTATCGCAGTAGGCGATTCAATCGCTTTTGCAGCTCCCATTAAAAACTACAATGGAACCATTGAAGCTGTTGCTCCCTTCGTTGCTCTTAACGTTACCGATCTTAAGACCGCTGCTGATGCAGGTATTGCTGGCACCGGCGTTGCTGACACCGTAATTTACGGCTACGTAAAGAACATTAAGACTGTTTACAATGATCAATACGACAACATCACCGTAACCCTAAGCGATGGCACCAATGACCTTGACTGCTACAGACTAAAGGGTGGCTCTGACCTTGCTGTTGGTGATTATATTCTTGTAACCGGCACTCCTAGCGCTTACAACAACGCTGCACAAATGGCTCAAGGTGCAACCTATACCAAGTCCGCTATTTATACGGCTCCCGAAGTTGAAGAACCCGCTGCACCCATCACCACCATCGAAGGTGCTCTTGCTGCAAGTGAAGGTGCTTCTGTAGAACTAACCGGTACTGTTTCTGAAATTTACGAAGCATGGAGTTCTTACAACAACATGTCTTTCTACATCACTGATGGCACCAATAGCATCCTTGTTTTCCGCACTAATACTCAAGTTGAACTAGGTAACACCGTTTCCGTAGTTGGCACCATTACCATTTATAGCCAAGTTGCACAAGTAGCACAAGGCTCAACCGTAACCATCACCGGCAGTGAAGGCGGAGAAACCCCCAACCCCGGCGAAGGTGAAGGTGAACCCGAAACTCCTTCCGCAATCACCACTATCGCTGGTGCTATTGCAGGTGCAGAAGGCGCTGCTGTAGAACTTTCTGGTACTGTTTCCAGCATATACGAAGCATGGAGTTCTTACAACAACATGTCTTTCTACATCACCGATGGCACCAATAGCATCCTTGTTTTCCGCACTAATACTCAAGTTGGTCTAGGTGACGTTGTTTCCGTTTCCGGAACTATTACCATCTATTATGAAAAGGCACAAATTGCTCAAGGTTCAACCACAACTATTACTACTGCTCACGTTTGCTCAACTTATACCGATGCAACTTGCTTGACTGCAGCAAAATGTACTGTTTGTGAAAAAGAAAATGGACTTCCCCTTGGACATACTGAACCCAACGCTGAAGGTAACTGTGACCGTTGTGGTACTCCTCTAACCGTAGCTACCACCACTGTTTCTGCTTCTATTGCAGATCTTATCACCAGCGAAGGTTGGACTTCCAGCACTACCAAGCAATCATTCTCTCTTGACTCTGTTGTATCTGTAAAAGTAGACGGAGGTGCTAATAGTGGTAAAGCTTACAATGGCAATCACATTAGAATTTATGCTACTGATTCTCCCGCCGGTTCTCTAACTATTTCTGTAGCAGATGGCTATGAACTCGTTTCTGTAAAGATTTCTTGCCAAACCGGTACTTACGCATTCCTATACGTAGGTGAAGATACTACTACTGATATTAGCAACGTTAAAACAACCGTAAGTGGTTCATCCGTAGTTCTTAACGCTGTAAAGAATGGCACAGATGGCAAACAAGTTCGCGTTACTGCTATTGAAGTTGAATATGCACCCGTTCAAGCATAATCACACAAAAATTTCTTTCTTGTAAAGATAGAAAGGCACTCTTTCGAGTGCCTTTTGATTGTAAAAAAAGGCAACTCATTTGAGTTGCCTTTTACTTTATTAATTATTATTTGCTTTCCCCTACCCTTTTTATTAGTTCATCAAACGCACTATGGTTCGTTCTATCGGTTATAACGGGGGTAATCGTTACGTAGCCGTCAATGGTTGCATCGGTATCAATCGTTATATCGTGGCAGTTGTGGTGAATACAATATCCGTTTTGTTGCCACAAGTCTTTTTCAATCTCTTGGAAGCTATCGGTATAGTAGGCGCCTCCTTGCTTTGTTACTACTATGCCTTTAGGATTGTCGGGAACGTTAACGTTAAGTAGGTCACAGCAGTCAAACATATTGTGTTTGGTAATAAAGTCATAGGCTTTACCTATCCACGCCCTTGCACTATCAAACGAGTGAATCTCTGCAGAAAACGCTATGGCTTTTATGTTACGATACTTGGCCTCGAAAATGGCCCCTACCGTGCCCGAATAGGCTATGTCTTCGCCCATATTAAGGCCACGGTTTACGCCCGAAAATACCACGTCGTAGTCCCTCAAAAGGCCTAACGTACCAAAACGCACGCAATCAACCGGAGTAGAGTCCACTTCATAAGCCTCATCAGCTCCTTCATACTCCACTTTTTTAACGACAAAGGGAGTATGAATATTAATGGCGTGTGACTTTGCGCTTTGTTGCTTCCTAGGAGCACACACCGTAACGTGACCTAGCGTACTAGCAAATTCGGTAAGAACTTTTAGTCCTTCTGCATTTATGCCATCATCGTTGGTTAAAAGTATTCTCATAGCCAACCCTCGTGTGTTTCTTTGTATTCTTTTAGTTTGACGTCAGCTTGAACAAGTAGTTTTTCTATTTCCTCAACAGAGTGTAACGTTGCGCCACAAGCACATTCGTGACCACCACCACGCCAACTTTCACCAATGTCGTTACAAGTTACAAATCTTGAACGTAGTCTTACTCTAATAGTGCCGTCGGGATTATCAATAAAAGCTACCCATATCAAACTGCCTTTAATATACTCGGCAAATGATACGGCCATACTTGCTTCTTCCCTAGAAAGATTAAACTTTTCTTGCATCTCTTTGTCAACGTGAATATAGGCAACACCATTTTCCGTCAACTTTATTTGTGAAAGTGCGTATGCCTTGAATACAAGTGCTTTGTAATCTTCCATCTTTAGCCTTGCATATAACCAATCCATCTCTACACCAAGGTCTAGCATCATGCCTGCAAGACGCATAGTATCACCTGTAACGGTGTTGAATCTGAATCTTCCACTATCGGTTACCATACCAGTATAAAGATAGGTAGCGGCTTGCTTGTTTATCTTTAACTCATCTTTGAAAGTGGCATAAAAGTCAACTATCATTTCGCAAAGTGAAGAACGCCAATCTTCTACCCAACTTATATC
This sequence comes from Candidatus Stercoripulliclostridium sp., assembly GCA_045577735.1. Classification (GTDB taxonomy): domain Bacteria; phylum Bacillota; class Clostridia; order Christensenellales; family DTU072; genus Stercoripulliclostridium_A. The sequence continues at coordinate 46,121 of JAZNIY010000019.1, read as the reverse complement.
ACCATAAGGCTTAATGTTAATGTGGTGGTCAATCTTTATGATTTCCTTTGCAAGATTATATTTGGGGTTTGATATGCGATCGGTAGACGCAGTATCAAGTACAATCAACAAAGCATCGCTATAAAACTCGTCTTCAAATTGACTATCCTCCCCACCAAGGAATGAAAGATACTCGGCATAATCGCCATTTACTAGGTATATTTCCTTTTCGGGGTAGGTTAAAGTCAATATTTCCTTCAAACCTTTCGTGCCTCCCGTGCAATCACCATCAGGACGAATGTGACGAGATATGATTATTTTGTTATATTCCTTTATTTTTGCAAGGATCTGCTTTTTGATTTCTAAACTCATACTATTCCTCTATTTGCATTTGATCAAGATCTTGGAGCATTGCCATGGCTTCTTCTCTATCCTTTACTCTTGCACCACTCGCCTTAACGTGACCGCCACCACCATACTTAACCGCTATCTTGTTTATGTTTTGGGTCTTGGAACGAAGTTCACATAGCACACCCTCTTCACTTTCCGTAAAGTTTACCCAGGTGTTAACTCCTTTAATTTCCGCCATAGTATTAACCATACCACGTGAAATAGTAAAGGTGCTTACTCCATATTCCTTAACTTCATCTAACGTTGTGTAAATATATCCTACACCGTGCTCCGTTATTTTAATCTTTAAAACAAAACTTGCACGTAACTTAATCATTTCTAGATCGTCACTATATAGGTTAAGATATACGTCACTAGCATCAAAGCCGGTTTCAAAAAGATAGGAAGCTATTTTAAAGGTGTGGGCGCTAGTTGAATCATAACGGAAGCGTCCCGAATCGGTAACCATTCCCGTATATAGTGCCTTGGCGCCGTCAGCGGGCATTTTAAGCCCCCATTCCATTGCCAGCGAAGCCACCAACCCGGCACAACTTTCGAAGCTTGTATCGACAATTTCGAGGTCTGCAAACTGCTCTACGTATTGATGGTGGTCAATCCTAATGGTAGTCTTTGCAAGCTTATACCTCTCGTCACTAACCAAATGAGATGCGCCCATATCAAGAAGAATGGCAAGTGCACCCTCGTAGGTATCGTCACTAATCTCATCCATAACCGAGTCCTCAACAAAAGAATATCTACCGGGCGCATCGCCTACAACGTAGATTGTCTTTTTAGGAAAATTTGCTTGTAGCAACTTCTTCATGCCAATTTGTGAACCAATGGCATCACCGTCGGGACTGGAATGACGATGTAATATTATTGTGTCGTACTCTTTAATTACTTCTAAAGCTTTTTCAAAATTATTGTTCATAATATCTCCAACGTTCGTTTTCATTTTAACATAGGCGCGCCAATTTAGTCAATCTAATGAATACATTGCCCCTTTTCAAAAAATAAAGCACGTCTAAACGTGCTTCACTCTTCTATTATTTCGCCCTCTCTTACTCTTTCCAACCAAAACTGCCGGTAAGTAATATGGTCTTTTCGCTAGATACAACTAGCACTCCACCCTCTATATTCCCTACCTTTTCACCATCTTCAAGCTCAATCTTGCACTCGCAAGGCAAAACGTAGGTAACAAAGGGAACGTGGCCTGCCATAATGGCAAGCTCACCCTCGGTACCACGTACGCTAACGCTATATACGTTTTCGCAGAATAGATCACCCTCAGGAGAGGTTATCCTTAGAAGAAAGGTTTTCATCGTGCCACCTTCTTACCCTTTTCTACTGCTTCATCTATGGTTCCTACAAAGAGGAATGCGGATTCGGGTAAATCATCGTGCTTGCCCTCTATAATCTCTTTGAAGCCACGAATGGTTTCGCTCAAAGGTACATATGCTCCGGGTATTCCCGTAAATTTTTCCGACACGTCAAAGGGTTGTGAAAGGAATCTTTGTATTTTTCTTGCTCTTTGTACCAATAACTTGTCTTCGTCTGATAACTCGTCCATACCCATTATAGCAATAATATCCATCAACTCTTGGTAACGTTGCAATATGCGTTGAACTTCTCTAGCCACGCTATAGTGTTCCTCTCCCAAAATTTCAGGTGAAAGGATACGGCTTGTGGACTCCAAAGGATCAACAGCGGGATATATACCTTGAGAAGCAATACTTCTTGAAAGAACGGTCGTTGCATCCAAGTGCGCAAACGTTGTTGCAGGCGCAGGGTCAGTCAAGTCGTCAGCAGGAACGTAAACGGCTTGAATAGAGGTTATAGAACCCTTTTTCGTGGAAGTTATACGCTCTTGAAGATCACCCATTTCCGTTGCAAGCGTGGGTTGATATCCAACGGCACTCGGCATACGGCCAAGTAGCGCAGAAACTTCACTACCAGCTTGGGTAAAACGGAAAATATTATCTATGAACAAAAGAACATCCTGTCTTTCTTCATCTCTAAAATATTCTGCCATCGTTAGTCCCGATAGCGCAACTCTCATTCTTGCACCCGGAGGCTCGTTCATTTGACCATATACCAAAGTGGTATTGGCAAGAACGCCGGAATCCTTCATTTCGTTATAAAGGTCGTTACCCTCTCTGGTACGTTCACCTACGCCGGTAAATACGGAAAGGCCACCGTGTTGCTTGGCAACGTTGTTGATAAGTTCCATTATGAGTACCGTTTTGCCAACGCCTGCGCCTCCAAACAAACCAATCTTACCACCCTTAGAGAAAGGACATATCAAGTCGATAACCTTAATTCCCGTTTCTAGAATTTCGGTTGAAGTGGATAGCTCGCTATAACTGGGTGCCGGTCTATGAATGTTCCATCTTTCCATATCTCCCTCGAAAGGTTGATTGTCTACAACGTCACCTAGCACGTTGAAAATTCTACCTAAAGTGCTTCTACCAACGGGTACGCTTATGGTCTTACCGGTATCTACAACCGGAGTGCCTCTCTTAAGGCCGTCGGTAGAGGACATCGCTATACAACGAACAACGTTGTCACCAATATGTTGTGCAACCTCTACAGTAAGCTTTTTGTCCTTGATTTGCATTGTCAAAGCGTTGTGTATCGCCGGCAAGAAGCCATCTTCAAACCATACGTCAACAACGGGTCCCATAACTTGCGAAACGCTTCCTTTTGCTATGTTTGACATTCCTTTTTCTCCTTTAATTAATACCACTGCCCGCAACTATTTCCGTTATCTCTTGCGTGATAGCCCCTTGTCTAGCGCGGTTATATTCTAATTCTAATTTATTTATCATTTCTTGTGCATTCTTACCTGCGCTATCCATTGCTACCCTTCTAGCAGCAACTTCACTTGCAAAACTTTCTTTAACACAAGAAATAATCATTCCTGCAATATACTCGGGTATTATTGCGTTCAATACCGTTGTTTCATCAGGTTCAAAAATAGCGTTGTTATTCCTACTTTCTTCACTTTTTGCAAGAGGTAACAACCATTTAACGTAGGCTTCTTGCGACATCATGGAATTATAGCGCGTGCACACGATGCCAACTTTATCGTACTTACCACCAGTAAAACTACTGCAAACTTCGTTTGCTAACGCTATGGCACTTTGGTACGAATACCCCTCGGCTCTCACGATTTCCTTTCCAAAGCGATCACAAGCCCTCTTACCAATGGGAATAATTTCTGCCTCCGGATACTCGCGCAATAAACGGAATATATTTGCGTTGTATCCACCAGCTAGCCCACGATCCCCTGCAACGACTATCAAAAGGGTTTTGTCCCCCTCTCTTTCTTGCATATACTCCGTCCTCTTGCATTCCTCGTAGGAAGTGAGTAGAGTAATTATCTCCTCAAGTGCATCACTAAAATCACGCCCTTTGTTCATGGAATCTAGTGCTTTGCGTATCTTGGAAGAAGCAACGAGCCCCATGGCTTTGGTAAGGTGCAAAGTCGAATCAACGCTCTTTATTCTTGTTCGTAATTGCTTTGTATCGGCACCCATACGTTATCTTTTCATCTCCTCAAGCGCAGATTTGAGTTCTTCAACGTCTTCACCACTCCAGCTACCGCTTTCCACTCTAACTAGGAAATCGTTGTATCTGCTTTCTAGCAACTCGTAAAGCCTTTCTTCATATGCTTTTACGCCCTTAACAGGTGTATCGTTCAAATAGCCGTTAATTACTGCGTAAACGATTGCAATTTGACAACCGGGTCTTACTGGAGCATTTCTTCCTTGCTTTAGTACGGCAACAATTCTTTCACCAAGTGCAAGTCTGGCTTTAGTATCGGCATCAAGGTCACTACCAAATTGGGCAAATGCTTGGAGCTCACGATATTGGGAATACAATAATTTTAGCTCACCGGAAACCTTCTTCATACCCTTTAATTGCGCCGAGCCACCAACACGGCTAACTGATATACCGGGGTTAATTGCAGGCATAACGCCAGCGTGGAATAACTCCGTTTCCAAGAATATTTGTCCGTCGGTAATGGAAATTACGTTGGTGGGGATATATGCCGAAACGTCACCTGCTTGAGTTTCGATTAGAGGAAGTGCAGTAATAGAACCACCACCATATTCGGGAGATACGCAAGCAGCGCGCTCAAGTAGTCTTGAGTGCAAATAGAATACGTCACCGGGATAAGCCTCTCTGCCCGGAGGACGGCGAATAAGAAGGGACAAGGCACGGTATGCAACTGCATGCTTAGAGAGATCGTCATATATGATTAAGACGTCTTTACCTTGCTCACGGAAATACTCTGCCATTGCACATCCTGAATAGGGCGCTACGTATTGGAGAGGTGCAGATTCCGCCGCCGAAGCAGAAACTATTATGGAATACTCCATTGCCCCAGCTTGTGTAAGTTGATTTGCAATTTGTACTACCGAGCTATTCTTTTGTCCAATAGCTACGTATATACAAATAACACCGGAATTCTTTTGGTTAATAATAGTATCGATAGCAATTTCCGATTTACCTGTTTGTCTGTCCCCGATTATCAATTCACGTTGACCTCTACCAATAGGAATCATACTATCAATAGCCTTAATACCCGTATGCAAAGGAACGGATACGCTCTTTCTTTCTATAATGCCAGGAGCCTCCGACTCTATAGGACGAGTGGCGCTAGTAACAATGGGTCCTTTTCCGTCAATAGGTTCGCCCAAAGCATTCACAACGCGACCAAGCATACCCTCCCCAACCGGAACAGACAAAACCTTACCGGTTCTCTTTACAGAAGAACCCTCTCTAATATTATTTTGGTTGGAAAGCAAGGCAACGGAAACAGTATCTGTTTCCAAGTTTTGAGCCATACCAAAGCTACCGTCTTCAAACTCAAGAAGCTCACTTGCCATACATTCACGCAAACCATATACACGAGCTATACCATCGCCAACCAAGATTACCGTTCCAGTTTCCTTCATCTCGATTTTAGATTTGTAATTCTTTATTTGCTCTTTAATAACGTTACTAATTTCTTCCGGTCTTATATTCATTTATTAATCACTTCCTTTACTTGTTGTAAACGATAACGTAAACTGCCGTCCATAACTTTACCATCCATTTCCACTATGACCCCTCCTAATAACGAGGCATCGATAAAATACTCGGCTTTCACGCTTCCTTTGTTTACAAGTTCAAGTTTTGCAATAAGCTTGCATTTTTCCTCTTCACTTAACTCTTGCGCACTTGTAATCTTTGCATTATACACACGCTCAGAGGCATTTAATAACTCTTCATATTCGTCAATGGATTCCATAAGACAATCCATACGACCTTTTTCTGCAAGAAGTTTAAGATAGGAAACAATATATTCAGGGGCTTTGTCTAAAAATGCTACGTCAATTGCACTCAACCTCTCGCTAAGAGGTATAGAGGGAGAAGAAAGCATATCTAGGTAAGACGGATTTTCAAGGAAAAGATCCTTGATTTCTTTCAAAATATTGGCATAACTCTTTTGCTCACCATTTTCACAGGCAAGCATAAATAGAGCCGTTCCGTATTCCTTACTTATCTCCGTCATCCTCTTCACCTATCTTTTCAATAAAAGACTCTATGAGTGCATGGTGATCTTGCGTGTTAATTTCACGCTCCAACATCTTTTCAGTAAGTGCGCCCGATACTTCTACGATTTCACGCTTGATATCCTCGGTTGCCTTCTTCCTTTCAAGTTCAGCTTCGTTTTGTGCAATTCGTACAATACTATTTGCCTTTTCTTCGGCTTCTAGCACCAACCTTTCGCCGTGACGTTTGGCAGTTTCGGTGGCATCAGAAATAATAGCGTCGGCTTGATCTTTTGCAGTAGCAAGCTTCTCTTCCCAGTTTTTGCGATGCTCTTCGGCCTCATCTTCTGCGTTTTGTGCAGAAGCATATTGTGCATCAAGTTCATCTTGACGCTTCTTGAGCATATTTTTAACCGGTTTAAAGAGGAATTTCTTGAGTATCAAGAACAACAAAACCAAGTTTATTAAAGAAATCAATATCTGCCATATATTGACAGAAATGACATCTAGGGTTTGCATAGTTTAGTCTCCTTTTAGGCAACTGCTTTCAATAAGATATTTACTAGCATATTGGGAGCAACGAATATCAATAGGATTGCAATAACTAGAGCATATAGCCCCGTGGTTTCAGCTATAGCACAGCCCATAAGCATAGTGCTGGTTACGCTACCCTTACTCTCGGGTTGACGACCTATTGCTTCACATGCCTTTGCAACTGCGTTACCTTCACCGATACCAGGGCCGATACCAGCTATCATTGCAACACCTGCGCCAAGAGCACAGCAACCCAAAATAATACCTATAGCAAGTTCCATATTAAATAACCTCCATATTATTTGTTATTTTTTTCTTTTCATTTTTTGCATTACGCCTTTGTTGGCGTTTTTCTTTCCTTAGTAAATAGTCATCCATAGAGAATCCACCCGCAACGTACATCATTGTGAGCATTGCAAAAATGTATGCTTGTAAACAACCACTAAATACGTCAAAATATACGGATAAAACGGCAGGAATACCAATTTGCAAAACGGGAATATCCGCTAACACGCCAGGCAACCAACCAAGCACTTTAGCAGATAGGCCTTGGAGAGCAGATGCCAATAAGGTGGAAATTACCGTACCCGCTAATACGTTACCATAGTGACGGAATGTCATTGAAAGAGGCGTAGCAAATTCACCTATTATGTTAATAGGCGCTAGGATAGGTACGGGCTCTAAGAATCCTTTGAAATATTTGAGTGGACCACCCTTTAATTTATAGTAAGTTATGAGTACAAAAACCAATATTGCCCAACCTGCAACGATGTTTACGTCGGAGGTGGGAGGATAAAGTCCAAACAAGCTTAGTAAACTAGAAAAAGCAGATAGTGCCATTATTGCAGCAATAAAGGGAGCAAAACCACTAAAGTACTCACCCATACTTTCATTTACCAATTTTTCTACCTTTTCAACTATCCACTCTACTATTACTTGACGCTTGGTTTCTGCTTTAACCTTTAAACCATGCGTCATATACAAACAAAGCCCTATAATGGAAATCATTACCAAAAACGAGTTTATTTGTGACTCGGTTATGGGTAGGTCTTGGAGTGGCATAGGTATTGTAAAGAATATTCTTGCTCCAGTAATGGTTATACCTTCACTAGCAGGAGTGGTTAATACCTTGAGAACAATACCACCCACAATAGGCAGTACCATCATTAGTATTAATAAAACGTCAACCGCTATGAAAAGGCGCTTTTTATCCTTCATCACTTACCTCTTTTTAATCGCTTTCGGTTTCTTGATCACTTTCTTGGTTAGTAACGTTACTTTCAACTTCGCTTGTTTCTTCCACTACTACCGCCTCGTTAGAAGCCACAATACTTTCGTTTTTCTTGTTAAAGAGGGGTCTAATAGCAACGGCAATACGAGGGAATATAACGGGAATAAGCACGGTCCAAGTATTAAAGCAAGAAAATACTACGCCAATTACTAAAACCACGATAAGCAACAAATATCTGTATAATTGCGATAGTTTAATAACCTTTTTTGCCTCTTTTTCTTCTTTATTTAACGACATTTGGACGCCTAGCCCCATTAGGAAAAAGTTTATAATCACCACAACGCCGGTTAGAAGGTTACCTAGAAGAACGGTATAATCCCACTTTTGAATTATTAGGAAAACTGCTTGCATTAATACGCTTAGTATTAAAACCCAAGCAGAAATATATAACGTTTCTTTAACTATTGTAGGATCAATTTTTTTCATTTTTTCTCCAATAAAGCAAAATGGAACCAACTCCTCTGCAGTCAGCTGGTTCCATTTAAGTTTGATATAATGATATCACCATTACTTTATTTTGTCAATTTAAAATTACTTTAAAACTTTATTATTAAAATAATATTAAATGAGCCGGGTATCACTATTAATTGTTTTTCAAAAATGCCAAAGTATACTCCACCGTCTTGTTTTTTTGTGCTTGCTTTACCTCTTCTAAAATAGGACCGTCGTTAAAGAAGGTTAACGTTCCATCGTCATCAAAGGAACTAAAACTCATATGACACCCATCAATCATAAACTCTGTACGATTTACCGGGAGTCTTGCTTTTGCATCCGCCTTCATTTCGGCAGTAAGAACGCCGTCTTTTGTGGCTTCTAATAAAAGTGTGGGTAATCCTAGCTCTTTAATACTATCGTCATTGTAACATAAAGGGGCATAGAGAATTACACCCTTTACTCTTTGAGCATTCTCCTCTGCGCGCCTAACGGCGGCCCCACCACCTTGAGAATGGCCACCAACAAAAAATTCCACGTTAGGATAATCGGTAAATGCATGCTCGTTGTCATTGTAAAGCATATAAGCGAGACCACCTTTTACCTTTGGCAATACGACCAAGTATCCTTGACGAGCAAGTGCTGAAGCAAGATATTCGTAATATTCATACCCTATCGCCGTGCCTACGTAAAAAATAAGACCGTATTTAGGAGTAACCGAAGTAGGCTCGTATACGATGCTATTCGTTTTATCGTTAATCGTATACTCAAAATTATTTTCTACGGAATAGTCTATCTCTCCACTATCATCTTTTTCTCCGCATCCAATCACTCCAAAAACCAGTGATACAAGCAAGAAAATACTTAACAAAGCCAATAGAATTCTTTTCATATTTCCTCCTTAGTCACTATTATTTAATAGCTTCTAGCGTAATATCCAAGCAACGTTTTCCTTCTTTTGTGAAGGTTGCTAGACACCATCCGTGGGGTGAATTTATTCCACCTGCCATAAATTCAACGTACTTTATATTTTTCTCATTTAACTTTTCCATTAAACTTACGCTTTCGGGGTCTAAACCATCAGCTTTGGAGCGCCCAACAACTGTTAATGGGAAATTGTCACCGATTTGGTCAAGAACGGAAAACCGACTCAATTCCGCCTCACTCATCTTTAACATATCTTTTTTTGAAATACCAAAAAAGGATTCTATGAATGTTGACATATTTGCAAACTTAATATTGCGCATATTCTTGGCAGAATAGCACCCATTAAGAAGTATAGTGGCACTAACGTCCATTTCTTCTTTGTATTTAAAATCTATTCCCAGCTTGTCATAAAGCTTTTTGTCTTTAATAATAGCACATAGATATGAAGCAAAATAGGCGCCTGCAGATTCACCCGCAATGACAATTTTACGAAGATCAACGTTATATTTATCTGCATTTTCCCTAGCATACTCTATTGCTTTAAAAAGTTGATTTAATTGGAAGGGAAATTTCTTCTTTGGGGCAAGTTCATAATCTACGTTAAACACAACGTAACCGGCCCTAGCATAATCTGCGCAAAGATAGGTACGCATTTTTCTAACACCGCTAATAAATCCACCTCCGTGAACGTATATCATTAATGGTTTCTTCTCACCATCATCTTTGTATAAAACGTCTAACTCTTCACGAGGTCCGTCGCCATATTTTAGGTTCTTTATAATTTTGACGTCTTTGGTATTACGATGCAAAATGGGTATTATTGCGTATTCTACCGCATCTAAAAATTTACCTACTAGTATGCCTTTTAAATAACTGCTTTCCATGGTTTTCTCCTTTTTACCATTATACCACCTTTTTGATATCGTCAATATACTTTTTTCAATTTTATTAAAATTTATTATAAATCATTCTAGCGTTAAGCCTTACACAAGCAAAATAACTACGTTATATAGGCAAGTATTTTTTGTATTAATATTGACTACGCACCTCTCATTTTGTTATAATATCTTAACCTTATTTTTTAGGAGTTTAATATGGCAAAAAGCATTAATGACGTTTTAAACATTATTAAAGAAAACAATATCAAAATGGTCGACTTTAAAATGGTCGACATCAACGGACAATATCGCCACGTCACCATTCCAGCAGAAAACTTTAGCGAAGAAACCATGTTAAATGGTATTGGTTTTGATGCTTCAAACTATGGTTATGCTGTAGTAGAAAAAAGTGATATGGTATTCATTCCCGACCCTAATACTGCAGTAATTGATCCATTCTGTCAAATAGCAACCCTTTCTATGACCGGTAACGCAATGATTATCGATACTCCCAAAAATCGCCCTTTAGCACAATATCCCCGCAATATCGTGCTTGCTGCGGAAAATTATATGAAAAAAGAAGGTATTGCCGACACAATGCTAATACTTCCGGAATTTGAGTTTTATCTATTCGATCAAGTAGGCTGGGAGGTACAGCCTTGCGGAGTAGGATATAACATAGACGCTATGCAATCTTATTGGAATAGTGCAACGCAAGGTCAAGGCGTCATTGTTCCCAAGCAAAAGGCCTACCACGTTGCAAAACCTTTCGACCAATCATACGAGCTACGTAGTGAAATGTGCATGCATATGAAAGATGCAGGCATAGAAATTAACTACCACCATCCAGAGGTTGCCGCAAGTGGTCAATTTGAAATTGAACCACAACTTGGCGAAATGTCAAAAATGGCAGATGCCACCATGTGGATAAAATATATTATTCGTAACACCGCACTAAAATATGGTAAGACTGCAACCTTTATGCCTAAACCTATTTATGGTGAAGCCGGAAGTGGTATGCACGTACATATGCTTCTTCTTAAAGACAGCAAACCGCTATTTGCAGACGATAATGGTTATGCTAATCTTAGTGAAACCGCTCACTACTTTATGGGCGGACTACTAAAACACATAGGTTCTTTGTGCGCACTAACAAACCCCTCAACCAACTCGTTCAAGCGCCTAATTCCAGGATTTGAGGCACCCGTAACCGTTGGTTATGCAACTTCTAACCGTAGCGCAGTTATTAGAATTCCCGCTTATGCAAAGAGCCCCGAAAAGAGAAGATTCGAACTACGCAATCCCGATGCTACCTGTAATCCCTATTTCTGCTATGCAGCAATTCTTATGGCTGGTATAGACGGAATAAAGAACAAAATTGATCCTCACGCAAACGGTTGGGGCCCTTATGACGTAAACCTATTCCATCTTCCTGAAGAGGAAAAAGCAAAGTTGCAACATTTACCCACCTCCCTCAATGAAGCACTAGACGCCCTTGAAAAGGACAACGATTACCTTACTGCCGGTGGCGTATTCCCCATAGAGCTTATTAAAAACTTTATAGCAAACAAACGCAACGAAGTGAGCGAACTTTCCAAGATACCTCACCCTGCTGAATTCGACAAATACTACAATCTATAAATCGTGGAGGGCCTTGTGCCCTCTGTTTTCTACTATGGCAAAAACTATTAAAATTACATCATTGACCTTGTTCCTCATTTTCATTAGCCTGCTCATTCCTAATTTCTTTTTTGAAAATGATGTACTACTTAGTATTACTATAACCGTAGGTGTTTTCACCTACCACTTCGTAATGCGCCTATCAGTAGGCTATTTAATCAACTCCACACTAAAGAATAAAGTCAACTATAATAAATGGTGGTTTAGGGAAAAATCATTCGAACAAACGTTATACAATACCCTTAGGGTGAAGAAATGGAAAAAACACATGCCTACTTATTCCCCTGACACCTTTGACGTAAATAAGCATAGTTTGGAGGAAATTGTTTCTGCTACTTGTCAGTCGGAAATAGTTCATGAAATTATTTTTGTTTTGAGCTTTCTTCCCATACTGCTTGCAATTCCATTTGGCACATTGGGCGTTTTTATTGCAACGTCGGTTATTGCTGCATTAATAGATTGCATCTTCATAATTATGCAACGATTCAATCGCCCTAGGCTGTTAAAGATTATTGCAAGAAAGCATAAAACACATTGATTATCATATTGAATTATCATCACACACATGATAAAATATTAAAAAATACGTAAAGGGGAATTCTTATGATTAAAGGTAAAAACATTGTCCTTACCGGTGCTAATAGTGGTATTGGCCTAGAAGCATTAAGACTATTAGCAACCAATAACAAAGTCCTTTGTGTTGATAAAAACGTCGACGTACTTGAAAAAATGTCAAACGATAATATAATCGTTATGCAAAAAGACGTTTCTTCAAAAGAAACCGTTGACGAAATTTTTAAGGTTGCATTAGAGAAACTAGGCTCCATAGATATATTTTACGCTAACGCCGGCTACCCATATTACGAAGAATTCAATTACGTAGACTGGGATAGAGTGGCAAGAATGTTTGAAACAAACGTCTACTCTCCCATTTATTCCTACCAAAAGTATTTAGAATATCTTAATGGTAAAAATGGTATTTTTGCAATAACCATTTCTGCAATAGGCACAATGGCTATGCCCGGATTCACTATTTACAGCGCATCTAAGTTCGCTATGCAAGGCTTCCAAGAAGGAATACGCTTAGAGCTTCCCAAAAACGTACAACTTACCTGCCTATATCCCGTTGCAACCGACACGGGCTTCTTCAAGGCAGCAAATGAAATAGAGTTCAAAAAGCCCTTCCCCGTCCAAACGCCCGACGTGGTAGCAAGAAAAATGGTTAAAGGTATTGAAAAGGGTAAAAAGACCGTTAGCCCCTGCCCACTATTCGGTATTGCTAAAGTGCTTATGAAATTCTTCCCATTCATTAGAAATATATATTGGGCAATGGAAAAGAGAAAGTTCGAAGAATTCAAGGCAAAAGTACAAGAGTTATCAAAGGAGTAAAACTTTATGACTTATGAAATGCTATCAAGCCCTAAAAAAATAGGTACTTGTGAAATTAAAAATCGCATAGTTCTTCCACCTATGCTTATGGGTTTTGCAAACCTAGACGGCACTCCTACGCAAAAACTAATGAACTACTATGAAGAGCGCGCAAAGGGTGGATGTGGTTTAATAATGACCGAAATAACGCGCGTTAACGATAAAACGGGCTCTGCTGCATTTGCTCAGCTTGCAGTTAGTCACGATTATCACGTTAAACCCCTTTCCGAACTTGCAGAAAGAATACATAAACATGGTGCAAAAATCTTCATTCAACTACATCACCCGGGCCGTCAAAACATAGGCTTACTCGTAGGAACCGTACCACTTTGCATCAAAATGGAAAAATGGACCAAGGGTTGGTTTAGCAAAATGCTTTACAAAATCACTCCTAAAATTGGTCCTACGCTAATAGAAAACAATCTCTCCCTTTCTAGCGTTGCACCTTCAAAGTGCGAGCCTGCATACTTTGCAGGGGGTAGAGTCCGTGCTTTAAAATACAAAGAAATCAAAGAACTGGAACAACAATTTATTGATGGCGCTGAAAGAGTAAAAAAAGCTGGCTGTGATGGCGTTGAATTGCATTCTGCTCACGGCTACCTTTTCCAACAATTCATTAGCCCCGTAACAAACAAGCGCACCGATGAATATGGTGGAAGCCTTGAAAATCGCACCCGTTTTATTTGCAATATTCTTAAAGGCATAAAAGAAAGATGTGGTAAAGATTTTCCCGTTATAGTAAGACTTTCTGCCGATGAATGTTACGCAATGATTGGACAAGAAGGCAAAGGTTACGACCTTGAAGAAGGTATTAAAGTTGCAAAGATTTTAGAAGAAAACGGAGCAGATGCTATTGACGTTTCTTCTGCTGGATACGATACCTTTAATTACTGGCTAGAACCCGTTTCTTTTGAGCCTGGTTGGAGAAAGTATATGGCAAAAGCCGTCAAGGAGGCAGTTGATATTCCCGTACTTGCAGCGAACCTTATTCGTACCCCAGCTCAAGCCGAGCAACAATTACAAGAAGGCACACAAGACTTTGTATGCTTAGGTAGACCACAAATCGCAGACCCCCATTGGGCAAACAAAGCTTTATGTGGTAAGGGTACCATAAATCGCTGTATTTGTTGCCTAAACTGCATAGAATCCATGCAAAACAATGCTTATATCGGTTCTCACGGTGAATGCTCTGTAAATCCACTTGTTGGGCACGAAGAGGAAACTCTTAACCAAAATGGCAACGGCAGAAAAATGGTTGTAATTGGTGCCGGTCCCGCCGGCCTAACAGCCAGCCAAATACTTGCAAAACGTGGTTTCAAAGTAACGCTTTTAGAAAAAAATGAAAGGGTCGGTGGACAAATTAACCTTGCTTCTACACCACCTAAAAAGGGTAAAACTGCTTGGTTTATTGAGGACGCCCTTGCTAACGCGATTGAATGTGGCGTAGAGGTTAAAACCGGAGTTTCTAATCCCATTGAAGTTGTAAAAGAAATTAACCCCTATCTGGTCGTCGTTGCAACGGGCAGTACTCCCATAAAGCCCAAATTTAAAGGTGAGTATAATAGTGATATGCTATACACTTTCGAAGACGTTTTGAGTGGTAGCGCAAATATTCAAAATTCTTCCGTAGCAGTTATTGGCTCGGGTATGACCGGACTAGAAACGGCACATTATCTAACTGACAACGGCAACAAGGTCACTATTATTGAAATGCAAGAGGAAATTGCACCCGGCACTTGGATGCAACACAAGGACGACATATTGCCTCACCTTAACAAAGCAGGCGTAACGTTCAAGTGTTCTGAAAAACTTATAGAAATAGGAAATGATTACGTGATTACCGAAAACGTACAAGACGGCAATCTTTCTAAAATCAACGTAAACAAAGTCGTTCTTGCGCTCGGCTCTCGCCCTAACAACCAAATCGCGACAGACTTAATTAATGAAGGATATGAATCCATCCTGATTGGTGATAGTTGTAGAGCAGGTAAAATTGCCGATGCAACAAAATCGGCCTATCTAGCTTGCACTGCAATTCCATAACGTTAGATATGAGCTCAAAAGATTATATCAAGTGGATAAGAAAAAAGGTCGGGCATTCCAAAATCATGCTTGTCCATGCTGGTGGTTGTATTTTTAATGATACAGGTGAAATCCTACTCCAAAGACGAGGTGACTGCAATAAGTGGGGTTTTCCGGGTGGTATAGTAGAACTTGGAGAAACGCCAGAGGAAGCATCTATTCGTGAAATTAAAGAAGAAACGGGATTAAACGTTACAATTAAAAATTTGATTGGTGTTTATACAGACACCAACGTCACCTGTGCTAATGGCGACAAATTCCAAAGCGTTTTGATTGCGTATACTTTTAACATAAGTAGCGGTACTCTTTGTTGTGACCAAAGTGAAACCTTGGAGTTAAAGTTCTTTCCACTGTCCAAAGTTCCACCATTATTTTGTAAACAGCATGAAGATATATTAAATGATGTTAAAGCAAGATATTAAAAAAACCTCGGCTATTGCCGAGGTTTTGTTTTTATAGCACTTAGTCAATATCTACTAGCAAGTTGTGGTAAATCCCCATCCAGTAAGGCAACGTATAGGTTGTGGATCCTTCCATACAGTTGGGATTATAGTCGGTTTCCAAACGATAACTTGCACCATTATATTTATGCAATGCACGCTCATCTGCCGGTGCTACTTTCCAATCCAAATATGGTGCTTCGTCTAGCGCAGTAAAGATTCCTAGTATGCTACCACCTAAATCTAATATCTCTTTATCCCCTGAAATATCGTAACTTAGTTGAGTACCCTCACCTAATCCCATATCTGCCATATCGAGTACGTAAACATCATCGCGTTCTTTATTCGAAGCATTATATTGACGAGTATCAATTGGGTGGCGTGAAAGTTGCCATGCGGCTGTTTCAATAAGATCGTTACCATAAGCATCGGTCTTTCTTTCGTTAGGATAAGCCAATTGATATATGTAATACCAAAGAGGATTTTCCGAGTACTGTATTGATTGCCACCAATCGTTAAGGCCCTGACGATAGTAATTTAGTAAGGTTTCGTCGGTTTCAAGTTGGAAAAGAAGATAATACGCAAGCATTGCCATCTCTTCGTCAGAGTAATTTATAAACAAACGAGTTAGAAGCGCCGTTAGTTTAGAGTCCGGAGAAAGATCGTATTGCTTTTTAAGATCGTTTACAGTTATGATGCCGAATGCATACTCCGTTATATACTCGTCAAGCAAAGTCATCATATAAAGATAACATTGTTCACTATATTGAGTCATTAACTTTGCATACTCATAAGCAGGGTCTAAAGCTGCCATTCGGTACTCGTTTTCCCACTTTTGGTTGCCCGTTACATAATAACCTACTTTAAAAGCGCAAAGTGCAACAGATGACGTCAATGGAGCTCCACCTAGTTGTGAACTATTGTAGAAGAATGCTCTGTTAAACTTGGACCACGTGCCGGGTTGGCCACTAGCATCCACCATCATATAACCGTTATCGGTCAAGTGTTGGCAGAAGTTATCCATAGTAGTGCTAATAATTTGTTTAATTTCTTTATCCTCGCTACCCAAGATATCATAGGCTAGTTTGTACAAGAACAAGTGTCCTATGATTTCATCGGAACTGGTGTCACCTTTGTAGAAGATATCCGTTATGCTCGTATTCTCTCCTATTGCACCTGCTTCTTTGAGATCGTTCCATAAACGGGCAGGTATTTCGCCGTTTGCATTAACCTCTACGCCACGTAAGTTTTCACCATTCAAGTAGTATCCTCTTTCGTCCTCTTTCATCGTAGATACGCCTTCTGCGATTAGCCTACCTTCATCATCATACTTGAATTGATAATGAATATATCCGTCGGGTATATTGTTTTCATCGGCAGTTGAATAGGTACGTGCAATATATCCTTTTAGCAAGCGCGTTCTTGTTTCATATCTGACCGAACCATCTTCGTTATAAATGGGATTTGACCAATCTTCTTGTACGAAGGGCTCTAAATAACCATCAACCAAGAAATAGGTCATTTCGCCTTCGTTAATATATCTATCGTACGCAATCTCAAAAGCAGTTGCCGGACTTACCGATGGGATATTTAATGAGTAATCACCATCTTTTTCCACGGCATCTTGAGATTGATATCTTCCATTTGCCGTTTCATTACCATAGGGATTTTCATCAAATTTGCCGTTGGGTTGGTACCTTACGTACGCCTCAACCGTGCCCTCGCGCATACAAATATTACTGAGCAATAACACTGCTTCCGTGGAAATCATTGCAGAATTCCTTGCCTGCTCTATTTCATCGGCCGTTGCCTTTCCTGACTTCTTGAGTGAAGCATAGCGCATTAGTTCGCCCGAAGCATACATTGACGTCCATAAGCCATCGTTGTCTGATTCTACGCCCTTCCATTTGCCCGTTGATGCATTATAATAGGATTCTGCAACGTACCCGTGGCGCATTACGTAATCTTGGGTGTTTTCCACCATCATAGTAGCTTTGTCCGTTCCCGTTATTTTTAACATTTCAATATGGGTAACACCAGTGCTCATAATGGTCCATATTCCGTTCTCATTGTCGTGGTATATTGCAAGCACGTTACCATTGGTTGTGTCTTTTGAATAAAAATATCTATCCCCCATAAAACGTTGCTCTCTGTCGCGAACGTCTTCAGCCCCTTCAAAGGTACGTAGCACACCATAATTAGTTATTTCCCATACGGCGCCATCGGCAGTAGTTGCGCTTTGCATACCTTCATACACACCGCTCGATATTGCTTCTTTTATTGCACTTGGTACCAAGTTGGAACTCTTTGCCGTTTCTAAATCATATCTTGTTACAACCTTTTGTAGATTGCTTCCAAGCGCCACAGGTTGGCCATTAAAGTCAACTTTCATCATCTCGACAGCATTTTGTTTGGACACTTCCACAGCATTCAATCTGGCAGTGGCAAACAATCCGTCGCTTGTTTCTGCTTTAACGGTTACCTTACCAACGCCAACAGCTGTGACTCGCCCCCACTTATCTACAACTGCCAAATCTTCGTTCGATGTTGTCCAAGTTAAAACCCTATTAGTTATGGAATCATCGTCAAAAACGTAATCTACCGTACGAGAATCGCCTACTTCCAATTCCCAATCTTCGGGAACTATAAGGCGCATTCCATTGTCGCTTTCTTTGCCTAGTACGGCTACTACGGCAGTAGAAACAACTAGTGCTATTGCAACCACACAAAGTAACGTCTTAAATCTTTTCATGCTTACTCCTATTAAGATTATAGAGTTGAGTTTTAAATTCAGAAAGTAAACAAAAAAGCACTCTTCCGAGTGCTCTTTTTATCTTTTTTTGCCTTTTTGAGGTCTTCTCTTACCCTTCTTTTGTTGTCCCATATCAGCAAAATATGCTCTATATACGGAATTAATACGCTTCTTAGCTGACTCAAGGTTTCCTGCGTGTGGAATGCAAATATAACCCGAGCGATCCAATTTATTATCATAGCGTTGGAAATTCTTGTTGATGTTAACATACATATTACCATTTGTGCAATGCAAAACACCAAACAAGATGTCACCGGTATAGATAAGGTCGCAATCGTAACCATTCTCTATCGTCATACCACTAGACAAAATGAAACTTCTAATGTTTTCATAAATGTACAAATTTTCGGTTTTGAGTCTATTAACGTTAACGCCTTCGGGGAATGGAGAACCAATGTTTCTTGCCTTCAATCTAAGAACGAAGATAACTAGTGGTAAAACAAGCATAATTAGTGCAAGAACTATAATAACGGCGTACATTAAAGCAGTGCTTGAGGTTAAATATGCGGTAACAGTTCCCAACACAGGAATAGCAGTCACGTACTTACCTAGCAATCTCTCGGATGCAATGGTGTCGGAATATTGCTCCGTGTTATCAAGAGCGTGCATAATATAGTTGCTTTCCTCGGTAACAAGATTGGTACGATGCTCAATATATATTGCAGTATGAACAATAACGTTTTGTGCATCCTTTTCATAATAGGCAATTACGTCATCTCTTTGAAGATCATCGATTGCTACCTCTTTAACCAAAACTTTGCTACCCTTTTCAATGTAGAATACGGTTTCACCATCATCCACGTCATAGGGGTCAACTTTTTGAACCTCTTCATTAAAGTCGTAGAATCTGTACCCTGCTATGCTCATATCAACGTTGATAACGTTTAAGAAAAGCACGCCGATAATAACGACGTAAAGTATCGCCATAAACACAAACCAAATGAGGGGTGTTGCCAATTTCTTTTGTTCTGCAAGATTACGCATAGGCTTTCCTTCGTGCGCTTAGTGCACACTTATAACCATAGTTGTAATTATTATATACTATAATAAAGAGATTTTCAAGAGTTTTATTTTATTTTTGATATTGTCACTACAAATGGATGTTTTGCCAACGATTCTGACAATTAATATCATTTTAATACTTTTTGTCAGCTTGTAGGAATATTATCATAAAACGGGAGGTATCCCTTCGTGATAGGTAACGTATCTATCAATGTATTTGTCAATAATTTGAAGAGCCTCTTCCCCCGTTGTACAAGGATAAACCGTGTCCTCCGGAATGTCTGGGTAGCGCTTTCTAGTGTCTATGTCGTTACCGGCAAGCCTTGCACTCCAACCCTCAGCATTGGAAAAAGCAACCATAAGACGCTTAAGTAGCCACGCCGTTGCAGACTCTGCAAGAGTGCCGGAGCCACCTCCGACCACTATTACGGCATCTGCAGATGCCACTATTACGTTTCTATAAACGTCTAGTCCGGTAGGAATAGCAATGTCTACGAATTCATTTGCCGTCGAGGGATCGAAGGATGGTATTATGCCAATAATATCCCCTTCCCTATAATTTTTAGAACTTCTAGCTCCCTTACAAGCAGCACGCATAGCACCGCCAAGTCCACCACATTGCAAACGATAACCATGGTCTATTATTGCCTTTCCCGCTTGAAAAGCTAGGTCATAATTTAACGTGTCTTCGGGGCAATATGCATTGCCACATACTGCAATTATCTTTTTTCTCATAATTCACCTTATAAATAGTTATTCGACGTTTTTAGGCACTAGTAGATGGGATAATCCAAAACACATTCATAATCGCCGTCTTGTACGTTTGACGAGTTTTGCGCGCGCCTAATTTGTAGTTCTTGTTCAATCATTTCTTTTTGCTTTTTGCTATACTTCATCATTAGCAATGGTACCAAATAAAGTACCGAACCTAAAGCGGGTCCCATAATATATATTGGCCATACGAATTTGTAGAATACGGGATCTTGGGGCTCTCCCAAATCATACTTGGTTGCGTCAAAGCATAGCATTGAAAGCGTAACACCAGTAAAGAAGGTATCAAGGCCACTACCAGCCTTTGCAACAAGGTTTTGAAGAGCAAACACACTCGCCTCATTACGTTTGCCGGTTTGCCATTCCATATAGTCAACGGAATCACCCCAAAGTGTAGTAGTTGCAATTCCCATCATATTATTTGGGATACCTGCAATAGCAATTAAGGCACCCGTTATTACAATTTTCCAACCATCAAATCCTATAAAGAATGCAATTAAACGCGTTAGAATATTTAGACAGGTTGCTAGAAGTAGTAGGTTCTTCATTCCACCTATTTTGCGCGAGAACCAAGTGGCGATAAATATGGACAGAGTTCCAGGCAAACCTACTAAAAGTCCGTACACAAATTGGACGTTTAGTCCACTAATCTCTTTGCCAAACAAGTTAAGCGATACCATATACTTAAAGAAATATATGTCTTGAATACGCAACGTTATGTGTCCAAGCAATTCTGCTATGACCAACGTCATTGCTATTTTGTTGGTAAAAATCAACTTGAAAGCGTCTTTCAAACCACCCTCAGGGGGCTTAACAGGAGTACGCTCTTTGGTCTTAGCAGCCCTAGTTGAGACTAACATTCCACCAACACCAAATACAATACCTGCTACTAGGAATATTGTTTTTTCGGAAATGCCGATTGATGGTAAATTGGCTATTGCAATCGTGATTAGGCCGGGCAACCAGCCCCCCATCATACCACCGATTCTACCAAATTGTGCGGCCTTAGCGCGCTCGTCAGAGGTAGTAGCTATCATCGCCGTCATACCCCATTGCGCTATGTCTTGGAATGAATAGAATACGTCCCAGAGGAAATATACTAAACAAATATAGACGCCCATAAGCTTTTGTGGCAATCCAAAATCCACGAACATCAACGCCGTCAGAATACCTACTGGAAGAGCCATTATCCTCAGCCACGGTCTTAATTTCTCACCGTTCTTAAAAGTATGCCTATCTACAAAAACGCCAACGATTGGATCGTTAAAAGCATCCCAAATTCTGGCAATACCCAAAATAGTTCCTATAAGCAACGTATCCACGAATAAAACGTCGGTACAAAAATACATAAACCAACTGGACACCAAATTATAGGTATGGTTTTGACCAAAAACACCTATGGCGTAATCGACCAGTTCCCTATTTTGAACTTCGCGTTTTTCATCGTACGCGAAAAATTTCTTAATTAATTTCACCATCGTCCACTCCTAGCGTATACGCGCGTTATATATTAAAGTTTATCATATTACTAAAATATTGTAAATAGTCATTTTGCTACAAAAAAAGAAAAGGCGCCTAAGCACCTTTTCTTAAATTTAATTATATTCTGTTTTTAAAAAAATTATGGAACTTTATTAATCCAATTCGTCAAGCGTCTTTTTAAATCCCGGGATAAAGTGCTCCATAAAGTATTTTACTTCTGGAAGCGGGCTGTTTTCTAGTTCCTTTTTGATGCTCTTTTCTGCTTTTTGGAACTCCTTGTTGCCTGACTTTAGCTCTTCTAGGCACTTTACGTATGCACTAATTTTATCCGCTGCCTTAGAAAGTTTGTATTCCATTGTGGATTCGTCAGCATCGATTATTTCTTCATAATCCAAACGAAACTCTTCAGGAAGCATTGTTAAAAGTTTGTTGTTTGCAATTGCTTCTATGTCTTTGTATGCCACCTTGATATCATTATTATAATATTTGATAGGCGTAGGCAAATCTCCAGTTATAACCTCACTACACTCATGAAAAACTGCAAGGGTTACACATCTATCGGTATTAACGTTACCACCATAAAACTTGTTACTAATCATCGCTAGAGCGTGAGCAATTTGTGCTACTTGCTCAGAATGCTCCATTATGTTTTCATTCACGGTAGAGCGCATCAAAGACCATCTCTTGATGTATTTCATTCTATTTAAATATGCGTAAAAATTGTATGCCATATTTCTCCAATTACATCTTAACCAAAACTTTTAATAAAGTATCCATTGCTTCGTCCGCAATGTCTGCAGTTTGATTCAAGTGACGATATATTTCACGATATTTGAAAATTGTACGGAAGTCTGCAACGTTAAATAGATTTGCTAGGCCTTTAACACAAATATCTCCCACCTTGTTTTCTAGGCTCTTGACGTAGATTGCTTCATCGGAGGCAATTGCTTCGTGTTTTTCAATATTTGAAACGGCAAGGATCATGTGTTCTGCCATTTCATGTAGAGTTTCGGTAACTTCGCACATTTCTTGGTCGGGTTTGATATCGAAAAGTCTTATTTCGTCAACCGACGTCTTTGCATAATCCAAAACCTCATCGAGTTTTGCAGAAAGCTTAAAGAGGTCCTCACGATCAATGGGCGTAATGAAGGCTTTGTTTATTTCATCAATTAGTATTCTTCTAACCATATCACCTTCGTCTTCTGCCCTAATAACTGCATCGGCAATTGACTCGTTACCAGTAACGCAGTATTCGTTCAAAAGGCGCATTCCCTTTTCAACCATTTGAGCTTGACGAGTGAGTAGATCATAAAAATTTTCTTCTTTGCGTTTCTTGAAAAATTGCATATGCCCTCCTAAATTCCCATTATTAAAGCAACTAGTTTATATACTCCAAATCCTGCGAGCATAGAAATAGGTAAAGTTAAACACCAACCTAAAGTTATCTTACCGGCCGTTGCCCATTGGACTGCTTTGTATCTTTCGGCAGCACCTACGCCAACAACTGATGACGTCATAGTTTGCCCCATTCCTAAAGAAATACCAAGACCAGTACCTATTATGCTAACAATAGAGGTCGTTAGTTGTGCAACCACTGAGTGCATGGGAGTTATTTTAAAAATCTTTTTGCCTACGGTATTCATAACCCTAAAGCCACCGAACAACATTCCTAACATTATGGCCGTAGCAACCAATAAAACTATCCATAGTGGCGTCTCTCCACCTTCAAAGTTAGCAAGTCCAACCGTTCCAAGTAGGAATATTATACCAAATGCTTTTTGCGAATTGTTTGCACTAAAGGCACCCGTAAGTATAACTAAGTTTACTCTTTGTACGGTTTTTAAAATTTTATTCATTCCGCGTGGAGCGTGCCTAACAAGTTTTTTGGTTATTAGTAAAAGTAGATACCCAAGGGCAAAACCAATGATTGGTGCAAGCATAACCATTGCAACAACGTTAAGTAAAACGTAGTCCGTCCATTGAATTGCACTAAAGCCAAAGGCACCTATTCCTGCTCCAATTATACCGCCCAACAAAGTATGAGTAATGGTATTTGGGATTTTAAACGAAAAAGCAATAGCTCCCCAAATTATTGCTCCAAGCATACCTGAAAGAATAAATGCAAATCCTTGCTCTTGAGTTATATTTTGGAAAAATTCACCATATACCAAATTATCATTAATGTTTGAAGCAACAGATGTAGAACCTAAGAAGAAAATTGCTATGGGCAAAATAAACTTTGTGATAGATGCCGTAATTATTGCTTGTTTTGGCGTGAACGCTCTAGAAACAATGGTTGTAGCAATTGCCGTAGAGCCATCGTTAAACCCCATATAAAAGGTGTAGAACAGCACTAATATTAAAATAACAATTGCGTATCCGGTCATGACTACTTCCTTGCATCAATTTTGTTCAAAATATAGTTTATTTTAAGTAGAGTATATATTATAATATGAAAAATCGGTTTTGGCAAGACCCAATTTTCCATTTAACGTTATTTAATTAAATTTTTAGCAGTTTTTCTGCATTCTTATGCAAAATATCGTTCTTTTGCGCCTCTGTGATTGGCATTTTACGTAATATTTCTAACTCATCCCCGGCATTTGACCAAGGTGAATCGGATCCGAATAATATTTTTTCACTACCATGCTTTGCTAAAATAGTTAAAAACTGTTCCTTGGAAAAATACTTGAATCCCATTGCCGTATCTAAGTATATATCTTGTCCAGCCAAGTATTTTTCTACGTCATCCCATTGGGCGTGTCCACCAAAGTGAGCGGCAACTATTTTTGCGCCCTTAAACTCTTCTATCAAATGCAAAAACATTTTAGGATTTGATTTAAACGGCTCTTTTCCAATAGGATCGTATCCGGCATGGAACAAGATGAACAAACCTTTATTAAATGCATAATCGTAAAGGGGTAGCATTTTTTCCTCGTCAAGAACAAAGTTTTGATATTCTGGATGTAGTTTTATACCTTTATATCCCATAGCAACGGCGTTATCAACGTTGCGCTTCCAGCTTTCACTATCTGGGAAAAGCCCGGCAATGCTAATAATTCTATCGTCATTTATGCTAAGTCCCCACTCCAAATTCTTTTCGCTTTGAGTAGGTTTGGTCGCAACAGGGCATACGACGGATTTATCGACACCGTATTTGTCCATACATTCTAAAAGCCCCTGTTTGGTTAAATTATGCACGGGTTTATAGCCTGCGGCTTTTGCGTTTATAGATAACGTCTCAAAGGCTTTCCCTGCTATTTTTTCGGGGAAAATATGGGTATGAAAATCTATTACCATCTCATTCATCCTCACTTTAATTTTGATACAACGTCTGCATTCGGAATGATGCGCTTTAAATGGGTCTTGAACCCAATGCCGTGATTGGGATAGATTATATGCAAAAGTTCATGACAAACCAAGTAATCCAAGTATTCTATAGGCTTTTGAACAGCATACACACTAAAATTCACCTTTTTGGTCTTATGATTACAAGAGCCCCAACGTGAGGTGGTAAACTTGTAGCTAATACCACTGCACTTAACCCCTAAAATTTGCTCGAACCTTGCGACTCTTGGTGGAATTTCTTTCTTTGCCACGTTCTTCATCATAGCTTTTATAAACTCACACTTTTGTTCGCGTGTTGCTGTTTTAGGGCAACCTAAAATGCACTTATCATTACCTAAAACAAGAGAATAATTCTTGCTTTCCACTTCAACAATTTCATATTTTTTACCAAACAAAACGAAGTTGTTTCCGCCTTGAAGATAGCTTTTGTCTTCTTCGTTCACCATTACTTTTTTAGTAGCTCTTTCTATCCAATCAAGATTAGAAATAACAAACCTTTCCACCTCTTTTGTGGTTGTTCTAATGGGACAGCTAACCTTAATTTCGGCATTTGGAGGCACCACTCTCATGCGCATTCGTTTGTTGCGCTTGCTAGGTGTTACTTGTATGATTTTGTCGGCAACCTTAATTTGCATTTCGTTTGTAAATCTTAACGTCGTATCCCAATCTGGTTTTAATTTTGTCCATTTTGGAAACGCGCTCTATTGCTTCTTTCGGCGTGTGATAATAATATGGCGTCATTTGTAACAAGTCGAATATCGCGCCACCTTCGGCAACGTATTCGTCTTGGACTATTAGGCTCTCCACAAGTTCAAAACCCGTAGCATTTACTTGCTCTTCCTCGTTCAAGTAGGTGTTTTCGTACAGCAATTCTTTTAGGTCCAGTAAATGCTCTGCCGAAGGATTTACTTTAATAAATATACCACCTTTTTTGATTACTCTTTCTAATTCTCCAAAATAGGTAGGAGTAAATACTGCTACACCCACGTCCACACTACTTTCCAAAATGGGAAGTGATGCTGAATTACCAACTATAAAACTTGCATTTTTATATCTTTTATCGGCAAGTAAAATGGCATTTTTTGAAAGGTCGGCACCTCTCACGTTACTTTCTTCAAAGGCACCTGCTATTCGTCCGGTTATATAACCTTCACCACAGCCTACGTCCAAAATATCATCGTGAGGATATCTTGCAATTATTTTTACAAGTTCATCAGCCAGACCTTTATAATAGCCGTTATCCATTGTACGACGACGGGCTTGCATCATTTCCTTGTTGTCTCCACTAAACTCTTGTGTTTTTGCTCCTGAAAGTACTAAGTTGACGTATCCACTAGACGCCAAATCGTAACAATGCTTAAAAAAGCAGAACAGACTACCTCCGTTACGAGATAGTCTGCATCCACATCTAGGACAAATTAGGTTATCATATGATCGCATTATCTTGCTATTGCCTTTACGTAAATATTGATAAAATCGATGTTGAAATATACTTCTTCTTTGCCATCTTCGTTAATACGATTGGTCATAATAACGTAGCCGTCACCATTTTCATAAGGTGCACCCATATGGATTTGAGTCATTTCTTCACCTGTCAAGGGGTTAACAACTTCTCTAATCGTATATCTGCCTTCAAATTGAATGCCTAATCCTTCCGGAATACTTAAAGTTGAAGGTAATTTACCATCCTTTTCAAGAGAGTTAATTAAAGCCTTTATACCCTCGTGTTCAACGTCAAAGCCCATGAAAGATAGGCCAAGGTTATCTTCAAGAAGTCCGAGTGAGTACAAAACTTTATCGGTTGTAAATCCGGGGAATAACTCTACTGCGTATTTATCAACTATGGGAGAAATATCAACGCTAGAAAGATCGGTATCTTTTAGTAGTCCGTCTACTAATTCAGAAGATCCTTCACCCAAAACAACTTGGAATCTCATCGTTCCGTCGTCATAAAACTCAATATAGCTTTCACGTGCCTTTAAGATTAAACCTATGGGCATATCGAATACGTTTGCAGTATCAATGTAGAAACGTTTTGTTTCTTCAAATGCTACGTAGGGATTATTTTCAGTAGCTTTCTTATCAAGAACTGCCGTCTTGTTTTCTGCAAAACGGAAGAAAGTATCGGTTATTTCATCAAAGGATTCTGCCTTTTTAATCTTGCTTATAGCACTTGTAGCATCTTCACTTTCATACAAACGATTTAATTGGTCAATACGTATATCTTTATAACCTTTTAGTACCTTTTTGTCGGTAACAAGGCCCCACTCTACCATTTTTTCAAGATATAGACCAGCTATAACAGCGTGTCCTTCATTCGAGGGATGTACGCCATCGTTATAGAACAATTCAGCACCACGATGATTGTCTTTTTCATATATCTCATCAAAGGCTTTGTTAACTTCTAGTATAGTGATGGAACCAGGGTTATCTTGAAGATAATCATATACAACACCGTTTAACTCTGCCAGCATTTGAGTACCTGTTGCACGAATTTCTGCATCGCTTAATCCTTGAGCATGCAAAGTATCGAGAGCCCCTTGAGTTAAAATATGTGAGCCAACAAACATTGGATTGTATACCGTTTGAACAATGATTTTTGCACTAGGATTTACACTGCGAATATAGTCAAAAGCAGTATAGAAATCTTCACGTGCCGTTGCAATATTTTCATCCAAATCGGTAGTAATGCCGTTAGCGTAGTCTATCGTCATTTGACTTACGTCATTTTGAAGTAGGTCGTTACCAAGAATGGATATTGCGATTATATCCGAAGTCTTTAGTAAAGTGTTATTCATGCGAGCGCCGTCATCAGGTCTAGAAATATAATCATAAAATTGACCCGTCTTATGTCCGGAAACAGAACGATTATGGAATTCAAAGTTAGCAATTCTACCAACAAGACCATAATATCCAAAGCCGTCTCTTTCACCAATAGGTGATGCGCCCAATACAGCTTCTGCAATAGAATCGCCCCATACGGAGAATACTATTTCGGGTTCTTGCTCACCGACTATGCCAAGAGTATTTGCCACAGCAACGCCACCAATTGAAAGCGTTAAAATAAGGGAGATAACAACAATAAACACTTTTGCTTTCATACACTCTCTCCAAAAAAGTTATTATATATATAATACACTCACGCGCGCGCAAAGTCAATATGGGTTTACAAAATGAATAAAAAATTATTGCACTTGTGCTTCGTTCCATTTATAATAATATTATTATGTCATACACGTTATTTTTAAAAAAAGGCGAGGAAAAAAGAATACTCGCAGGTCACAGCTGGGTTTACGCTAACGAAGTACAGCGCATAGAAGGGAAAGACCGTAACGGTTCCCTCGCAACGGTTTGTTCTTTCGACGGCAAGTTTTTGGGTAAAGGTTACATAAACCACCTATCCAAAATAATCGTTCGCATTTTTATTAGAGAAGATATTGAGGATTCCAAAGAACTATTTTTGGAACGCCTAAAACGTGCAAACGAAGCTAGAATAAATTTGGGGTACGATAATTCTTATCGTCTTTGTTTTGCCGAAGCAGACGATCTTCCTGCACTAATTATCGATAAATATGCTGACGTACTAAGCGTACAATTTCTTTCCCTTGGTATGGACAAAAGAAAGGATATGATTACAGAATGCTTAGTTGAGCTTTTCAATCCTAAAGGCATATATGAAAGAAGTGACGTTGCTGTAAGACTCAAAGAGGGACTACAAGAAGTTAAGGGTGTGCTTTACGGCGAAGTGCCCGATAGAGTTATCATTAACGAAAATGGGATTAAAATTGCAGTAGACGTTAAAGGTGGTCAAAAGACCGGTTACTTCCTTGACCAAAAAGAAAATCGTCTTGCCTCAAGAAAATACTGCAAAGGAAAAACTGTTTTAGATTGTTTTTCTAATACGGGCGGTTTTAGTTTGAACGTAGCAACCGTGGCAAAAGAGGTAACTGCCGTTGACATTTCCCCTACGGCTATAGCCTCCGTTAATGAAAATAAGGAACTTAACGGCTTTACTAACTTAAATGCCGTTTGTGCCAACGTTTTTGATATTTTGCGCGAGTATCGTGAGCAAGGCAAAACGTTCGGCACGGTAATACTTGATCCCCCGGCTTTCACAAAGAGCGTTGCTGAAATTAAAGATGCCATTCGTGGATATACCGATATAAACGTTCTAGGATTAAAGCTTGTAGAGAAAGGCGGATATCTCATCTCCTCTTCATGCTCTCACTACGTTAGTCAACAAGCCTTTGAAAAAATGCTAATTGACAGCGCTAGAATTGCAAAACGCAGAGTCAAATGCATAGAGATTAAATCCCAAGCACCCGACCACCCTTATTTGCTTTGCGCAGAGGAAACGAGTTACCTAAAATTTTTTGTTTTACAAGTAGATTAATTAATTTTTACAATATAAAAGCACTCGATTTTCGAGTGCTTTTGTTTTTAGAAAATTAAATATTATAGGTTTGCAAGAATTGTATCTACGTCACTAATTTCGGCATCGTACGTTGCTTTCAAATAGCTTATACCATAATTGTAATCTTCTTCGGTAAAAGAATCGGTAGCATCCTTTGCAACTACTACGTTATAACCATATTGGTAAGCATCGGCAGAAGTATGACGCACACACATATGGGCATGCAACCCGGTCATAATAACGGTATCTACACCGAGTTCTCTTAAAAGCAAGTCTAGGTCGGTTTGGAAGAAACCACTATAACGGCGTTTTGGCACCACGTAGTCTTTTTCACAAAGGTCTAATTCTGGAATTACCTCGGCACCCTTTGTTCCTACAATTGCATGGTCTCCCCAAAATTTTAGTTCGTGGTCGATCCCCTTAACGTGCGCATCATTACAGAAAATAACGGGAACACCCTTTTCTCTGCATCCTGCAAGCAACTTTTTGGTTTGAGGAACGATTGCAAGACCTCTATCACACTTAAGTGCACCAGTTACAAAATCGTTTAACATGTCTACTACTAAAACAGCATATTTTTTAGACATTTTTACGCATCTCCTTGTGTATATTTATATGTATATACATATTATAACAAAGCTACTTTTGATTGTAAACCATATCGTATTGATTTTTTGGTTTTCTTATGTTAAAATTATAAAAAAAGAAATGGGAACTCCTATGACCGGCGAACAAAGAAGAAATACAATTCTATCACTACTTAGTGAAACCACAGCTCCTGTAAGCGCATCTACTCTTGCCAGCAAGTTTTCGGTAACAAGACAAATTATCGTTGCCGATATTGCACTTTTGCGCGCTCTTGGGCACCCTATTATTGCAGTACACAAAGGATATCTTCTTAATTCTCCACAAAGTGATTGCTTAACAAAACGAGTCGTTGTCAAACATTCAAAGAATATGGTCGCAAAAGAGCTATATGCCATTGTCGATAATGGTGGCAAAGTGCTTGACGTTATAGTGGAACATAGCGTATATAATAGGATTTCTGCCGATCTAAATCTTTCCTCACGTTATGACGTTGATGAGTTTGTACATAAACTAGAAAGTGCCAATGCACAACCTTTATCAGCATTAACCGAAGGTCTTCATATTCACACTATCGCAGTACAAGATGAATGCACTTTTGAAAGAATTGTAAAGGTTTTGTCAGATTTAAAAATTTTAATTGAATACTAATTAGACTAAAAAATAACGGCGTATGAAACGCCGTTATTTTATGTAGATTTTACCTTAGCCCACTACTACTTCTCCACCATCCTTAATGGTAATAGTCATCCCATCTTGAACGTAGTTAAGGAACTCCTCTCCTAAACTATCAATTACAGGCATATTAACGTCATCAAGCCATACGTCGGCAAGAACGGCGCCAGCGAGAGCAAGAGAGTCAATGGGATTGCTAAACAATAAACACGCCGGTTGACGCTTCATTGCACAAGCACAATATAGCACCAAACCACCCGTCGTAGAACCTATGGTTTGAGGAAGGCAAAGAGCCTTGCCACACATTTGTTTACCATATAAATCAGCGTTGTTTTGGTCACCACAAGTTGCCATTTTATCACCAAATTGTAGTGCCTTTTGGAATGATGCCAAGGTGTTAAGTCCACCGTGAGAAACGAGGGCTTCCGCAGTAATTGTTCCTGGAGTTATAACGCGTCCTTTAAAAGTTTTCATTATGCTTTACCCCCTTTCGTTATTTGAACTAGAATTTCATCATCGGTGTAGTATCTTGCCGTTGTATAAGTACGCAACTTGTTGGAAGATGTTATGACTGCCTTCTTTCCACACAAAGGATTGTTCATATACATTAACGGACAAATATAAGAGGTTATTACACCGGTTGCTTTAAGGCGTTTTGCGTAATCTGTCTTTTCAAACTCTGCAAGAACGGCAGGTGCTGCAGTAAACACGGTAGGTACTACAACCTTACTATTTCCGTATTCCTTGAGCGCACTTTCTACCTTGTCAGTCCAACTCTTCAGTTGTTCCAAAGACATATGTGGGCATCCCATAAAGCATAGTTTAGGAGTCGCATCCGGGTTTTTCCAAATTACCGGATATGAATCATATACTCTTTGTAACTCAGCATCGTCAATAATGTATTCCTTTGCTCCATCAACTACTAGTGAATCACCCAGTTGCTTTGCTTCGGGAGTAAGATTTGCTATATGGTATAAGCCTACTGCACCATTAGATGCGGTTGCTGCTCCAAAGTCTTTAAGGTACGTGCATGCTGCGTCATCAAGCTCTGTGCCAAGCCACTTATCAAGACCGATGACGTAAGGAACGTCTTCCATTACTTTCATACCAATAGCTGAACCTAAAAGTTGTGCTTCCGGCTTTTTAGTGGTTTCAACCTTAATAACCCAGGTTGCTTTTCTTCCTTCATCTGTTAATAGCCCAAAACGAGGAACGTATCCAACGATAGAACCCATAAGGTCTATAATGCCAGAATTACGATTGCATCTAGCGCCAAGTACGGAATTAGCGTAAACCACCGCACTTGATTCCGACCAGCTCAAAATATCACCGAATTTAGGCTTGTTTCCTACTTCATTCATATAGGCAGTACAAGTAAATGCATCTTTATTAAGGAGTCCCAATTTCTCTAATTGTCCTTCATAAAAATCTTGCTTTGAATACATGAATTTGTTGAATATGAACTTTTCCAAGAAATTGGCTGGAACGTTCTTGTCTACCGGGCGTGGGTCGGCGGAGAATTTTTGGGAGGAGCTTGCGCCTGCCTCCAAAATTTTATCCATTAATTCGTATACGGGAGTAAGAGCCTTTAGTCCAAACGACGTTACCAAATGATTATACTCCGAAGTAACGGGCACCATTTTATCTGCGTTAAAAGCCTCACCGTATTTTACAAGCGTTAACATTACTTTTGCAAGGGTTTCTCCTTGCGCGCCGTTCAATATGGCTTGTTGTTGTTCATTTAATTGCATATTTATTTCCTCTTAGTTAAATTTTCATAGCTACGTCCCATGCACCCCAAATTACGGTACGGAGACTTCCTACGGCACTAGCATCGCCTATAACGTGTACGTTTTTCTTCTTTTTAGCAATAGGAGCGGGAATATATCCTACGGATACTATTACGGAATCGGCCTCTACCTCTTTCGTAGAACCGTCCTTTCCTGCCACTACAACACTACCCTCTTTAATCTCTTTAACAGCGCTTTCTAGATATACCGGCACTTGTTTGGTGTTAAAGAAATCACGAAGATAACTGGAATTAGGGAAAGGTACCTTGGCTGAAACCATTAGATCGTGTTGAGCTTCCACTATAACAGGGCTCTTGCCTTGCAAATAAAGATCATAAGCAATTTCACAGCCGGTAAGCCCACCACCTATGATCACAACCTTGTTTCCTACCTTCTTTTCACCAAGCAAGTATTCAACAGCTTCAACAGAGTTTTCTATGCCCTTAACAGGTATCTTTCTAGCTTTTGCTCCGGTTGCAACAATCACTTCATCTGCACCAAGAGAGGCTACGTCTGTTACTTCGGTATTAAGCTTTACTTCGATAGGATACTTGGTGATTTCCCTACAATACCAAGCAATAAGTGCCTTGTCCTTTTCTTTAAACGAAGGAGCCGCGGCTGCAATAAATACACCACCAAGCTTGTCGCTCTTTTCGTATAGCGTTACGCTATGTCCGCGTTTAGCGCACACCAAAGCAGCTTCCATACCACCTATTCCGCCACCGATAACGGCAACCTTCTTTACCTTCTTTGCAGGTTTTAAGCTATATTTATTTGACTGCATAACCATAGGGTTAAGAGCACAACGTGCAATATGGCTTGCATCGTGGATTGATTGTGCGTTTGCAACTCCTTTGTAGTGAGCCATATTAAAGCAAGCGTTATGACAACATATGCAAGGCTTGATGTCTTCAAGTCTATTTTCTATGAGTTTGGTTACCCATTCGGCATCAGCCAGGAACTGTCTTGCAACACCTAGTGCATCTATCTTGCCTTCTTCTATAGCCTTTGCTCCAACGTCAGGTTCCATTCTTCCTGCACATACAACGGGAATATCAACGAACTTCTTAACGTGTGCAACGTCTTCCAAGTTACAGTTTTGAGGCATATACATTGGTGGATGAGCCCAATACCACGAGTCATAGGTGCCATTGTCTGCGTTAAGCATATCGTAACCGGCATCTTGAAGATATTTTACAGCCTTTTCACTTTCAGCCATATCTCTACCAATTTCGGTGTATTCCTCACCTGGTATTGCTCCCACGCAGAAATCTTTAACCTTTGACTCAACGGAGTAACGCAAAGATACTGGATAATCTTGTCCACAAGCTTCCTTAATTGCCTTTACGATATCAACTGCAAAACGATATCTGTTTTCAAAAGAGCCACCATATTCGTCGGTACGCTTATTAGTATATTTAAGCGAGAATTGGTCAAGAAGATATCCTTCGTGAACAGCGTGAACTTCCACACCGTCTACGTCAGCTTCTTTTAGCAATACTGCAGTCTTTGCAAAAGCCTCTATGATTTCATTAATTTCCTTAACAGTCATTTCACGACAAGTTACTTTATCAGACCATCTGGAAGGAAGTACGCTTGGCGACGCAGATTGGTAAGGAATATCAATAATGGGCTTGATGAGGTCACGCACTACGGGCATATTATGTAGCATTACTAGAGGGGTTGGAATTGCCCATGAACGTCCCATACCTGCAGTAATTTGAACAAAGAGTTTTGCTCCATATGAATGGATTTCTTTCATAAACTCTTTTAACTCTTTGAACATCTTCTTGTTTTCATAGAGCCATTGTCCCATAAACGTACTCTTTATAGGTGCGATGCCGGGAATGATTAACCCTACGTTATTTTTTGCTTTTTCAATAAAGAATTTTGCTGCTTCTTTATCAAAATGGTTGCCTGTATGTTCCATCCAACCAAACAGTGAAGTGCCACCCATAGGACAAAGCACTATTCTGTTTTTGATTTCGACGTTACCTATTTTCCAAGGTGTAAACAGGGCTTGATATTTTGCATCTAGATTATCCATAAGCAATCTGCCTCCAAGTAAAATTAGACTTTTTATTATACGTCTTATATACTTAGTATATAACCCCACCATATAGTTGTCAATATGCAATTTTTATTTTTTGACAATAAAAATCCCCGATTAACGGGGATTTTGTGTAAGGAATACTATCTTAATATTAACTACTTGTTTTCGTATTTTTTTGTAAAGTTTTCGAGCACCTTTACGCTAATAGCATAGCAGTCCGCTAGTGCGTTTTCGTCCATATTATCATAGGTGTCACGCATAGTATGATAATACGGTTGAATGTTGTGGTCCATACCGGTAATACCAGCAGCCTTGAACCCAGCTTGCTTAAATGCTGCGGGATCGGTTGCACCACCAAATGGAGGAACGATGTTAGGTCTGCATTGAAGATCAAGCTCTTTAGCTGCTTCCATAAATGCATCACTTACTTCTTTATCCATTGGTACCATACCGTTTAGGTCACGATAGTTAACGCACAAGTGCTTTTGTTCACGAATGGTGTCATATCCTATTATCCACGTAGGAATGCCATCTTGGAATTCCTCTTTGTGAGCCTCTGCCCAAGCCTTAGCACCACGCAAACCTGCTTCTTCAGAACCTGACAAAATTACGCCAACTTCTACGTTCTCAAGTTCGATCCCCTGCTCTTTCATTGCTTTTAGAATAGCAATACCCATATAGCAACCAGACAAGTTATCGTTAGCGCCATCAACAACCTTTCTTTCATCCCACATAAAGTATAGACCGAAAATGAAGGGAGCAAAAACAAGGATTGCAAAACCAGCATAGTAAGTCCATCCATAAACTTCGGGAGTAGCTATTTGAGCCGTTGCCCCTACTTTAATTGCACAAATAATAAAGAATATTAAGCTTATAATTGCGCCACCAAAGCCCACTGCGATGTGTCCTTCGTATGCCCAACCACCTAATTTATCATTAAAAGTAAGTAGCCAAACAGCATCTGGGTGACCATTGTAGAAAATTCTTGCTTTGGTTTCGCCCTTGGGCTTTTTGATTGCCGTTACGTTAGTGCCCATTGCTTTTGGGAATAGGAAATCCACTACTTTTTGGTAGAAACCAAATTGTGCGATCATAACAGCAAACCCAAATAGAGTAATGATAACGCTAGCAAGTGGTACAAAGAAGTACAATATGTAACTGATGAGCAAGCATGTTGCAGTAACGTATATCCATCCAAAGAAAGCGTTGGGGTTTTCTTTGAAACGTTCTACCGTAACACGTTCACAACCACAATCGTTCTTGAGAACGTCTGCCATATATTCGCAAGCGATATTTTCGCCTTCTGAACCAGGGGCTCTTTTGGGCATATCTTTGCAAATATGGGTGATTTCATCAACCATGTACTTTGCGCTTTGTTGCTTATTTTCTATTAGTTTAGAAAACATCTCTCTTCTCCTTCAAATTAACGTATTCTTATTTTATCATATTATACAACCATTTTCAAGTCATTATTTACCGCTGTCCCTTTACAATTAGCACTCGCAATATTAATGGTTATCGAAAAACTGTTTAAGTTTCGGAATTAAAGGATCCTCCCCAAAAAATTTGTTTACTATTTTACTTGCAACAGCAATAATTGGTGAGCTAACAAATGCCGTTATTAGGGTTCCAACTCCAAGACTATGGAAGCTTGTTTTATAGATATCTGCCCAATTAAACTCTTTAGCATCGCCAAACAAAGTAAAAGCCAATACTAAAGAAATCACAAGCAAGCTAAGGTCATATATGGGCTTTACAACGTTAAAGCTAATCTTGTATCTTTGCGCTATGCCCTTTACAAACATATCGTAAGATTGAACGGGAAGATAGGTGATCAAAAAGAATGCTACGCCCGTAGCAATACAAATATCACCGACTATTAGCATTACGTAGCGTAGCCAAACGGCTTCAAAGAGGTCAGGGCCTAAAATTAACATCCACATATCCAAAATGTACCCATAGATGACACCAACGAATATTGCTAAAATAAAGTTTAATTTAACTTTCCCGACTATTATGCAAAGAAGTATTGCAAGTACGGCTTGCACCAAATACTCAACAACTCCTACGGTAAAAAATGGCACTAAATCTTCAATTGCTTCATAAATAATAAAAGAAGGAGCAGACAAAACGCTAATGCCTAAGTCTGCCTTACTACAAATCACAACGCCAAGAGGTATGAGCAGTAGTCCCAAAATCCAGCCCAGCTCTCCGCCTTTGTTTAATTTTCTTAATTCTTTTGCCATAATTGGATTATAGCATATTAGATTTCTTTAATCAAATAGAATTAATCTTAAACTACTCTTTTATGCTTACTTTTTCATATTAGCATATATGCATTTGAGAGCAACTATTCCCTTTCTTCCCTCTTAAACAAGGTCATTGTAAAATAATTTATCGTCATAATTATATTGTACATAGAGAAGATATAGATCTGAGCGGGAGCCGATACGTGACAATAACTAGATGGATCGCTTACGCATACAAGAGCAAAGACTCCCGATACAATCAAGAAACAAACCATTGCCAACGACAAATAAAACTGACGCAGATTGCGTTTGTAAAGAGTAATAACCATTCCTATGAGTACGAACAAGAAACCTGCAATGCCAACAGTGGCAAATCCTGTATGGATAGAGCGCAACATTTGCACGTATGGATCGGGCTCGTTGTATGCAGGAATACTTATCCCTACGATTAATAATACGCAACTTGCTATCGTCATGGCATAAAACAGTATTTGCCATTTCTTGGAGTATTGCGCGCTATCAAGCGTCATTTTAAGGGCAAAGAAAAAACAACCGAAATCTATTGCCCCCCAAAGCAAAACAAGCCATAGCAAGTTTTCCGGCCAAGCAATACGAGACAATGAATTATATAATGCCGAAGCCTCTCCACTAGAAATAACCAGTATACTAATTATAGGCACAAGTACAAAAGAATATAACAAAAGTGCCAATTCTTTAATCTTTTGATTCTCAATCTCTTTTGGTTCTAAATACATATCCAATCCCTTCTTCTACAACGTACTCTAAACGTCACTATACTAATTTTATACGTTTAGAATTAAATTAAAATTAAGACTTGAAAAAATTCTCGTTATTTAATTATTTACACGATATCGTAAAGAGAAAATCTAATAACTTTGCTCAATTCCAAAAGCGTCATTTCCACCTGATACCCTATTTTACCTGCGCTAAATATTATCTTTCCTTGTTCTTTTGCAGAAACGTCTATAGTCGTTATAAAAAACTTTTTCATTCCTATAGGTGAGCAACCGCCGTGAACGTATCCGGTAAGGGGTAGTAATTCCTTCGATTTTATCATACTTATGCTTTTTTCACCCACGGCTTTAGCAGCCTTTTTAAGGTCAAGTTCCATTTCGACGGGAACCACAAAAACGTAGTTTTGCCTAGACGCCCCTATCGTCACCAAAGTCTTATATACACAAGAGGGATCCTTTCCTATCATACTGGCAACTATCGTACCACTAACAGCCTCTTCGGTATCGTAAAAGTAGGAGTGATACTCCACTTTCTTTTGGTCTAGTATTCTCATCACGTTTGTCTTTTCTTGTTTTTTGCTCATAAATCAAATTTAATATGATTATTTTTTAAGGTCCGAAAATACACTTTCAAATAATACTTTTAACAGTTCCTTGTCTTCCAAATTGTCTATTTCCACCATCGCCTTTGCGCCTTCATAAGGAATAGCATAATTAGGGTTTGGGAATTTAGCGAGCAACGTCTTCGTTGGCTTTAGTAACAAACGATTGTCATATATTCCACCAACGAGCTTATCTTTATAGTACAACAAAAACTCCCCCATCATTGGTTTTGCAACAAGAGATCCGCATTGTTCCAAAACGTAATCCTTGTACTCCTTGCTACTTGCCATTTTAACACCTCTATTTGTCTTTATTCTACTGTTTCTTCAAGACTAGGCCCATCGCCTACTATTTCGGTCATTATTACAACGTCCTCCCGTGGCATAATGAATTCATAGCGCCACATATCGTCGTACTGGGTTTCT
Organism: Candidatus Stercoripulliclostridium sp.; assembly: GCA_045577735.1. Lineage (GTDB taxonomy): Bacteria > Bacillota > Clostridia > Christensenellales > DTU072 > Stercoripulliclostridium_A. Next base: position 7,553 of record JAZNIY010000019.1, on the reverse strand, counting down.
TGTGGTAATAATTCGGTACCATTTGCCGTGACCTTGAAATCGGCATCTATAATCTTCATAGCGTTAATGCTTACAATTTGGCCCGCATAACTCTCCTTTGGACGAGTGTATAGATAGTGGTCGTATTCCGTATCTACTATGGTAATCTTATACGGAGGTTTTAAATCGCTAATATAATCGGAAAACTTCGTGCTTCCGCAATTCACACAAGTGTACTCGGTTATAGTTTTTATGCTACCAGCAATCTTGTATTCCTTACCCTCATTGTAAGTATGTTCAGCTCCACACAAATTCCATTTTGCACAAGCCCTAACCCCATCAAATATAGCAATAAAAGTATTATACTCAAAATTAGTTTTTGCTAATTTCCCTTCCTTTCGCACAATTTTTATTTCTACAGGATTAATTAAATTTTTACCATCTCTTCCAGAAAGTTCTCTTTCTGTTGAAAAGAATATATCAAGATCTTTTCTTTCCCAATACTTGTCGCTAACGGGGGCTATTTCATCGTATGGTAGCATCTCTCCCTCAAGATACTGTCCTACCGAATATCCTAGATAGACTATGTCTTCCCTTCCTTTAATATAGGCTTTCACTTCTTCTACAAAACTCTCATATTCTTCTTCGGTGATATTTAAATAAAGTATCATACCAAATTGAAGTCTGGAATTATCTACGCCTGGTGGAACCGGCATATCTTCAAGGCCCGTTCTTTCTAACAATTCTTGTGAGAAATATTTATTCTTCACTACACTATTGCATGAAACTAAACAAGTCAAACAAAGAATAGCTATTAATAAGCAAGGAAGTATTCTTTTCATTATCTTACTCCTAAAATTTACCTTGACTAAGAATTATATCTCTAACTGCATTTAGTTTTTCTTCGTCATAGACGTAATTACTTCTTGTCTTTACAAAGTTACTGCTACCACGCTTTTCGTGGGCATAGCGTGGAATTAGTTGTACGTGATAGTGGTTGTTAGGACCATCACACATAGTGCACATATATACACGCTCACACCCGTAAACCTCTTTAATTGCATTCATGAGGCGTTTTGCATACCTTATAATCTTTTCGTTAAGATGGTCCGGAGCCTCGCTCATATCGTGATAATGCTCAATACTAGAAATGCAAGCGTGACCCACTGCTCTAGGGTTTCCTACGAAAAAGCATTCTATATCGCTATCCTCATATATTAGCTTGTCAGAGTTGTCACCATAGAGCGCGCCACCACACTCACGATTAAAACAAGTGGGACATATTCCTAGGTCTACCAATTCGCCCGATGATAGTTTTAATAATTCTTCTTTGTTCATATATTGCATCCTTTTTATGAGTGTTTAGTTATCCAAAGACCTCTATTGCTCCAATAATCTTAAGCTTTTCCTCGTCCACTTTATCGCGTCCATAAGCCTCTATAAAACGTTCACGATATTTGTCAGTTTGAAGATTGAACCCTAGTGACCAAAGCGCCCAAAACAAGTCGATATGCCTGTCGCCAATCCCCGCTCCACCAACGTCAATAAAGGCGGAAAGCTTCCAATCGTTTAGCACAACGTTAGGTAGACAATAGTCCCCGTGAAGAAGTACGTTGTCGGCTAGTGCACTCTTTCCCTCCTTGAAAACCGTGTATGCTTCTGCTTCATTTTTATAACCAAAGTTGTCGGGAAAATGTGAATTGTCATAGTTCCCTAGGTGGTAATTGTTTTCAGCAAGAGCAAAATATTCTTGCATCTTGTTTTTTACGGGACAGTCACTAAAATCAAGTTCATGTAGTTTTCTCAGCTCGGTTGCTAATACGTCACATAGTTTTTTGGGCTCCGCAACATATTTTTCGCTAGTACAATCTTCCCCTTGAACCCTCGTTGTCAAAAGGTAGTCTTTACTATTTCCGCTAAAATGCAAAACCCTAGCTCCTAAGCCCTTACTAGCAAAATAGTCCGTCATTAACCTTTCACGCGCCAGCGTGCCCTTTTCACCTATCTTTAGGTAATACCCCTCGTGCTTATCGATAAACAACACTTGGGCACTTGAGTTACACGAGCTGTCATACACTTTTGCGCCCTGAATAAGCCTTTCAATTTCATTGGGCAACTCTATGGGTATTTTGTCTAGTAAAGTCTTTTTCATAGGTAATAATTAATTAGAACCATAACAGAATATTAAATAGCAACACTTGGAAAATATACAACGCGAACACTATTGTGTTGAGCAAATAAAAATGCTTATCTTTTCTGTGTACCAAGTAATATATAATTTGACCTAACACGAAAGGTATAGATATTGCTTCTAACATCCAGGGTGCAAGTACTGCCATTTCAATACCAGTACCTTCCATAGTTCCTGCCATTACGTCTTCCTTAATTAGCCAAATAGGGAAAATTATGTGTAATAGGTTCAAAACAGTGAAATTTATTGTTAAAACAAAAGCACGAAATCTCTTTGCTGTCATTTTCATAACTACACTCTCCTTCTAGGTTAATTAATATCGGTTTTATTAGGTACCGCAATATCTTCAACGTAGGTCAAGACTCCAAAAGGTATATTTTATAGGGGGAAGTAACATTTGTCCCTGATTTATGCTTTCATCTGCTTACAGCACATTTTATTCGTCATAAAATCGCAAAGCTTTTCTTCATTTGTAGCTTCGATATTCTTACCACGAAACAATCTAACAAATAATGTATATATACCGTAGCATAACAAGAAAATCAGCACAAAAGGAATGACAAAGATATAACCAACTATCGAAAAAATCTTTTCTATTATACTTTCCTTTTTGTTTATCCTATTATCCCAAGGAATTGTTACTATTTCTCCGCTTATGTAAGAGCCGCCATTTTCATCCGCTGTCACTGTCGCTTTGTAAACAATTCTTCCCCCGTGATTACCGCCCAATTGTAAATGAAAGCCTGTATTGTTTTGTTCAATTTTTAGATTCGATTTAATTGATTCTTCTTTGATTTTTGTAGCAAAATCAAAAGGCGAAGAAACACTATGGAAAGATAATATTTTTTGCTCGGCTTTTTTATTTTTCATACAATCTCCTTTCGAGACAAACAACCGACTCGACGTGGGTCAAGAGTAAAAAAGGTATATTTCAAAGATCTATTGTTGCCGCGTATCCTTTCAATATCTGTTCAAGTTCGCTTTCATTTTCATAGAATACATCATCGCATTCGTCAAGAATTTCGTCGAGTTTATCCTCTTTGTCATCATTCCCTTCGTATTCTAAGTAAGCATTATAAGCGGTAACGAGGTTTTGCTTTAATACGCCATTCAAAATAGTATAAAGAACTGATATTACTTGCGGTAAGTCAGAAGTGTTTGAAACGTTATCAAAAAACTGCATATGTCCGCCGTTATTGATTTCACTTTCATATGTCATAAGTTCGGCATATGGTGAAGATGCCTTTTCCTCTGCCCACAAATCCCACATCTTATTCCATTTCAATTCTTCTATTGGTTGTTCTTTCTTTTTCTTCTTGAATAAATCAAAAAAACTCATAAATTCAAAGCTCCTTTTTTTCGATATGTTATACCAAACAGATGTAAATTGAAGTTTCGAGTTACGCTCAAAAATCAAATTTGTCTGTTTGATTTTGATTTAACGGTAGTAATTGAAGCAATCAACATTCTTCTTATCTTTCCACACTTATTCCGCAAAGATTTGAAAGTGGGCTCATCAATAATACAGCTTTTGCATAAAACACTAAGCCAAGTTTCTGTTTCGTTTGCTTCTTTTTGTGCTATTTCAAGCTTATGAACGAAGTCAGCATTGCTCTCGGCATATTTAGCTTCAGCAATGTTTGCGCTAATTGAAGAAGCGGAACGAATAAGCTGTTTTGTATATTCGGGACGACCCCTAATTTTTGAGCAAAGTTCGGTAATTTCGACCGCAAATTCTATCGCAAGTTCGTGTGATGTTTTTGGCATAATTGCTCCTTTTGGTCCACCTGCGGTGGAGTGATATGGACGGCGTTGCCGTCGTGATATAGCGCAACTTCGTCGCGCGTGATATGCTTGCTATCGCAAGCGTGATATAACCTCGCGTTGCTCGGCGTGATATGCGCACTTTGTGCGCGTGGAACGCCATAGCCTTACGTCGCGTGAAAATCCCTTACGGCTCCGCAGAGCCATATCACGAACGCAAAGCGTTCTATATCACGACACCTCAGGTGTCCATATCACGCGCCGTAGGCGTTATATCACGTCGCTTTGGCTGACCGCGTCAGACAAACGACACTTTCGACATGGGTCAAGACTCCAAAAGGTCTCAAAACCTGTCAAAAATGGGGGTGGAAACTCCAAAAAGTCTCACTTTTATAGGTGGAAATCATCATTTGTCCCTATTTTTAAGTGATGCTTGGAAACATATCAATTTATATTGTGTTGCCTTATTTATCACTCAAAATGAGAGACTTTATATTTCTTCCCCATAGCCTTTTCGTTGAAGGTAATGTAAGAACGCTTTCTGCATTTCAAAATCAACCTTCTGCCATCTTCGCGGTGGGTATAAACAGGCTCAAAGTTGCCAGTAGTGGCTTTTAACTTTTCTGCTAATACCTCTACATATTCTTTCTTTTTGCCGATAATCGAGGGGCAAGCAAAAGAAAGTTCATAATTGTAACGCTTGAATATATTTTGGGAAATCAAGATATAACGAGGATTTTCAATAGGTGAAAGCATTTCTGCCATCGCCGTATTGAAAATATTCTGATCGTGAATTGATGCGTTTCTCAAATGCAAAGCAACAAAATACAGTTGCTTATGAGCAGTAGTTTCAACCTTTGCAGAAGGCGATATCAAACCACATTCACACAGCGTTTTGTAAACTGCAACACCGAGCGTTTTAATTGAGTTAGCTGGATTAGAGTGTATCACCATCTTCTTTATGCCGTGGTACAAAACAACAAACAACCCAATCATTACAGCAAGTGTTCCTAAAGATAGGGGGATGTTATTATTTGAAATTAATCTTACAAGAGGTTGCATTAATGCTATTTCGGTCGCAACTATAATGGAATTCAACGCAAAATTCCAAAACGTAAATACGGGAATTTTCGCCTCTTTTGGAATTTCGGTTTCCACACCGACCGCAAAGCTTCCGTCTGCCACTTCTCCGCGCCATTTGTTTTTCACTTCGCCACGGTCGACAGACAGTTTTAACATTTCCTCGTTGATTTGTGCGATGCCGTTTTTATCATAAGGCGGCTTTATCAAAGTAATTCGCTCAATTCCGCTCTCAATGGTTCCCGTCGTATAGTTGGGACCCATAAAAGAATCAAAACGGCGTTTTAAAATATCGTAGTCATACGAATGGAGCTCCTTGTAATCCTCTTTGATGTATGCATAGATTCTCTCCGTAGCTTTATCTTTGAACAAATATTCGGGCTCAACTGTTACAAGATGCCATATGTTTGCCGATTTTTCGGGGTCATTCTTATCAATGCGAATTGCACGCCCGCGCATTTGGTTAGACAAAACGAAACTGCCAACAAAACTTGCCAAAATTAGCGAATTAATGCAAGGAGAATCCCATCCTTCACCGAGAAGTGACTTTGTTCCGATAAGTATTTGGATTTTGCCTTCCTCGAACAATTTTCCAACGTAATCAACTCCACGATGAAGCGCTCCTGAGAATTCCACCGTACAATAATCCGTGTTCGCTATGTCTTCTTTTTTATGCTTAACATCAGAAAGATCAATTGTTTTGGGAAGAATAACAAGAGATCCCGAAAGAACTCCAATGTTTACGTTTAGGTTGGCGCGACGGAGGGCTTCAAAAATGCTTACGATATTCACCGAATTGAATTCTTCGGCAGATGCAATTTTAGTAAGATTCTCTTTCTTGATGTAATCGGTAAGGACGAGCATACGAAGTCTCTCACCCATTGCCGAAACTTCATTTGAAGCGATACGCTTTATACTCTCAAGCTTTCCTACCGAGGAGATGAGAGCCCTTTTTAAACCTTCATTCAGATCAAGCGTGACCTTCTTTTTCTCATAAACAGAATGATCCCTTAAAACAGAAACGATCTCTGCTTTCTGTTCTTCGGTAATTAACTCTCCGTTAAGAAGAAATCCGATTGCTGTTTCAGCATACTGCATTTTAAATGTGGGAAGTCCTCTTTTGGCAGTTAGCTCGCGAATCAGTTTTTTATCAATTTTAAAGCCATAATATTTAAGCAACGTTACAAGAGCTATATATTGCTTGGCATCCGAAAACAGTATCTCGTAATCCTGCTTTGCATTTAAGGATTGACATACATGAGCAAATAGATCAAGCTTTCCAAGATCCTCCACAGCAAGTAATGCACGTTCCTTATGCGTGCGAAAGCTCTCAATTTCCGATTCTGTCGGATAATTGAAATATATGTAATCCTGATGCGGACACAACGTGTTTTGCCCGACAAGCTCGGGAACGAAAATCTCTTCATCAATCTCTCCGCAGATATCCATATATCTGCTCCATTCCGAACCCTCCGAATCATATGGAGGGGTAGCCGTAAGAGAAATGATTTTTACATCCTTATCAAGCGCAGAAATAAATTTTTCAAGAGCCCTCTGCCACTCGTTTTTTAGATGATGAGCCTCATCAAGACATACGGTTTTTATTCCGAATTCTCTCATAGTATCAAAGATATCAACATCAGAGCAGTCAATATCCTCGTCTTCGGTTGCAGATATCTTATCTACTGCAGTATATAGGGCTTGATATGTTATCGAATTTACAAGTTTGATCTGATGCAGGTCATTCGAAAAGAGTAGTGAAACGTCTTCTGCATTATCAAGGAACAGATCCTTAAATCTTTCCCCCCACTGCTGACGTATTGCAGTTGTCGGGGATAAAATGATACAAGGCGAAGCTAACCGACGAATCAACTCAAGTCCAAGGACGGTCTTTCCGCTGCCCGGAGCTGCTACGATATTAATTTTTCCGTCCTTAAGATACTTGTCAGCATTATCGAGAACGCGCTGCTGATAATCGCGGAATGTTCCACGAAACTGTATATTTCTAAAGTGATTCATATAACAACTCCTTTCGATATGTTATACTAAACAAGTGTAAATTGAAGTTTCGAGTTTCGCTCAAAACTCACTTTTGTCCTTATGCTTTTTCCTTTGCGGTGGTGATGGAGGCGATTAGTCTGCGTCTTATCGACCCGCATTTATTTCTTAAATCTTTATATATCGATTCGCTCATTTTCCCTTTTCTGAAAATCAGTTCAAGCCAATATTCTGTTTCCGAGCACTCTTTGAGCGAAATCTCAAGCTTATTGACAAAATCTGACTTACTCTGTGCATATTTTGCCTCATGTATATTTGCGCCGATTGATGATGAAGAACGGACTATTTGATTGACATAAACGGAGCAACCTTTTATTTCATCACAAAGATCGGAGATTTGGATTGCTATTTCTATGGCGTCCTCTCGAAGTTGTTTCTTATTATCTGTCATTTGATAAAAGTCCTTTCTTTTTGTCGATACACAGCACCGACGGTGCGTCGATATGTTCGCCGTTGGCGAACTCGATATCAATACCTTTGG
>JAZNIY010000018.1:0-2036 GCA_045577735.1 Candidatus Stercoripulliclostridium sp. | reverse complement strand
GGGTTACGGTCAGTCGATTATGAAGAGCTGGAACTTCGATGAGAAGGACGTTATCTGGATCTTCTCGCACACCGGTATCAACGCTGTGAATATCGACGTTGCTTTGGAGGCAAAGAAGCGCGGTATGAAGGTTATCGTATTCGGCTCGGTAGCTGAGACCGGCAACAAGGTTCCTCGCCACTCGTGCGGTAAGAACCTGTTCCAGATCGCTGACTACGTAGTTGACACTTGCTGCCCGATCGTTGACGCATCGTGCCAGTTGAAGAAGCACCAGGACAAGGTTGGTCCTCTGTCGACTATGGCTTCGGTAACCACCGTATGGATGACTATCTGTACTGTTGCTGAGATCTTGGAGGAGCGCGGCGTTAAGCTGTATATCCACCCCTCGCACAACGTTCCGGGCGATACCACCGCTCACGAGCGTCTGGATGCTTGCATCAACGAGTACAAGCGCCGTTCGGTTGGTTTGTAGTCCAAACCATCTGCGCAATAAGAAACGCCCCGAACCGTGTGGTTCGGGGTGTTTGCTTTGTGTGGAGCACTATTTCAATTTGTTGATAAGAGTATCAAGATAATATTTCTTATTTCTCAAAATATGTTCTTTGATCTCTTGGCTATTAGATATATTATCCTCTCGATAACCGAATTGGTTTTTGAATTTCGCTTCATCAATAACTCCGTTATCCCACATTAAACGACCAAGTTCAAGCGTTCCAATGTAGTTAAAAATATCTATGTTGCGAATGTTTTGAAAGTCTGTTTCGGTTTCGCAATTGGGCAGGATTGCTTTTCGCTCATCGTCGGGCAGTAGATACTCATGCACTCTACGGTTTTCGGGGCTATTGAGCATATTGCGCAGAGTGGCGAGAGCATTAATCGTCTCCACGTTAAGATACTGACCCAAATTGTAGTTAGCTATAAACAAAGTTAAACAACTACCTAATGTTATAATTAGTGCCGAGTAGTCTTTCCAAAAGGCAATCATATTCTTTATGCCTTCCGAATTTGGCTGAATAGAAAATTCACCCGAAACAATCGCCCCACCGATAATTATCAACACGCAGATAGTTAGCAGTGCGATAACAGCAAGCAATATCCAATTAATGGCTTGAATCATTTTTTTAAATATACAATGACGCATAACTAATCAATATATTTAACAGTGTAATTGTATTTAACAGATTCATGGTAATACCCATCATCATCGTATATATCAAATGCCTGCCCTTTTTTAAACCAAATAGTAAGAATAGGACAATCACTTTTTCTATAATCACTCCACCCCTCCACTAGGTTCAACGTTATTTCATTACCATTAGCCAAATTAAGATTTTCAATAGCAACATTATCCAAAGACACATAAGTTAAACTTACATGTTCGCTTAAATCCAGATCGTTAAGATTGCAATTTGATAGCCTTAATGTTTTTAATACAGTATTATTGCCGAAGTTTATTGAAATTTTAGTGGATAAATCCAGAAACGCATCTTCGGAAAAGGTGAGTCTCACTGTCCTTAGTTTCTTATTATTATTAAGGTCAATATCCACCGCTCGAAGTGGGTCGAGTTGGCTTAAATCCTCTAAATTCGTAAAATACTCAATACCTTTAATCGTACGAACATAACCGTCTGCATCCGAAAGAAACATAGAGCGCACAGCAGCAGCTTCTTCCATCGAAACTTTGCCATCTTTGTTTACGTCAAATTCATCGTAGCAATACGCCATAAAATTGATGTCGTCCATCATTGTACAGACATCATCGACCTCTTTGAGCTTGATGTAGTCATCGTTACCATCTTCGCACGCGGTGAAAAGCAGGCTCATAGCCACAAGTGCAAATAATACCTTTTTCATAATAAGTTAATTTTTTGTTGGCCATTCGCCCCTCGTGGTCAGGTTGTAGTAAAAAAGAAAGCGCAGGGCTGAAAGCTTAAATGCTGATAGTAGGCCGTAGGAGTGCCCGAGAAAAACAAATAAGCAACAACCCCACGCCTATACCCACGTATGGATATGACGGGAGTTACGTCGCGCTTACT
>JAZNIY010000017.1:0-205385 GCA_045577735.1 Candidatus Stercoripulliclostridium sp. | reverse complement strand
GTCATTTACGCTAGAATAGACTTTGTTTTTTGGCGACCTACTTCACAAAACTAAAAGTCTCCCTACGGGTCATGTACACCTAGTACACTCCCCTTGGGAGATTTTCTTTTGTTCGTATCTCATCCAAAAACCAAAGTCTATCAGAGGCTTAACACAGGTAAAAATAAGAAAAAAACTAAAAATATTCCTTGTGAACGTAGCAACGCGTAGTGAAGCCGTTCCGCATTCTGCACTCCGCGCTCCGCACTTAATTGGGCGTACATGACCAAACGCATTTTTCATTTTTCTAACTAGATTGTCAAAAAGCAAAGACTTCATCACTTCACAAAGCAAGAGGGAGTTGTTCGCAAATACAAAATTTGATCAAAACCTTTGATTTTTGAATAAGGTAGGACGGAAAAGGAAAAATTCGTGCCGGGAGTGTACTCGTTGTACATGACCAAGCGCATTTTTCATTTTTCTAACTAGATTGTCAAAAAGCAAAGGTTTTTAATTAAGAAAAAGCCTTGCTAATTGCAAGGCCTTTCTTCTAGTTTAAATATACGTTATTTTAATATTCGTCGTCGTCCTCTTCTTCTTCCTCTTCTTCCTCTTCGTCGTAATCGTCGGCAGAAACGGTTTCAAAGTCGTCTTCTTCGAAGTAGTCAACGTCTTCTTCTTCATCTTCGTCGAAGTCTTCATCGTCCTCAAGTGAGCCAAAGCTTACGAATTCGTCTTCGTCTATTATCATATCGTCTTCGAGAATATCGTCAACCTTTTCTTCGTCTTCCCAATAATCATCGCGAGCGCTCTTGTCTTTTTCGGCTTCGATTTCTCTTAAACATTGTTCACAATATTTTTCGCCTTCGTTAACGTAGTTTTCGCGACAGCGGGGGCAAAGACCTTCTTCAATATCGGCTTCGTCGTCTGTGTCGATTTTTACTATTCCTCTGAGTTCTTCTTTGCAAACGGAACAGTAGTCTTCCTCAACGGGAATATAGTTTAGGTCGCAACGGGGACATTTCTTAAATTTTGCCATATTAACTCCTTTGGATTTTTGAGCATTCGTCATATAACGGATACATTATATTTACAACGCTTGTATTTGTAAACCCTTTTTTTAAAATTTTTTAAAAATTTTTAATTTTTTCCAACCTTTCTAACAATTTTGGCTTTTGATAGGGGATCGTGGTTGATTAATACGAGATCAAAACGAAAATTCCTAACGAACACAAGAAAAATTTTAGGATTATAATCTATCTTAGCGCGCGTATTGTGCGACCGAGCGTGCACAACGTATGCGTCGTGTGGGCGCGCAAGTGCCCATATATAGCGTGCGCGCGATACCGGGCGCGTATAATTTAAGTAAAACTTTGCGCGCGCGCTTGCGATTTTATTATATAATATGCTATTATCAATGCGTATACTGTGAAAAATTTGAGAGGTTATGATGGAAAAGACCATTTTCTCTAAAAAACACGCACTAATTAAGCTTTCTTTGGTTTTACTGCTTGTGTTGTTTGCATTTAGCTTCGCTATTGTGCAAGCAGTAGACCTTCCTGTGTTCGCTGAAGACGATGCAAACGCAGAGCTTGAGGGCGAATATGGCTTTGAGGTGGATCTTGGAAGATACGTACAAGGAACCTTTGTACGCGCCAAGACCGTTGATCAATACCCCGTATTCACTCTAAGGTTCAACAACAAGAGTGGCTTGGATGACAAGCGCTTCTGGTACGGTGTGTCGGAAACCCCCAACGTTGAAGACGTTGACGTATGGCTTGTTTCTTCCACATACAATGCTACCGAAGGCGTGGGTGAAATTCACACCAACACGTTTGCTCGTGACGATGCCAACAACAATGGTGGTATTTTCAAGAAATACGTATTCTTCCGTAGTGGTGAAAGATCGGGCACCGGTTCTTTCTACTATAGCGATATGGTAGTAGACCTTCGCATCGACAACAACGCTACCGATGAAATTTATGAAATCGACTCTCTTGTTGCGACCTATACCTTGAATGGCATAGAAACGGCCTATCCATACAAGAACACGGACGAGAAGAAGTGGACCTCAGGTCCCGTTACCTTAAAGGTAACCAACGATGGTGGACGCTTCGATAACGCTAATTTCTACTATCAACTTGATGGCGTAGACGCTGAAGGCAATCCATATCAACCCGTAATGTTCGAAAAGGTAGCAGTATCTCAAGAAGGTAGCGATATCTCCACCTATTACGGACAAGCAGTTATCCCCGGACCGGAAAGCGGAATTTCCTCTTACGAAGGAAAAGTCACAGTATATGCAACCTCTTTCGCTTCCCCCGATGAACGCATTGTTTACGATACTGAAGAAATTAATATTTATTACGATAGCGCAGTTCCCAGCTTTGAAGTTCAAGGAACTTCCTCTGCGGTAGATTACGTAGAAGGCAGTTGGGCAAACAACGACATCACCTACGTTTTGAAGAATACCCCCGTAGCATCCGGTGCAAGATACTTCTGTGACGTATACGTTAGTGGTGGTCAAACCGAAACCTATGAAATTCAACTACAAGGCTCTCAATATTCCTATACCGTATCCAGAGAGGGCATTACGAACGTTAAGTTCTATGCAGTGTCCGGTTCAGGCGTAGAATATTCCACCAAGCAAGTTACTGCTCGCATAGACAAAGTTAAGCCCACGCTCAACCTTGAAGCAACCGACAAATACGGTGCGGAAATTCGCACTATGGGAACGGCTCCCGGCGACTATCGCGTAGGTTATGCAAAAGACGCTCTAAACTTCCTTCTCACCAACGGCAGTACCCAACAACAAGGTAATACCGTAAGTTATTGGTACAGTGACGATGGCGTTGATTATGAAGAAATCATAAGCGTTTCCGGTAACTTTAGAAAGACTTTCACCAATACCGCAAGCGAAACGCTTCTAAATAAAACCTATTATTTTAAAGTAAAGACTGCTTCCGGAGAGGAAGATAGCCTAGAATTTACGGCATCCATATTGAACAGCAACTATAGTGTAGAAATGGAAGTGGAAGAGCTTCACTTCAATACTGCAGGTTGGCTAAAAGAAGCCGTTAACGTATACTTTACCGTGCCCAGCGTCTTGGGTATCGATAACGAATATGAAATTCGTGGTATGGTAACGGGCGCACCCGATACTATTAAGGTTCTTGATGCAACCCTCGTTGCAGGCGCACCTGCAGGTATGCTCAAGTACAACGTTAAGATTGAGGACAACCTTAACAACAGCAGTTATAGCTTTGAAATTTATGACAAAGCCCAAAACAAGGGTGGTTGCGTATATGCAAGCGATGGTAGCATACTAGAAGAAACCTTCTTCCGTACTACCCAACTTCAACTTGATCTTTCTATGCCCAATGCAACCGTAACCCGTCATATTAAAGGAACGAGCATAGAGCTTGCAACCGACGATTCTTGGGCGGCGGGTGAAGTATTAATCACCATTACTCCCGACGAACTAATTTCCGGTGTATATTGCTATCCGTTGGTCAACGGACAACCTTCAGCTATTGGTATGGTTATGGAAAACGGTTCCTTTACTAAGACCGTAGGTACGAGTGGAGCATATTCCTTCCGTTTGAGGAGTGGAGCAGGCCTAGAGAAAGACGTTACTTGTCAAGTAAACATTGATGCTAGAGAGATTATTACCTTTGAAGAAATTATCGTTTCCACCATTGACCCCTTCGGTAATATTATTGCTGAAGACATTGACGAAAACGATCCTAGCTTGATGATAGCAAACGACCTCAAAGTCAGTTTCGTAACCGACCACAACTATTTACCCAACTCTGACGAGTGGTTCCCACACTACAATTTCTATTACGCAACTTTCACAGGCGACGAGCCTGCGCTAGATGCTTCTCAATACACCTTGTACGTACCCGGCGAGGGCGATGATCCATTTAGTTTCATAGCTAAAATCCCCCAAGTAAACGGTGGTGCACAAGGATATCTAAAGTATTCTTTCTACCTTGTAAGTAAGGCAGTTGATACCAACGAAAATGCAATAAGAACGGCACCCAAGTACTTTAGCATTCAATACGACGTACGTAACTTCCAAATTGAAGTAAGCTATAGTGAACTTGGTAACGAAAATCAATGGGTAGGTACCGTGCCTCAATTTACTTTGAACCTACTCCAAGACTCTAACGCTAACGTTAACGTCACTATTGATAGATATCAATATAGTTTGGATGGCGGTAACACTTGGATTACCATTCCCGGCACGGCTTCCAACAGAGTAGACTTTGACTTTGAAGGCGTTGTTCAAAAGGTACCTGTTGTTGACGATTTACGTAGTATGGACGAAGACAACACCTTCTCCAGCTACAACGGCATCATTCAATTTAGAGCATTGAACCTTGCCGGTCACACAAGCCAAACTTTGAGTTGCGAAGTCAAGATGGATACTTCTACTCCCAATCCTTTGTATGCAGTAAGACAAAGAGCTGGCGAAAACGTATTTGACGAAGTTAACAGAATCTATACCATATATTCTAACCAAAACGTAGAATACGTTCAAACCGGAGCAAGTATTTCTCCCGTATTCCTACAAAAAGCACCCATAACCTATTACTATAGGTTAATCCAATCTACCGATCCCATTAAAGATGGTGATAGCAAGGTTGATCAACTTGACGATCCTAACGTATGGCGTAAACTTTCCGGCAACGAAACCCTTGTTTCCGGTCAATACTATTGGTTGGTAGCAGACAACGGCATGCGTCAAAGTAGCGCATACAAGATTCGCGTTATGAAAGAAAGCAGTGCTCCTACTGCCGAATTCATTGGTGGCGTAATCGGTTCAGAAGACGGAGTATATGAATTCAACTGGACCCAAGACAGAGCAGAAATCCAGTTTAAGCTTACTTCCGAGTCTGCTGTTTATATTTGGTACTCACTTGATGGTAGCGAATGGGCAAAGGTAGAAGAAAGGGCCATAGAAATTAACGGCACTACCTATTGGACCGTTGCATTCGTAGCACCTCCCACGGATGGTAGTGAAGTAGAAGAAGATTTCGTTATCGTGGGCAACCTCAAAAAGACGGCACAATTCAAGATTACCAACCTTGCCGGTTCGGAATACACCATTCCCGGTAGCGTTATAATTAGAATTGACAACAAAGATCCCGTATTCAACGTGGATTTGAGCACGGCTACGATAGACCATATTGCCGAAGAAGATCTTTCCAAGTTCTTTAACGAGACAATTCATATTAAAGTTAGTCCCGTTGAAGAAAACCAAAACCCCGGTGGTGTTGAGTATACCTACAAAGTAGCAGGTGCTAGCAACTACGAGAAGATGGCTGGTTCATACATAACAACCGAGGAAATTTTGGGCTATGATGGCAATGGTGTGCTGGATCTAATTATTAGAGCGCAAGCGCGCGCAAGCTTAAAGACCTATGAGAAGCACTTGGTAATAAAGATAGACAAAGTAGAGCCAACCTTCCAACTCAAGGGTGAGGTTTATAAGGGTGGAAAGGCAACCGGTCAAAAGATAGAATCCGGCACTTGGATTAATGCAGATATGGTAAAAATCTCGAGAGTGGTTGATTACACGCCCATTTCCGGGGTAACCTATACGATTGCTACGACCAAAGAACCCGTTAAAAATTGGGAAGAAGGCACCTCTTTTGAGGTTTCAGAAATCATGACCGTATACGTAACTGCAACTTCCGGTTCCGGTTTGGTAGTAGAAAAGATCTTCCAAGTTAACATAGACAACCAAGCACCCATTATTGATGCAGGTCCAATAAAGAATAGTGACGATCCTAGAAACCCCAACAAGTACTATATCGACCAAGAGATAACCTATAGAGAAGCCTATTTGAAGAGTGCAACCTATAACGGATTCCCGCTTTCCAACGGACACATTATTGCAACCAATACGGTTGACAATTCCGAACTTGGACCCGATGGTAAGACTCGTGGTTACGTACACATTGTTGTAGAGGACCTTGCCGGTAACAAGACCGAACTCAAATTCTATATGACGGTATTTGAACTAACCGTTAATAACATAGAAATCAACAACGACCATATCGTATTGTTGAACAAGTTTGAAGCGTCCTACAAAGAGGCATTGAACAAGGGAAGCTTGAGCGATTCTCGTGCAGAATACTTCGCAACCTATATTGGTAGACTTTGGGACAGACTTGCAACTCTACAAAAGGAAATAGACGATTATAGGGCATACCTAACTCTTATTGAGCAAAGAGTATCCTTCGATCTTGTAAACGATTATCCCGAAATGGAGAAATATCTAGCATACTTCATTTCACCCGATCCATTGGTAAGATATCCCGAATGGCAACAAAACAAGATTAAAGAGAGCCCCTATGACGATTACTATGCAAAGTTGCTGGTTGAGTACAATAAACTTAATGCCCACATGAGCGTAGTAAGAGATCTTGAAAAACAAGTAATCGCACTACCTGCAACCAATATCGTTGAAGAGGGTGATTATCAAAACGTTATTCGCGTATTTAACGCATATCAATCACTTTCTAACGATCAAAGAGCAGTATTCAAGTCCACCCTCTACACGAAGCTTGCCGAGCTAAAGAGAAAGTGTGAAGTATACTTACTCCAAGACTCTGACACGGGTATTGCAATTGACGGCGATCACTTGGTTGGTGAAGCCGTAGGCGTAATGCTAGAAGTCGTTAACTATGCCGAATCTACCGAGTTGTTCATCAACGCACAAAAGACGTTGTATGAAACCGTAAGTGAAGGTAATCCACGTAAGATTATTTCCATTAACAAGCTCGGATTAACCGGTTATGGTTCACAATATGATACCGGTGAAATAACCATTACTCTACCTATACCCACCGAGGGCGAAGTTGACTATACTCAATACGTATACTTTGCAGTATATAGACTCTCTCCCGACGGCACGCTCTCTCCCGTTAAGGACGTAAAACGTGAGCGTGATGGTAAGAGCGTATCCTTTACCTCCACAACGCTAGACACCTACGTACTTGCAACCACGGCAAACGTAGTTGTTAGAGAGGAGCCCGAAAAGATTTACGGCTCCGTTGGTGGTATCGAAATTGATGCAACCTTACTAACCTACATCACCTTTGCAGTAGTAGCGATGTTCGTTGTATTCGTTGTAATCATTATGCTTGTAGCAATAAGAAGACGCAACTTCCTACGTGCTTACAACCGTGACCACAAGAACGCACTACAACGCCGTGGCATTACTCGTATCCCCAAGGGCAACGCCCCGCCCATTTCCAACCCTGCACGTCCTGAAGAACGCGTTGGCGATACGAGAGCTGTTTACCACTACGGCAAGAGAAAGAGAAGATAGACTTTTAGCGAGCCTAGTAAAAGCTTAATTAAAAAGAGTGCCGTCCGGTTTCCACCTTTAAGGCGGATCGGACGGTCTTGTCTTTTAAAGCGACAAATCTATTTCAAATAGCGCGCGTACGTGCGCGTAATAATAAGGTATATTATGAGCGAAACTGTTTTAATCGTTATACTTGTACTCGTTGCCCTCGTTCTGGTTGCGAACGGAGCTCTTTTATTGCTCGTTTTAAGGAAGAAAGAGGACAAAACGAACTTCGATACCAAAGACTTGGAAAGCAAGCTTTCTAACACGCTTGAAGGGGCCACGAAGGACATAAAGGACAGCTTTATGATGACAAACGAGGCAACCTCGAAAACTCTTATGATGGGCGTAAATTCAACCAACGAACAAGTCGTTAACAACGTTAAGGAGCTTGCACGCAATAACGAGATTCGCCTTCAAGAAATGAAGCAAGAGCTCCAAGTGGGCCTAAAGGATATGAAAGGGGAGTTAACCACCTCTCTTAATAGGGTTAGAGAGGACAACGCTACCCAACTTGAAAGAATTCGCGGTACCGTTGATGAAAAGCTCACAAAGACGTTGGATGAAAGATTCCAGGTATCCTTTAAGAGTGTTTTGGACTCCCTAGACAAGGTATACAAGAACTTGGGTGAACTAAAAACTTTGGACACGGGACTAAACGAATTAACCAAAATGCTCTCTAATACCAAGACGCGTGGTAACTGGGGCGAACTCTCCCTTGAGAGCATACTCGGCGACGTTTTAACCTCCACCCAATACGAAAGACAATCCAAAATGGGCAGACGTGTTCAAGACGATAAAATCGTGGACTTTGCCATTGTGCTTCCGGGGACTAAGGATGATAAAGTATATTTACCAATAGACAGCAAATTCCCCGTAACCGATTTTATTCATATGAAAGATGCATTAGCAGAGGGCAATATTGAAGCATACAACGTTGCTAAAAAAGCCCTTGGAGCGCGCATTAAACACGAAGCGATTAGCATTAAGGACAAGTATATTGCTCCTCCTTACACAACCGACTTTGCAGTAATGTTTTTGCCCGTTGAAAGCTTGTATGCAGAAGTGTTATCAATAGACGGACTTGTTGAGCAAATCCAAAGTAACTATAGGGTTATGATAGCCGGTCCAAGCAACATAACGGCATTCCTCAACAGCCTTAGACAGGGCTTTAGGACGCTCAAGATTCAAAAGGAAAGCCGTCAAATATACGAAGTATTGGAGCAATTCAAGAAGAACTTTAACACCTTTGTCGGCGATCTTGAAAAGGCACAAGACCAACTTGGCCGTGCACAAAAGACCATTGATGAAGCACGCAAGCGTACCTTCACCATTCAACAACGTCTTAACAAGGCAGAGGGTTTAGAGGTGCAAGAGGTTACACCCTTAGGTATTCCTACGAGTGAGGACTAAAAGCAAAAATTTGAGCAAACAAAAAAGAGTCACCGGAGTGACTCTTTTTTGTTATCAATTCATTTTTACCATTTGTTATGTACCTTTTCAGCAAAGCCTAGCGTTTTATTAAGGGTAATAACGGTGCCGTCGTCAAGAATACATTTACCACTAAACCAACCGAAAACTTGGTGAGGAATCATGCACATAACCTTCAAGTCAACGGGTGCTTGACGGTCGATTATGGGTTCAAAATCAAGCTCGAATCTGCCGTCTGAGGAAGTAAAGGTCCAGGGCTCCATATATCTTACGTCGTCGGTGCCGTCACCGGGGATGTTGAATTTGACGTCCTCTAGCTTGTGGGCTTTGCCATCGTAGAATAGCATATTTTCGCTTGCTGCGGAGGTGTTACCAAAGCCGTAACCAATGTTAAAGCCAAACTTCTTGCCATCGGGAAGAACGGTTTGTAAACTGCCCCAATACCAAGTATTGTCATAGGTCCAAACGCCACGTCCCCAGTCTAGGGTGCCTAGTGCGTTGTCAAGGTTGTATACTTTGTTGCCGAAACGGAATTCACCCTTACAGGATAGGCAGTTAATCTTTGCGTTGTAGTAGAAGTATTTGGGTTTGTCGAATGGGGTTGCGATAAACATGCATTCTTCGGGGTTATCGTAAAGTTCAAAGTCAAAGGATAACTCTTCGTCGTTGTTGCCAAATTTGGGGTATTTGCCGAAGATGTGGCGTTTAGTGCCGTCGTTTATAAAGCACATTTCTACGTCGCCGTTTTTGCATATTGCGTCACCCTTTGCGGTGGTTGCGGGCATATGTAGTTTGCCCATAGGAAAGAGGAAAACGCTACTCTTGGTTACTTGTGTGGGTACTTTAAAATCGATAAACGTAGCACTCATTGCGCCAATGTATCCCATGTCGGAAATGGTTAGGCAAATAGCGTAATCATTATTACCTACGTAGTAGTAATCCCACTCTTTCAATCTCCATTTTTTTGCTTTAACGTCATCGCGATTGTATTCAAGTAGATATTCTTTGGCGTATCCGGGTTCACGGATATTGCCGTTTTCATCTAACAACTTACCTTTTTCAATAATACGGTTTTGCATAATAGCCTCCAAAACTTGATATTAAAATTATATCACTATTCCCAATGCATTTCAATAGGCATTTTCACTTATTTGTATCTAGACAAACGCGCGCGTTTATAGTATAATTTCTATATATCGTTTATTTTAGGAGAAAGATATGGCAAATTATATTATTACGTATGACGTAGGTACGACGGGCATAAAAACCTGTTTGTTTGACGTAGGTACCACCATAGAGCTTAAAGCAAGCGCAATGGAAGGATATAACCTTTACGTGTTGGAAAATGGTGGAGTAGAGCAAGATACCAAAGAATGGTGGAATGCAATGTGCGTTACTACCAAAAAGATATTTGCAAATTTTGCAGTAGATCCCAAAGAGATACTAGGCATATCCTTCTGCTCACAAGCACAAGGTTTGGTATTGGTTGATGAAGATTGTCAACCCGTTCGTAGAGCGATGAGCTATATGGATCAACGCGCCAAGGAAGAAATCAAGAAGGGCATGGCTCACGGATTACAAATAGCCGGAGCAAACGTTGTTAAACTTCTAAAATCTTTGTATTATACCGGCGCCGTTGCAGCATCCGTAAAGGACCCCGTATGGAAGTATAAGTGGGTGGAAGCAAACGAGCCCGAAAACTTCAAGAAGGCATACAAGTGGCTGGACGTTAAAGAATTCCTCATCTCCCAATGTACCGGTGAGTGCATAATGACGGCAGACAGCGCGTTTGGCACCCTTATTTACGACATTCGCAAGCATACTTGGTCCAAGCCAATGTGCAAAATGTTGGGCGTTGATACCCGTCATCTTGCTCCCATTAAAAAGAGCACCGATTGCGTAGGCGTAGTTACTGCAAAGGCAAGTGCAGAGCTTGGTCTTGCAGAGGGCACCAAAGTATTTGGTGGTGGTATGGACGCAGCGCTCATAGGCGTAGGCGCAGGCGCAACCGAAGTAGGCGATACCCACATTTATAGTGGTACTTCCGGTTGGGTAGGTACGGTAGTAGACAAGTCCATGGTAGATACCTCTGCAATGATTGCAGCAACCGTTGGCGCAGAAAGTGGCAAGTACAACTACTTTGCAGAAATGGAAACTTCCGGCAAGTGTTTGGAATGGGTTAAGAACCACCTTGCTCTTGACGAAATAGGCATCTATCTTAAAACTACCAACGTTACGGAAAACGAAGACATCGAAAAGAGATATACCTCTTTGTACGACTATATGACCGAGGTTTGCAACACCATTCCAGCCGGTTGTGGTGGCGTTATCTTTACTCCTTGGTTGCACGGTAACCGTTGTCCCTTTGAAGATCCCAATGCAAGGGGAATGTTCTTCAATATTAGCCTAGAAACGGGCAAAACAGAACTAATTCGTGCCGTTTTAGAGGGCGTATGCTTCCACCAACGTTGGATGTTAGAAGCAGAAGCTAAAAAGGCAAAGGTAAGCGATGCAATTCGTTTCGTAGGTGGTGGCGCATTGTCCAACTTCACGGCACAACTTCTTGCAGATATTACCGGTCACGTGGTAGAGGTTGTTAAAGATCCTCAAAACGTAGGTGCAGTAGGCGCTTGTGCCTGTGTAGCAGCAGGACTAGGCCTAATCGAGAGCGTTTCCAAGGTAAAGGATTACATTCAAGTGGAAAAGACCTTTACACCCAACCTTGAAAACAAGGCCATATATGACAAGAACTTTGCCGTATTCAAGCAACTTTACAAGTCAAACAAAGCAAATTATGCGCTTTTGAACAAATAAAACATAAGAGAGAACAATTGTGAAAAAATTAGACGTTAAAGCATTGTTCGGAAAGGTTAAAAGCATGTGGGATACCCCGCTAGAGGGTAGACACCTTAACCTCAAAGAGATACTCTCATTTGGTGGTACGGCACTGGGCGTAAGTTTTATCGTAAACATAATTTCCTCCCTTATTACCGCCACCCAAATTTCGGAAGTATACCAAATTGGCGTTATGCACGGACCAATCATTTGCCTTGTTGCAAGTGTGCTTGGTTTAATTTTGCAACCCATATATGGTAAACTCCTACAAAACACCAACACCAAGTGGGGTAGGTATAAACCATACCTAATCTTCATCGCACCCGTCATTTCCGTTTGTGCCATTCTTGCAACCTGGCAACCACAAAACTTGACGGAAACGTCCAGAATGGTTTATGCATATCTAGTATGTATTCCCACCCTCATACTTTGGAATTTGTGGAATAATACCTTTAATATGATGCCCGCGGTTATTACGCCCAACCAACAAGAGCGTACCGATATTTGGGCACCAATCGGTTTGGTAATAGGATTTGCACCCACCATAATGAATTTCATTAAGGGCTTTATTCGTTCCTACTTCTTGTCCATCGGCAAGGAATACATGGCATACAGATGGATGGGCTTTATTAGCGTAGCCGTGGGCTTACTCCTAGTTTCTCTAATATTCAAAGTTAAGGAAAGAATAATCGTCACCCAAGAAAACAAAGAGAAGGTTGGGCTATTTGAAGGCATTAAAATGGTTACCCGAAACAAGCCTCTTATGATTTTCAGCCTTGCTTTGATTTTGGGTTGCATGCGTACTACGATAGAAGTTGACGCAGAAATGATGGGTAAACTTCGTTATGCTACCACCATAGAAGACGGCCTAAAGGTATTCAGCTCCTTAACCCTTCTTACCGGTTTTGCAGCAACGCCTAATATGATTCTCCTTCCCTTGTTCACGCGTAAGTTTAACAACAAGACCATACTTATGGGCTGGCTGGGTTGCAACGCGCTGGGCTATGCGATACTGGGACTCATAGGCGTTCAAAACATTCCTCAAGGAACGGTATCGGCAGTAGTAATTACGGCTTTGCGTTTCGTTGCACTCTTTAATGCAATAGGCAGTTTGCAACCTCTAATGCTTTCTGAAATTTACGACTATCAACAATATAAGACGGGTAAACGTTTGGAAGGTTTCATCCAAACCTTTGCTTACGCACTCGTGCTTGTATTTACCAACCTCGCGAACGTTATTATGGCATACGTTAAGCAAGGAATGGGATACGAGCCCAAGAACTACTTTAACATTTCCGTAGTAAGCGACGAACTAATGAACGTTGCAACCAAATACTTTAACTTGGCACTCATAGTTTCCGCAATCTCTGCAGGACTAATGCTCGTTACCATGATTTTCTACAACCTTTCCAAGAAGGATCACAAGAGAATTATGGAAGAATTAAAGGCAAGAGGGCTTGGAGAAATACCCCAAGAAGCCGTTGAAGAACAAGTAGAAGTAGAGGAGCAAATCACCCTAGAAGAAGCTGTTGAAGTAGAAGAAAAGGTATAATACAAAACGTTAATAAATTAAACGCCCCGAGTTAGCGTGTTATCCTTAACGGAGAACACGCATCGAGATAAATCCCTCACGGGATTTTCGATATACGCCTGCGGCGTTCGATATGTGCTGACGCACTCGATATGTTTGCTTTGCAAACGAGGGATTTATCTCATATCGAATTGGCGCGGAGCGACAATATATCGAGCTTGAGTGCAGTGAAAGCATATCGAGTCAACGAAGTTGACATATCGACAGAAGAAAAAACAAGAGCAAGAATAGAAGGATTTATTTCCTTTTACTCTTGCTCTTTCTGCTTGTAATATGGGTTTGGGCTTAGCCCATTTGTATTTGACTAGTCAAATGCGATGCTCGCACTTAGTGACATTTTTATAATTCTCCGCTAAGAATATCACCCATTCGGGGCGTTTAATTTATTGATTATCTCTACCAATAATATAATCGACAGACTCACCAAAATAATCAGCAAGTTTCCAAAGGCTTTCAATACTAGGTTCCTTTTTTCCATTCAGCCAATTACAAATGGTGCTTTGACTAATGCCCAATTTTTTTGCAAGGGCATATTGCGAAATATCTTCCGCTTCCATTAAATATTTAATTCTCTCTACAACCAAAATTTTCATATCTATATTGACATTATATGCCCAAGGTGATATAATTTAACCAATATATGCCCATAGGCAAGTAAAAAAGGAGAAAAGAGATGAGGAAAAAAATCAGTTTATTATTGGCAATTTTAATTTGTTGTACTATTTTTGTAACCGCCGTTTCTTGTAATTCCACAAATAAAATTACTAAGATGGAAGAAAAACTTAATAAAGCGGATAGTTACAAGATAGCAATTACTATGGATAATATCCCTATGTTAGGAAAAGCAACAATGACAATGAAGATAGAAGGAAATAAAACATTCACTTCGGGTATGTTTGGTGAATCTGATATTTTTACGGAGGAAGTAAATGGAAAAACATATCAATATTTTGAAGTAAATGATGTTTGGTATAAAGAAGAAATAAAAGAAGAAGACGATGAAGAAGGAAGCATTTTTAGCGACGATTTCATTGAGTCTCTTTTTGATGCTGAAAAGTATGAAGCAGTAAAAGGAGAAAAAAACACTTTCGTTTTAAAAGAAGGTGAAGAAATAGATGGAATTTCGGATGTGAAAGTTGTTGTAGAAAAAGATGCGATAACTATTTTGGGAGTAGTTGAAGGTTTTGATGTATCGTTTGTGTTTGACGGAATAAACAAAACCAAAGTAAATTTACCTAATGATGCAATTGAACTATAATAAACATATTTAAAAAAACCGCCCCGAATTTCGGGGCGGGTAAATTTTATTGAACTTATTATAATTGGTCGCTTAGGCTGTCTAGTAGTTCTAGTTCGTGGAGTTCTATTAGCCCTCTGTCAGCTTGTTTTGCAAGGTCGGGAGTGATGGGTAGTCTTGCAACGTTCTTTATGCCGTATTTGTTTGCAATTTCTTCAAGGTTGCTCTTGCCGAAGGGGTAGTGCTTTTCGCCACATTTTTCGCAAACGAAGTAGGACATATTTTCTACTATACCTACAATGGGTATATTCATCATATTTGCCATTTTAACGGCCTTTTCTACTATCATACCAACGAGTTCTTGGGGAGAGGTTACTATGATTATGCCGTCAAGAGGTAGGCTTTGGAATACCGTTAGAGGGACGTCACCGGTGCCTGGAGGCATATCAACGAACATGAAATCTACGTCACCCCAAACCACGTCGGACCAGAATTGTTTTACGGTGCCGGCGAGAACGGGACCACGCCAAATAACGGGGCTGGTTACGTCTTCAAGTAGTAGGTTGATGCTCATTAGCTTGATGCCGGTCTTGGTAACTGCGGGAAGGATATTGTTTTCATCCATTGCCTCACATTCCTCGGTTATACCAAAAGCGCGTGGGATAGAGGGGCCGGTTATATCGGCATCAAGGATTGCGGTTTGGTATCCGCGTCTTCTTGCGTTGACGGCGAGAGTAGAGGTAACGAGTGATTTACCAACTCCGCCCTTACCACTAACTATTCCGTAAACCTTTTTAACGTTGGAAAGGCTGTTCATAGGTGCGGCAAATTCGTTTACGGGTTTTTGTTCCTGTTGTTTGGAAGGACAATTCAATCCGCAAGTGCTACAATCGTGTGTGCATTCGCTCATTTTATTACTCCTTTTTTATTATATAACGAAAACTTTAACGCTACGAGCTTTAATTTCACCACTTAGCATATCTTCTTTCGTAGTGATATTTCCACTCAAACAGTCAATTATTTCGCCATTAGTATTATAGTCAATATATTCTTCTTTTACAAACGTATTTTCATCAAAGTTATATCTTTTAGTGCTATCGGTTTTATTAAAATAGCATATTGCGGTTTTACCTCCAACGAGGGGCTTAACAAGAACGTCAACGTCAGCTTTAACGATGCGTTTTGCTTGCTTGCCCAGTCCGTCTTGGTCTATTGCAATAAGTTGCTTGTTGGTAATAATCTTTACGATATCGGGTGTCATTGCGCGAAGATCGTTACCGAGGAGTAGGGGAGACGCCATCATGCACCAGAGGGCAAAGTGTGCCTCGTTTTCGTTGTAGGAGAAGTTACCAACGCCCACTTCTAGCATATCGGGATCGTTCCAATGACCTACGTCTGCGTACTTGTAAAGTTCAACGTTGTGCTCGTAAAGGTTCTTAATAGAGTTCCAGTTGTGGTATATGTCGCCCGTGGTTCTCCAAAGATTGCCCGCGCTTCTACCCCAAAGATGTGGTTCACCACTACCCCATTCGCAAATGGAGAAGACTATGGGTTTTTCCGGAACGCCGTTGGCCCTTGCGTAGTCGGCAGTCGCTTGCTTAATGCATTTGCCGGCATATTGGAATTGTAGCATATCGCTGGTGGACTTGTTGTTAATGGGGTTAAAGAGCTTAATCTTGTTTTGTCCTGCGCGCAACTTTACCACCTTTTGGGTTATGTACTCTTGCCAATGGTATACTTCCTTTGGAATTTTAACCAGGTAAAGCTCGCCGTCGTTAATTTGTGCACCAAGGAGCTTTTCGTACTTGGGATAAAGCTCGTGGGTGTATATGGTAAGAACGTATTCTCCCTCTTCGGGAACGCTTATATTCCACTCGATAGAGCCTTCGCCAGCGTCAAGCCCACTACAATGTTTTTTGAACCTTTGGGTACTGTTGTAACGCTTTTTGGGATACTTAGTGGTGAAAATATGAGCGTTACCACAGCGAGTGCCTTCTTCAGCAGAATGCAAAACTTCCACCTTTTCGCCTACCTTACTTACGGCAATACCGGCAACTAATGGAGCGTAGGGAGTGAAAGGTACGTTATGGCAGTAGTCCAGCTTCCAGTATTCAACGCCCCAGCTTGCAAAGGTGTAAGCATCGGTGTATTCGTGACCTTGCGTGCCGGGGAAATGTTGGCAAGTAAGAGGTCCGTTACAGCTGTATATGCCAAGCTTTAGTCCAAGGGCGTTCACCTTTTCAACAAGCGCCTTTATGCCACTGGGGAAGGTCGTAGGGTCGCTTACGAGTTCGCCCCTCATATTCCTTTCCTTTGCTTCCCAGCAATCGTCAAGGTTAAAGAAATTGTAACCGGCTTCTAATAAGCCGTTATCAACCATTGCCTTTGCCATTTCGTAGAGCATGGTTTCGTCAATGTTTTCTTTGAACACGTTCCAAGAGTTCCAACCCATAGGTGGAGTTTTGGCAAGTCCGTTTTCAAACACCTCTTGGTTGTAGAGGGTGGGGATTTTCCTTTCTTTGGGGGTGACTAGCGTACGTGCGTAACAAATGGGACAAGCGCCGTTTCTTTTTCTCATATTAAACTCCTTTATGGGTTTTGTGTTGTATATATTATGCCACAACGAGCGTTGCTTTTCAATATCTAAAATACGACGTATTTTAATTAAATGATTTCAGCGTTAATCAGCGTGGGGTTTGCGCTAAGGTTTGTCTTTCTTATTTTTAGAGGACGATTACACTTTACGTAGGTAACTTTACCACCTTCCCAGCTAAAATCAACGGAGTATCCACCCACTAGTCTTGCTCCTTTAACTTCGCCGTTTGCTATGTAATCGGGTAGGGCCGGGAGCAGTTCTAAAGTATCACCTTCAATTTGGATCAGTGCTTCATTTAGGCCGTGCACAAAGCCAAAGTTGCCGTCAATTTGGAAAAGGCGAGGGGGATGCATGTCGAACAAATTTTTAAAGATAGCCTTACCAAGCACGCGGGATATAACGAGGGCGGTAGTGTCTTTTTCACGCAGTCTTGCCGAAAGGGCAAGTGCCCAAGCGCCACTCCAACCAAAGTATTGTTTAACGTTATAGATGCGAGTGTGCATAAGTCTTCTTACCCATTCGCGCTCTTCCGGGTGGGAGTAATAGCCAATTTGTCTTGCCGGGTGGAAGGCGTAAAGTGGTGAAAAATGCCTGTGTCCAACCTCGGGGGTGGGGTAATATTTTGACCACTCAACTATGCCGTCAAGGTCCTCTTGGAAGGGGTAAAGATTGTCCATTACCTCTTTCACTTGTGCGCTATATTCTCCGTTTGGTACAAGAGCCAAATAGTTGGCAAGGCTTTGTTTAACTATGCCCATATCAAATGCCGAGGCATAGTCCAAATAACAGCGTTTGCCACCTTTTAAGAATGTGTTTTCTGGGCTTGCCGAAGGGCAAGTTAGGTATTTGCCATCGTGCAAAACGAGATAATCTAGTATAAACTCGGTGTTGGCTTTTAGTATCTCTTGGAGTTCGTCACGGTACTCCTCCAATTCGCCGTAGGAATAGTGTTCGCAAATCTCGTTAACTAGCCAAGCGCCACAAAGGGGAGCAAACATATATTGAGGATTGCCCTTTACGGGCGCCGTTTTGCGCCAAATATCGGTGTTATGGTTTACGCAAAAACCTCTTGAGCCATAGTTGGTTTTGGCGGTGGATTTTCCACGAAGAGAAAGCTCGTAAACCATTTGGAAATAGGGGGCTAGGCACTCGGTAAGCCCTACTTGAGAGGTGGGCCAGTAGTTCATTTCGGCGTTTATATTCGTGGTATAATTACTTGACCACGGAGGGCGTATATCGTCGTTCCAAATGCCTTGCAAATTTAGTGCTTGGCCACCCTTTCTAGAGCCTGCAATCGTAAGATATTTGCCGTAGTTATAGAACAAGGAAACCAGCTCGGGAGTAATTTTACCAAGTTTGGCTTTACGATATAGTGCATCGGTAAATTGACCTTTATCACTTGCGATTTTTAGTTCGTGACGATGGAATAATCTAGTATAATCGGCAACGTGCTCGGCCTTTATTTTGTCGTAATCGTATGAGAGGGAGTCGAGGTGGTCTATGCATTTCTGAATGGGGTAGTCATAGTCGTTTATAGGAACCTCGTTGTAGGCGGTAAAGCCGGTCGCGGTAGTTGCGTAAATTACCATTTCTTTTGCTCCCTTTATTTCATAACCCTTTTGTGAAGAAGACGTAGCTCCGTCCGTTTTTACGCGTGTAACAAGTGCAAAAGCCATTCCGAGCAAATCGTTATATTTAACGGCGTCGGGCATGGGGCCCTTATAAGAGGGTACTACGTGGTCGGGTGCTTGACCGACTAATACGATATCTTCACCATAAGAAACCTTATGGGCGGGTATTTTAGATGAGGTAGTAACAAGAGCGTCAAATGGGGTGTGTGAGCTTACCTTATAGACGAAAACACGGCTGGGGTAGGAGCAAAAGGCCTCTCTGTTGCTTTGACCGTTCTTGACGCTAAAAAGTGCTTTGCCGATATCCAAACTTCTTTCGTAAAAGCCTCGTTTAGCACCCTTAAAAGTAATATTTAGTTCCCCAAGAGGTAGATACCCCTCGCTATAATCGCCACATAATTTTTCTTCAGTGAGGCGGTCGGCAAGGTGGTTTTCACCATTGAATATTAATTCACGAACCTTTGAGAGGTTCTCAAGGCTTGCGGGGCTATCGTGCTTTTTAGGTCTACCCGACCAAAGGTTACTATCGTTAAAGGCAATTCTTTCACGCTTAATTCCACCGTACACCATGGCTCCGGTTATGCCGTTGCCGAGGGGGAGGGCGTCAATCCATTTTTTTGCGGGAGTTTTGTAACGTAAAATCTTCATCTTTAGTCCTACTTTTTGTTTATTTCTCTCATGAGGCGATCAAAGTCATCGTGTTTAAGATAACTTTCAAGTGCGGTTGCTAAATCATCAAACAGCTTTTGGAAGGTGTCGCGATCCTCTGCCTTAATATTAGAAAGTACGTAATCGGCAAGGTTGTAAGCGCCGTCGCGACCAACACCCACTCTAATGCGCTTAAAAGCCGTTGTACCCAAGCACTCGACTATGCTTTTCATTCCGTTGTGTGTACCCGCACTTCCCGAAGTTCTTGCGCGAATAGAAAAGCGATCAATGTCTATATCATCATAGATTACTACGAGGTCGTTTGGGGTTGCGCCGTATTTTTGTATTAGGCTTTTAACTGCTTGGCCTGACAGATTCATATAGGTCAAAGGCTTTGCAAAAACCACCTTTTCGGAGTTTCTGGAAAAGGTGCAAGTCAATGCTTGGCACTCTGCCTTTTTTATACTTTTACCCATTTTTTCGGCAAGAGTATCAATGGCTTTGAATCCCATGTTGTGAAAGGTGTTTTCGTATTCTTTACCGGGGTTACCAAGTCCAACTATAATCTTCATATCTGTTTCCTTTTCTTCTTAAAGTAGTTTGTGAGGAGGGTGGCACATTCTTCTTCCAGTATTCCACCATCAACGCCTAATCTATGGTTAAATCTAGTATCAACGGGGAGGTTATAAAGGCTACCGCAACAGCCACCTTTTTTATCGTATGCACCAAAGTAGATATTGCGTAGCCTGCTGTTTATGAGTGCGCCTGCACACATTGCGCAAGGCTCCAGCGTGACGTATATGTCGCAGTCCTCAAGCCACCAATTATTCACCTTTTTCGTTGCCTTTTCTATGGCCTCGATTTCGGCGTGACGGGTAGCTTGATTTTTGCTTTCCTTTTTATTGTGAGCACGCGCGATAACTTTGCCGTCCTTTACGATAACGGCACCAATGGGCACTTCGTCAATCATTTCCGCTTTTTTTGCCTCTTTTATGGCGAGGCGCATGAATTGTATTTTGTCCATAATCGTTTTGCTATCTCCGCGTATATTTCTAATATGCCTTTGTGTCTTTCTTTAAGTTCCTCTAGGTGCTCTAATCCTATGGGGTGACTAAGTTTGTCGCTACCCACCTCCACGGTCAAACCCAGTCTGCCGGTGGAGTGGGTAAAGTAATCTTTTATGCCACCCGTCGATTTTGGCGTACGCTTCAGCTTGTAGCCTAGTGCGTTGGAACAGAGCGTTGCCTCTGCTTTGTAGAGGTGATTACTGCCAAACCCGTAATATACCTCTTCGCCCTTAGAGTGGTAGCATACTACGAGCGCGTAATTCCCTTCGTCTATCACCCTTTTTATAGCGTAGCTTTCCACCTCGCTAAAAGGGCAGGGGCCGATATAACTTTGGGGTGAAGGATAGGTCAGATTGCCTTCTCCTTGCCCC
The DNA here is from genome assembly GCA_045577735.1 of Candidatus Stercoripulliclostridium sp. GTDB lineage: Bacteria > Bacillota > Clostridia > Christensenellales > DTU072 > Stercoripulliclostridium_A. Next base: position 184,633 of record JAZNIY010000017.1, on the reverse strand, counting down.
CAATTGGCATCGCAGTTTACGTTAAGGTCCACGGCGCGCACGTTCGCTTTCCACAAGCTAAAATCGGTAGAGCCTCCGTTGACGCGAAGTAGGGAAATTCGGTCCCGTAACTTAAGGGGTAGCGCGTTAAGACCACCTTGTGAAAGCCTTACTCCGTCAACGTTAAGCATGGGCACTACGTCAATAGGATAACTCCCTTCGTACTCCTTGATTAGGTCACGAAGTAGGTAGGCTGTGACGTATTCTCTAGCGTGAGTTGCGCCAATCAGTAATACGCCACCCTGACGTTTTACGCCTTTTGAGAGAAGGGGTATCTTCTCCCCAAGAGTGCTTTCGCCAATATAAGACAAGGTGCAGTTAATATCGTTCAAACTACTTAAAAATTCACTTACTTGCATACTAAAAAATATGCAAGGAGGGTGCTATTTATGGTAGTTTGTTTTGTTGATAATGGTCGTTGCGCGATAAAGTTGTTCGCTAAGTATTACGCGCATTAGTTGGTGTGGATAGGTCACGCGCCCAAAGCTGATTAGTTTATTCGCGCGCTTTCTAACTTCCTCGCTGACACCTCTGGAGCCACCAATGACGAAGGTGAACTCGCTGTTTCCCTTCGTGCTTTCCCTTTCAATAAGGGAGGCAAGATCCTCGCTTTTAATGAGGTCGCCATCTATTGCAAGAAGTACACAGTAACCCTTAATCTTTTTAAGAATGCCACCTTCCTCTTGCTTTTGTAATCTTTCAGCATTGCCCTCGTCAACACCTTCGGGGCATTCTATTATGTTTAACTCGGCGTACTTGGATATGCGCTTTTTGTATTCGGCAATAGCCTCTACCCAAAACTTTTCTTTTAGTTTTCCAACGGCAACTACGTTTAGTTTTATCATCTTAGTAGCCCCCAGAAGAAGGTGAAAGCAGTGACGGCAAAAGCAGAAAGGAATGCTAGTACCAAAAGAAGGTAATCGGAGCGTTTTGCCTTTGTAACGCTTAAAGGTGAGGGCGTCTTGGCGTTTGTTTGGTAACTGCTCCTTGCACCGTTGTAACCTATACCGTAAACCGAAGCAATGGTGTCCTCAACGTTGGTTTTAAGCTTCCTATTTTCGGGCTTTTCGTTAAGAATTGCAAAAAAGCGAAGAACGAAAATTAAGACCACTCCACAAACGGCACCGGCAAGAAGGGTAGTCAAACCATTCATGAATAGTAGCTCTTCAATTTTTGAAAAAATAGGAACGACTATGCCCTTTTGCGAGAAGTAACCGCTAATGGTAATAATAAAGTTGTTCATAAAGTGGACTATCATTCCGGGGAGAATGGAGCCACTCTTTACTGCCATAAAGCCAATTATAACGCCGGCTAGTGCCGTAGGTCCAAGTTGTGGGGCGTTTTGGTGACAAGCACCGAAGAATAGGCCGACGGCAATTATTTTTAGCGTATCGTTTTTAACGTCGTCTAGGCAAGCGAGAAGTATGCCACGATCGGTAATTTCTTCAAAAATGGCAGGAAGCATACAGCTTGTAATAATTTCTAGCACGATTACTTCGGGAGAGGTAAACAGCACTCCACCACCACGTACGTAGGTAAAGCCTAGCGAGGACAAAACGAGGTACCAAATAGTGCTTGCTCCACTATTAACACCGTAGGTTAAAAAGCCAATAACGATTGCCAGCAAATAGCTTAGTGGGTGTACTTTTGCCTTTACACGAATATCTTTTAGGAAATCACCGTCTTTAATGGTTGCTTTGTAAAGAAGATAGGGGAAGAGGCCGAGGAAAAGGCATTGCATAATAAAACTGAACAACCACCCGGATATATTATCACTAAGTGGGAGCAGGCTGGACAGAATGCGCATAACCTGTAAACCCATTACGCTAAAAAGCATTATTCCCGAAAGTTTAAAAGTTTTACTCATATTAACCTCTATACTGAAAGGGTTTGAACAAGGACTGTTAGTATGCTCATTACTGTGAGGAATACCAAGAATCCTATGGTAATATACGAGAGTTTTTCTCCGTTATTTTCATAATAAGCGGGTGCTTTTGTCTTGGACAATACCTTTAAAGGATTGCCCGATATCTTCAAATTATCCTTTGCGCAAGCGCGATTAAAGAAAATGAAGGAAAGAATTAAAATGATTGCACCGACTACGCACATAGCGAGTAGAATGAGAGCGTTCGTCGCATTCAAAGTAGCAAGTCCGTTGAAGGCAGGGATGACGTCACCGATGAACAGCGCAACAAGGTTGTTTATTGCGTGAATGATAACGGCGTACCAGATATTTCCCGTTGTAAGTACTGTTGCACAAAGAATGAAGCCCAAGATGAATTGATGTACAAGTTGAGCGGGATTAAAGTGTGAAAGGGCGAATATCAAAGAAGATAGGAAGCAAGCTTTCATAACGCCGTGTTGCTTATAGCTCGATGCAATTACGCCACGGAATAGGAATTCCTCGCTAATGGCCGGGAGCACGACTACAGTAAGTATGGCGAGAGTGATATTTAACGGGGTATCGGTAAGAGGAAGGGATACGGAAGGAGTTACTCCCATTAGAATGAGTAGGTTGTTGAATAGTACCGAAATAATCGTATTTTGTAAAAAAGCACCAAGGGCAATGGGTAGGGTAAGAAGGAGCCCTAGGGGATTAATTTTCCCTTTAACGGGAACCACGCTCGTGTAGCTTGCTCCACGCCATTTGAGGTAGATGAAGGGCATAATCAAATAACAAATTTGCGTGATGCCATAATTCAAAAGTGTTTGTGCGTTACCAGTCGGAACAAGCAAAATGACGTAGGAAAGGGCAAGCATAAGAATCAGGCTTGCTATATAAGCCGTTGTGCTTTCTTTTTCCTTAATATTAAGTTGAAGATTGTCCTCTTTTCTCATTTTGTTAGTATTGTTTCATCAAGTCCTTGCTGGGTTGCAATAAAGAAATTGTAATCTTTCTCTAGTGTGGCGCCACTTTTTTCAAGTAAATTCAAGGTGGTTTCTCGCGCAAGCGCATAAGTGTTGTTTTGCTCGCTTAAGTGCCCTAATATAAATTTCTTGGTACCTAAATTTAGAATATCACGAATAGCCTCGGCGCAGTTATGATTTGAAAGGTGACCACGATTAGAGAGTATTCTTTCTTTAAGATACTTGGGGTATGGACCACATAGTAGCATATCCACGTCGTGGTTGGACTCTATTAGCACTACGTCGGAATCCTTCACGTTTTCTTTGACCGAGGGGCTAAAATAGCCGAGGTCGGTTGCGTAGGTAAACTTACTTTCGCCGTCAAGCAATGAGTAGCCAACGGGATATACTGCATCGTGTGAGGTACGGAATGGGCGAATTTCCAGTCCCATTATATTAAAAGGTGAGGTTTCTTCAAAGAAATATCCACCCTTGAGTCCCGTCTTTCTTTTTAGCACCGACATGGTAACGTTATTTGCAAAAACCGGAACGTTGTAGGCTTCGGAAATTTGTGCAACGGAGTGTACGTGGTCGGCATGCTCGTGGGTTATGAGTATGGCTTTAATTTCGGAAAGGGAGGTATTCTTTTTTCTAAGAGCACTAGTCAGTGCGCGTGCACTAATGCCACAGTCAATGAGGAGTTTTTTCCCTTCGCCCGTGGTTATCAAAGTGCTATTACCTTTACTGCCCGACGCGAGCACGTCTATTTTTAACATACTATATCTTCTTTGCTACGTATCTTTCGGCGAATTTTATGGGATGATAGCTAAGCTTAGACTTTCTTAACCCCTCTAGTCCCATATCTTCTTGCTTGTTTACGTACTTAACGTTTGATGAAAAGTGCTTTTTACAAAAAGCGTTATCAAGTAGGGGATATATGCCTTTGTAGTCAATATCTCCTTTTTCGAAGTATATTGCGCCAATGCCGTTAGGCATAATTTCACCGAGCGCAAAGCCTATAATTTTGCCGTTTTCAATGGTTAAAACGTCTGCAAAGCAGTTGTAAGCATCCATGTCGTCCAGTACGGCGTGTAGGGCTTTTATTTCGGGATCGTTCAATATTTTTTCGCGAACACCATCTGGTTGCCAACCGTTTTCTTTGGAGAAATTAACGCCGTTGTCGATGTGCAGATAACTCCATTTGAATAGTAACTCGTTAAGATTGTCGCGATCGTTTTCGTTGTAGGGGCGAAACTCATAGGGAAGGTTAAATCCGTTAATGAAGTTGCGCTTTGCGTGGTATTTTTTGCCCTTTAATTCTATTAAATCTTGGGGCAGATATAGGTATTCAAAGTAGTTGCGAGAGGGGGATACTTCGTAACCCATATTTTCATATATTTCTTTTTGAGATGCCGTTACGTTGCTAAAAACTTTGGCACCGTAACTTTCTGCAAGTGCAATATATTTTGGAAGATCGGCGTTATTTTTTACAAGTGGAGACCAAAAAAGTTTTCTTCCACCCTCTACGGTGCCACTAAAAAGTGCGTAGTCTTCCCCCACGTCTACCAAAGGTTGTTTATCTTTGAACCAACCTATAATCGTTGTTTTTGCATAAGAAGTATCCTCGACGTCAGAGGCGCCAAGGATACTATAAATTCCGTTTAAATCTTCTTTTGTCGGGTAACGTAACATTAATCGGTTATGATTGGTATGGTTGCGAGGAATTTGACGTTTTCACGCTCGCATGCATCGCCTTCGGCAAGTACGAATAGGCGATCTACGATGATGCCACCCGCTTTTTCTACCAACATTTCAAGGCCCTTTAGGCTACCGCCGGTAGAGATAACGTCATCGACGATAGCAACTTTTTTGCCACGAATGAGGTCAACGTCGTGTGCAGAGAGGTATAGCGTTTGTTCTTGTGCAGTAGTAATGGATTTTACGGTTACGTTAATGCCGTCTTGCATATAAAGCTTGAGAGCCTTTCTTGCAACTGCGTAATATTCGTGGTTTAGTTCACGTGCAACGCAGTGAGCGAGTTGCAAACCCTTGCTTTCTGCAGTGATTACGACTTCAACCTCTTTGCTTGCCAGTTTTGCAAGTTCTTTACCGCAGTGCTCGGTAAGTTTTTGTGCGCCGTGAAGATTAAAGAAACAAATCTTAATATCGCCAATGGGCAATATGGGCAAATCGTGAGAATAGCCGTTTATATCAATTTTATAAAAATCAGTCATATTTTTCTCCTAAAATTCAAAATCGAGAGCTACAGAGCCCTGTCTAACTGCGTGCATATGTGGTTTAACAACGGAGCAGTGATAGGGGTCTTTTTGGTAGCTTTCAAGGGCTTCTTTGCTGTCCACCGTGACTATTAGTGCTACGTCGTAGCTTCTTTCGGAGTGAAGAAAATCGATGCCTACTTCAATGGAACGAAGCTCGGGAACGTTGCCGTCCATGGACATTAGAACCTCTTTTGCTTTCAAGCAATTTTCATATGAATTGTCTTTTAGCTTGAATAAAACCATATGCTTAACCATAAATTAGCCCTCCAAATATTCGTCTTTTTCGTCCACCATCGTGGTGAAAGTAGCGCTAGCGTTGGGAACTTTGCCGTAAAGTTCGGTTACGAGAGCCTTTCTCTCTTGAGCTTCTTCTTCGGTTAGGCTGTCCAAGCCCTCTTCTTTAACTTTGTCGATGAAGTATCTTGCTCTGTCCAATTTCTTGTCGGTAATCTTGTAACGGAAGGATGCAAGGAAGGCAACGGTGATGAATACTGCTACCGAGATACCCAAAACGAGTTTGATAGCAAGTAGTGCTGCATCGGTTTGAACGATGTATTCGGTTACGCCCTCTTGTGCTTCTTGGTATCCACAAGCATCTATAATCCAGCCTACCATACCTACGCCCAAAGCACCTGCAACCTTTCTAATAAGGGTCATAATGCCGGAGTAAGTGCCGGTGGGTCTTTCGCCGGTAGCCATTTCTGCAACGTCAACGGTGTCGGGGAAGATAATCCAAGGCATCATTTGTGCACCACCAAAGCCGAGGCCCATAATAGCTGCTACGATGGGAACTACGATAGGGGGTGTCCAAGAGGGATCCATAACTGCTAGCATAATGCCACCTACGATGTAACAAGGTAAGCCGACGCGGAATGCGAATTGCTTGCTCTTCTTAACCATCAAAGTACGAACGATGGGGAATGCAACTACTGCCATAACCATCAAGGGCGCAACTATTAGCATGGACGAGAATTTGAGGCTCATAAATCCTAGGTCGAGGTATTGACCTGCCCAAACGTCGGTTGCGTAGTAAACGGCTAGTGCGGAAATCATGTCCGCGCACATAAATGCCGTTGCGTACATCGTTATATGCCAACGGAAGGATTTGTTTCTAAAAGGAATGGCATAACTTTCAAGGAATCTCTTGAAGTTAAACTTTTCTACGGGAGCATTCTTGTCGGGGGTAATTCTTTCTTTAACGAAGATGCCGGAAATAATCAAACCACCACCGAATAATAGACCGAATACGGTGGAAATAATAATCCAGAATTCCGTCATGTTTAGTGTAGCCGGACCATCTGCGCTAGGTTGGGTTGCCTCTAACAAGAATAGTGGGATAACGTAAGAAAGACCTGCTGATGCGGCGGAGAAAACCAATTTAAAGGTATTTGCCCAGTTTCTTTCATTATGGTTTGGCGAAATATCGCTTGCAAGCGAGCAATAAGGTACTTGGGTTATAGTAGAGCAAGTGTTCCATACCAAGTAGAATATGATTATGTACGCAATGGCTCCGCCTACGCCTACACCCCAATCTCTTATGGGCGCGAATAGTAAGAAGATTGCAAAAATGAGAGAAATACCACCCCAGAAAAGGTAGGGTTTTCTTCTGCCGTATTTGCTTCTTGTGTTGTCGGTAATAAAGCCCATTAAGGGGTCGGTGATAGCATCCCAAAGTTTCGCAATCATGAAAATGGTGGATGCAACGCCCATAGCGATACCAAGGTTGGTCATGTATTTAACCATAACGCATGACATCAATGCTACGCCACCGCCGTCCATTAAGGCGCCTACACCATAAGCGAGTTTCTCTTTGTTGGGAATGATGTCACTCAATTTCTCAACTTCGGAGTTGACGTTTGTTTTCTCTTTTGCCATATTGTTTCTCCTCTTAAGGGTGCGCACAAACACGCGCGCTTTATAAGTACATATATCATACTACAAAAAAGCAGGCTTGACAAGAGGTTTTTTGCTATGCAAAAAAAGTATTAAAAATAAAAAAGGCACTCATTTTACGAGTGCCGTGCTTAAATTAAGTTAAAAGTTAAATTTTTTCTGCGCAACAATGGGTGTGGGTGTTACCTAGACAACGGAATCCGTCTGCGCGCCCTTTAAGTTTTTTTATGCCAAACCTAATGGAACGGAAGTGGTTATATAGCATAATAAAATCGCCGTCGCCATTGTGTTTTTCATTGAATGCCATTTGGGAGGTAAACTTCATCAAAGCCTCTTTCTGCTTCTTTACGTGTTTGGAGCCCGTTTTGAAATAGGTGTTGGGGCTGTCCGTATAATAGAAAGCGAGTAGGGAGGGTGTTGCCGGAGTGTCGCTTGCAAACTCTTTAGCATAGGGAGCGTTTGCGCACAAATGATAGGCGTTTGCAGAGGCTCTTCCTACGTTAAGGTGATCTATATGACACTCGGTTTGAAGGTTGGGATCGGCAGTAAAAACGGCTTCGGGTTTAATTTCTATAATCTTCTTTGCTATTGCTTGGGTTAGCTCGTACTGGTCGTATATTCCGCAATCACTAAAGGGTAAGAAATGCACGTTGGTTACCCCCAAAACTTTTGCTGATTCAATGGACTCTGCTTGGCGAGTTTTTATGAGTTCAGCTTTGTCGTAATCAGCAGTTTGGGAACCGTAACAGCCATCGGTTGCTATCAGAAACGTAACCTTTTTGCCCATTTCAACAAGGCGAGAAACGGTTGCGCCGGCGCCTACTTCAATATCGTCGGGGTGTGGTCCAATGAACAGGTATTCATCAAAGGCATCGACCTTTGGAATGGGCACTACGAACTTTTTAAGTATCCAAGTTAAAATTGACACGTTAACCTCCTAGTACTAGGGATTTGGAACTGTAAATTTGGGGCCGGTATACACTACTTCGAACTTGTAACTTTCGTATTCCAGAGCAAGAAGACCGGTGTTTTCACCCGTTGCTTTGGGATCGTTTTGATATACGATAACGGCAGAAATACGATCGTATGCCATTTCTATTGTGACGTATTTGCCGTCAAGAACGCTCTTTTTGCCATTGGCTTCTTCGTAAGCTTTAAGATAGTTTTCACTTAGCTTGCAAGTAATGGTGGTAACTTGTCCCTTTCTTTCTACTTTACCATTATCATACTCTTCAATGAGAATATCTTCTCTCTTAAGACCCTTTAATTCTTTGAGCTTTTCAGCAAGAGTATAGGGCTTGAAGGCTTCGCTCATAACGTACTCTTTTGCAGTCTTGCTTTCGAAAGAATATTTGTCCTCAGAGGTAAGAGGTGTTGTGCCGGTTAAACTACCACGTGTTGCAAGGTAAGAAGATTGGTTTTCAGCAACGCCACAATATAGTTCGTATACCGATTTGCCGTCATAAGTTTTGGTAACTCTTGCTTTTAGGTCGTCGTAATCGTATTCGCCACCACCGTTTTTGACGAAATTATAGTCACGATCTATTGTGCAAAGTACGTTTGCAGTGGTTGTTTCAACAAGGTTGGTTATACTGCCTTCTCTGGGGGTAGCAATGCTTTCTTTCCAATAGAAGATGTGGGCGTTGTCAAGGGATAGGGTGTTATCGATGGCTTGTTGCATAGCATTATACCCTTCGTCACCCGTTAGAGATTGGCAACCCGTAAGTAGTAAGGTGGAAAGAATGACTGCAAATAGTGAAATTGTTACAACGTATTTAGTCCATTTTTTCATTATTCGTTACCTCCTTCAACGTCCTCTTGGGAACAGGCTACTTCTTCCGAAACTCCTTTATCGTCTGCCTTCTCCATTTTACGTGCCAGTTTCTTTTCTTCGGCCTTTTTGCGTCTTGCTAAAATACGAGCTTGCTTTTCGGGGGAGAATGATTCGAATCTTGCCTGTTTTGCTTCGGCAAGTTCTTGTTTCTTGCGCTCGCGCTCTTCCCTTTCTTTTCTTTCTTGCTCGGCATCCTTTCTTGCTATTTCTTGTAGAGCCTCTTCGTACATTGCCTCTATTGCCGGGTAGTGCAAACGATTTTCGCTTTCTGCAAGGAGTTCTAGTTTTGCATTGTAATAACCGAATACTTCGTTAAATTTAATGAGAGCTTTTTCAGCTACGTCAATGGCCTTGTCGCGTGCCTTAATTGCAACTTTGTCCTTAACGTCTTCTACTACGATAGCGTGGGCTTGTTCAACCTTACTATAGCAATCGGTGGGAACGTTGTCACCATATATCTTGCCAATTCCAGCAATCATTTTGGCAAATGCTTTGGCTTCTTTAAGGTATAGTTTCTTTAGTTTTGCATCGCTGGGAGCCTCAATGTGGAGATCTTCGAATGAAATCCTGCGGATTTCATAAGGAGTATACTCCTTAATTTTTTTAGCAATTTCAAGAAGTAGTTTGTTGGCGGGGAGCTCGAATTTGTTTTCCTCTTTAAGGTATATCTCTTGGTATGCTTCCTTGTTTTCTTTAAGGTGTCTTTCTACTTCGTAGGCTTTGATGGCAGTCTTAATTGCTTCCTTTCTATACTTGCGTTGTTCGGGCGTGGTTGCTCTAACGTTAAAAGCGTTCTTTATGGCCTCGCGAGCCTCTTTCATATTGGGCTCGTCTTGCTCAATAATTTCTTGTATCTTTCTATGGTTTTCTACCGTTTCAACAATTTGTTCGGGGGTAATGGTGCCGTTTGCGTAGTCGGTGAACGCTGCGCGTCTACGCAATACTTGAACGATCATCGTGTGCTTTTCACGGCTTAGGCGATAGAAGAAGAAGGGAACTAGGTTGAGAACGGAACCGACGATGGAGAGCATACAAAGCATATTAAACATATTATTACGAACTTGTGGATCGTAAAGGATGTCGTAGTTGGTGGTAATTCCCATTGCTTCGTATACGAAGGGGATAACAAGACCGGTACCTAAGGTAATAGGAACGGTAATGGTGGCGGCGGAAGCGAGAAGGAAGTCTACGCGCTTGCCGGTTAAGAATTGTTGGTAGTCCTTTACTTCTGCATTCAAAACGGGGTCGTAAACCAATTGAAGTTGGTTAAATACTGCATTCAAATACATACAGCAGAAGAACAAGAAGGGGTTCTTATAAACTAGGAACATTAGCGACAAGCAACCTATGTTAGCAACGTTATGGAATAGCAATATGCCACGGTTACCAAGTTTTCTTAGGAGCATAGGAGTAATGACCATTGCTATGGTGGATGCCGTTCCATAAACGGTGGTTAGCAAGCTGTATTGCACCATGTCTTGGGTGCCGTATATGTACATCCAACCGAAGATAACGGAGAAGGAGCTTTCCAAAAAGCCTATTATGGAAGCAATTTGCTTAATCCACCAATATTTGTTTTTGTAAATGCCCATCATACCCTCTATCAAGCCTACCTTTTGGTTGTAGGATTTGGAGGTGATAACACGTTCTTTACAGCCGAATGCTGCAAACAAATTGAAGCCTACACCGATGACGGCAAAGCTTGCTACGATATAGCGATAGGTTTCAATATTGGTATAGGTTAAGCCCGTCCAGTTGAGGATTAGTGGCACTATGAAGTTGTAGACGGTGGGAGCAAAGGATGCAATAAGAATACTTATGGTTAAAAGTTTAGCGCGTTCTGCCGAGTTTGGGGTAATAACGCTACCGAGTTCGACGTAGGTGTCCATAAGCATGGGTTGGAACATGGAAATGCTTACTGCAAAAACAAAGGTCCAAATAAGCTTGTTGTTGTAGGTCATTTGATCAAAGGGTAGGAACAAATAAATCAAAGCCAAAACAACTAGGGGAATACCCATAAATGCTATGAATGGACGGAATTTACCCATTCTGGTTCTAGTGTTATCAACCCACTTTCCACGAATCATTGCAAAGAATATGCCAAGAATGGTTTGTAAAATGGACATATATTGCAAGTGTAGAGGTCTTATTCCTATGGTTGAACCAATAAGGGTGTTGCTTGCAGAAAGGGCCATATAGGTCATTAAGTACAAGACCAAGTTTTTACCTACGCCACCTACGGCATAATTAACAAGTTCTTTGTAGGAAACGAAATTGCCTTTTGCCGGTCTATTCCAATGCAAGACAAGTTCGTCATAAACACCAACAGCTTTTGTTTTTACTTTCTCAAAAAATTGCATGTGCAAACTTCTCCAATTATACTATTTATTAGTATAACATAAAGATTCTTTGAATGCAATACCTAAAAATGCGCGTGCGCTCACGTTTAATAATAGGTAACTTTTGTTTCCACTTTAAAAGTGGTTTTGTTAAGATAATCCTCACTCTTCTCTTTCCACTTTTTGCCCATTTGCCCATAATAACCACCGTATAGGTCAAAAATATCCACGTCATGGTTGCGACATTCTTCAAATGCAGTGGTTACTACTCCGTTAAAGTAGTCTTTAAGAAGAGAGTCGATTTTTTCATTAGGTTCCACGTCGACAACGGAAAAAGAGGTGGCTTTGTCAGAAGATATAATTTCTTTTAACAAAACGTTTACCTTAAGTTTTGCATTTGTCGTCAGACTTTGCGGATCGTACGAAAGGTCCCCTTGGCTTTTCAAAATGTAGAAGCAATAGGTATAATCTCCATCCGTTATTACAACGTCACCTTTGTCGATTTTGGAAGTAATAAGGTTGATTCCACTAATGACGTCCTCGTCGCCGTCAAAGACGTAGTTGTCACCCTTTATGATGGCGCACCTTGCAAAATCGAGAACGTAGACTTTGTCGTCACTTCCGCTCCCCGAACTTGAACCGGCACTTGTTGAACCACCGGTTTGAGGTTTTTCGGTTTCTATTTTTCTGACTTTAGTTAGCCAATTTGCCGAATTTTCGGTATAGTAGGAAGAAAGATACTCTTTAATATTGCGATGAACGGCTTCTTTATAATTGCCGTAAACCATAAGCTCGCGTTGAATGTAAAAAGAGGTCATGTCGGAGTATGCCGTCTTTGCGTTAAGAATATCTTTTGCGCTTCCCTCCGTTGTTAGGATTAGTGCGTTTTCGCTAAGGTAGGCGTTTCTAATCATGTAATCTAGGGAGGAATAAGCGTTCCCGTTTAACGTGCTTTCACCAAGAAGAACTAGGTTGCAATGGCTAGTTGCAACCAGCATACTACTCTCCGAACTTATTTTTGCAAGGGCTTCTCCTATTGTTTTACCCTCGGCTGAAGAAACGACAATGTTACTAGTCTTGCTATCGTCTGACGACGGTAGCAAGATTTGAGCGGATACGGTGAAGAAGCCGTTTTCGTAGTCAATTCCCAGCCCGGCAACAATGGCGCGCTCGGACAAAGGAGTAATTTCCACGCCGAGTGCAAACATCAAAATAAAGCATATTAAAAAAGCAATCCATTTATACTGTCGCTTCAAGATGGGCACGCTCCTTATATTTTTTTCTTTCTTTCAAGTCAAGTAGGATATAGGCAACGAAGGGGACGAGTAACTCTATCGCGATGATAACGTATCTCACGAATGAGGTTGCAAACTCATAGGCGCGCTCCAAATTATAAAAGGCATATTGACCAAGCACCACTACAACTACGGCAACCATTCCAACGGCAATAGGGAAAGGGATTTTTGTATTGGATAGTACCTTTCCAACGCCAAAGAGTTTTAGCGCAAGTGATATTATTGCAATGGAGAGCCACAGCGTAATAGCCGGCCAGTCAATGGAACCTATTTCGGTGTTGACAACGTTGAATGCGCCCAGAGAGGAAAAGGCTGTGTTGACAAGGTGTCCTGCTTGACCATAATTCATAACGTACAAAAGGTAGAGTGCAATCATAAAGAGGGCAGATGACACGGAGAGGACGGGTAGCCAAGGGAAGCGCGACCTTTTGCGTTTAGGGAGTTCCACGTCTTCGCAGGTTTTAAGGAAGAGCATGGGTGAAAAGTCAAGCGTCCAAAACAGCACGTTGTCAAAAGAGGTCGCGATGGGCGAAAGCCCTATTGCGCCAATAGGAAGAACGTTTTCCGGCTTTAATTTTAGTTTACCAAACAGCAGGCCTATTATTATGGCAACGGGAATAAGCCAGGTTAGTTGTTCTACCAGTCGCCCAAGCCCTTTTGCGCCTTTAACGGCAATGTATGAGGCAACTATAATTACGATTATACCTACCCCTCTGGTGGTAATATTGTAGAATAAATAGCTGTTTGCATAGGAGGTTGTTTCCGAGGTATAAACCGAAGCTTTAAGAACCAAAACAAGCGCAATGGGAACCGTAAGTAGATAGTACGCAACGTTACCATATTTTTCGCGAACGGCAGAAAGGCCACCCATTTTATCAACTTTTATTATTAGGGCAAGCTGTGCTAACTCGGTAAACATAATGAGAGCCATCGTTATCCAAATATCTCGTCCCGCATCGAGAAAAATTATGCTTGGCAGGACGGAAAACTTAAAAACGAGGGGCACGAAAAACACGAGCAAAGAGTATTGTCTTTTTGTGATGTAACTATTTTCCATATCTCAGCCTAGTTTTGTTTTTTAATCCCATAGAGGTAGTGCGATAGGGAATATCCACCATAGAGAGTTTTATTATGCTGTTTTTGAGGTCTTTTGGTACGAGTGGAGCAAATGGTGCAAGGTAGGGTACGCCGTAACTTTCCATGCACGAAACGTAAACGCAAATGACGATGGAAACCATTAAAACGCCATAGGTGCCGAGGCTTGCGCCCACAAAAACCAATATGAGACGAATGACGCTAAAGGTGCCGACTTCGTCTGGAATGGCGTAAAGCCCTATGCTGGAAAGAGCGGTAATAAGGACGGTAATGGTGGAGAGGAGGCCTGCATTTACTGCCGTTTCGCCTAGTATTATGCCCCCTACGACACTCATAGCCATACCAAGAAAGCGTGGCATACGCACGCTTGCTTCGCCCAGCACTTCAAAAAGCACTAGGGCAATCAACATTTCGGTTACCGGGCTAAAAGGAATGCCCGTCGTACTATTAATTATGGTGACAAGGAGTTTTAGAGGAAGCAGTTGGTATTGGTGCGATTGGAATGCAACGAACATTCCGGGTAAGAATATGGCAAAGAACACACCAAGTAGGCGCATTATTCGTATGACCGAGGTGCGAATGGGCCTTCTATAGTAATCTTCACTATCATAGAAGTCCTCTATTATCATAAAAGGTAGCGTAAGGACCGTTGGAGAGCCGTCTACTATGATTGCAACTCTACCATCCAAAAGTTTGGTTGCCAAAATATCGGGCTTTTCGGTGGAGCCGGTTTGCTTGAATAAAGAGTATTTTCTCTCTTCCAGTAACTTGGCAACGTAAGAAGAATCTATTATGCCGTCAATGTTGATTTTCTTTATTTTCTGTTCGATTTCTTTGACAACGCGTTTGTTTGCAATTCCTTTTACGTAGCAAAGTTCAATATGAGTTTTGGAATATTTGCCAACGGTGAAAGATTTGAAAACTAGATTGCCGTTTGGAAACCTACGCCTAATGAGGGTGACGTTTGTCTTAAAACTTTCGGTAAAACCTTCGCGAGGACCCTTGATTACGCTGGAAACAGGAGGCTCCATTATGGGGCGCGATAAAAATCCTTGTGCAGAACAAACGGCGTATCCGTTTGCGCCGTCAAAAATAATTAAACTACTGCCGGTAAGAACTTTTTCGAGGGCTTGTTTGCGATCGGTAAAAAACTCTAGTTTTTCGCTGGTTTCCACAACGCCTTCAAGCATAGAGATATCGTCTTTTACCATGCTACCATTAGAAAGGAGGGGCTCTACCAAGCCGAGGTCTACGGTTTTGACGTCTATCATCCCGTCAAGATAGATTAAAGCCACCTTTCTTCCCTCAATGGAAAAACGTCTTTCCACGAGATCGGAAGTGTAATTCAAAGCTTTTTTAATTTTTTTGATTTCGTTTTCAAGCACAATCATACCTAGATTGTTGCCAAAAAGTGGAATTTAATTCTATAAATTATCTAAAAAGTGGGCATTTTTCCATTTTCCAAAGAAGAAATATATCATGCCGGGGATTGCCGTGCCGTAAGCAGCGAGACCATATCCCAAGAAAAGACCAAACAACCCCAGCCCTAGCACGTTGCCAAGCAGATATGAAAGGCCAACTCGCAAAATGAAGCCGTCCAAGAGGGAGAATATCATACTCAAATTGGAGTTACCTATGCCTTGTATGAAACCATTCGTGCCACGCATAATTATCATGGCGGGGAAGCTTACCAAAATTGCTTTAACGAAGGTGGGAGCAAGAGCGAGCACCTCTTTATCGCTAGTAAACAACTTGAATAAGCCTTCAACGTCAACAAGATATACCACTAGGAATACAAGATAGATTAAGAAACTATAGATCCAGCCCCAGTATACCGATTTTTTAGTGCGATCCAATTCTTTTGCAGCAAAGTTTTGTCCCACAAAGGTGGATACCGAGTAGTTGACGCCAATAGATATTTTTCTTACCATATCATCGACTTTTAGTCCTACGCCAAAGACGGCGCTTGGAGCAAGACCGAGGCCGTTTACTAGGCTTGTGACAAAGAGCATAGAAACGTTAACGGCGCCACTTCTTAGAGAGAAGGGTATACCCAATTTTATTAGCACTTTTGCCGAGTTTTTGTTGGGAATGAATGACTTTGGTTTAAAATCGAAGCCAAAAGAGGCTCTTTTTATGAACAAATATATTATGGATATTATGAAAGAAACTCCTTGGCCAATAATTGTTGCCAGCGCTGCACCCGCTACACCCATGCCTAAAACTGGCACGAAGAGTATGTCGAGGACAACGTTTATAACCGCTGCGATTACAATGTATACAAAGGGTTGAGTGCTATTGCCCATGCCCCTTAAAATTGCACTAATGCAATTGTAGCCAAAGGTGAAGAATATCCCACCCGAGCAAATGAGCAGATACTTAACTGCATCGTCAAAGGCTTCGGTGGGTGTTTTCATAAGTTTTAAAATGGGGGTAGCGAGCGAAAGACCTATAGCAGTCATAACGACGGCTAGAATTATAGTAAAGGTAAATAGGGTACCTATTGCCTTATTGAGATCTTCTTTTTTATCGGCGCCTATAAGTTGTGCAATATAAACCTGCCCACCCGTTGAAAAGCCCAGGCAAATCATCGTCATAAAGGTGACTATATGGCTGGCTGTAGATACGGCACTAAGGCCACTTGGCCCAATTACCTTGCCAACGACTATCATATCTATTATGGAAAAGAGTACTTGAAGGGCGTTGGAAAGCATAAAAGGGATAGAAAAAAGGAGAATCTGCTTTGGCAAATTCCCTTTCGTATAATCTTTTATTACCTTTCCTTTAACCTTTTCCATAATAATATTATAACTCCAAAAACGTTTATTATAATATTTTGCTTGCAGTTAAAGCCAAGTGACGCCTATTTGTTTAATCTATCAAGCGCCGGTGAGCCCATTGCAAGAGTGAGCACGTTTTTAGCGGTACGCAATAGTTCACCACGAGTAATACCCTCTTTTTGACCGAGGGAGCGAAGTAGTGTGCCGTCGGGACGCTTTAATGCGATGGGAAGTCTACCGCCACCGGGCATAAGGACGTCGACTTGTGCTCTTACACGATATGCTTGGTCAGAGATGTTGGGGAATTCTTGAGAAAGGGACTTTTGCATCCACCAGTCGGTCATAACCATACCCTCAAACCCCCATTCGCCACGTAGTATTGTGGTACATAGGTCATAGTTGTAATGTCCCCATACTCCGTTTATTTTATTGTATGAAGTCATTAGGGTTTTGGGTGAAGATTCTTTAATGCAAATTTCGAAGCCCTTTAGGTATATTTCACGAAGTGCTCTTTCACTCAAACGGCTATCGTTACGGTTACGATTAGTTTCTTGGTTGTTGCAAGCAAAGTGCTTGGGACAGGCTGCAGCACCGTTCGTTTGAATACCGTTTACGAAAGCACAAGCCATTTTGCCGGTAAGCACGGGGTCTTCGCTGTAGTACTCAAAGTTTCTACCACAAAGGGGATTACGATGAATGTTCATGCCCGGTCCAAGTAGGATGTCGGAACCTTGTTTTAGCATTTCTCTACCGACAACTTCATACAAACTTTCCACTAGTTTAGTATCCCAAGTGGAGGAAAGTAGGGTGCCGATAGGTAGCAAAGTGCAAACTGCACTCAAGCGCAAACCACTGGGACCATCGCTTGTAATAACGGCCGGAACGCCCTTATTACGCAAACTCTTTAATACGCCTGCCATAGCACCTGCGTTACCGGGAGCACCTAACTTAGAGTGCATAGTGTAGTCACCACGAGAGATGGCTTCAAGTTCGGTGTTGCTAAGTTGTGCTAGGAAATCTTCAAAGGAAACCTTGCCGTTCTTAACGTCAATCAACTTGTAACCTTTGTCACCCGTGTAGGGAGCCTCTATGGTGGGAAGATTATCAAGGATTCTTTGCTTCAAGCTGTAACTTCTTGTTGGTACTTGCTCTTTGGAAACTATAAACTTGTTGCCGTCATAACTTGGCTTATACCTTTCAAAACCTACTTGTGGGCTACCGGCTTCGGTTAGTTGCTCTAGTACCAAATCACTTTCATAAACGAAGGTGTAGAACTTTTCGGTTTCGCGCACGGAGGAGCCGACTAGCAAGGAATACTCACCCTTTTCTAGGACGTAAGCAGACTTTTGAACGGCGCCAACGTCATCGTAAGAAGCGAGTGCGTTTAGAGGTATAATAATTTCCACGTCTTCCTTTTTGCCTGCGTCGAGGAGGCCGGTTTTTGCAAAGCCTACAAGCACTTTTGCGGGTTTGCCCAACTTGCCTTGGGGTGCACTAGCATAAATTTGTACGGTGTCGCGAGCGGGGATATTGCCAACGTTTTCCACCTCAACTTGTAGTTTAACATAGGTGTGATGGTCTTCAACTTCAATCTTATTTTTACGGAAGGAGCCATATCCTAGGCCGTAACCAAAGGGATATAGAACGGCGTCGGGGTTAAAGGTTTCGAAGTAACGATAGCCAACGTAGATATCTTCAATGTAGGAGTTTGCGTCCTTGTTGCCGAATTCGCTACTGCCGGGATAATCCTCATAATTTCTAGCAATGGTCATGGGAAGTTTGCCGTCGGGAGATACCTTTCCGGAGAGAACGTCAGCAACGGCGTTGCCCGTTTCCATACCACCTTGCCAAGTTAGCAATAGACCCTTGATTTTGTCGCCGTATTTTTCCATCCAAGAGAAGTCGATAACGTTACCGATGTTCATCAGTACGATAACGTTGTCAAAGTGAGCGGTAATTTTATTAAGCATATCAACTTCTTCATCGTGTAGGAAGAAGCTTCCCTTTTCTAGCTTGTTTTCACGATCCTCACCGGCAGCTCTGCCTATTACGACAACTGCTTTTTCCGATTTTTCTCTTGCCTTTTTTACTAGATTGTCGGTAAGAGGCATCTCGTCGTATCTCCAAGGCCAATGTCCCCAAAAACCATTATCGATGGGATTTGCATTGCACCAAGTTTCATAAACTTTTGCAAGGTCGCGATCATAATTCAATTTGCCGTTATCGGTAATGCCTTTTTGAATGGAAACGCGATAGGGAGCACGAACGTCACCACCGGAGCCGTAACCAACGAAGAAAGTGTCTAGCGCCGTTCTACCAAACAAAGCAAAGCTTTCGTCTTTAATAGGAAGCATGCCATCGTTTTTTAGAAGTACCATGCCGTTTGCAGCAACCAACCTAGCAAGTTCGGGGGTGTTTTCAAAGGGGTCGCCGTGAATAACGTCGGAGCGCAACTCTTTTTGGGAGAGTGAGCCGGAAACAAGGGGTGCGATTTTGCCTATAATCTTAGTAATGAAAGACATCTTGATAACTCCTAATAAAAATGCTAAATATAATTATAACACACGCGCACGAATACTTCAAGAGTGAAAATCAATCAAAGAATCATGGCGTATTTATTAAAATAGGACTTTTCAAAAGGGCGATTTTGGTGTATAATATATTAGCTTAGGCGTTAGCCTAGGATAAAACGATTGGACAATGCATCGTGCGTTTGATTCGGTGCGGATTACGAAAGGGAAAAATGGCAAAACTCTATTTCAAATTCGGAGCAATGGGTTGCTCCAAGACGGCACAAGCACTAATAACCAAATTCAATTATGAAGAACGTGGAATGAAGGTTCTTCTTGTAAAGCCCAGTATCGATAATCGTGACGGCGCAACCATAGTGCGCTCAAGAATTGGGTTGGAAGCAGAGGCAATAGCCGTTGCAGAGAGCGTTAACTTGTACGATATGTATATAGGAAGCTACAAGGACTGCAACGTAATTATTGTTGACGAATGTCAATTCCTTGCCCCCGACCAAGTCGATCAACTAAGTCAAGTGGTTATGGATTACGATATCCCGGTATTGTGCTTTGGACTTTCTACCGACTTTCTCACGCACTTGTTCCCGGGTAGCAGACGTTTGTTTGAAATTGCCGATTCCATTACCGAAATCAAATCGGTTTGCAAGTGTGGTGGCAAGGCAACCGTCAACGCCCGTTTGGACGATGACGGCAACGTTGTGTTTAGTGGTGACCAAGTTTGCATTGGTGGCAACGAAAGATACGTAGCAATGTGCAAAAAGTGTTGGTTAAAGGCAAAACGCGAGCAAGAAGAGCGCGAAAAGGCTAATAAATAAACGAAAGAGGGCATATGGAACGCTTAGTTATAGGATTTTGCGGTGGCACGGGAAGTGGAAAAACCACGCTGGCAAAGAGAGTTATAGAGGCCGTTCACGGTGACGGAGTATTGCTTAGTATGGACTGCTATTATGCAGACAATAGTCATCTTCCTTTTGAGGAAAGGGAAAAGATTAACTACGATCATCCCAACTCGATAGATACCGATTTGATAATCTCTCATCTTAAAGAATTAAAAGCCGGTAACAGCATAATGCGACCCACCTATAATTTTAGTAGACACACTCGTGGCGAAGAATGGGTACAATTAGACAGCGCAAAGGTTATCATAGTAGAGGGTATTTTGCTATTTGAAAACCAAGAACTATTGGATCTATTGGATATCAAAATCTTTGTCGACACCGATGCCGACGTGCGCGTATTAAGAAGGCTGGTGCGTGACGTAGAAGATAGGGGCAGAAACATAGAGAGCGTTATTAAACAGTATCTAACTACGGTAAAGCCCATGCACGAAAAATTCGTTGAACCCTATAAGCGTAGGGCCGACGTTATCGTTCCCGTTGGTGGACATAACGACGTTGCCTTTAATATGATACTCGATACGATTAAAAGGAAGATAATAGAATAGAAAGGAACAATGAATTTGAAGATATCACAAGAAGTACAAGAAGCACTAGCAAGTGGTAAGGCCGTCGTTGCGCTCGAATCTACCATTATTTCACACGGAATGCCCTATCCCCAAAACGTAGAAACGGCACTAAAAGTGGAAGAAGAAGTTAGAAAAAGTGGAGCTGTGCCCGCAACCATAGCTATTATAGACGGCGTACCTACCGTAGGTTGCAGTAAAGAAGAGATAGAAAAACTAGGAAAAGCCGGGCTAACCGTCACTAAGGTTTCAAGACGCGATATGCCAATAGTAGTTGCCAAAAAACTTAATGGTGCAACCACTGTTGCCGGTACGATGATACTCGCTTCTATGGCTGGTGTTAAAATTTTTGCAACCGGTGGCGTTGGTGGTGTGCATAGAGGTGCTGAAAGAACTATGGATATCTCCGCAGACCTTGACGAACTTTCCAAAACCGACGTTTGCGTAGTATGTGCGGGAGCAAAGAGTATTCTGGATTTGAATCTCACTATGGAGTATCTGGAAACTAAGGGCGTTGCCGTAATAGGTTATGGTACCGACGAACTTCCCGCATTCTTTACGAGAAAAAGTGGCATAAAGCTTGGTTATAGAATGGATAGTGCGGAAGAAATTGCAAGAACGCTCCACGCTAAGAGTGAAATGGGACTTCAAGGGGGTATGCTTGTAACAAATCCCATTCCCGAAGAATATTCTATGGATGAAAAGGTGATTGGCGAGGCTATCGACAAAGCCGTTAAGGAAGCAGAAGACAGGGGAATTAAGGGCAAAGATATTACTCCTTTCCTTCTAGATAAGATTCAAAAAATAACGGGTGGAAATAGTCTTGCAAGCAATATAGAACTTGTTTTGAACAATGCTCGCTTGGCTTCTGAAATAGCCGTTCAGCTATCTAAAATTAGCAAATAGGGCGTCTAAACATCGGTTTAGTGAGGTGAAATATGTATAGTCAACTATTGGAAAAAGCAATTAAGGCAAGGGAGAACGCATATGCTCCCTATTCGCATTATATGGTGGGCGCAGCCCTTCTAACGAAGGGTGGCAAAGTATACACGGGTTGTAACGTTGAAAACGCTTCGTACTCACCCACAAACTGCGCTGAGAGAACGGCCTTTTTTAAGGCAATAAGCGAGGGTGAAAGGGAATTTGAAGCAATAGCAATAGTTGCTGGTAAAGAGGGAGAAAGCTTGTCCGAAAACTGCACTCCTTGTGGCGTATGCCGTCAAGTCATGGTAGAGTTTTGCTCCCCCGATTTCAAAATAGTATTGGGCACTCCTACCGACGTAAAGATATACACTCTCCAAGAGCTAGTTCCTTTGTCATTTACCGCAAGCGAACTATAACACTAACCTTCGTATCTATAAAAAAGAACACCTTATAGGTGTTCTTTTTAGTTTGGTTAATTCGTCGCTTACTAATTAATTTTCGGGCACCGAGGAGGGAGGTGTGACTGTTAGAGTAACGTAGATGTACCCCTCTATCGTTTTTTCTCCGTTTTGCATATTGTATGCAAGACGATATACTCCACTTGAAATTTCAGTTTCGTTACCAAGTAAGGGAGTGTATGTTTCGTTTTCTAAGTCGGATAGCATTTCAATATTGGTATTTGATGGAATGCCATGTTCACAGGCAATTCCGGCTATTTGCGAGTAGAGGTCTAAGTAGGTAAGCGTTCCTTCATATGAAAGAGTGGTATTAACGTCCGGTATGGTGGTGTAGGTAAGAATAAGCGCGCCGTCACTTGATTTTTCTACATCGATTTTTGATTTTTCAATTTTGTTTTCGGATTCGGTGTCCACCACTTCAAACGTAAAGCCAGTATAAGCCGACGAGCGTATTCCGTCATCCGTTGCGATGTAGGCTACTAGCTTATATTCTCCGTCAACGAGTGCGGGGATATCCAACGTAACGTTTTCAACGGTAACGGAGAAGGTTTCGCCTTTTGTAAAGAGTGCGCTACCATTTCCGGTTTTCTTTTCAAGGTGAACAAGACCTGCTTCGGAGGAGAGGGCAAAGCTTATAGTGTAAGATTGATTCTCTATAAAGAGCAGAGTGTCGGAAGTTGATAGGGTGAGGGAACCTATGGAAAGGCTAAGTCCGGAATGAACGGTTTCACTAGAAGACGGAACGGTTACCTCTCCAAAGTGTGCGTTCAATTCGACTAAGACCTTGTCGCTAAAGTCAATGACGGGAGCCTCCTTAACCAAGGTGTATAGTTCCATAAACTTTTCAGTCTTTGCATTTTCAATATCAATAGCTTTGCGCACGTTTTCTTCGCTTGACTGATTTAACCCATTCCATACGTGGTATTTCGTTATTTCGCGAAGCTCGTCAAAAGCTCTTACCACACCAGATATAACGTTGTCAATATTATGACGGCTTGTAAGGCCTACTTCGTGAATAAAGTCTTTGAATATTTCGAGCTTTTCATTAACGGTAGAAGCTTCTATGATTAATGAAAATGAACCAATATAATCGGGGTAAGTCATGGTGGTACGGATGGTATCTATCTTTACCTTGCCGTCAAGGAAGGTGTCGCCTTCGTTAATTTCTTGTCCATTGTCTAGCACAATGGTCATAGTTGCCGTGCCGGGAGGAAGGGGGATTTCCCCAAGATCTCCACCCATATCATAGTATTCAATCTCATTTACCTTAACACCCTTTATGTTGTTAAAGCCGGAAAAGTGAACGTCGAACATAACGTTCTCAGAATCCTCGTAGCCTTGGTACCAGAAAATGTCGGAGGTCTTGTCTGCACTTATAATCTTTAAAAAGTTGGTTTTTTCAATGGCCGGGTCATAGAATGAGTCATAGCAGATATCATCTTTCATCACCATATATGAAACGTTTACGTGAGTTGAATGTGGGCCTACCCAATAGGTTTCCCAATAACCCTTTGAGTTGTCGCATATAAGGTGGTCCGCTTGGTTAAAAACGCCGTTTGAGTAGAATCCTCTTGCCGTTTCAAAGTGAAGCCCCGGAATATAGGTAAGCCTTTCGACGAATCCGTTTTCATATTCATGGGACAAGAATTCGTACACGTTGTTGCCTTCTTCGTTTACGTAACGTCTGCATATTTTGTAATTGTAGGACGATCTTTCATAAAGTATCTCTTCATTTTCGCCAACGTGCAAATAGTACTCCACAAAGCCACCAATGAGTACCCATTTGTCAATAATTCGAACGTTTTTCTTTATGTTATCAATTAGATTTGCCGCATCTTCTGCCATGAATGCAATATGGTTTGCCGTTGAAGAAAAGGTGTCGTATGAGTTCGAAACTTCAACGAAATCACTAATGAAATAATTCTCGCCGTCAAACGTTACCTTGCCACCACCATGCTCGTTATCGAAAATAACAGCATCCTGAGAGGCGTTAAGGTTTTTCAATTGACGTTGCTTTTGTAATCTTGGCGTTGCACTTTCCGTTGCATAGTCGTCCACGTGACTAATACTCACTATTGCTTTTTCGGCAAGGTTGTTCATTACTTGGACTCCTTCTTCAAACACGTCACCTTGGTTTTTAAGTAGTGCAGCATTAAGGCGCTCTTCTGCAAGAAGAAGCTTTACTATGGATTCCGCATCAAGATAAGCGTTATCCAAGGTTGCATTATCATTTGGAGTATCGCCTGCACCGTTATCCGTGGTGGTGCATCCTATCATTAAGAGTGCAATCATCATTAACACAATAAAAATAGTGGCTAATTTTTTCATATTGGCTGTCTCCTTGTTTTATATTTCGTTCACTTTGTCAAGATATTCTCGGAACTCGCGAAGAATACGTTTGCCAAGTGTTAAGTAGTCTATGGAAAGGGCACGATTTATGTTTTCAGCTCGTACGTCATTGGGTACACGATGAAGAGTCAGCACGGAATTTAGCGCCTTTTCTATAATAATAGATAGCTCGGTTTGTTGGCTTGGAAAGGTTATAGCACCGTATTCAATGCCGGAAATTAGCGTTTCCGTTGTCATCCAGTCTGCTTGGGAAAACCCATTGCAGAAGCTACTAAACACTTCCTTTGCTTTGCTCACTTCGTTTTTTCTGATGAGGTCGAGCGTGTAAGGAGAGGTGTAAGCGGAAATATAAAAATCCCTAGCAACCTCATCTTCACTACAAAGTGCCACCATAGTGACAAACTCCAAGCAATAGACGTAGATGGGGTTTATTTCGCCCAAGTTAGCCTTTTTAATCATAAGTTTTTGGAAATCAAACAGCTCGTTGACAAGGACGGCGAGCAGATGATCCTTAGTAGGGAAATAGAACGTAATGTTTCCGGGACTAAGATCAAGCTCTTGAGAAATCTTCTTCATTGTGGTTTTAGTATATCCATCCTCAATAAAGTGTTTTGCTCCAATTCTTATAATTTGCATTCGCGTATCGCCACGCTTTCTGTTTATGTGAGACATACGGATCACCTCAATTCAATATTAGTACGCGTACTATTAGTATGTGTACTAATTATAGAGCATTAAGAAATGACTTGTCAATAGTATTTTTAATATTAGGACTTTAAATATATCTAAAAGAAAAGACAGTATTGAACAACATCATAGTTCAATACTGTCTCACTTGGCGGAAAATATTAAATGTAAAACTGATTTTTTTGAAATAATTAAAAGATTGTTTAATTTGTCTAATTTTCATATTGAATCCATTTGTTGTAAGCAGTTAATTAAAAGAAACGAGTTGCCGTAATTCGTTTCTTTTTATGTCTGAAATTGTTACTTATAGTCTGTTGAGATAAGAGTAACAAAAAGTTATAATTAAGTAACAAATTTATCGAGGTTTTATCATGATAAAAACGAAAGTAGGTAAACGCATTAAAGAATTAAGAAATAGGCTTGGTATTAGCCAAGAAGAGTTGGCATTTAGGTCAGAAATTCATCGTACTTATATTGCAAGTTTAGAAGTGGGCAAAAGAAATGTATCAATTGAAACGCTTGAAAAAGTTGTTAAAGCTTTAGAAGTTTCAATGTCTGAATTTTTTAATTTTTAAAAGGAAAATATGGCTGATAAAATTACGGTAGAAAAACAAGATGTGATAAAAAGCATATATTTTATTGCTGAAATGGTCCAAAATTCTGGAGAAAAAGGGATGTATGGTGGCCTGGCGGGTAAAAGTGATTTAATGGGTGGTATATTTGATAGGTGGATAAACCAAATTCCAGAAAGTGTTATTTTTAACAAATATATATTACCAACTATTTCTCAAGGCAAAGAAGTAGAAATCATAACAGATTTTTATAAATATGTTCCTAGACAAGAAACAACGGGGATTGCACCAGACGTCATAGGGCTAAAAATCAATGATAAAATTATTCCCTTTGTTGTATATGACAACCGTTGGTTAGAAGAGAGTGGTAAGCCACAAATAGAGGTAAAAACTTTTAAATCCTCTCAAAAGATGGTATCGTTACGTAATCAAGGTTATAATGGCAAATATTTGGTAATGATAGAATCGGATTTTCGTGTGGATTATTTGTTGCCATTTTTTGATAAAACATATTTTGGCGATGATGTGTATGAGAAAATGACAATGAATGATGATATATTCATAAAAAATAATAACGGGTATATTCATCATTTGAAAAAGATTGATAACACACGACAAGATTTAGGTGCAATAAAATTACTTTGTATTACAGAAACCTCTTTATTTATTAATATTGCAAATTATTGTGGTCCTGGAATTAGTCCAATAAGGATTGACTCTATTAGTGGACCTATAGAGAAGAATATAAATTCATCTATAGATATAGAATTATTGCAATACTGCGAGTTACAAGATAGTGGATTATATAGATTTAATAAAACTTGGAGCGAGGAGACTATGAGCCAATACTTGGATTTTGCTTGTAGTGATATTTCTGCAATAAGAGTAGTAAAGAAAAACAAAAGTAATTTTTATATAAAGGCTTTAAGCAATTGTTATTTTAATTATAAACCATTAGAGGAAGGAAGGGTTTATAAAATTGGTTTCATGGAACTGAATCGCAAAGGGTCTTCAGAAGGAGAATATTTCCTCCAAAAAGATTTAATATGCGATGTGATAAGTAAAGAACAAGAGTTAAAAGATATACTTGCAAAAATTATTATCGAAGAGCGATAGGAGGAGAATAAATGAAAAAAGTTTTAGTTACATTAAAAGATGGTACAAAAGCTTATGGAGATGAATTTGACACGCAAGATTTCGAGTTGTTAAAAAAGATTTTTCAAAAATGGTTGAACATTAATACCGATTTGAAATCATTGGGTGGTAGAAATCTTAATGTTCCAGATGTGTTCAGCGAAGCAGTTTTTTGTATTGCATTTGATGCGGTTAGAACAAATGCAACCGCACATTCTTATGATTGCGTAATAAAGGGGACTGGGGAAGGCGTTCAGGTTAAGTCAGCATCAATTCCAAACGATTGCACTTCTTTTGGTCCTACATCAACATGGGATTTGCTGTATTTTGCAGATTTTGTTCCTAACGGCAAAATTGATGGTGAAATTTGGTTTTATAAAATAGAATCTGAAGATGTTTACGGATTGGTGCTTAATTCAAAGAAAGGCGAAACTTTTGCAGACCAGCAAAGACAAGGTCGAAGGCCAAGATTTTCCGTTAAAAAATCAATTATAGAAGCAAAAGGATTGCAACCAGTGAAAAAAATCAATCTGTTAGATTAATAAAGAGGCTTAAAAGCCTCTTTATTTTACATTTACAAGTGCAGATTTAATATTTTGAGCGATTCTTTCAATAACCGAGACGGAAACTGAATTTCCTGCTTGTTTATACAAATGAGCATTGGCTAAATCTTCGGGAAGGTAAAAATAGTCTGGAAAACCTTGGAGATTAAAACATTCTCTTGGGGTCAGCTTTCTAATGCCATGTTTAGTGAGAACTAACGGAACGTTGTGCCCCCCTGTTCCCATATTAGCTGTTAAGGTAGGACAAACATTACTTTGATTTTCTCTAACATAAACCCTGCGCCATTGATACACGGTATCCATTCTTGTCATGTTTTTTTCAAGAATGTCATAGTGTGGGAATTTATCTTTTGTATAATAATATTTATCATCAACCTTGTTTTCAAAATCGATTAAATTAGAAAGTGGAGTGCTGAGTTCGATGGGCTTTGGGAAATCAAACTCTTTATATGCCTCTTTGTTTAAAAAACCAACGATATAGATTCTTTCTCTATTATGAGGAATATTTCCATATTCCATAGTGTTTAAAACTTGATATTTCACATGATACCCTTCTGTTTCAAGAGCTTCAACTATAATTCTAAAGGTCTTTCCGGAATCGTGCGCAACAAGGTTTTTTACATTTTCTAAAAATACTACTTCTGGATGTTTATCTTTCAAGATACGTGCCAATTGGAAGAACAGTACACCACGACCTTTTTCATCATCAAAGCCTTGCCTGTATCCTGCGACAGAGAAAGCTTGGCAAGGGAAACCAGCAAGCATGATATTAAAGTTAGGGATTTCTTTACTTCCTACATCGTTTATGTCACGGCAATCTACAGGTGTGTTGAAGTTTTTTTCATACGTCGTTTTGGGTAGAGGATCAAATTCATTGGCATAAATTGTTCGGAATCCCGCTTTTTCAAATCCTAGCTCAATGCCACCAACACCAGCAAAAAATGAGGCGCAAGTAAAGTTATCTACATTATAATATGCCATAATATCTCCTTGTGCGGCGCGCCGCTTTTTTATAATAACATTTTAACTCAAATATAGCAAATGTTTTATCGTATTAGCGTATGGGGTCTTTATTGACTTATAGTGATTATTATGCTATCATATTTTCATGAAAATATGTAGTTTATTTAGCGGAATAGGGGGTATCGATCTCGGCTTTAAGCAAGCTGGGTTTGATATCGTGTGGGCAAATGAGTTCGACCACGATGCTACTACTACATATCGTGTAAATTTTGGTGATAATCATTTGGTTGAAAAAGATATTCGCCAAGTCGATCCGCACGATATTCCCGACTTTGATGTGCTTGTTGCAGGTTTTCCTTGCCAACCGTTTTCTATCGCAGGGAAGAAAAAAGGATTCAAAGACCCACGTGGGAATTTATTCTTTGAAATAGGGCGTATTATTGATGTAAAAAGACCACCTATTGTGTTCTTGGAAAACGTTGCCAATTTAGTTGAGCATGATGAGGGTAGAACCTTTTTGGTAATATATAACACATTGGCTCAATTTGGATATGCCGTGAAATACAAGGTTATGGATTCTCATGAATATGGAGATGTCCCCCAACAAAGAAAGCGTATATTTATCGTAGCATTTTTAGATTATGAACAATGCGAAAGATTCTCTTTTCCCGAGCCAATAAAGAAGACAATTCAGTTAAACGATATTATAGATAGAAGTATCAAACACGATGATGTGTATTATTACAATCAAGGTTCTTTTTATTACGATGAACTAGTCAAAATCGTAACTGATAAACGAGCTCTTTATAAAATTGACGACCATGGCGTTTCAAAAAGAAAATATTATGTTTGTCCTACTCTAACAGCCAATATGGGAACCTTTCCAGATAGAGTGCCGATAATAAAAGACGATTTTGGCATTCGAAAAATCACGCCATTAGAATGCTTGGCATTACAAGGTTTCCCCAAAGACTTCGTGTTTAAAGGGATTTCGTTAAATAGTGCTTATAAACAATGTGGAAATAGCGTAGTTGTACCAGTCATAAGAAGAATCGCAGAAAAGATCAAAGAAAGTAATAATTTATAGAATCTGTATTAGATTGGAGTAAATAATATGAAAGAAAACGCATTAAAACCATTATTAAAATATCCTGGTGGTAAAACTTCAGAATTAGAAGTTATCGAAAAGTATTTGCCGAAAAATTTTAATAATTATATAGAACCTTTTGTTGGTGGCGGAGCAGTTTATTTTTATGTCAACAATAATTATAATTTTATTAATGATAAATCCGAAGAATTAATGTTTTTATATGAGTATGTTAATAGTGGAAACAAGACTTTCTTTGAAGAGTTAGATATTATCATTAATAACTGGGATAGATTAACGGAAGTTGCTTCTGATGATAGAATAACCGACTTGTATTTGCGGTTTAGAGAAAATGAAAATATTGATATGGTTCCTGAGTTGAGTGCTATAGTTAATAGACGGATAGATGAAGCACCTATGTTCAATTTAAGACAGTCAGTAAAGTTTGAGAAATTTTTAGTTAAGTGTTTAACTGCAAAATTTAAGCTTATAAGAAAGAATGAAATAAAAAAGAATGAGCAATTAGAAATTGTAAGATTAAAGAAAAATCTTGAGGCGGGAATTAAAGCATCATATTATACTTATTTAAGAGATGTATATAATAAGCCGAATGAGTATAATAGGTTATCCAAACCAAGAAAAGTTGCGATTTATTTGTTTATTAGAGAATATTGTTTTTCTTCCATGTTTAGATTTAATCGAGCGGGAGAATTTAATGTTCCATATGGTGGGGTTTCTTATAATAAAAAAAGTTTATTGCAGAAAAAAAGTTATTATAAAGATAAAAACTTAAAGAAGCTACTAAAGAATACACAATTCTTTACTGAGGATTTTTATGAGTTTGTAAGACAAATTGATATAAGCAGTGAAGATTTTATGTTCTTAGACCCACCTTATGACACAACTTTTAGCGAGTACGATAAAAATGTCTTTGATACAAACGACCAAAAAAGACTCGCTAATTATTTAATAGAAGAATGCCCTTGTAAATTTATGCTTATTATCAAAAAGACAGATTACATATATAGCTTATATAAAGACAAGGGATTAAGAATTGTTGAACAAGATAAGAATTATTTTGTTAGTTTTAAAAACAGAAACAAAAAGAATGTAAAACACCTAATAATAATGAATTATATGGAGGATTAATTATGGAAAAAACCTATTCGGAAAGTGAATTGATTATACCAGCATTAAAAATAATCTCTGAAAGAACTGATGGTATTAATACGGCAGAATTAATAGTAGCGTTGAGAGAGGAATTAAAGCCTTCGGGTAATGACATAAAACTTTTAAAAGGAAGAAATGATGATGCATTTTCTCAAAAGGTAAGGAATCTTATTTCGCATAAAAGGCTTTTGAAATATGTGGAAATTAACAATGATCATATGTTTATCAATGAATTGGGCTTAACTTTTATCGTGGATAATGCAGAAGACGAATATTCTCCATATATTGAGCAAAATGATGATTTTAGAGATGAAAACTATAGCACTGAATTGTTTGAGCAAAGCACACAACCGGATAATATCTATCTTTCGGTTTCAGATTTAAAAAGAAAATATGACCGATATCTAAATGGAATTGAAGAAAACGGATTAAAGATAAATCCCGAGTATCAAAGATATGATGGTATATGGAGTACTAAAAATAAGAGTTTATTTATAGAAAGTGTTATACTAAATATTCCAATTCCAAGCATTTATTTATCCGAGGATAGCAAAGGAACGCTTATTGTTATTGATGGTAGGCAGAGATTGTCAACTTTGTTTGATTTTATGGAGGATAAATTCAAGTTAACAGGTTTATCCATTTTAAATCAACTGAATGGTAGAAAATACTCCAAGCTTGTTGGTGAATATGCAAAATATAGGACAAAAATTGAAGATAGAAGTTTACATATTGCAAAGCTAAGATATGGTACAAGTGATACATTTGTTATAGAGACCTTTGAACGTGTTAACACCAAAGGAGCCAAGTTGAATGCGCAAGAAATTAGAAATGCAATTAATCAAGGGAAATCAACTGAATTGTTGAATCAATTATCAAATTATTATGACAAAGAGCATAAGATAGTAGATAAAAAGAGAATGAAAGATAAGTATTTGATCTTGCGTTATTTTGCAATGAAATTTTATTATCAACAAATAAAGCAAGGAAATAATGTAGAATTTGGAACAATCTCTAATTATTTATCTGCAACTATGAAAAAAATCAATGCTATGGGGGATTTTCAAATTGATGAGATGAAGGAGGACTTTATTGGGACTTACGATCGTGCAAAATCTATTTTTGGAACAATGGCATTTAAATTAGATGAAAAATCACCTATTAATATGATTTTATTTGATGTAACATTAATCATTGTTGCAGAATTAAAAAATGTCACAGATGATGTGGTTAGAAAAGTATATAATTCTTTGATAAATTATGGTAGAAACATGGAAGACAATAGTGAGACTCCATTTGAAAAAAATATAAAATATCATAGGGATTCCAATGAAAACATCAAGGAAAGATTACTATGGATAAAGAAAATAATAGGTGAATTAAAATGATAAAAAAAGTACAAATTCAAAATTTTAAATCAATAAAGAATATAAACTTACTATTTAGCAAATTGAATATTTTTTGTGGTGAAAATGCTAGTGGTAAGACATCAATCATACATGCTTTGTTAATTGCTGCACAAAAGACAAAAAGCGATTATACAGCAGATGGTGAGATAATAAAAATTGGTGAACTAAACGAATTAAAAAACAACGCTTCTAATGGAGATTTGCAAATAAAAATAAAGTGTGATGATGCAGTTAAAGATATTTCTTTTTTAAGAAATGATGATATTACTCAAAATAAAAGCTCTAAATTGGTGGTAACCCCTGATCCAAGTGACTGTTTACCTTTTGAGAAAAAATTGTTTTATTTGTCCTCAAATAGGACTGGAGTAATGGATACTTACTCTAAAGGAAACTATTTATTTGGAACGAATGGGGAGGCGGTTATAGATTTCTTTTATAAACAACAAGAAGAGTTTTTGAAACAAAAATATATGGAAAGGTTTAAAAAGCTACATCCTTCTTCATCCATTACAAAAAACCCAAAGTTTATTGAGCATGTGCGTTTTTGGATGGAATATATTACAAATGAAGACATTGTTGTCGATTCGGTTCCATATACAAATCAATACACTCTAAGGTTTGGAGCTAATATTCGCCCTATTAATACTGGCTCGGGCTACAGTTTTTTACTTCCAATAATTGTGGTGTGTTTAGGAGCTATTTTGGTCGGTGAGGAGCATTCAACTGTGATTTTAGAGAATCCAGAGATATATTTGCACCCAAATGCTCAAAAACGCTTGTCTGATTTCTTTGTGTTTTGCAAACATTTTGTACAATTAATCGTAGAAACACATAGTGAGCACTTATTAAAAAATATATTAGATAGGAGAGAAAAGGATACTAAAGTTTTCGTGGTGAAAAAGGTTGGCAATAATACTAAATATTATTCTTTTACACACAAGAACTTTAAGACGTATCCGATTTCTTATTCAGAAGTTATATATCAAGCATTTGGAATAAAGAGCGCAGAATTACATATTCAATTATTTGGAATGCTTCATTCAAGATTTATTCATCAAAGTGGGAAGAAAGAAAGTTTAAAACTCTTTGACGACTATTTAAACGGAATTGCTAATGTACCACAAAAGACATGGATAAATACTAACAACAATACCCAATATAACACATTGCCAACATATATAAGAAACAAAATAGATCATCCAGAAGCAAAAGACAATAATAACAATACATATTCATTTACTGAAGAAGAATTGGGAATATCTATCGAGTGGATGTTGTCGCACCTATAGAGGCAAGTCATGTTTTGCTATTTTGTAAGAACTTTGTAGAAAATATATCCCTTTTGTAAATGCTTATTCAGCTTATAAGTAAATTATGGTTGTCGATTGGTTAAATATACTAATGCGCTTCTCGTTGAGAGTATAAGTATTTGATTTTGATATTATCACATGTGCTTGTTGGTAACAAGTGGCGTCGCTATGCTCCGCCAAACAAGCACACGTGATAAAGGTAAACTTAACTGAAATGGACTTGATTTAGGACGACTAAATCAGGTCTTTTTTATTGCCTAAAACTTGTCTAAAAACCTTGATTGAAATCCTGGCGTGTGCTTGTTATTATACAAGTAGACCCAATTTCAAGGTATAAAAATATATGTTTGGTGGCGGAGAAACCGTATAGCGAAAGACTGTCTCAAACAAGCAAAATATCAATAGGACATAGTACTTGTAAGGTGCTGAGTTGGTTAAATGGACACGAACAAAAGTGTTCGCTTTCGCCAGGTTTTGCAAAAGCCAAACTAATGTACCCAATTTGCTAAAGCAAACATGTTCACTCCACCACTACTTCAGCAAGTAAAAACACGAGACGGGTTCGTCTCGTGTTTCACTTGGCGGAGAGAGTGGGATTTGAACCCACGATACCCTTTAGAGGTATACACGATTTCCAATCGTGCTCCTTCGACCCCTCGGACATCTCTCCATAGGCTATTTATTTTGCTTGTTAATTATACGATACTATTTTAACTTTTGCAAGTTTTTATTATAAGATTTTCGCTATTTTTTATTTGTTTGCCTATTTTTGATGGCGATTGCGTTATGTACTGCATTGATTTTGACTTTTAGGAGTGATATAATAAAATTATAAAGATGTTTATTGCTTACGCTTAAGAGGTGTATAATGTACTACGATCAATTGGCAAGAATCATAGAGGATGCAGAAAACGTTGTGTTTTTCGGTGGAGCGGGGGTATCCACGGCTTCGGGGATTCCGGATTTTAGGAGTGCAAGTGGATTGTACAGTAGCCATGATGATGACTATGGCGTTTCGCCTGAAACTATATTGCATGCCGAGTATTTGAGGCGCTATCCTCAAAAGTTCTATTCCTTTTATAGGCAAAAAATGGTTTATCCTTACGCTGAGCCCAATGAGGCACATTACGCACTTGCAGAGCTGGAAAGAATGGGAAAACTTAAAGCTGTTATAACTCAAAACATAGACGGCTTACACCAAAAGGCTGGTAGTGATAAGGTGTACGAACTACATGGTTCGGTGCGTAGGAACTATTGCGTTAAATGTGGAAAGAAACATCCTTTAAGTAAGATAATGGGAACCGAAAGTGTACCAATATGCGAAAAATGTGGTGGTATGGTAAGACCTGACGTTGTAATGTACGGAGAGGGGCTTCCCGGGGACGTATGGTACCAGGCTGAAGAGGCAATATACGAGGCGGACGTTTTAATTGTGGGTGGAACTTCGCTTACCGTCCACCCTGCTGCTTCCCTTGTTAACTCATTCCAAGGGGAGCACCTAATTATAATTAATCTTTCACCTACGCCTTATGACGGCCTTGCAGAGCTTGTTATACGCGAGCCCATAGACGAAGTGCTGGGCGCAGTTATGGAAAATATAGAAGGCTGAATTGGACAAAGAAATAGGGCTGACAAAAGTCAGCCCTTAATTATACTAAAGACACATTAATCTTCCAATGGGCGCTCGTGTAAAGTTAGAGTGGACATCTCGACCGGTAAGAAGAAACATAGGCCGTGAGCGGGAGTGCCTACGCCGGCTTTTTCCTTAACCTTTTCCATAATTTTAATTGCGACCTCTTTTTTTACAACGCTGAGTACGATTTCTTTTTCCGTATCGATTGTGATGCCAAGTATGGTTTTGGGCTTTGCTACCGAGCCTCTTGCGTTAATAATGGTAGCACCCGTTGCCCCAAGAGAACGGGCGATAGATACGACTTCAGTTGCAAATCCTGCATTAACAATAATATATAAAGCTTTTAGTTCGTTCATAGTCATACTCCTTTATTAAAATGAGAGGCCTTCTACCGGGATCGTAAAGGCAAAACCCGTATTGGGTTTGAGGAAGTTATATTGGTTACTTAAAATATCCATTAGCTTTTTTGCATCATCGTTTTTCATTAGGCAAGTGATAAGAACCTTGCTTTGCTCAGCCTCAAATCCAAAAGCAGCGGCAAGCGCGCTAGGACTCATTGAACCATGGGCGTATACAACCTCTATGCCGTAAGCCCCATGATCTATGAGGAGGGACAAAAACTTATTCTTTTTCTTTTGTTCGGCAATGATTACAAAAAATTGTAGGCCGTTATTGCGAATTTCACTCATTTTCGTTGTCCTCGCTATCAGTTACAATAATTTCTGTGGTATTCGATTTCGTTTCATCTTGAGTTAAAAGTTCCTCTTGTAGTATAGGTCTTTCATCCTCTACGTTAGAAATCGTTGGCGTTTCTTCAATTGTGGTTTTTTCTATGATAATTTCCTCCGCGACTACGTCTTCCAGGCTTTCGTTTTGTGCGGGTTCAATGGTTTGTGGGTCTTGGTTCAAGGGTGTTTCTTCGGCATTTTCTAAAACAGATTCATCCTCTTCGGCAATAGGCGCTACATCCTCAGTATTTGAATTTTCGGTATCAATGCTTTCGCTTAAGGGTTCCTCAATAGCAGTAGATTGGATTTCTTGACTCAAATCCATAACAAAAGATTCCAAGCCTTCGAGTGACTCTTCTTGTGTTTCCGACTCTGCTTTCTTTAGGCGTACGTTATAGATTATGCCTAGTGCTTGAATAGCTATTAACGGGGTAACGGAAATGAAGGAAATTATGCCAAATCCGTTGGTTAAAATAGACATTTCACTTCCGTTTGCTTCGGCAACAGCTTTAGCGATACTTAAAGTAAGAGGGGTTAAAAATGCCGAAGTTAGTGCACCCCCGGTAACACCACCAGAATCGAAGGCAAGGCCAACGAAAAGCTTGGGTGTGAATATCATCATAATTAGCGAGATCGCATACAAAGGAACCAAGAAGTAGAGGATATTTATCTCAGTTAAAATCTTCAAAATTGAAAGCAGTGATGCAACGCCTATGCCTAAT
This sequence comes from Candidatus Stercoripulliclostridium sp., assembly GCA_045577735.1. Classification (GTDB taxonomy): domain Bacteria; phylum Bacillota; class Clostridia; order Christensenellales; family DTU072; genus Stercoripulliclostridium_A. Next base: position 148,533 of record JAZNIY010000017.1, on the reverse strand, counting down.
GCGAGAGTTATACGGATGGTTGATTTTTTAATGTGACCATTCGTCAACTCTTCTATTTGTACGCCAAGGACGGTGACTGCCGGTTCGGATATGGTAATTGCTGCGCCTAGAATGAAGCCCACTAATAAAAGAACCCATTTGAGCGAGGGACGAGAGGGCTCAAAGAAGATTTGACCAATATATTGCCCAACGAAGCCAAAGCCGTAGTCAATGCCGGAAAGGAATATAAGCAGTCCTAGATAAACCGGAATGACGCCGAGCATATATTTTGCAAAAGTCTTTTTAGGGAGTTTTAACAAGAAGAGCAAGAAGGGTATGGATATTAGTATTATTGGAAGAACGGCTAGAGCTACGTCCAAGAGATTGGCAACTATTATGTCCCCGATGCCACGCGTGGTAGACATATCGTATAGGTTTTCCGGGGGCAAAGCTCCGTTTACTGCTTTTAATATTATGCCGTAAAGAAGAACGGCAACAATGGGGCCGGCAGAGGCAATTCCAATGATGCCGAGAGAATCGTCGTTCGTTTTACTTTTTGAGGCAGTTGCTGAAATACCGAGCCCCAAAGCAAGGATAAAGGGAACCGAAACATCACCAGTCGTTGCGCCACTGCCATCAAATGCAATTGATATAAATTCCGGTGGAGCGAATATAACTAGAATGAATACTATGGCATAAAGTACGGCAAAAACCAATTTAATATTGATATTTTTTACAATGCGTAATAAGGCTGTTGCAACGCCAATGCCAATGCCCGTTGCCGTAATCCAAATGAATAGCGTGCTGTTAACGAGGGGCATAATAAAGTTGATTTGTTTGGCAAGCACGGCAAGTGCCGGTTCAGCAACAGTAGCAAGCAAGCCAAAAACGAAGCCAAAACTTAAAACGAAAATCAACTTATTATATTTAGAAAACGAGTTGCCAACCATTCTACCTATTGGCAAAATACTAGCTTCTAAACCAGATAAAAAGAGAGCTTGTCCAACAACCACACAAACGTAACCAACGATTATTTTTACGTAATCGATGGCAGAATCAAGTGGGGATATGCAAAGGCATATAACTATTATAACGGCAAGGGGGAGAGAAGACAGAAAGGTCTCTTTTACCGTTTGGACAAACTTAGAATTCATGGTACCTCAAGAAGTATAATACAATAAAATCCTGCTTTGTAGAATACGAGTAATATATACCATAATATACCATAAAAGTCAATGCTTTAAACTTTATGTTTAAAGCAAAACGAATAATAGATTTTTGATTACTCGTGCACAATAAACGCAACGGGAAAAGGTTTCGTCTGCGTTTAAGTGAGGTGGGAATCTGTTTGTACTCCCTTGTGGGAACGCGAAAGAATGTCTCGCATTATGGTGATTGTAGGACTAAGGATTATTCACGTAAAGAGTGAAGCTGTGTGATAGGCATAAAATGCAAGCATTTCACTTTCGCCAGGTTTGCTAGCGCAAACTTGCGCACCCAGTTGCGTGAACGCAACGGGTACGCTTTTCCACAAGATAGTACAAAAAACAGGATGCCATACTCGGCATCCTGTTTTTTGGTACTCCCTGCGGGAATCGAACCCACAACTAGCCCTTAGGAGGGGCTTGTTATATCCATTTAACTAAGGAAGCTTATTACTAATTCATTATATAATATAAGGTAAACTTTTGCAAGTCAATTTGGTTTTCATTTTGTAGTTTTATGTGTTTAAGTATACTTTTTTTATTGTCGGAAATAATTTGGGTAGTCTAAATAAAGGAGTCTTATTATGAAACTACTAAATAGCAAAACCTATTACAATTTGGCAAAATCATACGCCGGAGAATGTCAAGCCCACGTTAGATACAAGTTTATTGAATACGGAGCACGCAAAGAGGGATACGTAGCACTAGCAGAGATTATAGACAAAATTGTTTATAACGAATTCAATCACGCAAGAATGTTCTATACCTATATTCAAAAGGCCAGCGATAAGCCCATTGAAAACATTGAAATTTGCGGTGGTTATCCCTTTAAGGAAAAGTGGAATTTAATAGAAAACCTTCGCTTAGCGAGTGAGGATGAAAAAAGAGAAAGTGACGAAATATACGCTGAGTTTGAAAGAACGGCTAGAGAAGAGGGGTTTGAAGATATTGCCAACCTGTACAAGATGATTCGTCAAGTGGAGAACTGTCACAGCTTAATGTTACAAGATTTGTACAATCAAATGAGCACCGGCACGCTATACAAAAAGGAAAAAGCAGTTAAGTGGAAGTGTGGTGGATGTGGCTATGAAGAAACGGCAAACGAGGCCTTTAAGGTCTGTCCGCTATGTGAAGCAAAACAGGGTGTTGTTTTGCTAAAGTTAAATGACGGATGTTGTTAAATTATGGAAGTTCGGGAGTCCTAGCCTCAATATAAGGCTCCCTAAATATGGAATAACTTAAACAAAAGAGAGCCTCGCGTGAGGCTCTCTTATTGTAATACGTCGTACTATTTTTTACCCTTTAGAAGACCTTTATAATCTATGAAAGTTTCGGGGTGTGCTTTGTTGTCAAGTTCCATAATCATAGTGGTAAGGATTACCGTTATCATTATTGGAATTGGAACGAAGGTGCCCGTGTCAATCATGGAATATCCTTCAAACCCAATCATACCAATTAGCATGAATGCACTAAACAAGCAATTCTTTCTTACCATAACCCTATAGCGAGCGAAGTAGTACCACGCGTAAGCTATAATACCGATTATACCCATGCTACCAATCACTTGGAAGAGTGTGGAGTGGAACCAGTACATAGGCATTATGTCTAGTTTGTAGTAATCACCATCAAAGCCAACGCCGGCGCCGAATATTGGGTTTGCCATGAATACGTCTATCGCTTCTTGGTAGAGTTTATCTCTTCCACTAACCCCGGTGCCTTGAGCAAGAACTTTTTCTACGAGGTCTATAATTTGTTCGTGGAGGGCAATAAATGCGCCGATGAAGATGGCAAGAACAATAACAAGACCGGCAACAACGTTGCGTCTGTTTCCCTTGGAACCAACGAGTAATGCGATTAGGTACAAGGGAAGAATGATTGCTGCAAACAAAGTTGCGCCACGTGACCAACCAATAATAATTGCAACGTATTGTGCAACGGCTATAATTAGATATACTACGCTAAACTTGGATTTTGCTGCTAGATATAACGTACCGGCAACAGTAAAGAGTAGGACTGTAGCAAAGTTATTGCCAACTCCCCAACCAATGGAAACGGCGCTACCAACTCTACCATGTACTTCGGGTTCTTGGATAAACCTTGTGAACACTTGGCAAACAATTACTATACCAATAAAGTTAAAAATATTCGCTATCCAATATTTGAAGTCAACGTTCTTTGGGGGATAGGCGTAGAGGTAGAATAAGAAATAGAAGAAGAGAATTGCAACACCCAAAAGAATGGCGTAGGTTAATCCTCTAACGTACATTTCACCACTTATTGCTCCAATGCCACCAACCAGCAAAGCTACGCTTACTGCAACTTGGGGGAAGAAAAGCTTTCCAAGGCGAATTGGGACCCTGAAACGCGCGAAATGGACTATGAAAGCTATGGGTAGAGGAATGAAGAAATAGAAAGCGCTTGCATAGTTCATAGGGTCTACGTCATGCGGGAAAATCATTGCAACAACCATAACTATTGGTATTAGAGGAGTGGTATCGCGTCTTAATATTAGCACTATGGATGCGAATAAAATTATGGCTACTACACCATAAATTTCATACTCAAACAACCAACATAGATAGATGGTTAAACAGAGGATAGCAAAATAAGTGCGTGAGTACAAGAATCTGTCGCCGATGTCGTTAAGCTTATTCATAAACTTCGACTTGTATTTCGGCTCACCACTTAAATCTTCCGCGCAAAGCTCGGGATTTTCTAGTAAAAATTGTTTTCTTTTTTTCAAAATTGTCGTGCCCATAATCAAATTATAGTATCACAAATGGTTATTGTCAATGCAGAAATGTGAATTTTAGGTGATATTTTGCTATTTGGCCCCTATTTTCTATTGACAAGTTTTATATTATTAATATATATTAATTATATATGCCTGCACGCGCGTTGCGCACGTGTGCATATAATATAGATAACAAAGGACGACAAGAACATGGCAAAAAAATCGAACAAGCAACCAAATGAATCGCTAACCAAGACCTTGGAGGTTGTTTCTCTAAGCAAAAAGTATAGTGCAAAAGCTAATTATGCTGTTAAAGACGTATCTTTTTCTTGCGAAAGGGGACAAATCGTAGGACTTCTTGGTTCCAATGGTGCAGGTAAATCTACATCTTTAAAATGTATTACGGGTATGATACCTTTGACCGAGGGCGAGATTTCTATTTGTGGTTGCAGTATTTCTAAAAACCCCATCGATGCCAAAAGAAACTTTTCTTTCGTTACCGATAACCATGCTACCTTCGTTAAAATGACCGGTTTACAATATCTTTCATTCATGGCTGACGTTTATAAGGTGCCTAAGGATGAAAGACACAAGAGATATTTAGAGTTAGAAAGCGTGTTCCAATTAGGCGATGCAGTTAAGAGACTAATTTCCAACTATTCACACGGTATGAAGCAAAAAATTTGTATGATGGCTTCCCTTATACACGAACCCGATCTTTGGATTCTTGACGAACCTATGGTTGGACTGGATCCTCGTACTCAAAACGCTGTTATCAACTTTATGCATTCTTATGCACGTAAGGGCAAGACCATTTTGTTTAGTAGCCACAACCTTGACGTTGTTAGACGTATCTGTGACCGCGTTGTTATTATAAACAAAGGCAACCTCGTTGCAGACTTGGTAATTGACGATAACATGAGAAACGATCACACCATTTTGGAAGGTTACTACTTTGGTGACGATACGGAAGCTTTGCAAGAAGCAATGATGGCGGACAGAGCGTTCCAAGCTGAACTAAATCGTGAGAGAACTGCAATCGCAAGTGAGGAAACTACCGTTGTTACCCCCATCTCTCAAGAATCTTCTCTTAGAATTGTTTCTCGTCGCAAAGCCAACAAGGCGCCCAATCCTCCAAGATTCCATATGATAGGTGGAGGTAGAAAATAAAATGGTAGGCGTTCTTATTAGAAAACAAATACACGAGCATCTCTCGTATTTTAAGCGCAACCGTAAGAACATCGACGTAGTCGGTATGTTCCTTTCGGCGGTTCTTATGGCGCTTGTGTTGTTTGTTATTGCAGCAGTATTCAAACAATTTATTGAAAAATATTCTACCGTCCGTATCGATAACGTACTAGATGTAAATGCACGCTTGTACGAAATAATGACGATAGTTTATGAAATTTGTTTGGTTATTTCCATATTTGGTTCAACCTCACAATTAGCACGTTCCATTTTTGAAAGTGACGATAGAAACGTGCTTGCCGTTTTACCTATAAAGCCACAAGCCATATTCTTTGCAAAGATGATAAGCTTGTATTTTTCACAAGCATTCCTTTCCGTTTGCATCACTTTACCATTGGTTATAGTTTTTGCTGAGGTTACGGCACAAAATCTTTCATTCATTATTATCTCTACGGTAGCAAGCTTGTTGATACCTTTCATTAGTTTGGGTGTTGCAAGTATTCTTTGTTTACCTTTCTACTTTATTAAGAGATTTTTCCAATCAAAGTATTTACTATTCCTTGTTTCCGTAACCATTGTTGCGGCTGGACTATTTGTGGGATATGCAGAAATTTTGAGGTTCTTCGAAAGCCTAATGGCTACCGGTGATATCAAGTTCTTCTTCTCACAAGAGGTTATGGAGTTTATCATCAATTTGACTGCTAAACTTGTTCCTGCAAACTTTATTGCAAAAATAGTTTTCGGCATTGATCCATTGATAAACGGAGCCATTCTTCTTGGACTCATTATCGTTTTGGGGCTTATGGGCATCGGCGTAGAGTATTTACTATACAATGCAGCGATGAAAATTCGTGTTCAAAACAATGACGGCATCGTATTCCACGCAAAGAAACTTTCTCGTCCACGTAGTATCACCCACGGCCTTATTTCCAAAGAGCTTGGAGCAATACTATTTACCCCAGACTATGCCTTCCAATATTTGTCGGTTGCAGCAATTCTGCCTATAATGGTATACTTTTGCATGGATATAGGTCAAAGTTTCCTTTCATCCATTTTGCATTTGGAAATGAATTTGGAGCTTGCTCTATTGTTAACCGTACTATTTGGCTCGCTTACCAACACTTTCTGTGCTATCAACATTTCAAGAGAGGGTAGGTCGTTCTATATGCAAAAGACCCTTCCTATCAAGCATTCAAAGTTGATAGGCGTTAAGGTTGCACTAAACTTTGTTATAACCATTCTTTCCGTAGGTATTGCTGCGATAGTGCTCGTAACGCAAGAGTATTTAAACTATTTGGACGGCGCGTTCGTATTCGGGGTTGGAAGCTTACTTGGTTTGGCACAAATATGCTTTGCTACGAGAAAGGACCTAAATAACCCCTTCTTCCCGACCGAGGAAGATAACACGGTTAAAGAGGGTAATGGCAACGTTTCCACGATCATCGTCATTGGTATGTTGATTTCCATAATAATAGGTGGTGTGCCTTTGGCGATGAACGTTCTTGGCGCATTAAAAGATACGCTAGTCATAGAAAACTTTACCTATATGTTTGCTGGAGCGTTAAGTGTAATATGCTTGGTGTTCTCGTTGCTTTATACCTTCATCGGCATGAAGAAGAAATTCGAAAGATTATCAGAGGGGGATTAGTGGTATGAAGAAGAAAGTTATTGCACTTATAATGATAATTCCACTCATATTCTTAATTACCATATTCAGCGTGGGACAAGTTGCAAGTATTTTAACGGAAATACCTGTAAGTGGCATAAAGATAACAACCCAACACGCAGACGGCTTTATCAACATAGATATGGCTAAATACGTCAACAACCCCGATAGTTATTATTATATGACGGCACAGGTTGAACCCGCAAATGCTAATAATACGGGATATCATTTTGAGGTTGAGCCCATTGATGATGAGACGGAACTTGCGAGCATTGATATTGACGAAGAAACAGGACTATTATCACTTTATGGAACGGGCAAGGCTAGAATTACCGCAGTTTCCAATGATGGTGGTTATAAAGACAGCATCATTTTGACGGTAACGAGCTCTAAAGTTATATCCATAACTCCCTCTTTGCTGGATAAGAATGGTCAAACTGTGGAAATGGCAAAAGTTGGCGACTATGAATATAACGTTGAGTTAACGCCCGGCAACTATCAATTCGCTCAAAAGATATATCCCGACAGCCAAAAGACAAGTAGTGTTGCTTGGACAAGCTCAAATGAAAACATTTTGAAGATAAATCAAGTAACAGGTAAGGCTCAAACAAGGTTGTCCGGCACCGCAGTTTTGACACTTGATTGCGAAAACTCCATTGAGGGTCTTTTCCATCCCATCACGATAAACGTTACCGTTCCCTATCTTGGTGGAGAGAGTGGAATGACGATAGATGGCTTTAGTAGCAATGAATTGTTGTTCAGCAAGGGCTCGGAAACAGTTTCCTTCCTAATTGAGTTTGAAGAGAGTCGTTTTGGACTGGGAGAGGCCTTCTTCCTTAACTTTGAAGGTGACGTTGCTTACATTCAAAACGGCCAACCAACCTACAAAGCGCTAGATAACGAAGGAAAGCATTATTTGGTTACCCTAACCCTAGACCCCGGGTATCCGGAGAACCTAGAATTTTCCTTCTCGATAGGTGATAACGAGGCAAAAACAGACCTAAAAGTGACCTTCCGTGACTTTAGCTTTAACGTTTATACCTCAAGCCACCTAACAAACGATGAAGTTATTTACCAAAAGAAGGGTGAATCCATCGATTTTACAGCAGAAGGCAATCCTAGCGACGATGACGTTATTTACGATTGGTATTCAAGCAGTAATGGTTTGGAAATCAACCCGAGAAACGACGGCAAGTTTGCAACCATAAAAGCAACGGCTGTTGGCGAATATGATTTAACCATTTCCGCATTTAAAAAGGTAGTAAACGGTGACTCCGTAGAAAAAGGCGCGTTTATTACCGACGTTGTGAAGACCATATCGGTTATTAGAGGCATTTCCTCCATAGAATTTGTTGATAACGCTATAAATTATGGCATAGAAAACCTTCTTACCGTTGGCAGTGCTACGAGAGATGCTTCGGGTTACAACTACAATTATCACCATGAACTTAAGTATAGGGTCATCTATGAAGACAGCGAAGAGCCGGAAATTTATTCCGAAGACGTGAAATTCACTACGGAAGATAACGCTATTGCTCAACCATACTCCTTGGGCGAAAGCATGAGGCTCAATATTGTTGGCGACGGCATAACCAAGATGACGGCAACTTGGAAGAACGGCGTTTACTTTGACCAAAACGTAACGGCAAGTATTAAGTTCCGTGCTGTTAGAGGTGGCGTTGTTATAGGCGCAAATCCCAATGCAGACAATCGCCAAAATTACGAAGCGCTAAAAACGGCGTCAGAAGATGGTAAAAAAATCATACTAATGAAGAACGTCAACTTGGGTTGGGAAAACATGAGCGAATCAGAATTGATTAACAAATCATACACCATGTATACCGACTACGATTGGACGTACTACAAGGAGTTTATTAACGGTGAAAGACCAAAAGTACGCTATCTTATAGAGTTCAAAAACGACGTATATGGCAATGGCTTTACTATTAATGCAGAAAACTTTACCGGTACCGATAGTACGGGTGCGCCCAAGCTATTCAAAGGCCCCCTTGACTTTATTGCTGTTGGAAACTATGGCTCCGTTAAGGCACAAGATAATATTTGCTTCTTGGTAAGGGCGAAGGGCGTAACGATTAATAACGTTGGGCTTATTGGTTGCTCAGACAGCAAACTTGCATCCACCCCGGATCCCAATAATCCTAACGGCACTACCGGCGCAATCGATATGAGTAAACTAAACAACGTTGGCACGGTACTGGAAATTAGTGGTAACACAAGACTACTTAATAGCCGTATTTCGAACGGCAGAACGGCAGTAAGAATTTTTGGTGGTGAAACAACCAATGGTGATCCCATCGTAGACAATTATAGCGACGTTAACGTTGCCGAAGAGAGATTGGTTGTCAATATTGAAAGTTGCATAATCAAGCAAGCCCGCGAGTTCTTAATTAAGATTGGCTCTAATCGTGCCGTAAGACCCAAAGGCATTATTAAGAATGAAAGTAGTGAAGATATCGTTATACCCAATTTACCCCTAAAAGCAAACGGCGAAGAATATGCAATGTTTGATGCAAGCATCAAAAACGACCAATATTTTTATGACAACTACGTTATAACCGACGTAACGCTCAAAGATTCTATTCTAGAGAGAAGTGGTTTGTTTGCAGTTGCAATGGAAACGCACTTTAACGGAATAGTACTTGCCGAATCTATGTTTGCTAGAGGTATGGCTTCAAATTCCTTCGCTAGCGTATTAAGAATGGAAGGTGACGTAAGAATTTACGACTGGAAGAAGCTTGATAGCATTGATAGTACAACACTTATTGAAGTACAAAGCGACCAAAGCACAAGGTTCCAACTTGATTTGGCCGGCATGGTGGAAAAGGTTGCTGGACTTAAAGTGGAGGGCTCGGATGCACTAAAGTATCCCGGAATGATTGCTCTTAATGACAAGGGTGAAAAATGCGTTCACGCCGGTATTTGCTTCTATGGTGGTGGCGAGAACTATTCGTACGTAGATACTTCTAAATCATCGCTTCCGGCACAAATGTCAAACTATATAATGGGACTTAACGTTTTGGAAGGCGAAAAAGAGAGTGAAGAATTAACCATATTGCAATTAGCGGCGGGCAAAGCGCAATTCTCATTTTATATGTATAATTCAAATTCGGATTTCAATTATGAAAAACAACAAACTGAACTAAATTCAGGAAAGGCATATATCATACCTATTGCGCCTGTAGAGGGCAATTAAAAGGAGGTTAACACATGAAAAGGAACAAAATTTTCAAATCGCTGATAGTAATTTTCATATTACTATGTTCCATTTCGATTTTGTTTGCTTGTGGTGATGAGGACGGTGATGCTCCCCCCACCGATGGCGGATCGAACGGCGAAGGGCTTCGCGTAATCTTTATGGATGGCGATACCAAGTTAAACGAGGTATTGTCACTTGAAGAGTATCTTGCTTACGTGAACGTGCCCACTAGAGAAGGATATGAGATAGAGGGTTGGTACCTCGACTTTGACCTTACCGAAAAATTGGTAGGAAACCCCTCTGGCAAGGTGACTCTTTACGTAAATTGGAAGATTAAGACCTATACCGTAAGATTTATTAACTATGATGGTACGGCAATTCCGGTAAATGGTGAAAACTACCAAACTGTAGAGCACGGACAATCGGCAAAAGCGCCCGAAGAGAATCCCACTCGTGAAGGATACGTTTTTGATGGCTGGGACAAAGATTTTAGTATTATAACCGATAATACTCAAATTAGACCCAAATACTCCAAGCCCTCATACTCCGTTATTCTTTACGGACAAGACGGCACGACCGTAGTTAAAGAGGAAGTCGTTCAAGTTGGAACAGACCTTGCTTCCCTTATGGAAGACTACGTTAAGTACGCAGAAACCAACACTCCTGGTGGCTTTACGTACGAAGGATTGTGTGCTGACAAAGAACTCACCACTGTATTTATCTATCCCGAAAAGATGCCTGCTGAAAACGTTGTTATGTACACCAAGGTTGGGCTACAAGGTATAGAGAACGTAAACGTTGTTTCCGACCGCTTGGACAATGCATATCGCTATGATAAAGAGGGCTTCGAATTGACGGGAAGCTTCTCAGAAACCAATATGGCAGGGCTAACTTATTCATACAAGTGGATTAGTGGTGGTGTGGAAATTGCTGGCGCAACCGACAAAATTCTCACCATTGGAGTTAAAGACGTAGGCGAATACCACTATGACTTTGTTGTAACTGCAACCTATGGAAACCTTGAACCTCAAGTTGCAAGCGCATCAATTATGGTTACCGTTCTTCCCGGACTACTCGATAGGCTTCCCGAAGAAGAGCAAATAGGCTATAAATGGGGAACCGATTTGGTTTACACCGGAAAAGAAGTAACTCCCACTTTTACGAACCTAAAAGACGGTGACGTTGTTTACTACAAGAAATCAAGTGAAAACGACTATTCTACTACTTCTCCCGTCAAGAATGCAGAAGATAACGCTTATTCAATAGACGTTAAAGTAGAACGTCCCAACTATGCTCCTTTGGTTTTCGAAAACACCTCTGTAAGAATTAAGAAGGCAGAGCTTACTGCAAACATCACTCTTGGTAACGCAACCTCTCAAGGCGCAAATAACGTTTATAGTATTGAGTATGGCTCGGAACTACCTCAAGCAGAAGTAGCCGTTAGTGGTTTTGTAAACGGTGAAAAGCAAGAAAACATTCTAAAGTGGAGTGACGAAAACTTTGGTAGAACCTACATTTTGAGTACGGACTATGACCAAACGGCATCTGTTTTAGAGGAAGGTCAATATTATACTTTGGCTTTGGACAGAGCAACTTGGAAAACTCCTCAAAACTACACCTTTAGTGAAGCAAGCTGGAGTAACGTCATTAACATCAAGGTTCTAAAGAAATCACTTGTTTTAAGAGTTCAATCTCGTCAAATAGCCTATGGGGACGAAAGACCCGATGATAGCGAGTTCGAAACGCTTATTGGCGCAGAAGACGGAACTGGACTACCTCTTGCTGGCTTTGAAGCCACCATTGAAGAAATCGTTGCGAAGTCCTACGTGTGTGGCTACGTACACGGTGGAAGCAAGGGTGAATATAGAATCAAATTAGATTTCAGCACGAAAAACACTAAGTTAACAGAGGCTGAAAGAGGCATAATTAATAGCTATGACGTGACGATTAACGAAGGTTTCTTAATCGTTAACGCTAAAGTTGTTTCAATTAAGCCTAATGACTTGACCATCACCTATGGTGCTACATCAGCTCCTGAGTATACGTTCATGGTTGTAGAAGGCTTGGTGGAAAGCTTGGATCATACGATTGATGTTCTCGGGGACATTAAAGCACTATGTAATTACAAGTATGATGAAAAAGCAAAAGCAAGTGCAGGCACGTATGAAATTTCAATCGACCCAAGTAGTATAACCAATGCCAATTATGAAGTTGAATGTGGTACTGCAAAATTGACGGTTAACAAAAAGCAAGCGACCTTGACTTTAGGTAGCACGAGCATTAAATATTATGAAGCCTATCCTGAAACCAGTATATTTGCAGGCTTACTTTCCGCAGAGGGCCTTGTTTCTTGGGATAGCATAGAAGGGGATTTAGCAAAAGCACCTAGATTTACCTCTGGTTATGCAATTTCTCAACCTATTGGAGAATATCCAGTAATAATTGAAGGATACGAATCACCCAACTATAACCTCACCCTCGTTCACGGCACTCTTAATGTTGAAAAGGCTGACATGACCATTGGCATAAACGATGCAGAAATCGTTTATGGTGAAGCTTTTGAGCCCAAACTAGTATATACCGGATTATATGGCGATGAACAAGATGATCCCAGTCTTGCCTTTGAAACCGTTGGTACTATAAGTGGATATAGTGTGGGCGCAGACGTAGGAGAATATATTTTGTCAGTAAGCGGTTATACTGCAAAGAACTATAACATTACTTACGTTAACGAAGGAAAGGCTACTTTGGCAATCATTCAAAGAGCAATTACCATAAGCCTTGATAAACAAACCATCACCTATGGTGATGCTGAACCTGAATATACCTATACTCTTACCAGCTATGAAGAGGGTAAAGAGGTATTTGCAGAGGGTGAAGACATCAACACCCTTGGAACTCTTGCAATAGTAGCAGAAAATTACGTAGGCAATGCAGGAAGCTATGACCTTGTAGCAAGTGGACTAACCTCTACCAACTACAACGTTAAGTACAAGGATGCAACCTTAACTGTAAAGGTTAAGGACGTAACAGTATCTCCCGAAGATGCAAGCGTAACCTATGGTGACCAAGTTCCCACCTACACCTTCAAAGCAGAAGGCCTAGTAAATGGTGATGAACTAAGCGACCTAGGAACTCCCGAAGCTGTTTGTGCATATCAATACAAGTCAAATGCCGGTAGTTATGAAATTGCCATTAAGAGCGGTATTCTTGCAAACAGCAACTATGCAATTACTCTTGGAACGGCAACGCTAAGCGTAGAAAAGAAATCTGCAACCCTAACATTGGGAACTGCAAGCATCATTTACTATGAAGCATACCCCAATAACAACACTTTCGCTTCCTTACTAAGTGCTAGTGGCCTTGTAGAGGGCGATAACATAGCAAACAATTTGTACACCTCTAAAGTAGCATTTACCTCAACTTACGCAGTAGGTTCATCCGTAGGTGAATACGAAGTAGTAGTAAGTGGCTACGAATCTATTAACTATGATCTAACGATAGAAAACGGTGTACTAGACGTTCAAAAGAGAGCATTAACAATTGGTCTTAAGTCCGCAGAAGTTGTTTATGGCGATGATATCGAAGCAGAATGGATTTATACCGGTTTAGTAGGCGAAGAAGCAAGCAATCCTGCTCTTGCAATCAGCAACTTGGAAATAGTTGGTTACGTAGCAGGTCAAGGCGTTGGAACCTACCCCATTAGTGGTGCAAATGCAACTGCAACCAACTACACCATTACTTATAATACCACCGATGCTCAAGTAACCGTTGTTAAAAGAGCAATTACCATTAAGGCAAGAGATTATATAGACGAAGAAGATTACTGGACTGCAGACATTGCAGACACTGACGGAAAGGTTGCAATAGCAGGTCAAGGTTTGTATGCTGGCGATAGCATTGAAGGTTCTTTGAAGACAAGTGCTAACACACTTGGCGCTTACATTGCTAATGGCGATAACATTGGTGAAAAATTCGTTTGGACCTCTGACTTGGCTATTACCGATGGCGCTGAATCCAAGATTGACAACTACGTTATAACCTACGACCTACAAGTTGCAATTAAGACCTATGGCATTTTGGTTAGCGTGGACGAAGCCGTATATGACGGCAACTCATATGGTATTAACGTATCCCAAATGTTCGAAGTACCTATGGCAGAAGTTTGGTATTCTATCAATAACGTTGATTATCAACCAGAACCCATAGAATTTACTAATGCAGGTAGCTACACGCTTTACTATAAGTATTGTATTTATGATGCAAATGGTGAAATCGAAAGAGAAGTCGTTGCCGATGAACCTGCAGTTATTAACATTACGGCTCGCGTTATTAACTTGGTTATTAATGCAGAAACCATCACCTATGGTGATGCTGAACCTGAATATACCTACACTCTTACCAGCTATGAAGAGGGTAAACCAGTATTTGCAGAGGGTGAAGACATTAACGCTCTTGGAACTCTTGCAATAGTAGCAGAAAGTTACCTAGGCAATGCAGGAAACTATGACCTTGTAGCAAGTGGACTAACCTCTACCAACTACGACGTTAAGTACAAGAATGCAACCCTCACCGTAAAGACTAGGGAAGTTACCGTATCTCCCGAAAACGTAAGTCTAACCTATGGTGACCAAGCTCCCACCTATACCTTCAAGGTAGAGGGACTAGCAGACGGTGACGAACTAAGCGACCTTGGAACGCCCGAAGCTGTTTGTGCATATCAATACAAGTCCAATGCCGGTAGTTATGAAATTGCCATTAAGAGCGGTACTCTTGCAAATAGCAACTATGCAATTACTCTTGGAACGGCAACTCTAAGCGTAGAAAAGAAAGATGCAACTTTAACCTTGGGAACTGCAAGCATCATTTACTATGAAGCATACCCCAACAACAACACTTTCGCTTCCTTACTAAGTGCTAGTGGTCTAGTAGATGGCGATACCATAGCAAACACTTTGTACACTTCCGGCGCAACCTTCACTTCTACTTACGCAGTAGGTTCATCTGTAGGTGAATACGAAGTAGTAGTAAGTGGCTACGAATCTATTAACTATGATCTAACCGTAGTAAACGGTGTGCTAGACGTTCAAAAGAGAGCATTAACCATTGCTTTGGAGGACGCCGACCACGTTTACGGCGATACTATTGCTAAAGACTTCGTATATGTTGGATTAGTGGGCGAAGAAGCAAGCAATCCTGCTCTTGCAATTACCAATCTTGAAATTTCAGGCTACGAAGCAAGTCAAGGCGTTGGAACCTATACCATTAGTGGTGCAAACGCTACTGCAACTAACTATGAAATAAGTTACGTATCAGCTACTTTGACAGTCGTTGCCAGAAAGGTAACCTTGACCGTAAACGCTCAAGAAATCACCTATGGTGACACAGAACCCGAATTCACCTATGAACTCACTAGCTATTCACAAGGCAAGCCCGTATTTGCTGAAGGCGAAGACGTTAGTGCACTAGGAACTCTCAAAATAGTAGCACAAGGATACGAAGGCAATGCCGGCACCTATAATCTTGTTGCAGAAGGAATTTCTTCAAATTCCAAGTATACTGTAGTTATTAATAACGCAGAATACGTCATCAAGAGAAAGGATCTAACCGTTTCCGCAAAGAGTTACTCCATTAGTTATGGTGATGCAAAACCCACCTTTGAATCTGACGTAGTAGGTCTTGTTAAGGGCGAAACGATAGCATCACTTGGTACACAAATTCTTTATAACTGCGCATTTATAGAAGATAAGACTGCTACAGTTGGTGAATACGCAATTGAACCTCAATTGAGTCTTGCTAACTATAAGATTACGGCCGTAAATGGTAACTTGTCGGTTGCTAAGAGGACAATTACCCTTACTGCATCCGCTCCCGACATTTTCTATAACGCAGAAAAACCCACTCTTGTAGCAAAATCTTCATTCTACGGATATAATGACGATATTACTACCATAGGAACCTTTGATATTGCTTGTTCATACGTAAAGGGTAACGATGCTGGCTCTTATGCTATCACCCTAGCAAACTTCGTATCCGACAAGTATACCGCAACCTTGAAGAACGGCACGTTAACCGTTAAACCTTACGAAACCAAAGCATCTTGGTCAAGCGCTGTTTCCGGTAGCTACGTCTACGATGGTTCCGACAGATCAAGCTTGTTTACCGCAACCTTCTTGGACGTAAACGGAGATGAACACGTTGCTACAATAACCTTCTCGGCAAGCAATAGCACTCCCAATGCATTCAAGAATGCAGGAACCTATACTATTACGGCATCAACTTCCGACAAGAACTATAAGATTACCGATGCAACCAAGAAAGTAACCATTGCAAAGGCATCTTACACCTCTGCAGAAGCTCATAGTGGATTTACCGGCGTATACTCACCCAAGAAGACTCTTGCTGATTACGCATTAAATACCGATTACTATTGGACCGTACCTGCAAGCACTCCCGTTGTTAAGACAACCGAGTACGATGCATACTACAATGCAGATCTTGAAAACTATAATAATTACCCCATTACCATAAGCCTTGTTCTAACACCCGCACTTGTAAGCTTAAGTTCTGATGGTGCTACTGTCCAAGATGCTTATGACTTTGCTGGTCAAATCGACACGGCATCAACCAACTTGAGTCAAACCTTCTCCGTATCAACCACGGCTTATTGGGTAGATGAAAACGGCGTGGTAGAAGCAATTAACGCCGGCTTCACCATTAGATACTCCAATGGAACCACGTTCGGTGCCGGTAGCCATATGACGGTTATGACCTTCTCTTCCGAAAACTATAAACTCAACGTTTCTGATTCCGGAAGAATTGAAGAAAGCGAGGGAACCTTCTCAACTAGCGTTAAGTACTTCGTCAAGTTCCGTGGCGTAGAGTACAGCGGTACGTTGTATACCCCTGAAGAAGCATTGAACGTCGCTTCATCCGGCACTATTACCGTAAAGAATAACACTTCCTTTGCTACCGATTCTGAAGTTATAGCAAGATACTATAATACTTCAGCATATACCACTTTGAAGAGTGGCGTAACCTTCCTCATTCCCTATAGCGTCGACGATACTAAGGGTAACCTTGAGGGTGGCGAAAAGGATGCAAGTGATGGTAATTACAACGCTCACCCCACCGTTCGTTGTAACGAGGCAACTCCCGTATTGTATCTAACCGTTACTATACCCGCTTGTTCAACCTTGAACGTAAACGGAACCTTGATAGTAGGAGCTCTAACCGGTAGCACGGTTACGGGAACCTACCAAAACGGCATTACCGGCAACTATTCTAGAATTCTCCTTGAGGGTAACATCGTAGCAACTGCAGGTACCGTTAAAGTCTTCGGTTACGTACTAGGCTCCGGTAAGATTACTGCTAGTGGCTCTGCTGAAATTATTGAAAATATGTACCTAACCGGTTGGAGTGGTGGTACCGTGTCTTCCGTAAAATACTTGGGTAGTAGAACACTAAATACCACCAAATTCGTTCTAACGGGTGGAGACGTTTCTTACGATGATCCCAAAGCATTTGCCTTTAATGAATACGAATTGCGCGCCGTTCAGACAAGAATGGAAATTAATTATGGCGCAAGCTTGAAGGGCTTCATCAAGATTGCCACGAGCGAACAGTCTTACAACCTTATAATTACGACATATACCATAAAGGCAAAGATCTCGACCGCTCAAATAACTATAGTTTCCAGTGGAACTGGAAATAATGGTGGTATCCTAGAACTAAGCTCGGGAGCAAAGGTAACCAAGACCATGGCGAACGATAGAGTAAGATTGGAACTTGAGGGAAGCGTAAGCGACGGATATGGCACAATGAGCATGCCCGTTCTTAAAGCAAACGTTCAATTGAAGACGGCAAACGTATTGTTCCCCATTGATGGTAGAACGGACGTTGTTGTTAAGAGTGGTTCAACCTTTACTCAAGACTATAAGTTCAAGCTACTACCCGGTGCAACGCTAACCGTTGAAGCAGGTGCAACCTACAACGTTAACGGATCCACAATCGTTTACAACGATAACTACTATGACTTTGATGGACATCCCAAGCCCTACACTCAAGGCAGAGGTGACGCAAAACTCATAGTTAACGGAACGATGAACGTTAACGGTTCATTTGGTGGTAACGTAATTTCCACCGGTGCAGGTAAAGTGGTTGTTGCTTCCGGTGCAACGCTAAGCGTATACTCTTATGAAATTAAAACGGGTACGATTGCTAGAAGTGGAACTAGCATTGTGACAACGGCAACCGAAGGTAACTCACAAACCTTGGCAATGACTATTGGTGGAGCTACTGCGATAGCAGGCACCACCTACAACTACAATGGTACAGCCTGGGCATAACGACACGATGAAAAAGCGGTGAGAAATCACCGCTTTTTTTATGCCTTGTTTTATTAACAATTCGGAAACAATACTATTGAAAGCCCATCGTCACTCTTATGAAAGGGTACAGCCACCTTTGGTTCACAGAACGAGGGCGAAAATTGTAGCCATATAAAGTCTTTCCACTCGAGCGCTTAAGCCAAGGCGGTAAACTTTCCTCTTTTTCAAGAGGAAAGAGCCCTACACGTTGCTTTTCCAAGCCTATGGAACGCGAAGAAAGGGCAATGAAGTGTTGGATCGCGTGCGAGAGGGCTTTGGTTGGTTTAAATTTGCTCGTTATTTAGGAGGTCGGGCGAGGGCTTCAGGAAAACGTTTTCTTTGAATACAGCCCTAAAAATGGGCTGATTCTAAAATGGGATAAGTATGTAACAAAGTATGAAAAAAATGGCGTAGCCTGTTGCTACGCCATTGTTTTTAGTAAAATAATATTATTCTTCGCTTTCTACGATGGGAAGAACAACTTTGTTGTCGGGGAGGCTAAAGTCGTTTATGATGCCTTCACCAACTTCGCCCATTGCGAGCTCGAAAATTGCAGTAAAGCTTAGAGCGCCTGCTTCGCCGTCAAGGACGTAGGTTAAATCAAGACCATAAAGATCAATAATGCCAAGAAGGTTTGCTATGGCCGAGATAAGCTCGCCGGAGTTCATGTTTACCAAGCCACCGAGCAAGGAGTGATCTTTAATCATGGGAACGGACTTGAATACGTTGCTGAGCAGGTTGTTGTTAACTACGTCGAGTTTGCCTTCGGCAAAGAGGAGGGGCATGGATTGTGTTAAATCTACAACGTGAACGTTGGGTTGTAGCTCGTGAAGTCTACCAAACAAATCGAAATCTGCAATAACGTCGAGAGCGCTATAGATGCAGTAACGTAGTAGTAAGTCTTCGTTGCTGTTGAGTTCTACTTTTTCATCGCCCTTGAACCATTTGCCTACAAAGCCGAAGATATATTCGCCAACGGTGGTATAGCCGTCAACTTTGGGGAGGGTTACGTTATACTTACGGCATATGCTTTCAACGCTGGTTTCGTTGGCTTTGGCATCCTTGTCGTATAGAGGAGCATCAACGAGGTTTGCGATGGTATCAACGAGGTCTTGGTTGAGTTTCTTTGCGCCGGAAGACGTAGTATCAATGTCAAAAGCACCAATTAGCATGTCTACGTATCCACCAAGCTTGTTACCGGCGGTAACGTTATCCATCATGTCGACTTCGATAGCCTTTAGAGCATAGCTTTGATAGTCGTCAAGGATGGCTTCTCTTTCTTCTTGGGGTAGATAATCGGGAAGGGTATCGGCCTTTAGGCTTTCAACGAATACGGTATTGAAGTGGAATTCTTCGCCGAAGATATCAACCTTTCTAATGGGAGAGGGATATCCGGGGAGAGATGCGGTTTCGATGTCGTATAAGGTCTGACCTTTCTTGTTGGTGTAAGATGCGATATCACTTGCGTGCATGTGTCCGGTGAATATATATTCAAGACCGGCGTTCATTAGTTGCTCGCGGAAATTTTCGGGATCGTTGATGTAGGACTTAGCATTGGTGAAGTTGCTTAAAATCTCACCAAAGTGGCTAATTAGGGAGTAGTGGGTAAGACCGATAGGGGTTTTGCCATCGGCAATGGCTTGTTCAACTGCGTTAACCGTCCAAGCGATAAGGTCATCGCTGAGTGCGCTTGGGTTTGCCTTTGCGCGAGTAGCGTCGATGGAGATTACTCTGTATTTTTCACCCATATCGGTAGCGTAAGAGATGCTACCTTCGTGGCGATCTATAGCTTGATTCCAACCATAATCTGCGTAAATTTCTGCAAATTTATCATAATCCGCCGCCTCAACGTATTCTAGATAGCCCTTTTCAAAAGAGGGGGCTCTGGAAGCAGTATCGTGGTTTCCGGGAACCATATATACTTCTATACCCGCATCTTCGACGGCCTTTAGATATTCAGCAACTTTTTTATGGGTGCTTACGGTTGCAACGTCTACTATATCGCCGGGAATTAGTAGGGCATCGGGAGCCGTTTTGATTACCTTATCGAGGGCGTTGCGGAAGATGCACTCGGAAAGATACTGTACTCTGCCGGTACGAGCCGCGTCAAAAGCCAAGAAATCGTCGCAGAAGTTGCCGACGTGAGCTTCTTCGAAGACGTGGACGTCCGACATTACCATAATGCTAAAATCGGGTTTGGGTTCAAGGGCTTTGGAGCCGACGATGCCTACGATGGCACCACTTACGGCAACGCACAAAACCACAACAAGAACAGCTAGTCTTTTTCCAAATGATTTCATAGTTTACTCCATTTGTCCTAAGGACGGTTATTTCATAATTTTCCTAAAATATTGTTACCAAGAATTTTTAACGTACTCGCAGAACGCGTACATATTTTTTATTTCTAGCACCTTGCCATCGTCAAGGATAACTTTACCATTCCATAGTCCGTGGGCTTGGTGGCATTCGGTGCCGAGAATATCTTTGTTGAGGAAGCCTGAATGATCGTCATAGAAAGGGGTCATAACCATTTCAAACCTTCCGTCTTCGGAATAGAACTCCCAAGGTTCTAACCAACCCTTGTTTCCGGGGAACTCTTTGACGTCGACTTTACCTATTTTGTGAGCTTTGCCGTCATAGAATAGACAGGTTTCCGTTGCAAACGAATCGTCGCCTATGAGCCAAGTGATTTCAAAGCCGAAGGTGTGCTTTTCACCCTTTTCATCGGTTAGATAGGTGGAACCGTTGCCCCAGTACCACTCTGCCTTATGTGGCCAGATACCACGTCCCCAATCCATTGTGCCAAATGACTTGTCTTTGGTGAACGATATCTTCTTTTCACCAATTTGTACGTAGCCTTCTGTCGGTAAGCAATTTTGCTTGGTGGTGAGGAAGAATTGGTTTTTCTTTTTTGGGAAAGGGGTAACGATAGTAATGTTTTCATGTCCCTCCGGGATTTCTTCCCAAAAGTCGTATTTTATGGGTTCACCCTTGTAAGTGCTTTCAAACGTAACGTGACGATATCCTTCTTCGAGGTTGGTGTCATATACCATCTTTATGCCCTTGTCATCAAACACAAGCTTGTTGGTTTTGTCGCCTATTTCGGGTGGAAGATATTTATTACGCGTAAAAGGGATGATAACGACGTTTTCGGCAATTAATTCACCGGTACGGATGTCGCGTATGGACGCAGCGGCGGAAGTGCCTACGGTGATATTAAAGAAATTAATTAGGACCTTGTATTGTCCGTCTTGAATTTGGTGAAAGTCCCATTCTTTCAAGCGAAAGCGAGGTTTAACGAGGCGTCTTTCATATTTAAAGAGGTTATGACGAGCCCAGCCTTTAGCCAAAAGGTTGCCTTTTTCGTCCAAAAGAGGGGTAGGAGAGGTATATTCGATTTGTTTATTCATAAGAAATCTCCACGTTATATGACAATATAATACCACCGATTGGGCTACTTTTCAAGAGCCAAAATATATAACTAACGTAAAATATAGGTTAATCGCACACGGGTGTATTAGTAAGAAGTATATTTATTTAAATATAATTATTGACTTTACGGCAAAAATTTGTAATAATAATTGAATAAATAACATTCATTTTGGGAGAAGTCAAATGAAACACACCGATATCAAAAAGATTCTAGATAACGGACAAGATTATTTGAGCGCAGACATTACCGTTTGCGGTTGGGTTAGAACGGCAAGAGATAGCAAAGCCGTTGCATTCATCGAGTTAAACGATGGTACTTGCTTAAAGAACCTACAACTCATAATTGACAAGAATGCAATTAGTGAAAGTGTGTTAAAGGATGCAATGCCGGTTGGAACCTCTATTAAAGCCGTTGGTTCACTCGTAGTGTCGGAAAGAAACGGATATGAGGTTCAAGTTAAAGAACTAACCGTATTGGGACTATGCCCCGCTGATTTCCCCATGCAAAAGAAAAGACACACCGTCGAGTTTTTGCGTACCATTCCCCATCTTCGCGTAAGAACCAGATATTTCGAATCGGTATTCGCAGTTCGTTCCGTACTTGCACAAGCTATTCACAGATATTTTGGTGAAAGGGACTATAAATACGTTCACGCACCCATTATAACCGGTAGTGACTGTGAGGGTGCCGGTGAAATGTTCAGAGTAACCACTCACGATTGGAAGACCGAGTTCCAAAGTGAAGAAGAATACTATGCAAGCGATTTCTTTGCAAAGAAAGCAGGTCTTACCGTTTCTGCCCAATTAGAAGGCGAAATGGCTGCTATGGGACTTGGTAAAATTTACACCTTTGGACCCACCTTCCGTGCAGAGCACTCCAACACTCCCCGTCACTTGGCAGAGTTTTGGCACGTTGAACCCGAAGTATGCTTTGCAGAAATAGACGATATTATAGAAATCGCAGAAGAGTTCATCAAGTACATTATTAAAGACGTACTTGCAAACTGCCCTGATGAAATTGCATTCTTTAACCAATGGGTAGAAAAGGGACTAATCGAAAAGTTGGAAAACGTTATTTCCAACGATTTTGCACGCATCACCTACACCGAGGCTATCGAAGTGCTAAAGAAGAGCGGTAGGGAATTTAAGTATCCCGTAGAGTGGGATGCAGGACTCCAAACCGAGCACGAGAAGTATCTTGCTGACGAATATTTTGGCAAGCCCGTATTTATTGTTGATTACCCCAAAGACATTAAATCTTTCTACATGAAGCAAAACGCCGACGGCAAGACCGTTGCGGCAACCGACCTCTTAATGCCCGGACTAGGCGAAATTATTGGTGGTTCGGAAAGAGAATGGGACATGGCAAAACTTCTTTCCGCTATGGAAGAACGTGGAATGCCTACAGAGGGCTACGAAGCATATCTTGACACCCGTAAATACGGTAGCGTACCTCACTCCGGTTTCGGCCTAGGTTTTGATAGAATGCTAATGTATATTACCGGTATTCAAAACATTCGTGACACGTTAATGTTCCCAAGAACGGTAGGTTCACTATAAAATCTCTTGTGGAGATAAATGTATGAGCAAAGTTATTACTCCCGAAGGCTACAAAGCAGTGCTTGGCATATATGATACCCAAACTGCAATAGGAATCTTGAAGCGCACGTTTGAAGACAAACTTTGTCTTGCGCTAAACTTGAAGCGTGTTTCTGCACCCTTGTTCGTTGATCCCACAACGGGTATGAACGACGATCTTAACGGAGTAGAGAGGGCAGTAGCATTTGATATTAAAGAAAACGGCAAGCAAGCCGCAATCGTACACTCACTTGCAAAGTGGAAGCGTGTTGCCCTTCGCGACTATGGTTTTTCTGCCGGTGAGGGCATCTATACCGACATGAACGCTATTCGTAGGGACGAGGACCTTGATAACTTGCACTCCGTTTACGTTGACCAATGGGACTGGGAAAAGATAATTACCGAGGAAACTCGCACCACCGATTATCTTAAAAGAGTGGTAAAGTGCATAGTGGGCGCAATATGTGAAACTATGGACGTGCTAAAATGCCGTTATCCCCAGTTGACCGTAAAACTAAAGAGAACGGTTAAGTTCATTTCCTCCCAAGAATTAGAGGATATGTATCCCGATTTGAGCGCAAAGGAAAGGGAAAACGCAATCGTTAAGGAATACGGCACCGTATTCATAACTCAAATTGGAAAAAAATTGGCCTCTGGCAAGAAGCACGACGGACGTGCTCCCGACTATGACGATTGGAATTTGAACGGTGATCTTTTGTTTTGGCACGAAACTTTGGGAATGGCAATGGAAATTAGCTCCATGGGCATTCGCGTAAACGAGGAGTCACTCCTTAGACAACTTAAGGAGTCAGGCCTAGAGGAGCGCAAAGAGTTATTCTTCCATAAGGCGCTTTTGAATGGTGAATTGCCACTTACGATGGGTGGTGGTATAGGTCAGTCCAGACTTTCCATGCTTATGCTTCAAAAGGCACACGTTGGTGAAGTACAAGTTTCCCTTTGGGATGAAGAAACACACCGTATCTGCAAGGAGAACGGAATACATCTATTATAAAATATTAAAAAGCTCACTTAGTGGGCTTTTGTTATTAAAGGAGAAGGTATGAATACTTTAACTCTTGGAAGAACGAAAATATCTCTTTCTACACAAGCATTTGCTACCCTTCTAGCTATAGTAGGGGCAGTGGCCTTCCCTCAATTTTTCCACCTTGTGGGAAGATTTACAGGTCTTGGCACCTCTCTTGGCGGGGCTTTCTTGCCAATGCATTTGCCAATCATATTGGTGGGGCTTTTAGCCGGACCATATGCCGGTGGTATAGCAGGCCTAATTGCACCCTTAGTAAGTTATGCGCTAACCGGTATGCCATACCTCGCAAGTTTACCTTTTATGATGGTAGAGGTATGTTTCTATGGTCTTTCAGCAGGGCTATTGCGCATGGTGAAAGCACCAATTATTACAAAAGTAATAATATCGCAAGTCGCAGGTAGAATATTTAGAGCCGTTGCGGTGGTCATTGCAGTTTATGCTTTCGGTTCCAGAGCAACTTCTCTCGCTTCCCTTTTGAAGAGCATACCAGAGGGTATAATGGGACTTGCACTACAATGGCTAACGTTACCTCTAATCGTAAAGTACGTGGAGAGCAAATCAAAATAATATGGACAAGTATTTACCAATAAAGAATTTGAGTGAAAGTGGATACTCTCTCACCCTAGAAGCGCTTGCCGGAAGACGGGAAGATGGTCGCTATGAGCTTGATGACGGTGCCTATGCTTTTATTTCCAGCTACGTAACAAAGGATATAAAAGAGGGATTGTACGAAGCACACAAGGAGTACACGGACGTACAAATTATTCTTTCGGGAAGGGAGATAATAGGAGTCGTGCCTCTTGATGAGATGAGAAAGGGGGAATGTGTAAAGCCCTACGAATACGATATTGAACTTTACAAAGTAGAGGGTGGTACTCTCAATGAGTTGGGAGTGGGAGATTACCTAATTTTAACGCCAAACGACGCACACATGCCGGGAGTAAGTGAAACTCCCACGGAAATGAGAAAGTTGGTTCTTAAAATTCCATTTAACGCGCAATAGGTGGATATTATTATACTATATTGATTGTTTTGGGAACCCAAATATTAGTATTTAAAAAATACGAATTAATCGTAATAAAAAAGAAATCGCAGTAATCATTCTTTACTAATGGAGCCGTTTGGCTCCGTTTTTTGTTGAAAAAAAGCTCTTAAGAATTATGAACGCACGTTAACTTCTAGTCATTTTTTAGTAAATAAATTTCCTAGATATTGACATTTTTACAATATAGTAGCTATATTTTATATATAAATTTCGTGCGCGCGAGGGCGCACACCCGTAGGTGAAAAGATGAAAAACAGCTTGACTATGAAAAAGACGGCTTTTATGCTCGCTTTTAGCGTTGCTATCTTACTTTTAGTTTTGACCGTATTTTTAGGAGTCGGAATTAAAAACACCAATAACCTTACTGCGCTGGCAGAGGGTGAAATTGTGCTTGAGGAAGGTGGCGATCTTGCCGACCTTAACGTAGCGAAGGTAGGTGGTGAGGGATTGACCCTTTGGGGTGACGCCGAGTATGCCATCACTTCTAAAAGAGGTGCAGGTGAAACACTCATAGCGGTATACGCAACCTATACTACCGGTAGACTTAGTGGTAGCAAGGTTATGCTTTATGAAGATGCTACCTCCGGCAACTACGTCCTTTATGGCGTAAGTGGTAACTTTATCTTAACCGGTGAATGGACAACTAATCAAATTCAGATAACTTGGAATATTCCTTATGGTACTCTTTATCTGAATGGCACAAAATATACTAGCGGAGAGGATTTTAATCAAAAAAATCCCACCTATTATGGTGTAGGCATACCAGAGGCAAACATGCCTAACGTTAGAAGAAGTGGCGAAGGTTCAGATGCAAACGTTTTTTGGACACAAGGAGCTTGGCAAGTAAGTGGCTACCGAATCAATCAAGAAACGATGCAAGAGGAAGCTTTTCCAAAAGAAGGCGAATCAGCTTTAAAATATATTCCCTGGAACGCAACGAGAGTCACTTGCTATTCTCCTTATCAAGACATAAAAGATTATACGAGAGACAAAGCGTACGAGCTAAACGAATGGTACACTATATCACAAAGTAATGATGCGTTTGAATATAGAACGATAGACAGTAATTCTATTTCCGGTGGACAATTTACCGTAAATAATTATACGGGCTTCGGCTTTTATAAAAATGCTGGTAATGCTACAAACGGTTATCTCCATAGTGGAATGTCTTTGTCGGTTAGATTTGATGGTGCTTTAAGACAATTGATATTATCTAGTGCTGTTTCTCAAGTTAAGATAACGGTTACCGGTAACGCTCAAGTTGGAGTTGTAAATAGCAATGGTGCTTCTGGTGGCCGTGCTTGTTTTTGGTGGGGTGGAATAGAAGAAGGTATAGGCAACATGGGGACTAAGTTCTCATTTGGCGTTTCCGGTGGT
The DNA here is from genome assembly GCA_045577735.1 of Candidatus Stercoripulliclostridium sp. Classification (GTDB taxonomy): domain Bacteria; phylum Bacillota; class Clostridia; order Christensenellales; family DTU072; genus Stercoripulliclostridium_A. The sequence continues at coordinate 121,698 of JAZNIY010000017.1, read as the reverse complement.
AAAACTACGTCTACTCACGGAGGTTTAGCTGGTGGGCTTGCTGATAATACTAGTAACAGTGCATCACAGGGTTGCAATGCAAACTCTGGGTATAATGGAACGACTTCTTGGTCTACCGCTAGTTATGATATAAATGATACGCTCGTTTCTAGTGTCAATTATGGTAATGGTATAAGCTGTTTTAGGGTGGCTTTCCGTGCTTGTTTTTATACTAGTGGTGGTAATGCTACTAAATATTGTCAACATTATGCTTTAATAAGTTCTCTCAAATACAAAGTTGAAGGATTAGATGCCGAAGGCAACTCCACTTTTGCCCAAGATTATGAGTTAAATCTTAATGGAAACGACCCAAATAAGAGTTCAGAAGAAAGCGAAGCGCTGTCGGTTAAATCTTTTAGTAATTCTTCTGTCAATTTATCAGATTCACCTTGGACTTATGATGGTTACGAATTTGATGGCTGGAGTACTGACGTTAACGCTACTACCGGTGATAAAGATTTAGCATTAACTTATTCTGAAGATCCCAATATCACTTACTACGCAATTTGGCAAAAGAGGAAATATACCTATTTAGAATATGATATCTATTCAGACGGGACAAACTATGCTGGCCTTGTTAGAAGCGACACGGAGGGTAACGTTCGAGTCGGCGTATATGAGGACGGAGATTCCGTTAGCGTGAGTGATGCTACGGAGGGAAATAATTCATACGTAGGATTTGGTGATGCTACGGCATATTCCATAAGAGGTATTTCTAGCCCGCGCTCAGTTTGGTCAGAGTGGGGTGAAAATAATCCCTTTAGTATTACGGCACCCACTGTTGTTGGCTTTGTTCGTGAATTAAATGCCCCCACGATAAATTTGAATGAGGCTACTTATGAATATGGCAACTCTCTAAGCCTTGCTGATCACGTAAGTTATAGTCACGATCTTGGCATTAGTAGTTTAAACAACGCTTGGTTAAGAGATAGCGCAGGAAATGGTACATTTGAGTATGTACAAGGTGACCCCATACTTACGCAAGTATCGGAAAGTGCAAATTATAAGTTTGAAAGTGAGGTAACTATTGCGATAGAAAGCGTGACGGGCAGAGTGGAACTTTCAAAAATCACTATTACTAATGCTAAAGCGTTTACAATAACGCCTGTTGAACTTGAGGTGGACTGGACTTTGGACGGGGATGACATATTCAACGTACAATATAGTGGTGTTGAGCGTGTTGTATCGGTTATCTTAAACGGTATAGTTAATTATGACAGTGTTGAAGCAACGCTAGTAAACAATGTTCAAACCAACGTAGGCGACTATGTTGCAGAAATAACTTCTATAAATAATGATAACTACATTATTAATGATATAGATAAGACCAAGGGTTATTCTATTACTACGGTTGAACTTCAAATTGTTTGGTATTTGGACGAATTGGACGAAGAGGAAGACTGCACGGCAACCTATACTGGCCTACCTCACGTTATGAGCGTTGAAATTACTGGAGAGGTAAACGAGGAAGAGGTAACTGCAACGTTAAGTGATTTCTCGGCAACCATGGTTGGCACCTATACTGCAAGCATAGTATCAATAAGCAGTAGCAACTACGTGTATGATGAAGAGAATCTACAAAGCAAACAATACGTAATTGCTCCCAAAGAATTAACTGTAACTTGGTTATTAGACGGCGAAACCAATCTCTCAATGCCCTATACCGGTAGTGAGCATACAATGACAACGTCCATAGAGGGCATTGTTAACGGCGAAGACGTAGTACCTACTCTCGTTAATAACGTTCAAACCAACGTGGGTAATTATACTGCAGAGATAACTGCACTAGACAGTAGTAACTACGTTGTTAATGAAGGGGACAGAACCAAAGATTACGCTATTACGGCAGTTGAGCTCGAAGTAGTATGGACTTTGGACGAGGGTGACGTATTCAGCGTACAATATACTGGTTTTGAACACGTTGTAGCAGTTGCCATAAGTGGTATGGTAAACGGCGAAAGCGTAGAAGCAACACTAGCAAACAACGCCCAAACCAACGTAGGCAACTATACTGCAGAAATAACTGCATTAGACAGCAGTAACTACGTTATTAATGAAGGAGACAGAACCAAAGATTACGCTATTACGGCAGTCAAACTTGAAGCAGTATGGACTTTGGACGAGGGCAACGTATTCAGCGTACAATATGATGGTCTAGAACACGTTATAGCAGTTGCCCTAAGTGGCATGGTAAATGGTGAAAGCGTTGTAGCAACGCTAGCAAACAACGCCCAAACTAACGTAGGCAACTATACTGCAGAAATAACTGCATTAGACAGCAGTAACTACGTTGTTAATGAAGGGGACGGAACTAAAGATTACGCTATTGAGGCGGTTGAACTCCAAATAACTTGGAACTTTGATGGTGGCGACATCTTTACCACTCAATACGATAAACAAGAGCACGTTGCAAACGTGGTTCTGAGTGGCATGGTAAACGGCGAAAGTGTGGAAGCAACCATTGTTAACAACAAACAAACGGATGCCGGTGATTATACTGCAGAAATAACCGGAATTAGCAGTAGTAACTATTATCTAGCCGGTGAAGTAACAAAAGATTTCACCATTGAGCAACTAATGGTTGGCTTGACTTGGAGCTTGAATGGTAGCGCATCGTTTGAACGCATCTTTAATGGTGGAACCTATTCTGCGACGGCAAAGGCAACAGGCGTGATTGCAGGTGACGGATGCACGATTACCCTTGGTGGAACAAATAGCGCTGTTGAGGTTGGCGAATATACCGTTTATGCAGAATCACTAAGCAACCCCAACTACGTTCTACCCATAGGAAACAGCCAAGATTGGAGCATTAAACCTCTAGCAGTTAACCTTTCTTGGAACAATCTTGGATATATCTATAACGGCGAAGTACAAAGTATAGAGGCAACCATTAACAACATTAGAGGATCCTATACTTGTGAAATCGAGTATGAAGGTAACGAAGAAACCCAAGCCGGAAATTATACTGCAACCATTATTGGACTCAACAGCAATAACTATACTTTGACCGGTGCAACCGGTAGCCTAAGCTATGACTGGAGCATTGCGCCCAGAGTTATTAGTCTTGCTTGGGATGAAGTAGAATTTGAATACAACAAAACGAGAAGGGAGGTAGTAGCAAGCGTTACCAACCTAGTAAGCGGTGACAGCGTTGCTCTTGAATACCAAACCACAGGAGCCTCCTATGAAGTAAGCGGTGTAGCAGGAATTGGTAACGTAGCAGTAAATGCCGGTACCTATACGACAAAGGTCGTTGGTTTAGACAATACCAACTATACTTTGGAGGGCACCACCGGTCTTGTTAAAGAGAATTGGAGTATTGCTCAAAAGGTTGTAACCATTGATTGGGAAAACGTAAATTACACCTACAATAAAGAGAATAGGTCGATTACTGCAAGTGTTTCCAATATGGTTAGTGGCGACGATATAGTAATTGAATATGCAACCACCGGTGCTTCATACGAAGTAAGTGGTGTTGACGGTGTTGGTAACGTAGCAGTAAACGCAGGCGCTTACCTAACCGAAATCGTCGGCATAAGCAACGTTAACTACACGTTGGCCAGTGCAACGAATCTTTCAACCGAATGGGGCATTGCTCAAAAGGTTGTTGGCTTGACTTGGAGCTTTGACGGCACCAACGAGTTTACCACTACCTACAATGGTGCTTCTCACGAAGTGGAAGTGGTATTAGTAGGTGTAGAAGAGGGCGATATCGTAGAAGCAATCATAGACAACGCCTCTCAAACAAACGCCGAGAGTTACGTTGCAGAAGTGGTTTCACTTTCTAACGCGAACTACTCTTTACCCGATGAAACCACCAAAGAATACGTTATCAACAAGAGAGAGCTAACTGCAACTTGGTTCCTTGACGGCATAGAAAATCAAACCAGTGTATTGTATAACGGAGAAGAGCACGTCGCAACGGCAACTCTTTCCAACGTAGTTAGTGGCGAAAGCGTTAATATAATAGGTTACGTGGGCGAAGCAATAGTCGGGAACGGTACTATTACTAACGGCAACACGGCAACCGATAATTCCACCTATAAGACAAGCATTAGTGGACTAAGTGATGAGAATAACTACAAGCTTGCTGAAACAAGCCAAAGTTTCCAATGGGGCATTCTAACTCAAGAATTAAGCATTTCTTTCGAAAATAATGCTTCCACCTATAACGGCCAAGCTCAAGGCGTTACGGCAATAATTAGTGGTGTTACGGCAAGCGATATAGTAAATATCACCTTTGCAACCACCACTTCTACGGCACCAAGCATTAGTGCCGAGATTAAGGACGGCAAATACTACGTTTACTTTAACGCTGTTAATACGGGCGATTATACGGCTGTGATAAGCGCAATCGAGGGTGAGAATAGTACTAACTATCAATTGCCCGAAGAGAGCGACAGCGAGTTTAGCATTGCTCCTAGAGTAATCACCCTTGCTTGGAACGTTGAAACTTACGTATACAATAAGCAAAACAAAGAAGTTACGGCAAGTGCAAGCAACATTATTTCCGGTGATGAAATCAATTTTGAATACAAGACCACGGGCACATCCTACGAAGTAAGTGGTGTGGCTGGCGCAGGTAACGTTGCCGTTAATGCCGGCGAATATCTAACCGAAGTTATTGCCGAGGACAATGCAAACTACGTTTTGGATGAAAGCGCCGACCTGACAAAGGCTTGGAGCATAAGCGCAAAACTAGTTGACGCCTTTACTTGGAGCCCGGCTTCCGTTGTATACAACGCTAACGTTCAAAGCGTAAGCGCTCAAGTAGCAAGTGGTGCTACAACCGACCTTGACGGCAAGATTTACGATGGCGACGCCCTAACTCTTAGTTACGTTGGCTCCGTTTCCATCAATGAAGGCTCCTCTCAAATTAGTGCTAACGAAGCAACAAACGCAGGCGAATATATCGTAAGAATTTCTAGTATAGGCAACCAAAACTACTATATTGGAACCGAAGAAGTAACCTTTGTGATAGGAAAAGCCCAAATAACGATTTATTCCACTTCCTCTTGGAGCAAGGTATATGACAAGAATGCAAGCTACCTTGCTTACAACAATGAAGGTGTAATAGAGGGTACGGCAGTAACGCTAAGCGCTTCCTACGATGACGTTAACGCAGGCGCAAGAGCACTTCAATTTACTCTTGCAGGACAAGACAGCAACAACTATTACCTAACCTTTAACGGACTAACCCTAGACACCGATTACGTTCAAAGTGGCAAAGAGTACACTATTAGCGAGAGTGTTGCAAGTATTGCACAAAAGAGTGTAATCGCAGAAGGAAACACCTCAAAGGTATTTGACGGCACGACTGAGGTTAACGCATTTGCCATTGCTGAAAGTTATATTGAAGAGGGTGACGTTATTAACGTAAGTGGTGCTTACGATAGCGCACTCGTTGGTAGCGTGGGTATCGCTCTTCAAATTGATAACCCCAACTACCTACTCGCAAACACCTCTCTACAAGGCGAAATAACCCACAAGGCCTTGTCCGTAGAGTGGACTTCTAACGATGCTCTTTACACCTATAACGGTGGGTTACAAGGCGTTGAAGCAGTAGTTAACGGAATGGTTGAGGGCTACGAAGAAAACGTTTACGTAAGTGGTGCAGTCGAGGGCGTGCTTAACGGAAGCATTGCTACTAAGAACGCCGGTGATTACTCCGTAACATTAAGCCTTAATAGTCCTTCCAACTATACTTTGGCTGGCGCAGAAGTTAGCGCAAGCTGGAGCATTGCTAAGAAGGCTCTTGGCATAGTATGGTCCACCGACAGCCTTGGCGAAATGGACGCAAGCGACAACGTACTAGGATGGGCAGGCTTCCTTTGTCAATACGCAAAAGTAGAGCGTTTCGTAGAAGCAAATTTAACCGGAATCGTTGGTAACGATGACGTTCAACCCGTTGTTTCCGGTAACAAAGCAACCGAAGCCGGTGACTATAACGCAAACGTTACCGAAATTGCAGGTGTGGACAAAGACAACTATGAATTGCCCGAAATAACCGCCCAAGAGTGGAGTATCGTAAGAGCCATAATCACTAACGTAGAAATGAGTGACGCTTCTTACGTTTACGACAAGACCACGCACGGCGTATATCTCTCCACCACCACAACTCAATTTGGAGATGCAATTGACGTTGTATATTCCGGTGGCATTTCCGGTAGTGAAGCAGTCGATACCGGTACCTATAATATAGTTGCAACTCTAAACGCAGGAGCAAACTATCAACCCATGACCTTGACGGCCGTTATGGAAATCAGCAAGGCTGACGTAACCGGCATCACTCTACAAGGTGTAAACGCAGTATACGATGGCACCATGAAGAGCGTAGTTCTAAGCGGTAATACTACCATATACGGCGACGAACTTGAAGTTACGTATGCCCTCACAGGTACTACGGCCGGTGGCGTAAGCGTGAGCGAAGTTGCAAACGGAATGATTAATGCCGGTAACTATCAAGTAAGCGCAACGCTAAGTGATAACCTATATAACAACTATAACGCAACCACTCTAAGCGCAGAAATCGTTATCAATGCAAGAGAAATCATAGTAGATTGGTCTTTCTTTGGCGCTATCGAAAACAGCGTTTACGATGGTAACGAAAAGGGTGTAACGCTTACCGTAAGCAATATTATTGCAGGTGATGACGTTAAGGCAATTCTTAACAAGGATAACGCAAGTACCAACTTTGAACTGGTGGGCAACTTCGAATATACCCATTCTGCAATTAATGCTCTTGTAGGTAGCTCATACTCATTAACAATCGTTGGATTCGAGGGAGAAGATAGTTCAAACTACGTTGCTCAAGGATATGAAGCAAGTGCAGAATTCAATATTGGAGTTCGCGAAGTAAGCATAATTGGTTGGTCTGACGGCACTAAGGTATACGGATTAAACGAAGAAATCACCTTCGTATATGCTAAGAGCCTATACACCCTAACCCCCATATTTGCAGAGGGTAACATCATTGAGGGGGACGAAGGCTTGGTTGACGTAACCGTTAGTGGCAACGAAGGCACGGATGCCGGTGAATATATTGCAAGCGCAAATATTGAAGGTAGTGGCAACTATAAGACCGAGGTTGTTACCAAAGAGTGGTCCATCGAAGCAAAAGAGGTTGATTTGGTTTGGGATACGGACGTAGAGAAGGTTTATAACGGTACCGTTCAAACCATAACGGCAACCATCGTTGGTATCATTAAGGGCGACGTTGCAAATATCAAATACTCAAGCAATAGTGGTAAGGATGCCGGTAGTTATAACGTTACGGCAGCATCTCTTGATAACAAGAACTATAAGATTGCTACCGATACTAAACGTCAATCCATGGTAATTAATCCCGCGTCCATTCAAGGCGTGGAACTTCTTGACAAAGAGATAGTTTTCGATGGAAACAGTCACGTTCTTGAAGTTTCCAAGACCACCACTCAATTCGGCGACAAGATTAACCTATCGTTTGAATTTTATGACGCAGACGGCAAAAAGGTGAACAAGAACAAGGTTTCCGACGTTGGTATTTATACAGTAAAAGCAATATTGGATGCTGGTAAGAACTACGAAGAAGCCACTTTGGAAGCAGTTCTCACTATTAAGAGTGCAATATTGGAAACCCCCGTTCAAGAGGGCGAAAAGGCAGAAGTTAATATTGAAAGCGACGAAGGCTTTATGCCCGGCACTATCGTTGAAAGTAAGACGACTTCCTATACCTTGACTCAACGCGTTAATACAAAAGCAAGATTGGGATCGGGTGAACGCGTTGCAGTTGCATATGAAATTAGCGTTGTTTACGAAAACGAGGAAAGCGTTTTGAATGGTTCCACCAGCGTTAAGATGCTCATTCCCGAAGAACTTCGTTCTACAGACTTCCGTGTTGTAAATCTTTCCGGTGACGAGGAAACCGAACTCGAATACGTAATAGAAGGGGATTACGTAGTAGTAGAAACCACAAAGTTAGACACCTTCTTGTTCATTTATGAACCGGAACCCGAAGCTATTGTTAAGGCATATAGTGGCTGGCTAGCAGTAATAGCAGGCATCGCACTTGTAATCCTAGTAGCATTGCTCGTAACAATCTTCCTTAAGAAGACTCGCACCATCAACTTTGTTTCCAACGACGTTGCAGTTGAGGGTGGTAGCGTTGCTCCCGTTAAGGGTCGTTTCGGTAGCAAGGTAAACCTTCCCACGCCTAAGGCAGAAACTATGTTCTACGAAGGCTGGTATTCCGATGAAAACTGCACCCAACAAGCAGGTCCCGGACAAATACCCACCAAGACGAGCAAACTTTATGCTAAGACCTCTAACAAAGGCAAGAGAACCAAAATGCCACAAAGCTACGTTGACGGAATGTCCTTTGAGGGCTGGTATCAAGACGAAGCTTGCACCAAGAAAGCAAACGTTAAGAAGATGGGTGGCAAGAACGTTACCCTATATGCAAAATGGGGCAAGAAGAAAGACGATCAACCCATTTATCCTTGGGAGTTCTAGTAAGAACAAGCTTATTGAACAATTTACGTTAAAAATGGAGAACCTCAAAATAGAGGTTCTCTTTTTTGTCTAAGATGTGTCTTGTAGACCCTTGGTCAAAAGGGACGCACTGCATACAGAGAACTTGTTCGTGCCGAAAAACTCTACCTAAAAGCCATAGAGAACTACCGCAAGGGAGTAACTCACACTTGGAATTACGATGAAATACCTTTTAAAGCTAGTATAAGCCCACTCAAAAACAATCTGGTTTTATTGCCTAACAGGGAAATGTGTTATGAGAGGTTGGGATTCGCTTGGCGGAAAATATTAAATGTAAAACTGATTTTAGTAAATAATAAAAGGAACACCCGGCTCGGTGTTCTTTTTATTGTGGGCAAGAGTGATTGCGCTTAAACTTTTTATTATTTTGATTTTAATAGAAAATCTAACGCTTGTTTATATTTTTCACAACGGATTTTTGCTTTTTCATCTATAACGCATAATCTGGTTGTATCACTATTGTGTTTTAAGTCAGCTATTTTTACTTTTTTGGCGATAGGATTGGTGGATATTTTTATAACGTAATCCATATAAGGAATGGAATCTTCGTGTGTAAGTAATTTTAACACGTCAATAACTTCTATCGGAAACCCTACGTTTAAAAGTTTTTCAAAAGTCATGTCCGTATCTTCTACAACGTCGTGTAGTAGCGCGCAAATAGTAGAAAGTTCATCGTCCATTTGTTCTGCCAAGTGGAATGGGTGAAACACGTAAGGCAGACCACTCTTATCAACTTGCTCTTTGTGTGCTTCAAAACACAATTTTATTGCTTTTTTAGTTAAATCAGTATAAATCATACATTAGGCTCCTGATTTTATTTTAACATTGGCAATTCATCCGGACATTCTTGGATTTTGTTACATTGTTTTATAAAAACCATTTTTTACTCTGTTAAATAAAAAATCCCAATAGTCCGTTACGGGTTCTATTGGGATTCGGGTGGCGGAGAGTTAGGGATTCGAACCCCAGTTAGCTGTTCACTAAAACGGTTTTCAAGACTATTTGAGAAACCCGACATTAACGCAAAATAATCGAAAATATCAGACGGTAAAAAAACGCTGAAAACCCAGTAAAATCAAGGGCTTTCGGCGTTTTGTTATTCCCAAAATTCAAAACTCCAAGCAGTGCAAGATTTTTCGCTTCTAAAACAATTTCTAAAGATTTTTTAGAAAAAGTTTTAGATAAATCCGCACCAATCTGCCCCGTGGCAAGCCGCATTCTGTTCGCCAAATTCGCCGCAACGGATTAAGTTATTAGCATCATTATACCACAAAGCCGCCGAGAGTTCAAGGGAGAGTGATTATATTCTTTCTTTCCGCCGTTGTTTTGCAAAAAAGTTTACATAAAAGAATATAATTATTATTGACAGACGATATAACATTTGGTATAATGGAAATGATAATACTTGTTATATGAAGCGGAGGCATAAAATGCAAAAGCTAATCAAGAGTATAAGAGAATATTTGGGGCTGAGCCAAGCCGACTTCGCCGAGAAGCTGGGCGTGACCTTTGCGACCATTAACCGTTGGGAAAACGGTCGTGCGATCCCCACGAAATTGGCACAGACAACCCTTTACGAATACTGCAAGGCACAGGGCGTTCCCGTCTATCAGATGATCCTTGATAAGATCAAGAATGCAGCCGAGAAAATCGCACTTAAAGAAGGGCGAATCCTGCTCTACCACGGCTCAAAGTCAGGTATTGTTGGCGACATCGCTCCCAAGAGCCACGAGATGTGTGACTTCGGTAAGGGCTTTTATATGGGAACTGAACCCGGACAACCGCTGACTTTGATCTGCGATTTTGAAAAATCCAAGTTCTACATCGTGTCGATTGATATGCGTGAGCTCGATTCCATTGAGATCAAAGCCGACCTCGATTGGGCAATGCTCGTTGCCTACCACCGCGGCAGAATGGAACAGATCAATGGCACGGCATTTTACAAGAAATACAGTCAGCTTGATGCAGGCAAGGATCTCGTGATCGGCAGTATCGCGAACGACAGAATGTTCTACGTGCTGGATAACTTCTTCACCGGCGGTATCACCGATATGGCACTCGTCAATAGCCTGTCCGCCCTTAAGCTCGGAAAGCAGTACGTGGCGACAACCGAAAAGGCGTGTGCAGCCGTTCGTGTGGAAAAGGAGCTCCCTATCTCCATGATGGAGCGCAGATTCCTTCAGGACGAGAGCGAAGCCAACCGACAGAAAGGAATAACACTTGCAAACGATATTTGCAAGAACTACCGCCGCGAAGGAAAGTTCTATGACGAGATACTTGACGAGGCGAAATAACAGGAGGACACAATGAACGAACTCCAACTGAAAATGTGTGATATACAAGGCAGACTTTTTGAGCTGTCAGGCGCGAACGGTTACGATAGCGTGACCTTCATCAAGGCGTTTATGACAGGTGAGGTCGCGAAAGGACTTGATTCCAAGTTCAACCGCATGCAATGGGCTGGCGAAGAATATCTCCTTGCGGAGATTGCCGACAACGCCGAGCTCACAAAGGGCGGCACCGTGTACGATAAAGAGGTGCTCTATTGGGCAGGTTACCTCTACCGCTTCTGGCACTTCGCCACAGGTGAGGATAGCAAAGAGATTTACCGCCAAGCCCCTGCCGAAACCATGAGCCGCAATTGGCTTATCTTCCATACCCTCGCCCCCGAAGTGGCAATCGAGGATCTGAAAGAGATTTATAGGCAGAGGAATGAAAGTGATAAACCGCAAAAAGCAGCATCAAAAATCGATAAAGCCAAGAAGATAAAGGATGCTAAAGATACGATTGAAAGAATAGACGAGCTATTATCCGATTCAAGCCTGTTTAGGCATCAAGCGGATTCTTTGTATGATAAAATTTCGAGAAATATGGATTACGCTCCGTTTATTGCAACAGCAAAAGCCGCATCAAGAATGGTCGGCAACATTCCATTTAAACAACTGCCATACCAACCCAAGCGAAATGCACTTATTATGATACGAGATGCAATTAGAGCATATATGGCAAAAGAACTCACTGATATCAACGATTAAGAAATAGGAGATAAAACAATGACAATTTACACAGCAATATTCTCAAATGCAGGATCATATTCAAAAGCTAATGAATAAGTATCTTGTTGAAACTCTTGTTTGGAATACTGTGAATACTTCTCAACCGACAACAGTTGAGCAATCCTACATCAATGCCGAAAACTTTTTGCAAATGCAAGGCGCGAAAATAATTGCAGAAAAGGTAAAGGATTATGCTCAGCGATTGAACGAGGGTGAAAAGACATTTATAGAATCTTTGATTAAGCTGCTAGATTGAAGGAGAAAGATAAATGCCTCAAAATGTAACATTATATAATTTGCTTATATCCTGCCCGGGAGATGTAAAAGAAGAAGTAACATGGATCGAATCTTCAGTCGACGAGTTTAACGAATTTTATGCAGATACATTAGGCATAACCATAAAAACTCGCCATTGGAGCAAGAGTTCCTATGCACAATCGGGTGGAAAACCTCAAGCTCTTTTAAACGAGCAATTTGTTGACAAATGCGATGCCGCTGTTGCAATATTTTGGACGAAATTCGGTTCTCCTACAGATGAATATGGTTCAGGAACGGAAGAAGAAATTGAACGTATGCTTCAATCCGGGAAGCAAGTGTTCATGTATTTTTCGGATAAGCCTATTCCTCCTTCTCAAATGAATGATGAAGGATATAAAAAAATCCAAGCATTTCGTGAAAAATATAAAGACCGTGGAATATATTTTACATATTCATCGGATGAAGAATTCAAGAAGTTGTTTTTTGCACATCTTTCAATGTTTTTTCTGTCCGAGAAGAAGGTGAAGGAAGCGACAAGTGAACGAGTTTCTGAATTGAAATTGGTTGGAATTGATGAATTAGGTAAATTGTCAGAAGTAGCATTTGTATATCCTTTTACAATAAATACAGACACAACCTTGCCTCAGTATCTCGACACCATTCGCTCCATGTATCAAGAAATTGCTGGAATGAATGTCGGTAAAAGAGTTGTAATTAACAACACACTTTTCGGTGGCTTCACACGTCCTTTGGATATTGACGATGACGAACGGGAGTACATTGACGCTATTGCAAAACAGTTAGAACTTGATCTTCCCGATCATTTCTTTGATTTAGGTAATCTTAGTAAAGATTCGTTGACATCAACGCAACTAACCAGTCCCACTCTAAAGGGCACACCCGAAGAGAAGCAAAAATATAGAAAAATTAAGAAACTACATGAAACCATTACAAAAGCGATAGAATGGGCGCCTATCGAAAAGGCATTTTCAAACAAGAAATGCATAAGATTGGCTTTACAAAATTGTGGAAAGGCAATCGATGAAGATGTGGAAATAACTCTTGAAATTCCACAAAATACATTATTGACATTGGATGGATTTCCAAGATTCAAGAATGAAGAAATGGGATATCTATTAAACGATTGTGATATGAGTGTTTTATTTGGAATTGGTAGCACCGCTGAATATATTAATTATGCAGAATCCGAGAGAAATCGCTCTAATACCTATACCCCACGGAATTATGGATTGCCGGGATATGCTCCAGACTATAGCGATGATTTTATCGATGAGTGGAATGATGTGTTTTGCTATTCAATTTACACCGATAACGATAAGTTCATTGTTAAGTTAAAGGTGGATTATATTAAGCATAATACCACAGTTGCGTTTCCCTCAATTTTGTTTGTTAATGGTGTGATTTCTGCAATACCTTATAAAATCACGTCAAAAAATAATCCCAATGTAGTGGAAGGGATTCTGAAAGTATCTATAAAAGACGATGGCACGATAAAAATGAAATCATTATAGGAGGATTTTTATGAATATCGAGAACAAAGAAAACGATGCAACCGAAAACTTAAAGGATGGCTATGAACAAATCAAAACCATTTATCAAATACAGTCAGAAAGATTAAAAACTTCAGATGAAAAGCTAAATATGTTACTTGTTTTTAATGCTGCAATTATTGCGTTAATAATTGTTATCATTCCTTTCCCTGACAGTGGTGTTCGAAATATCCTTTCAATAATTCTGTTTTCCATTTTTACCGTTAGTATGCTTTTAACAGTAATATGTATATTCATCGGTCTATTCCCTAAGAAGTTGGATTTCATAGACTCAAAAAATTATACTGACGCTAATCAATATAATTGCACAAGAGAACAATACATAGGAAAGTATATGTCTGGCTATGAATCTGCAATTGAATCTGTTGCAGGTGCAGCAGAAAAAAAGCAAACTATGATAAAGCATTCTATGATAGCAACCATAGTTAATATTGTGCTCATTGTTGCGTTGATAATAATTAAAGTTATATAATACGGGGGGGACGAAACGAAATGAGTAAAAAAGGCATGAAAGGAAATGATTCGGCGCACAAAATAGATCAAGAGATCTTTCAGACGCCAATCAAGAAAAACGATACACCTCACGGTAAGAAACCCCCTCAAGAAAAAAACACCTCTAATCAGGTAAGAATGTCTACGAGTCACGGAAAAGCAACCCCTGTGACAATGGTTACTCAATGTGGCGTAACACCTGAGTCAGGAGAGAAGATATCAATTTTTTCAACAGAAAAAACAGTTATTCTACCTCATAGGAATATCAATTCAAGGAGTAAAAGCAAGAAATGAACGAGAAACAAAATACCATAAATCAGTCTACTAACACAACCTCCTCAGCCAAAACAATCAGTCAGGATATTTTTGTGAAACCAATTATGTCATCTCAAACAAGAGGTGAAAATAATACTGGCGTTCAAATGAGAAAATTAACCGAGGGCGTTGAAATGATAAGAACCACTTTTACAAAAGACGAGGATAATTAACAGTTTTATCAATCTTATAAAATAATCATCATGATTTTGCAAATATATGAATTACAAGCATTTTGCTAAAAGATGTCGTAACAAAAGTTATCAAATTAAAATTCCAAGTAACGCTGGAATTCTGCCCTCTTCTGTGGTATTGTGTTGTGCTAACAGGAGGTGCAGTCTATGGAAAGCATTATAAAAGAGTTGTGGCACGGCAACATCATACCGCAAGAGGACAGCAGAACGAACTCAAAGGAGATGAAAGAACTCTTTGGGTATATGGCAAGGCATCACGAGGATTTGGAGAAAAGTTTTACTGACGAGCAGAAGGAGATATTCGAAAAGTTCCACGACTGTTGGAGCGAATACGCGAGCTTGGCAGAAGAAGCAATCTTTGCGTATGCCTTCAAGCTCGGTGGACGATTGATGCTCGAAACACGCTCAGAGCAACGCAAAAAATGAGACGCAGTAAGCAAAGAATAAGCATAAGTACAAAATAAACAACGAAAGTAAAGCAAAATATAAGTTTGACAATAGTCAAGTTGAGCTTGAGCAAATTTTGGTAGGAACAGAGTTAAAGGAAAATATAATTCTTCATAGTAAACTAGCAAAAAAATACTACAACGTAATAGATTTTATTAAATAAATTAGAAGCATAAGCATTACTATATACTGGTTGTTGGTTCGTTTATTGATTGTTTAACATAAATGCACCTCATCAAATATTTTATTAACGAGTTGCATTTTTTATGGTTAAAGTTTGTTAGTTTTTTGCGTTGGTATGTAGCACATATCGTCTACTTGAATTGCTTTGTAAGTAGAGTCATCTATATCAATATTTCTATATATCGGTCTACCACTGCAACTTGCTCGTAGACAATATTTATTACCTTGCTCTGTAAGTTTCTTGATGTTAACAAGCCAATTATTTTATTAAAATTCGTTTCAAAATGGCAAAAAAACACCCAACAGCCCTTTTACGGGTTCTGTTGGGATTCGGGTGGCGGAGAGTTAGGGATTCGAACCCCAGTTAGCTGTTCACTAAAACGGTTTTCAAGACCGCCGCATTCGACCGCTCTGCCAACTCTCCAATGCCTAAATATTTTATAATATATTCGGTTGCTTGTCAATTGTTTTAGCTTAAATCATTCTTTTGCATCCCGTTTAAAAATTTTTTAGAAAAAATGTAAATAAAACTTGACGTCGTTCATCTTCACTTTTATAATAAAAATGTCAAGAATACTTTACATTTTGAGTAGGAGTATATTATGAATAGAGAAGAAATTTTGGAAAAAGCGCAAAGTAAAAAGGTGCAAGTTGGTGAATATGAAAACCAAAAGATTGCAAAATGTAATTGGATAAGCGTTATAGTAACGGGTATCGTTGCCATAGCATTTATTTGTTTGTTTGGAGCGCTTGGTATGAAATCCGTTTGTTTTGCAATAGGTGGCATCTGCTTTACTTGGGCAACGGTTTTTTATTTTTGCCAATATTTCATCGCTAAAAGAAGACATATCGGCATATTGCTAGGAGCGATAGGCGAGCTATTTGGCGCACTTATAATGCTTACAAACTGCATACTTTCCATCGTGGGGATTATTTAATGAATAACGATATCATATTACATAATAGAATAAAAGAAGCCCGCCAAGAAAAAAAACTTTCACAAGAAGAACTTGCAAAACTTGTTGGCACTACAAGACAAACGATTATCTCCATTGAGAAAAATCAGTTTAATCCATCTGCTAAACTTTCCCTTCTTCTTTCCATTGCGCTTGAAAAGAAGTTTGAAGAGTTGTTTTATTTTTAATAATTAGTGATATATGACGGCAATAACCATTGAAAATATAAGTAAGAATTATAAAAAACTCAAGGCGCTTGACAACCTATCTTTAGAAATAAAGAAGGGTGAAACCTTTGGTTTATTGGGTGTTAACGGTGCGGGGAAATCTACCATCATAAAAATTCTTTGTGGGTTAACGCAAAAGTCGGATGGAAAAGTTTCCGTTTATGGCTATAACCTTGAACAAGACCTTGACAAGATTAAGGAAATAATAAACCTATCTCCCCAAGAAACGGCAGTTGCAAACAACTTGACGGTACGAGAAAACCTTTGTTTTTTTGCAAACGTATACCACAAGAATAACGAGCAATATATTGATGAATTAGTTGAAACTTTTAGTTTAGGTGATGTTTTAGGGCAAAAGGCCAAAACGTTGTCGGGTGGTTATAAAAGAAGACTATCAATAGCAATAGCCCTAATTTCGCAACCTAAAATATTATTTCTTGATGAGCCGACGTTGGGTTTAGACGTTTTTGCAAGAAGAGAATTGTGGCAAATAATGAAGAAGTTAAAAGGTAAAATTACCATAATTATTACTTCTCATTATTTAGAAGAGATAGAAAACCTTTGTGATAGGGTGGCAATACTTTCTAAGGGGAAGTTGTTGGAGATTGGCTCTATTGATGAAATAAAAGAGAAGCACGCGACGTCTAAGTTTGAGGATGCGTTTATAAAATTGGTGGAAGATAATGAATAGGACTCTAAATTTTTTTAATAGAAATCTAAAGGAAATATCGCGCGATCCTTTAATGTACGTATTTTGCATAGGATTTCCAGTCGTTATGCTTGCTATATTCCAAATAATAAACGGCTATACCGATGGCAACACGCCTATGTTTAATTTAACCGCGTTACTTCCTGCAATAATAATGTTTTCATACACCTTTGTAATGCTAACGATGGCGTTAATAGTTTCAAAGGATAGGCAAACCTTCTTTCTTAAACGACTTTACGCATCTCCGATGAAGGCATATGAATTCATTTTAGGTTATTCTTTGGTTGGTTTGGTTATTGGATTGTTGCAAACCTTAGTGTGCGTATTAACGGGATGGATAGTCTCCTTAATCACGAATGCTAATTATATATCGTTTGGTGAGACGTTGTTGCTCGTTGTTAGCGAAATTCCCACGTTAATCACAAGCATTTTTTTTGGTATCTTGTTTGGTACGGTGTTTAACGATAAAACGGCACCAGGGATTTGTTCAATTTTCATAAGTCTTGCAGGGGTTCTTGGTGGTTGTTGGATGCCCATAGAAAGCATGGGCGGTTTTGAAACTTTTGCACGGTGTTTGCCCTTTTATCCAACGGTTTATCTTGGTCGTGTGATAACCGGTGCTACCAATGTTTTTAACTTAACCTACACTTTTGACGCCGTAGCCAAATTAGGACTAATACCTATTTTATTGTTTACGCTTGCGAGTGTTGCGCTTGCAGTAATTCTTTTTAAGAAAAAAATGACAAGCGATAATTAATGAGAAAATATGCAAAACGGATAACTAAACAAAGCAAAAAGGATATCTAAACTTGCAGAAATTCAATCAATATAATATTAAGCAATATTTAAAAACAAATGGCAAGAAATGACCAAATGTTTAGAAAAACAGCGGTGTGAAAGCCCCGTTGTTTTTTTATGGATAAAATTTTTTAAAACGTTAATAATTATATCGTTTAAGGAGGAAATTATGAACGATACAGTTAAATTACTAAGAGAATGTGATGCAGGTATTCAAATGGGTATGGAAACCATTGAGGAAGTCCTCGAGGACGTTAATAGCCCCGACCTACGCAAGTTTTTGGAAGAGGCTCGTGAAAAGCATTGGGATATGGGTGATGATCTAAAAAGAGAGCTTGACAAATATGCTGACGAAGGAAAGTCGCCGAATGCTATGGCAAAGGGAATGAGTTGGATTAAGACTAACATGAAAATGGCATTTGAACCTAGCGATCAAACCATTGCCGAATTAGTGACCGACGGTTGCAATATGGGTGTTAAGAGCCTTAACAAGTATCTTAATCAATTTACCGAAGCAAGCGAGGCTTCGAAAGAGATTGCCAAACGATTAATTGACATCGAAGAAACGTTGGCAATTGATATTAGAAGATTTCTTTAAAAATACAAGGCGCCATACGGCGCTTTCTTAATGCACGGAAAAAAGTTAATTAAAGATTAAAAAAAATATAAATAGGTATTGACAATTTACAAATTATATTTTAATATAATATATATCGTGGGCGAATTGTACCCACGTGGATGAGGAAAATATGGTAGAAGATAATTGCAGATGTGAAATATGCTCACCCAGTGGACTTGGACTACTTCAAGATGGAAGTGGCGTTGGTTTGCATGGCGTAAGTGGTGCTTATGGTAAGATCGATGAGGATTATTACGATTATTTCTATGCATATGCTGGTTTAGAAAAAGGCAAGAAAAGAGACAAGAAGAATCAAGGCTATAATTACAGCGATTACATAAGTATTGCTCAAGGATATAAAGAAATAGAAAGTATTGGCGGAAGGTCCAATAAAGGAATTAAGATATATCCTCGCAGAAAGGTCGTTAGTGAGCCTAAAGGATACGTTCCCCCATATTTGGCTGGTACTAAAGGCGGTTCTGTTTCCGAAGAAGAGTACACTTACAAAGGTAAGAAATACGGCTTGGAAAAATTCTTTGCAAATGAACCATTCAAGAAAGGAAGAGTTGTTGTTCCCAACATTAGAGGATATGCAATTCGTAAAAAATACATTAGGAAAAAGAGAATCGTTGGATTAGTTCTTTCCCTCATACCATTCGTAATCACTGCTGTTGCAGCATTAATATTATTAGTTTAAAATCTAGGAGGATATAGATAATGATACCTTGGATCGTTTTTGGAGTATGTGTTGCAGGTTTAATAATTGCAATTATTGGTGTATCTTGCCGTAAGTACAAGATGTCCTTTAAGACTAATGGCGTTCGTTTTGATGAAGAAATCGAAACCATTAAGGCACGTAAAGGACAAAAAATCTATCTACCCGAGCTTATTTCTTCTAAGCACGAATTTTTAGGTTGGTTCACCGATGCTGCTTGCACCAATAAGTTTGACTCTGAAAAAATGCCCGGTGGCGACATCGTTCTTTATGCTGGCTGGAAAGCAAAGAAGCAAAAGGAACAAGCTCAACCCCAAGCAATGTCCTACACCGATTACATTTTACACAACCTATCATTCAATATCGCTCTTGATTGGTAAGAACACACTAGTTTAGCGAAATAATTTGCAAAACAAAGACCTACATAGGAACGTACGTTATGGTACGCTGGTGATGTAGGTCTTTTTATTTTGTTTCTAAATTAAAATTTTAGGTCAATAAGACAAAACTTTTAAAACCGCTTTTGCAATAACTTCATGTCCTAGGTTTGTTGGATGAACGGAGTCACGCGCCAAAAGAACGGGAGCATATTTTTGTTCAGCATTATCAAATATTGGCTGTAACGCAATAATTTCATCGGCATAGCCGGTGGCAAGCTCATTTAGCTTTTCGACAAATTTATTTAATACGCCGTGAAAAGGTTGTTTTTCTTCTATTGTACTAATTAAAAAAGGCAGAAGAGTAACAATTTTGGCGTTCGGAAGCTCTGTTTTGATTCTTCTATAAATCTCTTTAACGTGGGGTTCCATAGGACGCAATAGTGGAGGATATTGCTCCGGCACGTAGTTTTCCCAAGCATCGTTAACTCCAATTAGCATTATAATAAGGTCGGGCTTTAAGTTTATGCAATCTTTGGTAAGCCTATCATAAACGTGGTAAGTTCTATTGCTTGCAATACCCTTAAAGAAGAATTTTAACCCTTTATGTTTCTTTTTCAATTCTTTTGCAACTTGGAGGCAGTATACGTTGCGTCCACCAATGCTCCTATTAAATCTTCTATTAAAGCTTATGTCGGTAATACTGTCGCCAATAAATAGTATTCTTTGGTTATCTTTTATATTTATCATATATTCTCCTTAAAAGAAAAGGTCGCAAGCGACCTTTGATTTCTTAAACGTTAATTGCGCTTAGGTATCTTTCACCCGTATCGGGGAATAGTGTAACGATAACGGCATCGGGATATCGCTCGGCAAGATCCAAAGAGGCTTTAAGAGAGGCACCTGAGGATATACCTATAAAAGTGCCATAATCTCTTGCGCCCTTAATTGCATAAGTAATGGCATCTTCGCCTTTAACGGTGACGATTTGGTCGATTAAATCTTTTTCCAAAATTGACGGAACAAAGTTTGCGCCAATGCCTTGTATCTTATGCGCGCCCGCGTATCCTTTAGATAATAGGGGGCTTTCTTCCGGCTCTACGCCAACTACTTTAAGATTAGGATATGCCTTTTTTAGAGCCCTGCCAAGGCCCGTAATCGTGCCACCGCTACCAAAGGAAAGAACAAGATAATCGGGCGTTATTTCGCCTAGATCTAGCACGATTTCTTGCGCCGTAGTTTCCTCGTGTGCGCGAGAATTATCTTGGTTTTCAAATTGGTTTGGGATAAAGCTATTGGGGATTGTTGCCTTTAATTCCCTTGCTTTTTTAATGGCACCCATCATTCCGTCTTTTGCCGGGGTAAGAACAATTTCGGCTCCCAATATTTTTAAAATGGACATCCTTTCTTTGCTCATATTGTCCGGCATAACAAGAATGGAGTTTATTCCTAAACTTCTTGCTACGTAAGCTAGACCAACGCCGGTATTGCCACTCGTGGGCTCAATAACGGTTCCACCCTTTGTTATGTCCCCACGCTCCAGAGCGCCGTTAAGCATGAATAAAGCAGCCCTATCTTTAACGGAGTGCAAAGGGTTGAAATACTCTAATTTTGCGTATATTTTGCTGTTGCCGAGCTTAAGGAGCGGGGTTGCTCCAATAAGCTCGGTGATGTTATTTTTTAGCATTAGATTTTACCAAGTTTATACATAATTACGGTAGAGATGCCACTTAGTACCATACCTACTATAATCATGGTTGATTGGCTTAAGCTGGAGCCTAGGCCGATGAGGTTGCCAACTACACAGATAATTATGCAAAGCACGAATGGGATTGCAACGGCCTTGAAGTATTTTGCTAAAAGAGCCATTGTAAGACCACCGAAAATTGCGGGAACGACGTAGGGGGAGATGGGCTTTAGAACTTCAACTATTTCGCTTTGGAATATTGCTAAGGGGATAAGTCCTATTGCGATAATAACCGTGGTTACAATGGAACTAACGGCGATAGAAATAGTAGAAATGATTTCTTGTTCTTCCGTGCCTTGCCCAACCTTGGCAACGGTTTGTGCATTAAGGGAAGCAGGAAGTTTAAGGTTTGCAACGTTACCGGTGATAAAGGAAAGGTATTGTCCACCCGTGCCGAGTAGGGGGGCATAGCTGAAAGCTTCTATTAAGCCGATTACCCAGTAACCTGCAACAAAGCTCATGCAAGCGCCAAGGGTCTTCCAATCGGGCATAACGCCGGCTGCGATGCAATAAGCAACAGGAACAAGGCAAATGAGAATAAGGGCAGCCCAAGTAAAGCATCTTCCAAGGAAGTGCATTTGGTTGTTGTGTCCCTCACGAGTAGTAGCAGTTGTTAATATATCGAATTTTTTCATATCTACTACCTCCTTTTAAGCAAAAACGGGTACGAATAGGAAAGCGACGGCGAGTGCGCCCAAAATACTGATGGGTAGAGTATAGGACTCAATCCATTTTTGCTTTCCAACGAGTAGTATTACACCACAAATGCCGGTTAAAACAACGCTTGCTGCAAGGGTTATAAGGGTGATTTCACCGTAGGTCGTTATGCCACTTGCATCGGTAACGGGGGAGCCGATACCGAAGAAACCACCAACGATAAGGCTACTCATAATGCCTGCAAGCATACCACCTAGAAGTGCGCCGGTGATAGCATTCATCTTGCGCTCGTTCTTTTGTTGTAGCTCTAGAAGCTTGGTTTGATATTTCTTGTAGAAAATAGCGTTGAACAAAGGTCCAGAGATGATGCTTATGGTCATAACTACAACTGCAGTAGCAATGGTTGTTTCGGTTGCTCCAATAACGGTACCACCTGCGGCGTCGAGAGCGAGTATTTCGTATTGGAGTGCGCCTATAACGGTAAGGCGAATCCACGGAATAGCAAGACCAACGAATTGCATCATGATACCAACGCCAATTATGATTGGGATGGAGGGAACTATTGAGAAAATAGCGCTATTTTTAATTGCTTCGGTAACCACTTTTTTATCCATACCAATTGCTTTCGCTCTTTTTAATGCTTTAAAGAGGAATGCAAGGCTCATAAGGATTATGATTAGAGCAATAATTGCGCCAAGAACGTAAATTATTGCGAAACTTTCAACCATGTGAATTTCTCCTTCTTAGGTTAACTATAAATTTATATAAATACATAATATTACAAAAGAGAGATTTAGTCAAGATAGACAAATAAAAAATAAAAAGCAAAAAAACACTTGATTAAGGGGTTTTCTTGTGTTATAATGACAAAGCATTTCCTTAGGGAGTGCATTTTCGGTATGTAATTAAGGAGAATGATATATGGCATATGATATTTATAGTGGCTTATTAATCGCACTTATGGTAGTTATGGTGCTTCTTGCTATCGGCATGGTTGTTGTTGTTATGATGCAAAGTGGTAACCAAACCAACCTTGGAGCCATTACCGGCGCAGCTGAATCTTTCTTTGGTAAGAACAAGGCAAAGACTATGGAAGCAAAGTTTAAGAGATGGACCGTTATTATTGCAGTAGCAATGCTCGTTTGTTCAATCCTCTTCTTCGTATTCTATCTACTACGTAACGCCTTGGGTGTATAAGAGAAAAATATAGGATTCTAAATTGGGAAATGGCTATAAATATTATAGCCATTTTTTTTTACTTATGTTATACTATATATTGGTGGATTATGATAAAAGTAATTGCAACGAATAAAAAGGCATATCACGATTATTTTATTGAAGATACCGTGGAAGCCGGCATACAGCTTGTCGGAAGCGAGGTAAAAAGTATTCGTGGTGGAAATATCAACTTGAAGGACAGTTACGCCATAGTTAAAAATGGCGAAATTTTCCTTGCCGGTTGCCATATATCGCCCTATGAAAAGGGATCCCACTTTAACCCCGATGCCAAACGAATGCGTAGGCTCCTTCTTCACAAAAAGGAGATATTGAAGCTTAAGCAGAAAGTTGCGGAAAAGGGCTATACCTTAGTGGTAACAAAGGTTTATCTCAAAGGCTCTTTGGTGAAGACGGAGCTTGGAATTGCAAAGGGTAAGGAAGGACACGACAAACGTCAAGTGCTCAAAGAAAAAGAGCAAAAGCGCCAAATCGAACGAGCATTAAAAGAAGTAAATTATAGATAGGAATTATTTAGGAGGAATACCTATGAAATCAATAGATACCAAATGTGTACAATCGGGTTATGATCCCAAAAATGGTGAACCTCGCGTTTTGCCAATAGTTCAAAGTACAACTTACGTATATGAAACTCCCGAAGCAATGGGCGATCTTTTCGACCTTAAAGCTCCCGGATATTTTTATACTCGTATAGGTAACCCCACCAATGCAGGGCTAGAGGACAAGGTAAACGATCTTGAAGGTGGCGTAGGGGCCCTTGCAACGGCAAGTGGAATGAGTGCGACTATGCTAGCAGTATTGAATCTTGCAAGCAGTGGCGATAATTTTATTGCATCCTCAAATATTTATGGCGGTACGTACAATCTTTTCAACGTAACTTTGCGTAGAATGGGCATAGATTGTAGGTTCGTTGATAACGATACTTCAGCTGAAGGTATTGAGGCACTGGTTGACGATAATACCAAATTTATATTCATAGAAACCATTGCTAATCCCGCAGGCAAGGTTGCAGATTTTGAAAAGTTTAGCGCAGTAGCAAAGAAATACGGCTTGGTTTTAATATGTGACAACACCATTTCTACTCCCTATATCTGCCGTCCTTTCGAGCATGGTGTAAACGTTATTGTGCACGCTTCTACCAAATATCTCGACGGACATGCAACAAGCGTGGGTGGACTAGTAGTAGACGGTGGTAACTTTAATTACTTAGGTAACCCCAGATATCCCTTGTTTAACAATCCCGATGACAGCTATCACGGCATGGTGTTTGCAAGAGATTTTGGTCAAGCTTGTTTTGTAACTCGTGCAAGAGTAGTAGGCATGCGTGACCTGGGCGCTATTATGGCTCCCATGAATGCTTTCTTGACCGTGCTTGGCATAGATACTCTTCACCTTAGAATGCCTCGTCACAGCGAAAACGCACTTGCCCTTGCAAAGGCATTAAAGAATAGTGATGCCGTTGAATGGGTTAAGTATGCTGGCTTAGAGGACGACCCCGACTATGCACGCGCCCAAAAATATTTCGACAACGGATATTGTGCAGGTATGGTAAGTTTTGGTATCAAGGGGGGCAAAGATGCCGCAATGAAGTTCCAAAAGGCGCTCAAATTGTTCAAAATAGTAACCCACATTGCCGACTCACGTAGTTGTGTATTGCACCCTGCAACCACCACTCACCGTCAACTTTCAGACAAAGATTTGGAAGCAGCAGGCGTACCTGTAAACCTAATTCGTTTGTCCGTTGGTACCGAAGGAATAGAAGATATTCTTGCCGACGTACTTGGCGCATTGGAAGCTTCTAAAAAATAGGGGGACGATATGCCTATAGTAATTCCAAAGGATATTCCCGCTTTTCCCGTGCTTAAAAAAGAAAACGTTTTCGTTATGGCAAAAAAGCGCGCCGAAGCCCAAGATATCCGTCCAATAGAAATCGCTGTCGTTAACTTGATGCCTACCAAGGTAGAAACGGAAACTCAGCTTATGAGACTGCTTGCAAACACTCCTTTGCAAGTAAATCTTACGCTTATTAAAACTGCAACCTATAAATCCACGAACGTCTCCGGCGACCATATGGAAAGGTTTTACAAGACCTTCGATGAAATTAAAGAGGCAAAATTCGATGGTATGATAGTGACGGGTGCTCCCGTTGAAACCATGGAGTTTGATGAAGTTATATATTGGGAAGAACTCAAAAAAATAATGGATTTTGCCGACAAAAACGTAACGAGCACCATTTATATTTGTTGGGGTGCACAAGCCGCAATGTATCATTACTACGGCATAGGTAAAAAACCTCTTGCAAAGAAGATGTTTGGTATTTTCGAAAACAGGGCAAAAGTGCAGTATGATCCTTTGTTGAAGGGATTAAACGATACCTTTAACATTCCACACTCACGTCACACCGAAATTGATGCAGATGGCGTTAGGGCAGAAAAGAAGCTTAGAGTGCTTGCAGAGGGTGAGGACTGTGGTATAAGCATTGTTAAGAGCCGTGACGATAAGAAATTCTTCTTCTTTGGACATTCCGAATACGATAGAGAAACGTTAAAGAACGAGTATCTTCGCGACAAGGCAAAAGGACTTTCCATATCCCAACCAAAGAATTATTTTATTAACGGAAACGTCAATGAAATAAACTTTAGCTGGAAGTCAACGGCAAACCTTCTGTTCTACAACTGGTTGAACCACTACGTATATCAAGTAACACCCTTTAATTTGGAGGACTAATGTTTGTCAACTCCGTGGAACTTAATAACTTTTTAAGTTACGAGTCCGCTACCGTAAATTTTGGTGGTGGACTTAACGTTGTTTACGGGGAAAACGCAGGTGGCAAGACGAACTTAATAGATAGCATATACCTTTGTTCGGTTGGTAGATCATCAAGACACAACAAGGACAAAGAATTAATAAAATGGGGTGCTGAAGCCGGATCTAAGGTGACCTTAAGTGTTAGAAAAAGGTTCTCTAGGCATACCATAGAGATATTTATTGACCCACAGGGCAAGAAGCACATACTGGTGGACAAACTGCCCATAGCCAAAATAGGTGAGCTGATGGGAATACTAAACGTAGTGTTCTTTTCACCACAAGAAATGCGCCTTGTAAAGGAATCTCCGGCCGATAGGCGTAGGTTTATGGATATAGGTATTTCGCAACAAAGCAAGACCTATTTCTACACCCTCCAACGCTACAATGCATTGTTGGTACAGCGCAATAAAATACTCAAAAGCTATAAGGGTAGACCTTCGCTTGATAGTATGTTAAAAATAGTCGATGCCGATTTTGTAAGAACGGCCTCCTACATAATTAAAGAGAGGAAGAAGTTTGTTGATGAAATATCTCCTGTTGCAAAGGAAAGGCATGAAACGTTGACTGGTGGCAAGGAAAGTTTGGCCCTTCTTTATGAAACGGAAAACGTGGATTTTCAAAACGTGGAAGCAACTTTAAAATCCTTGCTTGATAGCGCAAGAGAAAATGACGAAAGATTGGAGTATACGACGATAGGTCCCCATCGCGACGACATCAAAATTTCTGCAAACGGCATAGATCTTCGTAGATTTGGGTCGCAAGGTCAACAACGCTCAGCCGTGCTTTCATTAAAACTTGCAGAGATTGCAACTTTTGAAAAACGAACGGGGGAAATGCCGGTGTTGCTTCTTGACGACGTTATGAGTGAGCTTGACGTGAATCGTAGGGTTGCTCTTTTCGAGGCAATAAAAGGCATTCAAACAATCATAACGACAACGGATAGAATCGAGTTTCCCGAAGCCGATTACTATCTTGTGAAGGATAAAAAGGTAACGAAAAATTAGGAGTAAATATGGATCTTAATCAAGTAAAACAAGAAATAGCATCTCTCATAAATATTGATGGCGTAGACTCGGTTGAGGCGGCGTCTTACGTCGTAGTTCCTCAAGACACAACGCTTGGCGACTATGCACTTCCTTGCTTTAGGTTTGCAAAGGCACTTCGTAAGCCTCCCGTAGTTATAGCTAACGAACTTGCTACAAGCATGAGTGCAATGGCACACCCCTTTAAAAAGATAGAGGCTGTTAACGGATACCTCAATTTTACCCTTGACAGAAATGCTCAGGCAGGAAAGATATTGAGCGAAGTTATAAGTAAGGGCGCTTCTTACGGCGAGTCCAAAGAGGGCGAGGGTAAGACAGTATGCATAGACTATAGCTCCATTAATATTGCTAAGCCTTTCCACATAGGACACCTTTCATCTACCGTTATTGGTGGCGCACTTTACAAGATGTATAAAAAGCTTGGCTATAACGCCGTGGGCATAAATCACCTTGGCGACTGGGGCACTCAATTTGGTAAACTCATCGTTGCATATAAGCTTTGGGGCGATACGATTGACCTTGAAAAGGATGGTCTTGTCGCATTAACCAGCATATATGTTAAGTTCCACGAGGAAGCCGAAAAAGATGCCACCCTTGATGACCAAGCAAGGTATTGGTTTAAGCAAATAGAGGATGGCAACGAAGAAGCCCTCAAGCTGTTCTATATGTTCAAAGAACTTACCCTTAAAGAGGTTAAGAAGGTCTACGAACGCCTTGGCATAGAGTTCGATAGCTATAACGGTGAAGCGTTCTATAACGATAAAATGGCACCCGTACTTGCAGAATTGGGCGACCAAAATTTAATTACCATGTCTGAGGGAGCTCAGGTCGTAGATCTTAGTGAGTACAATATGCCTCCGTGTCTATTGGTTAGAACGGACGGCGCAACCTTGTATGCAACTCGTGACCTTGCAGCAGCCTTCTACAGAAAGAATACCTATGATTTCTTCAAGTGTCTGTACGTTGTAGCATACCAACAAAACCTACACTTTAAGCAAGTTTTTAAGGTTGTAGAGTTAATGGGTAAAGAGTGGCACAAAGACTTGGTACACGTTCCGTTTGGTATGGTATCTTTAGAGGACGGCACGATGTCCACGCGTAAAGGCAAGGTTGTATGGCTAAAGGACGTTTTGAATAAGGCTGTAGAAAAGAGCTATACCATTATTAACGAAAAGAATGCCGGACTTGCAAACAAAGAAGAGGTTGCAGAAAAGGTTGGCGTAGGTGCAGTAATCTTCTTTGCACTTTCCAACAATCGTATTAAGGACATTACTTTTAGCTACGATAAGGTGCTTACCTTCGATGGTGAAACCGGTCCTTACGTTCAATATACCAATGCAAGAGCAAGGAGTATTTTGAGAAAGGCGGGCGCACTTCAAAACGAACTCAACAAGCCATTTACGGCTGAAGAACTCGAGTATTTGAGTGGCAAAGAGGGGGAGGAACTTGTTTCTCTAATCGGCAGATTTACAGCAACCATAAGCGATGCCGTTTCAAAGTATGAACCCAGCATTTTGACCAGATATATTATTGACGTTGCAAAGTCCTTCAATAGATACTATCTTAACAATCGTATCTTGAACGTAGAAGAGGGTGCAATTCGTCCTCGTTTGGCACTCGTTTATGCAACCCATACCGTCATCGAGGAAGGTTTAAGGCTACTAGGCATTAAGGCTCCGGAAGAAATGTAACATGAAGATACCTTGCGATAGTCATAGTCACTCCAAGTTCTCACACGATGGACGGGAGAGGGCGGAAACGCTAATTACCAAAGCCCAATCTTTGGGACTAGAGTACTATGCAATTACGGAGCATTTGGACAGGGATTATAAGCATTGTCGTTCCGAAAGATTCATCCCGCAACTTCGACTTTCGGCATACTATAGGGCAGTAAACAGGCTCCGCAACAAGCACTTTAATTCTTCAACCTATATTGCGTTTGGTGTAGAAGCCGGTTTTTCACCCAAGGTGGTAGAGTGGTACCAAGAGCATTTACCCAAGTACGATTTTGACGTCATAATTAACTCTATCCACACTATGGATGGTGGCGATGCATATTTCGGTAAAATTTTTGCCGGCAAAACCCAAAGCGAGATATACAATAGATACCTTGATCTTTTACTTGCCTCGGTCAAGGTACCATACGATTACGACATAGTAGGGCATATTGGCTACGTAACCAGATACGTTAGTTTTGAAAACTTCACATTATGGCAAGACGAGTATCTTGACAAGATTGACGAACTTCTCAAAGAGATAATTGCGCGCGACAAGACAATTGAAATAAACACCCACATAAAGCACAAAGAAATGCTATTCTTGCCTGAAAGGAAGATACTCGAGCGTTACTATGAATTAGGTGGAAGGAACGTAACTTTCTCCTCGGATGCCCATCTTCAAGAAAGCATAGGCGACCGCTATGAACTGGCAAGAGCCCTTGCAAAAGAAATAGGTTTTACCCATTGGACGGTTTACAAAAAGAGAAAGGCACACAAAATAGAAATAGAGTAAACATTTCTATTGGATAATACATCTCAAATCACAAAAAAGGGCAAATTCTCGCGATATTTGCCCTTTTTTCTTTGAAATTGGTGGAGTTGAGGGGAGTTGAACCCCTGTTCTTATAAGTTACCGAATTGCTTTCTACATATTTAGCCTGTTGTTAGTTGTCGTATCCGTTAGGTCAATAGGCAAACCCCACTTCAACCAAGCCTTTAAGTTCCGTTTTTAGCCCAAGGCTTTGCTAAACTCGGTTCCCCGCTAAACCACGCCAGATTGCTACCCGCGGGAAGTAGGTCTGACGGCTGCAACTAAGCGGCAGCGTACTGAAGATTTGATTCGTCAGTTAATTTTAAGTTTCCGTTTTTACGGAGCCGAGCCTCCGATATGCTTACAACCCCTTAACAGTATAAGTCGAATCCGGAACAACCCCACGTTCTTATCTTTAAGGTGATATTATATTACTACTTTATGCGCTATTTTGCAACAATTATACACTATTTGCCCATTTCCAATATATGTGCCCACAAATATAGAGTTTCTGTAAAGCATTGACTTTTTAACTTATATTAACGTAAAATTATGCTAAGAGAGGAAATATGGATTGGTTTAATTGGATTGGACTTATTATTATCGCTATGATTATGCTACCAAACGTAGTCTATTCTATAACGAAAAAAGAAGAGTTTTCTAATACCACTTGTAAAACGTTACTGGCGTTTGAACAAATTGGTAGATTGGGCTGTATTGTTTTTATGATATTCAATTTGCCGTATACTTATTTTAACTTTTGGTTTAACCATGCGCTTTTAGTTTATATTATCATAAATGCCGTTTTAACGTTGACATACGTAACGTTATTTTTCGCAACGTGGAATCAAAAATCGTGGTTTAAAGTTATATCACTTTCCCTTCTCCCGTCTTTGATATTCCTATTTTCGGGCGTTGCGGTCATAAATATTCCACTTATTATTTTTGCCGTTATCTTTACTACTTGTCACGTTATGGTGTCGGTTAAAAACTTTAAAAATAACTAAAGTATATTATTTTTTGGCGTATTGAAAACCATGGAAGATGGTGATATAATAACTTTGTTATTACCTTTTGGGAGGAGACGATGAAAAAGATAGTTGCTTGTCTATTGTTGCTGATTGTTGGGGTGTTTGCTTGTGCGTGCAGTAAAGAACCACCTACGGAAACTGCGTTCATTGAAAAGGGAAATACGAAAATGATTGCACATAGGGGGCTTTCAGGCTTGGAAGTGGAAAACACGGAATCTGCTTTCGTGGCGGCGGGTGAGCACTCTTATTACGGCATAGAAACGGATATTAGGCGCACGGGCGACGGACAGTTTGTAATTTGTCACGACGATACGGTTAATAGATTATCCGGACAAAATATTCCAGTCGAAGGCACGCCTTTGGAAGAGCTTTTGAACGTCGAGCTGTTCCCTAAAAAAGAGGGTGGAAAAGTAGAACATCTTACCACGCTTGAAAGCTATATTGATATTTGCAAAAAGTACAATAAACAAGCCATTCTTGAGCTAAAATCCGATTTTACCCAAGAGGAAATAGGTAGGATAATCGCTATCATTCAAGCGAAAAATTATATCGATAAAGTAACATTTATATCTTTTGGATATGGAAATCTAACCTTCGTTAGGAATATTCTTCCCGATCAGCCGGCAATGTATTTGTTTTCCGAACTCAGTGACGAAATAACGGAAAAACTAATTCGTGACAAAATTGACGTTGCAATTTATCACAAAGCATTGACCAAAAGGGCAGTTCAAAAATTCCATGATTCAGGCTTGAAAGTGAATTGTTGGACCGTTGACGACGTTGGAAGAGCCGAAGAACTCGTGCGCTGGGGAGTTGACTACATTACTACCAACATTTTGGAATAAAGGGGATATGATAGTGGAAAAACAACCCATTTGACATGCTTTACTCCTTTGTGGTAACATATAATTAGACATTAGTCTAATCTACCAAAAAGGAGAAATATATGAAACGTTTATATAAAATTTGCGCTTTAGGAATTTTACTAGTTTTGGCCTTCTCTTTGTGTGGTTGCATCTTTAACAAGGGAACTGTAAACGAACTAGAAGGCATTTATGCGTTAGAGGAATATTATTATAAAGCATTTTCCGGCAAGGAATATGAGTTTGAGGAGAACTACGAGTATTTCTTGTTGGTTATCCGTAACGATGCCAAAGTTGACGTTATCTACAAGCTGGTGGGAGAAGAAGAGCAAAAATCCACCCACTCCTTTAGCATTGCATATAACGAAGAGGATAATGAGGTCGTTCATAGAATAACCGTTCAAGCTTTCCCGCAAAGTCAATATTCGGAAGCAAACGGAGAATTGGTGGTTAATAGCCTTGTGGAAGACATCACGTTCACCTTCTATCCTAAGCGTGAAGATTTGGTCTCTAATGAAATAACCTTTAATCTTCAATCGGGTACGGAAAGAGTAAAATACCAATTTACGCGCGTAAAAGACAGGGTTAACGACAAAAACATAGAAAGGGCCAAAGAAAAAAGCAAGGAAATTATAGAGGATTAATAATGATCGACAGATATTATGCACAACTCCTACGTTGTGCCGTTAAAGGGGCGCTCGCTCGAAAGGGGCGTGCTGATATCGTTTTGCCAGAGGATGTGAGCGAAATTACAAAGCTTGCTGAAGAGCTTGGAATAAAGCCACATTATTTCAAAAGGTCGGCTTTGTTACCTCGCGTAAAAAAAGTGCTAGGATTTTTGACCTCGATTGCACCCTCAAGTTTGTTGGACGTGGGTAGTGGTAGAGGAGCCTTTTTGTTCCCGTGCCTAGAATCATTTCCATATGCTTGGATTACCAGCCTTGATATTTTGGAGCATCGCGTAGACTTGTTAAAATGCATCGAGCAAGGTGGAATGGACAACTTTAGAGCTATAAAGGGCGATCTATGCGTGTTTGACGCAAAAGACAACACGTACGAAGTGGTTACCCTTCTAGAGGTATTAGAGCACATTCCGGACGTTAAAACGGCAATAGCAAATGCTGTTAGAATGGCAGAAAAATACGTGGTAGTTACCGTGCCTTCGGAAGAAGACGATAACCCGGAGCATATACATTTGCTCACAAAAGAAAAGCTTACAGCCTATTTTAACGAGTGTGGTGTAACTCATCTTTCCTTTGACGGCGTGCCCGGACATCTCGTTATGATAGCAAGGATATAGTATGGAATACGATTACAAAATATTAAAATATCCACGTACGCCCCATCTGGAAGGCTCGCGTTTGCAGGAAGGTGACGAGGACCTAAGCCAAGTACAATTTGATTACGTGCTTGGCAAAAACATAGTTATAGAGGAAAAAATTGATGGTGCCAATACGGCAATCTCTTTTGATGGAGAGGGTAATTTACTCCTTCAAAGCCGTGGGCATTATCTCATTGGGGGATATCGCGAAAGACATTATAACCTCTTTAAACAATGGGCAAACGCTAACCAAGACACACTTTTTGACGCATTGTCCAATCGTTACGTTATGTATGGCGAATGGATGTATGCTAAGCACGCCGTATTTTACGACGCACTTCCCGACTACTTTATGGAGTTCGACATTTATGATAGAGAGCGTGGCGTATTTCTAGATACCCCTTCAAGAAGAGCCATAACGGAAAAAATGGGGATAATATCTTCAGTTCCCGTTTTGGCGAGTGGAGTATTTAAGAACAAAGAGAGTGTTTTGTCACATTTGGGTAACTCAAATTACATAACCGAGAACCATATTGAGGTGTTAAAGAACGTTGTATCAAGACAGGGATATGACGTTGAAAGGGCTGTTAAAGAAACGGATCCCAGCCTTAAAATGGAAGGACTTTACATAAAAATTGAGGAAAACGGCATTGTTGCCGACAGAGTAAAATACGTTAGAGCATCCTTTATTCAAAGCGTTATGCAAGCCGAAGGGCATTGGCTTAATAAACCCATTATTCCCAACCAACTTAAAAATGAATAGTTCTAATTCACCCATTCTTAATAGCCTTAGTAGCGTTGTCTCTCAAAGTGGAGAGATAGATTGGCGTGCTTTGGAAAACTTTGGTTTTGCTCCTTGGTTTGATAAAATGAGAGCTATTCCCCAAGAATACGATTATCATGGCGAGGGTAGTGTTTTAAATCACGTTAAAATGGTTGTAGAGTGTATGGTCACGCTTCCCGAGTATAGGGAGTGTAGCGATGAAGAAAAGCTTGTTCTATTACTAGCTTCTCTTCTTCACGATATGGGTAAAATTAAGCGCACTAGAGTGGAGGAGGGCAAAATAGTTTCTCCCGGACACTCTTCAAAGGGCGCCGTTATGGCAAGGGGGTTTTTGTGGAAAGACCTGGGACTTGCCGGGAGCACGGAGAAGCAAAGAATTAGGGAGGCTGTTTGCTTTTTAGTAAGGTATCATTCTTTTCCACCATATGCCGTTAAAGACGAGGACGCCGTTTTAAGAATGCTTAAGTTGGTTGCTAACCAAGAACTAACTGCCTCTTTTTCAGCGCGATTATTGTATGTTTTGTCAAAAGCTGACGTGTTGGGAAGAATATGTACAGACAAAGAAGAGCAACTGGAAAAAGTAGAGTTTTTTAGGTTGCTTTCAGAGGAGAACAACTGCCTAGATTCGCCATTTTTGTTTAACGATAAATATACTTTAAGAGCATATTTTCAAGGTAAAACTGTTTGGCCCAGCGATAGTTTGTATAATTCTAACTGGGGAGAGGTCATATTGCTTAGTGGTCTTCCCGGTGTGGGAAAAGATACCTATATTGCTACACACTATCCGGATTTACCAGTTGTTTGTTTGGATAACGTTAGGAAAAAGCTGGGTGTTTTACCTACCGACCCACAAGGTATTGTTATTGCGACAGCACAAGAAGAAGCGAAAGAATATTTGCGCAAAAAACAATCCTTCGTTTGGAATGCTACCAATATTACTAGTCAAATTCGACAAAAGCAGATATCTTTGTTTGAAAGATATAACGCAAGTGTTAGGACCGTTTTCTTGGAAACGGAGTGGGAAGAAGGACTAAGAAGGAATAGCGGTAGAGAGGCTGTTGTGCCGGAAGTGGAAATAGGAAAAATGCTTTCTAAATTGGAAATACCGGAACGCTTTGAGAGCGAGAGCGTGGAATGGAAGATAAAT
Organism: Candidatus Stercoripulliclostridium sp.; assembly: GCA_045577735.1. Taxonomy (GTDB): domain Bacteria; phylum Bacillota; class Clostridia; order Christensenellales; family DTU072; genus Stercoripulliclostridium_A. The sequence goes on along the minus strand of JAZNIY010000017.1, from coordinate 87,047 downwards.
TAGCGAAAAATTATGCAAAAAGCCCTTTTTAAAAGTGCTTTTTTAATTTGCCTATTGTGTTTTAACTTGCTATATGATATTATTTTTGTAATGTCGAAATTTGTCGAAGGAAGGAAGAATGGATAAAGAATACAATGTATTTATATGCTATCGCGGAGAGAGCGGTGGTGAAATAGGTTCCAGTATTTATTCTGATTTGTGCACCTATTCAAAAAACAAATTAAAACTATTTTTTGCTCCCAAATGCTTAAAATATGGCGAAAACTTTATGTCTGATTGCCGTGAAATAGCGGGCAAAGTATCCCTTATGATACTAATTTTAACCCCTAACTTTTTTGAGGGATGCACCCATAAGGACGACGTGGTTTTCCAAGAATTAAAATCGGCGCTTGCCAATCCCACAACGGCATTTTTGCCCATCAAAAAGGCGGGGTTTGAGTTTGATGATGACGTTTTGGAAAGCCTATTTAACGAGAGTGAAATCGATAGAATTAAACACATTAGCGCAATAACCTATACCGACGTATATTCATTTAAATCGATGGAACTTTTGCTTCCTATTTTGGAAGATAAGGTAGGGGTTACCGACTACGATGAGATAATTCAAAAAGATTTGTTCGCAAAGCAAGCACGTACCAAAAAGCGTGTGCATATTCAAACGGATGGCAAGACGGGCTTTTTCAGTCAAGACAATAAAGTAGAAGCCAAGAGGTTGGAAACCCAACAAAGAATGCTTTTAGAGTACGATATGCCCGTTTATGAAAAGTATCTGGAGGGCAAAAGCAACCTTAACGTTTTGGATATTGGTTGTGGAAATGGGCGCGCACTAATGACTCGACTTGGCAAACGCAAAGAGGTTGGCAAGATTATTGGCGTAGAATTTGATGAGAGCTTTGTAAACAAGGCAAAGGCCGATTACGAAAGCGAAAACGTAAAATTCTATAAAGCAGACGTTGAAAGCGAAGATTTTGATGAAATTCTAGAAGGTATTATGGAAGAAAACGACATAGAAAAATTCGATTGGATAAATATTCTTGCCGTAATGTCTCACCTAAAGTCACCATATCAGTTGCTAAAAGTTTTGCGCAAATTCTGCAAAAAGGGTGCTGTCGTATTCATTAGAAACATTGATGACGGTCTAAACATGGCGCATCCCGATGATAACTTCGCTTTTGAGCGTGCATTCAATATGATTGCAAAATGTGATACTACGGGATATAGACACTCGGGTAGAGAGTTGTTTACCCTTTTGCAACGCTCGGGATATAAAAACATAACCGTTGAAAAAATGGGACTAAATTCAGCAAGCATGGACTATGATGAAAAAGAGGCATTCTTTAGCACCATATTTATGTTTTTGAAAAATGGAATTAGAGTTACTTACAATAATAATCCCCGCGACAAAGAAATCAAAACGGAATACGAGTGGTTAAACGAGCACTTTGAAGAGTTGGAAGAAAGATTTTTGTCTCCCGAAACCTTTATTAATTTTGGTTTCCTAATCGTTTGTGCAACTATTTAACTAATGGAGGAGTATGAAGAAGGATTTAAGCACTTTTGAGTTTAGAAAACTTACCATTGATACCGTACCACTTCTTTTAGAGGTACAAGAAGAGGCCTTTGAATATGCAAAAGGCAACACCGATTTTTTAAGAAGAAACACCTATGAAACTCTAGCCGTGTGTTTTGGTGGACAAAGCGAGGTGCTTGGTGCTTTTGATGGTGACAAGCTGGTTGCTTTTGGAATACTCTTCGTTGCAGGTGAAGGCAAAGAAAATCTTGCGCATGACGTTGATGAAATAGAAGATATTTTAACTTCTGCAAACGTAAAACTTATTATAGTGCGCCCCGATTATCGTGGTAATGGATTGCAAAGAGAGTTGGTTGCAAGGTTGGAAAAAACGGCTGTAGATGCTGGCTTTAAGTGGCTTTGTGCAACGGTTGCGCCCTCCAATAATTGGAGCTATGATAACTTTATAAAAAGTGGTTTTGCTCTTAATAAGATTTTAACCAAGTATGGTGGATTGACTAGAGCGTTGCTGGTTAAAAAGATTTGAAAATAACCATTAAATGATAAACGAAAAGCAATTAATTTTTAATTGCTTTTTGTTGTTTATAAAGACGGGTTGGAGAAAAGAGGATGGTTTTAAAAGTTAGAAAGAAGTACGTTTTTAGTATAGTACTCGTTTTATTAGCATTTCTTTTTGGTGTGCTTAATTTTAGCGTGACTGCGAGTGCTCAAACCATAACGGATGCCGAAAGCCTTAATAGCGCTCTTAACAAATTGAAAAACAATAGTTTCCCGGTAGAAACCACTATTACTATAGATGGTACGGAAGACATCGATTTTGGCGATTATGAATATGCACCATTTAATCTTACTAGTGAAGCGTATGATGGTAAAGATTACGTTATTGTATTTAACGTTGGTGTTAAGAACGTAATACACTGGGATACTTTTGAAAGATTGGACAGCCAACCACACTATGGGTTGTTTGGTAGCGTAAGTGGCGGATACGTAACAATTATGTATAAAGTGTCATTCGACGTGGGAGAGGGTACTTTAAACGGAGGCTATTCATACTATACTTTTGGAGCAAAAGCGAAGAATCTACCCACGGTAACCGCTCCCGAAGGTAGCACTTTTGTAAAGTGGGTGGAGGCAAGTGATGCTGAAGGAACAGCAGTTACTCAAATTAATAGTAGCGACTGGGGCGTAAAAAAGTTTGTCGCAGTCTATGAGAGTCAAATGGTAGAACCAGACGTTTCAGATCCCGAGGAACCGGAACCCGAAGAACCAGATCCTGTGCCCGAGACCTATGAAATCGTATATAGTGATACAGTCTTGAGGTGCCCTACGGATGGACTAGCTTCAATTTATACCGAAGGCGAAACGTTGGCGCTTGGCAAGTTAAGTAAGACAGGCTTTACTTTTAATGGTTGGCAAGTAAACGGTGGTGCTGTAATAGATGAAATTCCCGGAGATATTCCTACTGAATACGTTAGCGAAGACGGCAAAATACACCTTAACGCAACGTGGAGTCTTAAAAATCCAACTATTAATAACGTGCCGAACGTAATCAAAACCTATGACGGAAAAACCAGCTCTTTGACGGCAGTGGTTTCACATGACCTATCGAGTGAAGTGGAACTTTCCTATTCGTGGTACAAAGCAAATAGTGAAGAAGAGAAAGAAATCCCCACACTTTTTGGGAACGATAGCACTTTGTCATTCAAAAAGCCTACGAAAGGTTATTACAACCTGAAGGTAAGTGCTTCACACTTGGAAAGTGGTTTGGTTAGTGAAGTTGTTACTAGCAACTGGGCTGAGGTAGAAATTAAAAAGGCACAAGTTGAAGTACTTGTCTTAGATGCGCCTCAAATAGAAAAGCCGTATGACGGGAACAAAGACGCAACATCTTTGGTATTGCTTGGTACTCACTACGTTGCAAAGGGTATAGTACAAGGTGATGGAGTTAAAGTTGAACTTTCTAGCGCAACTTTTGCTAGCGAAAACGTGGGGGATAACACGGTTATAGCAAACTTTTCCTCATTGATTTTTGCTTCAAATGATTTGGCCGATTGCTATGAATTTACTCCCGTTTCATATGAACTAGATGGCAAAATAACTGCAAAAGAAGTATGGCTTAATAAGTTAAGTGCGCCAAGCATTTCTAAGGAATATGACGGCTTAACAAAGGTAAACTACGAGTTCGTTGAGGGCATAGATTATTCAATTGGTGGTACGATTGGCAAGTTAGAGCATACGATTACTACCAGCTACGATAGTAAAAACGTGGGTGTAGGTGCCGTTACACTAACCATATCTTTTGATAGCGATAACTATTTCATCATAGACAGCGACGTGCAGTTTAGCGCTAAGATAACGGCCAAAGAGGTGTCTGTCGCAAAACTCTCCGACGTCGTTATTTCCAAGTATTATGACGGCTCTACTGACGTTTTATATGATTTTATATATGGAGTGGACTATAAAATTGAGGGCGTTGTAGACGGCGAACTCGGCGTTGAGGGTGGACTTCAATATACTACCAGCAAGAAGTATGACGATAAGAACGCTGGAGAAAGAGTCGTCACGTTATCTTTCTCATTCAGTGGTAATAACTATTTTGTGTCCAATACAGAGATTGCGTATTTGGCTAAAATAACGCCCAAAGAGATTGTTCTTCAAAAGGGAACGGAGCCAAGCATATCAAAACCCTATGACGGAACGACTAGCGTTCCCTATGTCTTTGAGTACGGCGTAAACTATTCACTAAGTGGCGTTGTTAGTGGAGAACTAGGAGTTGAGGGTGGCCTAGAATATGAAGTCGGTTGTGCGTTTGATAGTAAAAATGCAGGTGAAAGAAAGGTTATCTTAACGGTATCTTTTGACAACGGCAACTACTTGCTTGATGAAAACACCATTCAATTTGATGCGAGCATTACGGCTTTGGAGCTAACGCCGGTTTTTGTTTCTAACCCCACGATAACAAAAGATTATGACGGAACAAGGGACGTTCCTTATGATTTTGAGCTTGGTATAGATTTCATCATTGAGGGCGCGAATGGTAGCGAGATTAAAGGAATCGAGGTTTATGCTCAATACGATAAAGCTACGGTAGAAGCCACCCGCGTTTGCGTAGTATTTGGTCAAATTGAGTTCGTAGAGGGAGTGGAAAGCGAAAACTATTCCTATTTGAGCAATTATTACGAGCACTACCTCACGGCGAGCATTTCTCCATACAGCGTAGAAATTGGCGCAAAAAATCTTAGCAAGATTTATGGTGAACCGGACAGCCTTACTGAAACCATTAAAACGGGTGTAGGCGAAGAGGAAATAAGCATTACCTATTTGCGCGAAAGTGGCGAAGAAGTGGGCGTATACCTCTATGAAGGTATCGTTATGAACGGCACGAACGCAAACTACGTTTTGAATTACGTTGAAAGCGAAAGCCACTTTACTATATTAGCGAAGGTGCCTGAATTGGTTTTCCCAACCTTTGAAAGTGCAGATTTTAATCCCAACGCCACTCTAAACGATATGGTGCCTGCGAGTGATGAGTTCATATTTGAGAATGGTAAGTATATTACCATTCAAGGCGAGTTTTACTGGTTGAACAGCTCGAGTGTTCCTTTCGTAGAGAATCCACACGGATATATTATGGTATTTGTACCAAACGATAGGAGTAATTACGATTATACTGGAATGGAGGGATACTCCCCGGAGGGACAAACCGTTATTAGAACGGTAGATCTAACCATTTTACCAATAGATCCTGTGCCAACGTACGTTGAGGATGAGTTTAAGCTTGCCATTGGTATGCTTTGGTCAAACGTTACACTACCCGAAGGTTGGAGTATCGTTCATGAAGAAATAGATATGGGTTCTTTTGTAAACGGTGAAGTCGGCGAGAAGTTGAGCTATGCTAACGGGCTACAATACGTTCACGATGAAACGAAGAATTATAACGTTATTTTCAAAGACTTTAAAGTTGAACCAATAATCCCTGTCATAGCCTACGAATATGATGGCGAAAAAGTGGTTTCGGAAAACCAAGCAATAGTAAATAGTTCACCAAATAGCGAAATTGGTATTGCATTCGTGCTTGAAAATCCTTTTGAAAAAGTTGGGTATAAAACGGCAAAATGGAGTGTTGGTGAAGTAGAAATCATTCCCAATGAGAATGGTGAAAACACTCTTGGCGCAACCTACGTATTAAGGGACGCGCAACTAATCAAAAACGAAATTGCGCTCAAAGTATTCTTTGAAGCAAGAAAGGATATTACAATTACTCATCGCCATTTTTATGAAAATCTAGAGGGCGTTTTTAACGAGATATGCGATGAAGAAAGAGTGTATAACAATGGTGAAGCAGACGCTAATAAGACAATAGAAAGCACGGACGTTATAAACAAGATAGGATTTAATTATCTTGGAGCAAAGGTTGGTGGGGGAGCATATGTCACTGAGTTCGTGGTTTCAGCGAGTGGAGATAGCGTAGTATCATTCTATTATGCCCGCAAGAGCATAAGCATTAGCTACGTGGACGAAAAGTATCTTCCTTTGAATCCTATAGGTCAATTGCCAAGCGCAACCAGTGTAAAATATGGAGTTCCGTTTGAACTTAGTGCTCCCGAAAACTATGTTATATATGGTTATACTTTTACGGGTTATACCGATGGTCTAACTTATGAAAACGGAGCACTAAAATTGTTCGATTCAACCTACGTGGTTGAAGGCGATTATATTGGAATAAGATTTAGCGTTAACTATCGCGCCGATAGCAACGTTAAGTATATCATAAAGAGATACTTTGACGGCGTGCTTGAAGAGGAAATATGCTATGGTACGACCGGAACACTGATTGACGTAAGCAATGAATCGCACGCTAAATACGTAAGGGTAAGTGATTCTAGAGAAAAACTAAGTGGCAAGATAAGTGGATATTTACTCGACGAGGACGATAACGTCATTGGCGGTTCGGTGCTGGAGCTTAGCATATATTTTGAAACCATACTATATAAGGTTGAAATTGACGGAAGTCTTGGCATACCCGAGTTTGAGGCTAGTGAGGGCGAAACCATAACTCTTCCACAAGCACCTCAAGGTATACCCGACGGCAAGAAGTTTGCCGGTTGGGAAGTTAACGGTAAGCTCTATATGGCAGGCGAAAGCTTGGTGATGCCGGCGGGTAGCGTAAGCCTGGTTCCTAAATGGGAAAGCATAGAAGACGTGGAACAAGCTCCCGAAGAAGAGAACACTACGCCGGAAGAAGGTTTTGAAGGGAATGATACCACGAACGATGAAAGCGTAGACGAGGAAGAAAAAGGTGGTCTTAGCGTTGGTGGAATCGTTGGCATAGTGATTGGCTCCGTTGCCGTTCTTGCTACTATTTTAGGAGTAAGCATCAGTCTTGCAAAAAAGAATAAGGACAGAGAAATGCTTATTCAAAGAATGGAAGCAAGAAAACGCAATACTAGAAAGAAAAAGTAATTTGGGTTTCCTAAAATTTATTTTCGGACACCTAATATATGCAAACCGCTTGCTTGTGCGTAATTGTAGTCGGTGAGTGGCTTGTTAAGAGCATCAAAGGAATGTGAAGCGACGAGAGGCGTTTTGTCTTTAAAGCCTACGACAACCATTGCGTGGTAGAATGCTCCTTGGGAGTTGGCTAAAAACACAAGATCTCCTAAATCTACTTCTTGAATATTGCAAGTTTCGGCGAAGGGACCATATCCTTCGCCGATCTTATTTATAACAATATTATCTACCAAAAAATTATGCAATTGGTTTACGCCGGCCCAAGCAGGTGACCTGTTGTTTGCAGAAAGGTAATACCAGCCCAGATTTTTGGTAAGGTTCATTTGTTTGCTTCCGGCATATAGGCATTGGGAACAAAAATTCGTGCAGTCACCACCAAGACTTGAAAAATCATAGTAGGCAGGGTTGCGTGTTAGTGCGTATTTGCTAGCATACTTGATGGCATCAACTTTATTATATTTTTCTATTTTCATACCATATTATATTCAAAAATGTAACTTTGTGTGATATAATACGAATACCTTGTAAAGGAGTTAATATGGACACTTTAAAAACCTTATACAGTAGAAAATCAATTCGTGCCTTTAATGGAATAGCTTTAACTGAGCAAGAGCTGGACGAGATTTTAAAATCCGCCTACGCTTCTCCCATTGGCTTAAAAAGATACGATAGGTTAAACCTCATAGTGATAACTAATGGAGAACTTATTACAAAATGGGAAGAGGAAACTGCACGCGTTATGGATAGAGAGGGCTACAAGGCTTTCTACGGAGCGCCCGTTGTAATTTTGGTCTGCTCTGAAGTGGACGAGGAGCCATACTCAAACGTGAACTATTCTAATGCAGCTATCGTCGTTCACAACATGGCTATTTGTGCTACGGCACTTGGCATTGGTGCTTGTCACATTTGGAGCGCACCTAGGGCACTAAGGAATCTTCCCGATCTTCAAAAGGAAATGGGGCTCAAAGAAAATATGGTTCCCTGCTGTGCAATAGCTCTTGGTAAGTGCGACGAAAAGTACGAAGAGCGAGAAATAGAGGACGATAAAATATCGACCTATTTCATCAAGTAGTAGAACTTACAAAATGTTAAACGAGGGAAGAAAATCTTTGGTCGCGAAGTTACTGCTTTTATTCACTACCATAATTTGGGGTAGTACCTTTGTGGTGTTAAAAGATACGCTCGCAGAGCTACCAATGTATTTTATTTTGACCGTTAGATTTTTGTTGGGTGGTATTTTGATTGGCGTAGCCTTTCCTAAAAAATGGAAAAATTTTAGTTGGGATATCGTGTGGCGTGGTGGAATTACGGGGGTAGTACTCACGGGGGCTTACGTAACTCAAACGATTGGGCTTAATCATACAACGCCCGGCACGAATGCGTTTCTGACTGCGACTTACGCGGTAATGGTTCCCTTTGCGATGTGGGGTATTACGAAAAAGGCACCCACGATTTTTAACGTAATCGCTGCAGTGCTTGGCTTAATTGGTGTTGGGCTGGTTTCGTTTGATGGAGGACTTACCTCTTTCAAGTTTATGGGTGAGGGAATGACGTTGATCTGTGGCGTGTTCTTTGCACTCCAAATAATTTTTATCGCAGTATTGGGAAAGGGCAAAGACAGCATTTTGTTCACCGTTTTTGAACTTATAGGATGTGGGCTTTGTATGCTGGTCTTATATCTATTTACGGAAGTGGATCAAAAAATAGTAATTGATTTTAACTCCGGTTGGCGACTTGCTTATCTAACCATAATGGGGACGGCGTTTGCTTTACTTGCAATGACGTGGGGCATGGAGCACACGAATACGAGCAGTGCTTCGCTTATTATGAGTCTTGAAGCTGTGTTTGGCGTGATTTTTTCTATACTTTTATACAAAGAAAAGGTTACGCTACAAGTTGGCATAGGCTTTGCCGTAATATTTGTTGCTCTTGTAGTAAGCGAGTACGTTAACGAAAAGTATTTGGAGCGAAATGGGGAGGCAATCACAAGAACGTAAAAAACAAAAATAGCCCTAAATTGGTATCTATAGCTACATAACTCGACACAAAACGGATACAAATTATTTTAAAAAGCAAGGTAGAGAAAAGATATCTCCTTGCTTTTTTTTGTTTGAAACAAATAGGACGTTGTAGGTTGGTGGGCTAGGAAGCAAAATGTATTTTTTATTTCTTTTTATGCAAAACCCTTTCTCGCGCACTCCGAGCCGTAACTTTATTAGAAAAAACGCGCGTATTATATGCAAAAATTACGCATAAAAAATTTTATTTTATTCATTTTATGCCTAAATTTTGCTTGCTTTATGCATTTTAAAGTAATATAATCGTTGCATAATAAAAAAATCACTCGAAGGAGACTAAATATATGTCTAAACAAATAAAGAAAATAGTTCTTGCATACTCAGGTGGTCTTGACACCTCCATTATTATTCCTTGGCTTAAAGAAAATTATGACAATCCCGAAATCATTGCAGTTTCCGGTGACGTAGGTCAAGGCACTGAGCTTGATGGCTTGGAAGAGAAAGCAATTGCAACCGGTGCTTCCAAACTTTATATTTGTGATCTTAAAGAAGAATTTATTAAGAATTACGTTTATCCCACCCTTCAAGCTGGTGCAAAATATGAAGGCGACTATTTGTTGGGAACTGCTTTTGCTCGTCCTATTATTGCTAAAGCAATAGTTGATATAGCCATTAAAGAAGGTGCCGACGCTATTTGTCACGGCTGTACCGGTAAGGGTAACGACCAAGTTCGTTTTGAACTCGCTATTAAGGCATTTGCTCCCGGCATGAAGATTATTGCTCCTTGGAGAATATGGGACATTAAATCTCGTGAAGAAGAAATTGCTTATGCAGAAGCCCACAATATTCCTCTTAAGATTAATCGTGAAACCAACTATTCTAAGGACAAGAACTTGTGGCACCTTTCTCACGAAGGCCTAGATCTTGAAGATCCTGCAAACGAACCTCAATACGATAAAGAAGGCTTCTTGGAAATGGGAGTATCTCCCTTTATGGCTCCCGACAAGCCTACCTACGTAACTATTAGTTTTGAAAAGGGTATTCCGGTTGCCGTTAACGGCGAAAAATTAAGCCCCGTTGCTCTTGTTGAAAAACTCAATAAGCTTGGTGGCGAGAATGGTATTGGTCTAGCAGATATTTGTGAAAACCGTTTGGTTGGTATGAAATCTCGTGGCGTATATGAAACCCCCGGTGGCACCATTTTGTACAGGGCTCACGAAGTATTGGAAACCTTGTGCCTTGATAGAGATACCTCTCACTACAAAGCACTCGTTGCACAACAATTTGGTGAACTAGTATACTTTGGTAAATGGTTTACTCCCTTGCGTGAAGCTCTTTCAGCATTCGTAGAGAAAACCCAAGAAAACGTTACCGGTGAAGTAAAACTAAAGCTTTACAAAGGTAATATTATTAACGCGGGTACTACTTCTAAGTATTCACTCTATAACCCCGAATTTGCTACCTTTGACGAGGATGACGTATACGATCAAAAAGACAGCGAAGGATTCATCAACCTCTTTGGTCTACCTCTAACGGTAAAGGCATTAATGGACAAAAAGAACGGAGAAAACAAATAATAATGGCTCAAAACTTATGGGGTGCAAGGTTCCAAAAAGAACTTGACGCACTTGTAAATGAATTTAATGCATCAATTAAAGTAGACTCCCTAATGTATCAGCAAGATATTGAAGGGAGTCTTGCGCACGCAGAAATGCTTTGTAAGCAAGGCATAATAGAAGAGTGCGACTTTAATGATATTGTAAAAGGTTTAACCGATATAAAAAACGAAATTGATAACGGCACGTTGGAAATAGACATGGGTGCAGAAGACATACACATGTTTATAGAGGGTGAGCTTACCAAGCGTTATCCTAAAGCAGGTAAAAAGTTGCACACCTCTAGGAGCCGTAACGATCAAGTTGCGCTTGACATCAGACTCTATCTAAGGGACAAAATAGTATCCCTAAGCGAGAGTGTTAAGACCCTAATTTCGACAATTTATGACGTAGCAAGCGAAAATATAGATGCAGTTATGCCGGGATACACCCACCTTCAACGTGCGCAACCCGTCACCTTTGCACACCACTTGCTAGCTTATTCAGCAATGTTTATGCGTGACTATGATAGGCTTCAAGACACTAAGAAAAGGTTGAATTATAACCCCCTTGGAAGTTGCGCTCTTGCTGGTACTACCTATGATATCGATCGTGATTTTACAGCTTCAAAACTAGGCTTTACTGCGCCGGTGTTCAATAGTATGGACGGCGTTTCCGATCGTGATTTCTGTGTAGAACTTGCATCAAACGTTGCGCTGATTATGATGCATCTTTCAAGATTTTCAGAAGAAATAATTCTTTGGAGTTCTTGGGAGTTTAAGTTCATTGAGCTTGACGATGCATATTCAACAGGCTCGTCAATAATGCCCCAAAAGAAGAATCCCGACATTGCCGAGTTGGTAAGAGGCAAGACGGGTAGGGCGTACGGCAATCTTATAACGCTTTTGACTTTGCTAAAAGGACTTCCTCTCGCATACAACAAAGATATGCAAGAGGACAAGGAGGCAATTTTCGATAGTGTGGAAACTGCACAAAAATGCCTAAACGTATTTGCTCCTATGCTAAAGACCATGACGGTGTTAAAAGAAAACATGGCAAAGGCTGGGGAGAAAGGTTTTATTAACGCAACCGATTGTGCCGACTATCTTGCAAAAAGGGGTATGCCGTTTAGAGAGGCATACAAAGTAAGTGGTAGTTTGGTTGCACTTTGCATTCAAAAGGGTATGACGTTAAATGAATTGTCACTCGAGGAGTACAAGGCGTTTAGCGATTTGTTTGAAAGTGATATTTATGAAGCAATCGATATGATGACTTGCTTGAACAAGCGCATCTCTAAAGGAGCTCCCGGTAGAGTTGCGGTAGAGGAGCAACTAGCAATAGTGGAGAAATTTTTAAATGACTAAGGTTTATATTGACGGTGCTGTTGGTACAACGGGACTTAGAATATACGATAGGTTAAGCTCGCGTTCGGACGTGGAGTTACTTACTATACCCGAAGAACATCGTAAGGATATAAACTACAGAAAAGAATACATTAACCGCTCTGACGTTACTTTCCTATGTTTACCAGACCTAGCAAGCGTAGAAGCAGTGTCGCTTGCGGGTGAGAAGGTAAAAATAATTGATGCTTCCACGGCACATCGCGTTAATCCAACGTGGGCTTACGGCTTTCCGGAGCTAGGCGAAGATTTTTATCAAAAAATAAGAACGGGTAACCGAATTGCGAATCCGGGTTGCCATGCAAGTGGTTTTATAGCTCTTGTATATCCTCTCATAAAATGTGGTGTACTTGACGAAAACGCATATTTAACTTGTACTTCACTAACGGGATATAGTGGTGGCGGTAAGAAGATGATTCAAGACTATGAAAGCGAGAACCGTAACGAATTATTAGGCGCTCCACGAATGTATGGTCTTAGTCAGCAACACAAGCATTTGCCGGAAATGACCTATGTTACAGGACTAAAAAAAGCCCCGTCGTTTATGCCCATAGTTGGCGACTTTTATAGCGGTATGGAAGTCATCGTGCCACTAGAAAAGAAAGACCTAAAGGGCATAGATAATCTTAAACAACTACAAGAACTCTACAAAGATTTTTACAATGGCAAAAAGTTGATTAAAGCAGTTGACTTTACGGACGGATTCATATCGGCAAAAGAATTGTCCGGTAAGGATACTATGGAAGTCGGTGTTGTGGGCAATGACGAACGCGTGACGCTGGTATCATTATTTGATAATCTAGGTAAGGGTGCAAGTGGCGCTGCTATTCAAAACTTTAACATTATTAGTGGAGTGGAAGAAACTAAAGGATTGGAATTATGATAAAATACGAATATATACAAGGTGGAATAACAGCACCAAAGGGTTTTAAGGCAAACGGCGTGCATTGTGGTATTCGCAAGAATAAACTTAAAAAAGATTTGGCACTAATTGTTGCCGAAACGAAATGTAGTGCGGCCGCAGTATACACCCAAAATCTAGTAAAGGGTGCGCCTCTTGCCGTAACCAAAAAGAATTTGAGTGACGGATACGCTCAAGCCGTCATATGCAATTCGGGAAATGCCAATACTTGCAATGCAAACGGCGTGGAAATTGCAGAGCAAATGTGCGCACTTGTCGAGCAAGCAACGGGCATATCCAAAAGTGACGTTATAGTAGCTTCCACGGGGGTTATAGGTCAACCTCTAGATATTACGCCTATTGCAAACGGAATGACCGGACTGGTTAATGGACTAGGGGACAATTCTCACGAATGTGCCCAAGCAATAATGACGACCGACACCGTTAAAAAAGAGGTTGCAATCAAGTTTATGCTTGGTGGTAAAGAATGTAAAATTGCAGGCATCGCAAAGGGATCGGGAATGATTCATCCCAATATGGCAACGATGCTCGTATTTATGACTACCGACGTAAGTATTAGTAGTGCAATGCTCCAAAAGGTTGTTAGTGCTGACGTTAAAGATACCTTTAATATGATATCCGTGGATGGCGACACTTCGACGAACGATATGCTAACGATTATGGCCTCCGGTAAAGCAGGAAACGAGGAGATTACTTCGGAAAACGCCGATTATAAAACGTTTAAAAAGATGTTTAATGTTGTTTCCAGCGAGCTTTGCAAAAAGATTGCAGGGGACGGAGAAGGGGCAACTAAGCTTCTTGAATGTGCCGTTATAGGAGCCCAAAGTAAGCAAACAGCGCGTACGGTTGCAAAGAGCGTTATTACCTCGTCACTATTTAAATCAGCGATGTTTGGCTCGGACGCAAACTGGGGTAGAGTGCTTTGTGCAATAGGTTATAGTGGCGCTAAATTAGACGTTGATAAAATTGACGTTTCTTTTAGTTCCTCAAAGGGTAGTATCCTTGTTTGTCAAGGTGGTAGAGGAGTAGAGTTTTCCGAAGAAAAGGCAAAGGAAATACTCCTAGAAAACAAAATTCTAATAGATATCAATTTGAATTCAGGTAAGCAAAAGGCAACGGCTTGGGGCTGTGACCTTACCTATGAATACGTAAAAATTAATGGTGACTATCGCACCTAATAGGAGATAAAATGAATTTAAGCAATCAAGAAAAAGCAGATATCTTGGTACAAGCTTTACCTTATATTCAACGCTACAATGACAAAATTCTAGTAGTTAAGTTTGGGGGTAACGCCATGACCTCCAACGAGCTTAAAATGTCAACTATGCGAGACCTCGTTTTGCTTGCGCAAGTAGGCATCAAGGTAGTTTTAGTGCACGGTGGTGGACCGGAAATAGATTCCGTACTTGAAAAAATGCACGTTGAAACCAAGCGCATAAATGGATTGCGCGTAACCGATGACGAGCAAATGAGCGTAGTACAAATGGTTCTTGCCGGCAAGGTAAACAAGGACCTTGTTGCAAGTGTAGAAACGGCCGGTGGTACGGCTCTTGGCCTTTGTGGCGTGGATGGGGGAATGATAAAAGCCAAAGTGAAAGACCCCGAACTCGGTTACGTTGGAGATATAGTTTCCGTCAACACCAAGCCCATACTAGATGCTTTGAATGCAGGGTATATTCCCGTCATTTCCACAATTGGATATGATCAAAGTGGTAAGGTTTACAACATCAATGCCGATACCGCTGCGAGTAGAATTGCAGGGGAACTAAAGGCCCATTCATTAATAAATATGACGGCTACCAAGGGCGTGTTGAGGAATCCCAAGGACGAAAGCACTCTTATTACCAAGATTTGCCTTGACGAGGTACCCTCACTTAAAGAGGAGGGCATTATATCCGGTGGCATGATTCCCAAAGTAGAGTGTTGTGTGGAGGCCGTTGAGTTGGGTGTTGAAAACGTCTTTATCATTGATGGCAGAGTACCCCATGCAATACTAATTGAAGTACTATCAGACGAAGGAATTGGAACGTTGTTCTGTAAATAAAGGAGATTATATGAAGCATTTACTTAAACTTGGCGATCTAACTGGCGAACAAATAATAGATATATTAAACCTAGCCGACCAACTAAAAGATGAAAACAAAAAGGGTATTGTTCATCACCATTTGAAGGGCAAAACTCTTGGTATGATATTTACCAAAGCAAGCACTCGTACGAGAGTTTCTTTCGAAGTAGGTATGTATCAACTTGGTGGCAACGCATTGTTCCTTTCCGGTAACGATTTGCAAATTGGCCGTGGCGAACCCATTGAAGATACTGCAAGGGTTCTAAGCCGTTTTCTTGATGGCATTATGATTAGAACCTTTAAGCAAGACGACGTAGAAAAACTAGCTGAATACGGCTCCATTCCCATTATTAACGGACTAACCGACTATTGTCATCCTTGTCAAGTGCTTGCAGACCTTCAAACCATTCGTGAGTTTAAGGGTAAGCTCGAGGGACTAAAGCTTGCTTTTATAGGTGACGGCAATAATATGGCAAACAGCCTTATCGTAGGATGTATTAAAGTTGGTATGAGCGTTTCTATTGCTTGTCCCGAGGGATACGAGCCCGATGCCGAAATAGTAAGGTGGGGTATGGAGCAAGGTAAGCTAACCGTTACCCGTAATCCTAAGAAAGCTGTAGTTGGTGCCGACGTGGTATATACCGACGTTTGGGCATCTATGGGACAAGAAGGAGAGGCCCAAATACGCATGAAAGCATTTAGCGGTTTCCAAGTAAACGCAGAACTTATGGCACTTGCAAACGAGGGCGCAATGGTACAACATTGTTTGCCGGCTCACCGTGGTGAAGAGATTACTGCCGAGGTTTTGGAAGCGCACGCAAACGAAATTTTTGAAGAAGCAGAAAACAGAATGCACGCTCAAAAGGCCGTGCTTGTTACCTTGCTAAAGTAGTAGTGAAGGTAAAATAGAATTAAAATTCACTTGCAAAAATCATAAAAAAGTTATATAACTTTTTCATTAGCAAATATAATATAAAGGAGTTCAATATGGCAAAGAAGAAATTAAATGATCAAGCGTTAATAAATGCTATTGCACTAATCGTCCTAGGTATTCTTTTCTGCATTTTCCGTGCAGGTCTAGTTAACGTTCTTTTAACCATCGTTGGCGTAGTTCTAATTGGACTGGGCGTTTACGATATAGTTAAAAAGAAATATATTCCTGCCGTTATAGAAATCATACTTGGCATAGCCGTTATCGTATGTGGTTGGACCATTCTTGATATTGCATTATTAGTTCTTGGTATTGGTCTTGTAGCATATTCCATTTACGAAATCGTAATGATAGTAAAAGACTTTAAGAAAAAGGGTTGGATGGCACTTATTAAGCCTGTAATTACCCTCATCGTTGGCATTTTCCTCATCGTTGCAAAATGGGTTCTCGTTGACTGGGTATTCATCGTAATAGGTGTTGTACTAATCATAAACGGCATACTTGCAATACTTGGAAAATAATAAAATCGGTTTTAAAAAATACTCCCAAATTGGGAGTATTTTTTTATATCTCTCTATTGAACAAATAGTCTAACGGTATTTTATAAAAGTCGGCAATTGCTATTAGCGTATCATAATCCGGACAAACGGCGTCGGTTTCATACCTGGTATAGTTTACTCGTGAAAGACCCAATTTGTCAGCAAATTGTTGTTGAGTTAGCCCCATTTCTTTTCTTAATTCTTTTAATTGTGGCCCAATTTTGTTTTTCATAATTGACATTGTACATTATCTGTACTATAATTGGCATAGATGTACATATTATGTACAAAAAATTATAATACTATACGCGAAGGAAGGTGGTTTTCTCTGCATATTCAAACTACGATGAGCCACAAGAGGTGTTATTGAAGTTATATACCTGTATACATTAAAAAGATGTAAGGAGATATTGTATGAAAAAAAGATTTTTGATAGTATTAGTCATAGCGCTCTTTGTATTAATTTGTGTTTTTGGGCTTAATGCGTGTACTTCGAAAAAAGCTGAAAATATAAAGGTTACAATTACCGGGATAGACGTTTACGTAAAGGACTGCACGAATCCCAATTTTTACACGTTTGCGCTTGATAAAATAGATGGAAACGAGGAGGCCTTCACTTTAGACGACGTCAAGGTTTACTATACCTATTCCAATGGTACGAAAAAGTTACTTGACAAAGAGCAATACACTTGCAAGCCCTATGCAAAAAACGAGAGTGGAAAGTATGAGGAAGTTAACAACTTTTTTGCATTTTTAAAAAATGGTGAAAGTGCGGAAAGTACAGCTGGTTCCTACAAATTAACCTTTACGGCTTCTTATGGCGACCTCACTCAAGACCTGATGATAGAAATTAAGAAAGGTGCAGGGGAGCCCATAACTCTTTCGGTTGGAAAAATAGGGGAAGCGGGAGAGTCTTCAATAGTAGACGTTGAGTTGGAGGCTGGGCAAGAGTATTACAAAATAGAGCACGCACAATCTATTTTTGAAGGGAAAGCTTTTTGTTTGCTAACCAAATCAACAAGTGACTTGGAGGGTAGAGTAATATCCTATCCCATAATTAAAGACGATAGGGGTTATGAACTAGCAGAAAACAAGTATGAATACGTACTACAAAATCAAGTTGGCTCATACAATGGCGCGCAATTTAAGTTTATGTCTAACGCGGGTAACTACCTTGCTCCTGGAAGATATTTGGCATTAGCACAAATTGAAGCAACCGATTTTTATGCCGTACAATATTCCAATCCTATAAAAATTGAAATTACGGCAAATGAACTTACATACGGAACTAACACTTTTGCAACTTTTGATATTGAAAAGATGTTTTTAGCAAATAGTTCCTCACTATCTCCCAGGTACCTCCTTGAGTGCATCCAATACAAAGACCTAATGGTCGAAGGGGAAGAGGGCGTAGTTGTGCCGTTAGTACAGGCCGTTGGTGTACCGTTAATTGAAAAGGAAGATGCTAGCAAATATATGTCTTTGAAGTATTTTTCAAATAACACGTGGCAACAACAATCACTTTTGTCATTACAAAACTTTGTAATAAACGTTCAAGCTCACAAAGTTGGGGAGGAATACCACGAAGTAGACTATAGGGACGAAAAATGGTACAAGAAAGGCTCGCTTACGGAAGAAATACCTTCTGAAGAAATAGTATTTGTTGAATATACAAGGTTGGCAGAATTTGAGGAAGGTGTTTTTGTAAAATCGCCATTGTTCCTAACGATTGACAAAAAGAAGCTGGGCAGTGATGCTTTGGAGAATTTGAAGGGATATTCAAACCACGAAGCAACGTTCCAATATGAAATGACGCTAAACAAATACGCAATTAATTTGAGTGAAGAAATGGTTCCAAACCTTACATATATTATAGAAGAGCAACCGGAAGGCCTTTCAAGTGAGGAACAAAACGATTTTGTTTCTGGCATTTCAAACGCTTTGGACTGCGACGCTCGTTTGTACTCGGTTGATTATACGGGAATAGAGGGGCTAGAATTGCCATCTACTTATGGTGCTTACGCTCTGACGATTAGCTTACTAGATAATATAAATATTTGTTTTGTACAAAATAATGTTTTTATAGGTGATTCATACTCTTATGGGTATGAAATACATGCGGAAGTAAGTGCTCCATATCCTTATAGGGGCAGTGAGATAATAGACGTTGAATTTATCGATGCTCCATTATATCCTGGGTATTTGTTAGATTTCCATATTGAAAATATGAATTTGGAACACTGTAAATTATATCTATATGAACTCGAAAAAGAGGAGAAAATTGTCGATATGGAAAATCTTGATGAAGATTTAATAGCTAAAATAAAAGATAAAGGAATACTATATACTAAAACAAATCCAGAGGATATTAGTTATATTGATGATACAATCGCTTCCGAGAATATGGAAAAGGAAGTGCTTGGAAAATATATTATCGCATATTTTGAACCCAATGAATATTGTACGTTTGAATATTCGGATACCAAAAACTACGAAAGTTTTATGTTTAATATCAAAAAAACACCAAAATTCAGTATTTCATCACTGCAAACCTTTGAATTTGTAGATGGTCAATCTCAACTTGAAATAGACCTAAGACAATTTATTGTTCCTGTGGAGGGCAAAGTAGATAACAATTGGCATAATAATTTAAAAGTCGAAATTCTTGAGAGCTTGGTTGTGTTTGTTGATGATTTTCATATAAAAGAGTGTGAAACAACAAAAAAGGAGAGTGTGATTTTGAAAGAAAATGGAATTATTAGCTATTCCAACCCGGAAGGCGGAGATATCATCTGTTTCGAACTGGTTTTTCAAGAAAGCGAGTATTACTTTGAATATACTGACTATACTGTTATACAATTAATAAAGAGTTAGTTATGAAATATTTAAGGGCACTTTAAGGTCTCTTCTATTAGGGATTTTTAGTTCATAACAAAAGTATAGCCCACTATACTTCGCAAAAAGCGAAATATGGTGGGCTTTTCTTATCCACAAAAGATTAAGTTTAATAAGTTATATTTTTAGCCTTGTGGCAAAAAGTTGTATTGCTTGTTTTACAAGCAGTTATATTTTGGCTACGCCAAAGTGATATTAAATAAATCCATAACTCGCCGTAGGCGAATATCACTGCCGTAAGGCAATATCACTCGTCGTTAGACGAATATCACAAATCCGTAAGGATTTATTTAGTTGTCGCAATTCCCTACGGGAAGAGCGACTAGGTGCCCTTTCTTTTTTGCGCAAATTTAGCAAAATTTATGAAAGTAATTACGCTTAACTTGAAAAGTTAATGATTTAGTGTTATCATATTTTAAGAGGTGAAATATGCTAACTTTAATTCTATTATTAAGAGCTCTTATGTTTAAGCCCAAAGCTAGGGTGGAAAAGGCTGTAGAACCCGTTTCATTTGACAAGGAAAAGGCTGTTAACGACCTTCGTGAAATGGTGCTTTGTAAGACCATTTCAAATGCCGATTACTCTCTTGAAGACGATGCTGAATTTAAGAAGTTTGAAGATAAACTCGTTGAATTATTCCCCGTAGTACACGCTACTTGTGTTAAAGAAAATATTGGTAGGCGCGGTATCGTATTCCATTGGAAGGGAATGAGTGACGAAAAAGCAACCGTTCTTATGTCACACTTTGACGTGGTTGAAGTTGACGAAAGTGGTTGGGAAAAAGAGCCCTTTGCCGGCATCATAGAGGGTGAAACACTTTGGGGCAGAGGTACTCTTGATACCAAGTCAACCTTGAACGGATGTCTTCAAGCAGTAGAAACGCTAATTAAGGAAGGCTTTACTCCTAAAAACGATATATATCTTTGCTTTGCAGGTGACGAAGAAATATCCGGTCCCACCTGTCCCGCCATCGTTGACGAATTTGCTCGCCGTGGCGTAAACGTTCAACTTGTAGTTGACGAGGGTGGTGCCGTAGTACAAAACGTATTCCCCGGCGTTAAGGACAGAGTTGCCGTTATAGGTATTGCAGAAAAGGGTATGTTAAATCTTTCCTATACCGTAAAATCAAAGGGTGGACACGCTTCTAGCCCTCCCGCAAAAACTCCCATAGGTATTCTTTCCAAAGCTTGCTGTAAGATTGAAAGCAAACCCTTTAAAGCCAACTTTACTGCTCCCACTTTGGCACTTTTCGATACTCTAGGTAGACGTTCTACCTTCTTGTACCGACTAATATTTGCAAATATGTGGCTCTTCAAACCCGTTCTTTCCTTAATAGGCAAAATGGGTGGTGGAGAAATCAACGCACTTATGCGTACCACTTGTGCATTTACCCAAATGAAGGGCTCCAACGGACGTAACGTACTCCCTGCTCAAGCAGAAATGCTTTCTAACTTCCGTATAATGACCGGCGAAACTATGGAAAGCACGGTTGAATACGTAAAGAAGGTAATTAACGACGATAGAGTAGAAGTTAATATCGTTAACGGTAATAATCCCTCTGTTGTGTCACGCACCGATTGTGAAGAGTTCGAAATTGTAAAAGAAGCAGTAGGCGAAACCTTCCCCGATGCCGTTGTAACTCCATACCTAATGTTCGCTTGCTCCGACTCACAACATTACGGCAAGATTTCCGACAAAGTATATCGCTTTAGCGCACAATCCATGAGTGCCGAGGAAAGAAGAACGATACACGGACATAACGAGCGCATTACCTTTAAGGGTATATGGGAAGCCGTTGAGTTCTATCTACGCCTAATCAAAAAGTGTTAAGAGGAAAATATGTATCTACTAAAAATAAAAAGTTTATGTCTTTCCAAAGACGAAGAAATAAGAAAGGTATTCTTGATTGCTTGTAAAGCTCACGCCATAGCAAGCAAGCTTGACGAGGGCAACCTTTATTTTAATTGTGTATCCTATAATCAAAAGGGCGCGTTAAAGATTGTTTTTGAAGAGTTGTGGGAAAGTAAAGCTGATTGCGAAAAACACCTTGACTCAGCAAAAGAGCGTCCCCATATTGCTATTATTAACAAGTATCGCGACTATAAAGAGGTGCTCAAAGAGTTCGAAATAGAGGAGTATTAATATGTTAACAAGTAAACAACGCAGTTATCTTAAAGCTATAGGTAGCAACCTTGATCCCATTTTCCAAGTAGGAAAGGGTGGCGTTACCGAGGTTATGGCAAGCGAAATCAACAAAGCGCTTGAGGCAAGAGAAATAATCAAAATTACCGTGCTTCGCAACTCCGATTACGATGCAAAGTTGGCGCTAGCTGAACTTGCTGAACTCACCGGAGCCGAACCTGTTTGCGCCATTGGTAGCAAGTGTATTCTTTACAAACGCAACCACAAAGAGCCTAAAATCATTTTGCCCAGATAATTATGGAAGAAAAAAAGACAACCACCACTACAACTCCTAAAAAGGTATTAACCAAGGAAGAGCTCGCAAAAAAGCGCGCAAGAGAAAGAGCGCTTGCAGAGCAGAAACGCAAGTATTTCGAGTTTTATGATGATGTGAAGCATGATGGGGCCAAAGAATGGTAAAACACGTTATTTTAGCGAACAACTTCACAAAAGACAAAACCCCTCCTCGGTCATTTACGCCAAGTAAACTCCCGTCGGAGGGATTTCTTTTTGCTTGTTCTTCATCTAAACTAACGCGTTTTAAGAGGCAATACATAAACCAACTACAACCCACCGCGCATTTTAGCGAACAACATCACAAAACAAGAGCCTCCCTCGGTCGTTTACCCTTAGTAAAGTCCCGTCGTGAGAGTTTTTAATTTTGCGTCGGGGAGCATCCAAACTAGCGCGTTTTATTCGCGAGTACTCGTTGTTTTTTTTGTGCAGGTTAGACCACTCTTGTATCATAGACATTTTCCTTGTGAACGAAATTATTAAAAATTGAATAATAGCACCAACAATTTACTACGTCTTGTGCGTTTATATAATTAGATGGAAAACTAAAAAGGAGTCCTTATGATCAAAAGTATTAAATACGTAATATTTGTATCTTTAATCATATTGTTGATTTTGGGTATTATTTTGGGTGTTTGGTGCGTGGAAATGACGGCCTATTCAAAGGAAGAAAGGACTCTATTAAAACAACAAGTTGAGTGCGATGAAGGTAGCTTTCTAAACTTAATAGATGGTGTTGGTTGTTACGTTAACAGTTCTAGAGTAATAGTTGACTATGATGAAAGTTTTCATGCTATAAGCTACTATAAAGAGGGAGAGGACATTAAAAAGACGGAGCAATATTCTTATTACGCGAATGCTATAATTGAGGGTGAGCTGTATAGCAGAATAAATATAAAGGTAGCTACGCCGTTAAAAAGAAGTGCTTTTTTGTTTGTCGGGATAAAACCGAGTTTAACGATGCGAAAAGAAACCTACAAAGGATTTTCCGATTATTTTTCGGAAAACGTTAGGATATTGGATAGAAAATGCAAGGTGGAAAGTGTGGGAAGTAAGGATTCAAGAGTGGGTTATAATATACTAGTTAGGCATCATACTAAAGATTATTCTATCGAAATGGAGTTTTTGATTGACGATAGCCTGGCTGTTGATTACGAGTACAAATACGAAAAAGCACTCGGTGTAGCAGAAAAACTTTTAGGTGCATTTGTCGAGTTATAGTATTGACGTTGGAAGGTGCGAATGAGCAATAAGGAAATGAAGCAAATATTCGATTTAATTCGTAAGGATCGCAATAGGGGGATCGAGTTGCTTTATTCTTCACAATACAATAAGCTTTATGCTATTGCTTTTATGGTCTGCAAGGACCACTACAAAAGCGAGGACGTGGTGCACAACGTAATATTAAAGCTGATGAGTATGGAAGTGGACAAATTACCCGAAGACAATGAAATATCTTGGCTGACTAAAGTAATAAAAAATGCAACTATTGACGTTATCAGAAAGGATAAAAAGATCGTTCTTCCCAGCGATATTGAAAGCTTGTGCAATAAAAATAGCATATGTAACTATGCTAACGTCGATGGGTTTGACGAAATGCTAATAGGACTGGATGAAAAACGCAAAAAGATTATAACCTTAAAAGTGTTAGGAAATTATACTTTTAATGAAATATCCCTTATAACTGGCATAAACGCTTCTACTGCACGCTGGTTTTATAATACCGGAATTTCGAAGATTAAGAAATCACTCATTGCAATAGGCTCTGTTACAATGCTTTTTCTATTGCTGTTCGTAGCTAGTTTGGTTGTCGAGGTCGTTTGGTTGGAAGTAGAGTTAACCTATATGTTACAAATCGCAGGATTAAATTTCGGTGGACTAAACGAAAATATTGTAGGGCATATTGAAATTAGTCCCAATACGATTTTACTGCTATATAGTGCAATTATATCAATTATTCTTACCATATTTTTTGCATTTTGTTATCATAACGCCTATGAGTTACCAACAAAGGCTAAGAATAAAAAACGTTAAGTAAATAAATTCTTGCAATTTAAAGCCCACCAAATGGTGGGCTTTTCTTTTATGCATATTCTCTGTCTAGAGCAAGGACGAAGAAGTATTGCGTTTCATCGTTTTCGTATTCTTTTGCAAGGGCTTCGTGTATGTCTTTAAGGCTTATCTTCTTTTCGTAGGGAACTACAACGTCAAATAGTATATTTGTGTGGGTGTCGCCCTTTACTATTCTAAAATCGTGCAAGTGTAAATCTCCGTCAAGGGCGTTAAGCGTTTTGATTGCACGTTTTTTGTGCTCCTCAACTTCAGGGTTATCCGTTTCTATGGGGTCCATATGTATGGAAAGGTGAACGCCATCAAGCAAAAACTCTCTTTCGATATTGTCTACTATATCGTGGCAAGCGATAAAGTCATCTTTGGCGTCAATTTCTGCGTGTACGGTAACGAATGCCGTCTTTCCGTATTGGTGAATTACAAGGTCGTGTATGCCGAGAATCTTTTCGTGAGCAAGAATTTTCTTTCTAACCTCCATTGTGAACTCTTTGTCGGCTTTTTCTCCGAGTAGGGGGCTTATAATCTCTTTGAACATTATTAGGGCGGAAACCACAATAAAGATGGATACTGCGAGTCCCATATAGCCGTCTATATTAATTCCCGTAGTGCCAATAACGATGGTGGAAATTAGTACGGCAGTAGTGGAGATACTATCGTTCCTAGCATCGACAGAACTTGCGATGAGAGAGTCCGAGTTAATCTTTTTTCCGTACAAACGGAAGAAAAACATAAGACCTAGTTTGCCAACAATGCTTATTGCAAGTACGATATAGGTTGCAACGCTAACTATAATGGGCTCGGGCGTGATTATTTTCTCAATGGACGATTTGCCTAGTAGTACGCCTACTGCAAGCACTATAATGGCAATAAGAAGAGCGCAAATTTGCTCAATTCTTTCGTGGCCAAAGGGGTGTTCTTCGTCTGCAGGGCGAGAGCTCAACTTAAAACCTATGACGGTAACAACGCTTGATGATGCATCGGCGAGATTGTTAACGGCATCAGCGATAATGGTTATGGAGCTTGATATTAAGCCCACAACGATTTTTCCTGCGAAAAGCAAAATGTTAACTAATATTCCAACTATACCGGCACGTATGCCGTGCTTTGTTTCTTCTTTTTTATCTCTAAACATAATTATTTTTCTAGTTCTGGGGGGAGGGGAGTGCCGTTTGCTCTAAGGGCGTCTTCCAGTCCTTCAAAGACTTCGGGGTGGAGTTCGTTGAAGAAGGGAGTTTCTTGGCAGTGGCCGTCTATGCCGAAATTAAACTCGGTGTGACCATCGGTAAACAAAATGCTGGGGTCTATTTGGCGATATATGTAAAACCCGAATTGATTACGAGAGTGGTATGAACCGAATGAGGAGGATTGGCTATACATAAGCTTTATGCCTTGGTGCATAACGGCATAATTGTTGACGTGATCGTGTCCACAAACAACGGTTTTGGTAGAGCCTACTTCTTTGATAAGGTCGAACATGCCGGAATTATAGTCGGATGGGCAACTTGGTTCACCATAATAGCCGTAGAGCACTTGGGTTAGGTCTGCGTGAACGTATTCTACTAGTGGAATGTGCATATATAAAGTGGACTCCGGCATAACGCCAGCGTTGCGCTCTTTAATATCGTTCAACGTGTTAACGTACCATACTTGTTGGTCGGGTTTTATGAAATCATAGCCGGAAGTATATGGAAGGTCATATTTTTCGCATATTTCGGGATCTACGTGACCGGCACCGCTATCCATAAATATCATGGTATGACTAACGCCCGTTGAATGCATAACGTTAATCATATAATTGCCTTCGCTATCAAGGTCTGGGCCCTCTTTTGTGAGAGAGTAGGGCTTGTTTTCATAGTAACGTATCAACTCTTCGCGCGTGGGACCATCTAGGGGTTCGGCGTCGTGGTTACCAAGTACAACACCCCAATACGTTTTGTTTTCTTCAAACACCTTTGCAAGCGCATCAACGCCGGGGAATGGGTTGGAGCCAAGACATACGTCGCCGGTTATGACTACCATATCAGGCTTTTTTTGTTTTATAATCCTATCTATTATGGTTAGCGAGATGACGTCGCTGGGTTCGGTGCCGTCACCGAGGTGCGTGTCGCTAAAAGAAAGTAGGGTTATGGGCTTGTCTGCAATGGTGCCATCGTCATATTTTTTAACGAAGTAGGGGGTTGAGCCGTCCTCTGGCTCCACGTAGTAAAGGGTGGTAGGACGCTCCTCTTTTTCCCTTTCCAAGAATCCAAGTTCCATTGCTCCTACCCCTATGGCCGTGGCAAGAACAACTGCAACGAGCAATACGACTAGTAGTTTTTTCATAATTATTTCCTTTTGGGTGGAGCGCCAAGATAGCGATACAACTTGCACTCCAATTCCGAGTTATAAAGTTTTCTGGTTTTATCTGCGCGAGCACCAAAGTAGCGCTCAAAATTGCCGTATGACGTTATAACGTAAGCGCTCCAATCGTCAAGAGAGCGATATACTTTTCCAAAATCCGCGTAAAGGTTTTGTAGTTCCTTTTCCTTGAGTAATCTTTCCCCGTATGGAGGGTTCGTGATTATGACACCGTGGCTATATCGGGAGCTCAAAGAACGCATATCGGCTACCTGTAGGTGGATTTTATTGTCAACACCTGCATTCCTTGCGTGCTTTAATGCAATGGAAATAGCGTCTTTATTTATGTCGAAACCACTTATCCTAACGTCACGGTCAAGTAGGATATTATCCCTTGCTTCTTCCTTTACGGAAGAGAGCACTTCGGGTGCTTTGAGGAAATTCTCAAAGGCGAAGTTTCTATTTAATCCGGGAGCTGTGTTCGTTGCAATTAAAGCTGCCTCAATGGGTAAAGTACCGCTTCCACAGAAGGGGTCTATGAACGGGCGATCCCACTTCCAAACGGAAAGCAAGATGATTGCGCTTGCAAGGGTTTCGCGAAGAGGAGCTTCGCCTACGTAGGTGCGATATCCACGTTTATGTAGAGCCGTGCCCGAAGTGTCTAGCGCGACCAACACTTCGTCCTCGTTTATTACCACTTCAAAAGTATAGGTACCACCACTTTCAAACAAATTGCCCATTGCTGTAACAATGGCTTTTTTTGTAATTTTTTGAATGCTGGATAGGGCGAAAAGCTTACTCTTGAATGATTTTGCGTTAACGATAACGCGTGCGTTTTTGGGGATTATGTTTTGCCACGGGACATTTTTTATTCCTTCGAAAAGTTCGTCGAAAGTTTCGGCGTGGAAGCGTGCTATGTTTATAAACACGCGATTTGCCGTGCGAAGCATAACGTTAGCGCGTGCTACGTCGCGATATTCTCCGTCAAAAGAGATACGGCCGTAAACGGCACCGCCGGGGGCATAGCCCAAGCCTTCCAATTCTCGCTTGGTAACTGCCTCTATGCCACTCGCAGAGGTGACGGATAATTCTAGTTTACCATCAAAAAATCCCATACAAAAAGTATACCATAAGTATCTTTGGATTTTCAAGTTTAGAGAGATATCTTGTTGCGTTTGGTTGCGAGCTCGACAAAAAAGTGGAATATATTATGGTTTTTTAGCGCGTGTGCACGCGAAAAGGGCTATTTTTTGAAAAATTGGGTATTGACGAACCCATTATTTGGTATTATAATTTTATTATAATAAAAAATTCCATTACAAGGAGAAATTATAATGAGAAAAGCATTTATTTGCCCCACCAAGTACGTTCAAGGTGAAGACGAACTTCTAAACCTTGGTTATTTTGTAAAGACCTTTGGTAAAAAGGCTTTGCTAATCGCTGATAACTTTGCTAAGAAATTGGTAGCTGACAAATTGGAAGCAACCCAAAAGAAATATGGCGTTGAATTAGTAGCCGTTGATTTTGGTGGCGAATGTTCTCGTCAAGAAGTTGCTAGATTGCAAGCAATCGCTAAAGAAAACAAATGCGCTTGTACTATCGGTCTAGGCGGAGGTAAAGCTATCGATACTTCCAAGTGTGTAGCAGCAGGCTCCAACCTCATCATCTGCCCCACCATCGCAGCAACCGATGCTCCCACCTCTCACAGTGCAGTTCTTTATACTCCTGATCACCACTTTGATGATTATGCATATTTCCGTCAAAGCCCCAGTGTAGTACTAATCGACACCACTGTTATTGCAAATGCTCCCGCTCGTTTCCTCATTAGTGGTATGGGTGATGCTCTTGCAACTTACTTTGAAGCACGTGCAAACGTTCAAAGCTATGCAAACGTAAACGCAGGTCTACCTTGTGGTGCAAACCGTGCAAAGGGCACCTTGCTAGCAGGCGGAACCATGGCAGCATATGCAATGGCACAACTTTGCTACAAAACCCTTCTTTCCGATGGTGCAAAGGCAGTAGCAGCTTGTGAAAACAACGTTGTAACCACCGCTCTTGAAAACATTATTGAAACCAACATTCTTCTTTCCGGTCTAGGTTTTGAAAGTGCTGGTCTAGCAGCAGCTCACGCTATCCACGATGGCTTGACTCTTCTACCCGCTCACACCAAGTACTATCACGGCGAAATGGTAGCATTCGGTACTCTATGCCAACTCGTACTTGAAAACTCCCCCGAAGAAGAACTTTATGAAGTTCTCGACTTCTGCTTGACCGTTGGTCTACCCGTTTGCTTGAAGGATATCGGCACCGATTCTATCGATGACGAAATGCTAATGGCTATTGCAGAAAAGACTTGTATTCCCGATGAATCTGTTCACAACATGCCCTTCCCCGTAACTCCCGCTATGGTTGCAGCAGCTATTAAGACTGCAGACAAGATTGGTTACGATTACAAATACGGTGGCTGTGATTGCGATTGCGGATGCTAATATCAAATAACTAAGTCGTTTATGCCGATAGGAAAACTATCGGCATAAATATTCTTATGGAGGTTAAACTATGAAGAAAATAATGAATACTGCTGAAAGTTTCGTATACGATATGTGTCACGGCCTAGCAAAGGCACATCCGGAACTTGAATTTGTAGAAAAATATAAAGTTGTTAAAAAGAAAGTTATCGACAAGAACAAAGTTACCCTTATTTCCGGTGGTGGATCTGGTCACGAACCTGCACACGCTGGTTTTGTAGGCAAGGGTATGTTGGACTGTGCAGTATGTGGTGACGTATTTGCATCTCCCTCACAAATTCAAGTTTATAACGCACTTAAGCTTACCGCATCCAAGAAAGGTACCCTTATGATCGTTAAGAACTATTCCGGTGACTGCATGAACTTCAACAACGCTGCAGCTCTTGCAAAAGAAGATGGTGTAGAAGTTGATGCCGTATACGTAAACGACGATATCGCAGTTAAAGACTCCCTATATACCGTAGGCCGTCGTGGCGTTGCAGGTACCGTATTCGTACACAAGATTGCCGGTGCTAAGGCAGAACAAGGTGGCTCACTCCAAGAAGTTAAGGCAGTAGCACAAAAGGTTATCGATAACGTAAGAAGCTTTGGTTTCGCACTAACTTCTTGTACCGTTCCCGCAGCAGGAAGCCCCACCTTCGAAATTGGTGAAGACGAAATGGAATTCGGCGTAGGCATCCACGGCGAACCCGGAAGAAAGAGAGAAAAACTACAATCTTCCAAGGCTCTTGCAGAAAGAATTATCCCAGACCTTATTGAAGATCTCGGCCTTAAAGCCGGCGAAGAAATCGCACTTCTCATAAATGGTTTTGGTGGTTCACCCCTTCAAGAACTATACCTATTCAACAATGACGTAACCAACGAACTTGAAGCAAAGGGCATCAAGGTATACAAGACCATGGTTGGCAACTACATGACCTCCATCGATATGGCTGGTGCAAGTGTAACCCTCCTTCGCGTTGATGCTGAACTCAAGGGACTCCTTGATTACGCAGTATCCACTCCCGCTATTACTTGGGGCGCTGTTGATGCAGAAGCACTTGCTTGCAAAGAAGCAGTACAAGCACTTGCAAAGGCACTAAACATTACTCCCGGAGCATTTACTCCCAAGGCAGTTGAAGAAGACGTAGCAGTAGAAGAAGCTGTTGAAGAAGAAAACGCAGTATGTGAATTCGTAGGTGAAGCAGTTATCGGCGAAAAAATCAATACTGCAGGAATGGGCAAAATCGTAGAAACCATGGCTGATATCATCATCGAAAACGAAGTTGCTTTCTGTAAAGCAGACCGTTGTGGCGATGGTGACTTTGGCATGAGTATTGCAAAGGGCTTCAAGCAATTAAAGGCAGATTGGGCTACCAGAAAGAAGGGTAACGTAGGCGAATTCCTAGTATCTTGTTCCGAAATCATCATGGAATACTGTGGTGGTGCAAGTGGTCCTATTTGGGGAAGCGCATTCCGTTGGGCAGGTAAGACAGCCCTTGGTAAAGACGAAGTTGATCTTCAAGGTCTAGCAGACATTCTCCAAGCAGCAGTTAAGGGTGTTCAAGACACCGGTGAAAAGAGCTTTGGTCACGGCGCAGTAGTTGGCGACAAGACTCTAATTGATGCTCTTGTTCCCGCAGCAGACAGCCTCTCCGCAAGTGCAGTAGCAGGCGAAGCACTCCTCGATGCAATGGCAAAAGCAGCTTCCGCAGCAGTAGACGGTGCCGAAAAGACCAAGTATATCCAAGCAAAACTCGGTCGTGCAGGTGTTACCGATAGCCTTAACTACCCCGATGCCGGTGCTTATGGGTTGGGAGTAATATTTACGGAGCTCTGCAAAAGAATTTAAAACGCGTTATTTTAGCGAATAACTTCACAAAAGACAAAATCCCTCCTCGGTCATTTACGCAAAGTAAACTCCCGTCGGAGGGATTTCTTTTTGCTCGTTCTTCATCTAAACTAACGCGTTTTAAGAGGTGCCACAATAACAATAGAACAACCCACCGCGCATTTTAGTGCTATCCTATGTTAAAACCAAAACCCCGTCAGGGCGCAGTACTTGCTACTACAGCAACCCCTTGGGATAGACTTTGTTTTTTAGCGCTATACTGCGTCAATAGCAAAAAAATCTCAAGGAGCAGTACGCTAGTACAGCAACCTTTCGGTTTTTCACTTTTTCTTGTCTAGCATCTAAAAACCAAAGTTTATTAGAGGTCTAACACTAGTAAAAACACGTTATTTTAGCACTATTCTTTGAAAAAGTAAAAGAAGTTATCGGGGCGCAGTACGTCAGTACAGCAACCCCTCAACTTTTTTATTTTCCTTCGACTAGCATCCAAACTAACGCGTTTTAAGAGGCTAGTCAATGGTGAGAACAAATTCAAACTTTTCCTTGTGAACGTAGCAACGCGTAGTGAAGCCGTTCCTCACTCCGCGCTCCGCACTCCGCACTCGCGCAAGCGTTGCTCCGCACTCCGTAAGGCTGTTCCGCGCTCACGAAGGTTCGGGGTTGACATGGTGGGGGATGGGTGGTATATTAATGGTGGGGAAACATATGAGAATTAGTTAAAAAGTAAGGAAATTTGTTATTTTCTTTTGTTTTATGTTTAATATAAGTAAATATAAAGTAAAAAAATTCCAAAATTTGGTCATTTAGGGCTTGCAATATTGTCCATATAATATGAGGTGTTAAAAATGAAGAAGATATGTTTACTTGTAATAAATAGCTTAATGTTGTTAATTTTACTTTTTTCTATGGTTGGTTGTATTAACAATGATGGGCAAAGCTCAAAAGAGATTATAAAGCGTTATTATCAGTTTTGTTATACTATAAACGATGAACATATGACGTTTGGATTGGATGAAGACGTTACTATTGAATTATATTATGGCAGTAATTTAACAAGAGATGAATATCCGGTACCATCTCATCAAGAGGCTGGGTTATATGTTAGTTCACACCCAGGTGGCGATGAAGATCTTGCGGAAATCGCTCGGGAGTCGTATTTTGAAGAAATGGAATGCTTGTTTGTTATAGAAGAGTTTTATATGGACGAGTATCCACCAATTCAGTATAATGAAAAAGACCGTAAAGTGTTTGGTGAGCCCACTAAAATTTTGGTATTACCAAAAGAATTGTTTTTATACGACGCTGGTAAACTACTACTTAAGTTTAGTTTTATGAATGGAGCTTGGTTTGAATTTGTGTTTTATGAGAAATCAAATGGATATATACATTTAAAGAAAACAAGATTTTCTGTAAACCATGTAACCACGAACGAGACTAATAGCATTAATTAAAAATGTTTGGAAAACTAAAGGCAGGAGAAAAACATGAAAGAAAATTATTGTTTAACGTGAACTAATATTAAAAATAAACGGCTACCTTTCGGTAGCCGTTATTTTATATAAAATTAACGAATTAGTTGTCGGAGAGCTTCTTGTAGCCTTCGTAACGAGCTTTTGCTTCTTGTTCGTTTACCTCGTAGAGCTTTTCTGCTACTGCGGGGAACATCTTCTTCAAGGAAGCATAACGGGTTTCGCCTGCTAGGAATGCTTTGTAATCACCGGTAGGTTCTTTGCTGTCAAGGGTGAAGGGGTTCTTGCCTTGGTCAGCTAGATCGGGATTGTATCTGTAAAGTTGCCAGTAGCCACAGTCAACTGCCTTCTTCATTTCGCCCATGGGGTTAGACATGTTTACACCGTGGTTTATGCAGGTTGCGTATGCGATAATGAGGGAGGGTCCTTTGTATGCTTCTGCTTCCTTAAGAGCCTTGAGGAGTTGGTTGGGGTTAGCACCCATTGCTACTTGTGCTACGTATACGTAACCATAGCTCATTGCCATCATGCCAAGGTCTTTCTTCTTTACGCGCTTACCACTTGCTGCGAACTTAGCGATAGAGCCGGTAGGAGTGGACTTACTTGCTTGACCACCGGTGTTGGAGTAAACTTCGGTATCAAGAACAAGAACGTTAACGTCTTCGCCACTTGCTAGAACGTGGTCTAGACCACCGTAACCAATGTCGTATGCCCAGCCGTCACCACCAAAGATCCATACGCTCTTCTTTACTAAGCAGTCGAGGTTGCCCTTGATGTAAGAGAGGCATTCGCAGTTTTCGTTTGCAAGACAAGCTTTTACTTTGTCGCTTGCAACAACGCTTGCTTCAGCATTGTCTTTGTTTGCCATCCATTCTTCGAATGCAGAAACGGTTTCTTGA
This sequence comes from Candidatus Stercoripulliclostridium sp., assembly GCA_045577735.1. GTDB lineage: Bacteria > Bacillota > Clostridia > Christensenellales > DTU072 > Stercoripulliclostridium_A. Next base: position 54,031 of record JAZNIY010000017.1, on the reverse strand, counting down.
GCAATGCAACCGGCTTCAATAGCAGACTTCATATCAGCTTCGATCTTTTCGCGTCTTGCGGAAACTGCAAGTTGCATACCATAACCGAATTCAGCATTGTCTTCGAACAAGCTGTTTGCCCATGCAGGACCATGACCTTTGTCATTGGTGGTGTAGGGGCAAGTGGGAGCGGAACCACCATAAATGGAGGAACATCCGGTTGCGTTTGCAACTATCATTCTGTCACCAAAGAGTTGGGTAACAAGTTTTACGTAAGGAGTTTCGCCACAGCCTGCACATGCGCCACTGAACTCGAATAGGGGCTTTGCAAATTGGCTACCCTTTACGGTATTGGTATTGTATACTTTGTCTGCTTCAGGTAGATTGAAAGCAAATTCAGCATTAACAGCATCAAGAGCGATTGCTTCTGCGATAGGTCTCATTTCTAGAGCCTTGGTCTTTGCGATACATGCGTTTACGCAAGAACCACAACCGGTACAATCGTAGGGTGATACTTGGATTCTGTATTTGTAACCCTTGAAGCCTACTGCATCCTTAACGTCAAAGCCTGCGGGAGCGCCTGCTAGTTGAGCTTCGGTTGCAAGAACGGGACGGATAACTGCGTGGGGGCAAACGTATGAACATTGGTTACATTGAATACAGTTTGCAATGTTCCATACGGGAACCTTAACGGCAGTACCACGTTTTTCGAACTTGGTGGTGCCTACTGGAACAGAACCATCAGCGTTGAATGCGGAAACGGGAAGTTTGTCGCCTTCTTGCTTCAAGATGGGGTTAACTACTTCGCGGAAGTATTTGTCGTCTGCGGGTTCAATCATATTTGCGCCATCGGTGCAGGTTGCCCAAGATTCGGGATATTTAACTTCCTTAAGACCAGCAATAGCGCCGTCAACTGCTGCATAGTTCATATTAACAACAGCGTCACCCTTCTTGCCGTAGGTCTTCTTGATAGCTTCTTTCATGTATTTTTCTGCATCTGCGTAGGGGATAACTTCTGCGAGTTTGAAGAATGCAGCTTGCATAACGGTGTTAACACCCTTGGTTGCGCCGATGGAGCTAATAACTTTGTTACCATCGATGGTATAGAACTTTAGCTTCTTGCTTGCAATAGCATTCTTAACTTGAGCGGGAAGCTCTTTGTCCATTTCTTCGGGCTCCCAAATGGAGTTGAGTAGGAAGGTACCGCCTTCTTTAATATCGGAAAGCATATCGTAACGATATAGGTAAGAGGGGGTATGGCATGCTACGAAGTCAGCGCTATCGATGAGGTAAGAGCTCTTAATGGGGCTGTCGCCGAAACGCAAGTGAGAAATGGTGATACCACCACTCTTCTTGGAGTCGTATACGAAGTAACCTTGAGCGTACTTGTCGGTGTGTCCACCAATAATCTTGATGCTGTTCTTGTTAGCACCAACGGTACCGTCGGAACCAAGACCATAGAACTTACAGCTGATTGCACCAGCAGGAGCTGCGTTTACGAACTCGTCAAGAGGTAGATAGTTGCCGGTTACGTCATCAACGATACCTACGCTGAAACCGGTCTTGTTTGCGCCACCCATGTTCTTGTAGATAGCGTTAACCATAGTGGGGTTGAATTCCTTTGAACCAAGACCATATCTTCCACCAAGGATGGTAGCATCGGTCTTGCCCTTAAGAGCTGCAACAACGTCGAGGTATAGAGGTTCACCAATGGAGCCTGCTTCCTTGGTTCTGTCAAGAACGGTGATGTATTTTGCTGTTGCGGGGATAGCCTTAGCAAATGCTTCGGTATCGAAGGGACGGTATAGTCTAACCTTTAGTAGACCAACCTTTTGGCCTCTAGCAGTTAGGTAATTTACGGTTTCTTCTGCAGCTTCTGCACCGGAACCCATCATTACGATAACCTTTTCAGCATCTTCAGCACCAACGTAATCGAATAGGTGGTAGCTTCTGCCGGTTAGTGCGCTAACCTTTTCCATATACTTGGTAACGATAGCGGGAACTGCTTGATAGTACTTGTTGCAAGCTTCTCTGTTTTGGAAGTAGATGTCTGCGTTTTGTGCAGTACCCTTTTGAATAGGATGTTCGGGGTTTAGTGCACGAGCGCGGAAATCTTCGATATATTTCATATCAACAAGAGCTTTCATGTCTTCGTAATCGATAGCATCAATCTTGCTTACTTCGTGAGAGGTACGGAAACCATCAAAGAAGTGTAGGAAGGGAACTTTTGCTTCCAAAGTAGATAGGTGTGCTACGAGTGCAAGGTCCATAGCTTCTTGAACACTGTTAGATGAAATCATTGCAAAACCGGTTTGACGGCAAGCCATAACGTCTGCGTGGTCACCAAAAATGTTAAGTGCGTGAGCAGCAAGAGCTCTAGCAGAAACGTGGAATACGCAAGGCATAAGTTCGCCAGCGATCTTATACATGTTAGGAATCATAAGGAGCAAACCTTGTGATGCGGTATAAGTGGTGGTAAGAGCACCTGCACAAAGTGCACCGTGTACTGCACCTGCTGCGCCTGCTTCGGATTGAAGTTCGGCAAGTTTGAGGGGTTGACCAAACATGTTCTTTACGCCCTGTGCTGACCATTCATCGGCTACTTCTGCCATGGGTGAGCTGGGGGTAATGGGGTAAATGGCTGCTACTTCGCTGAACGCATAAGCAACGTATGACGCAGCGGTATTACCATCAATAGTCATTTTTTTGCTCATTGAAAAACCTCCGTTAGTAAATTCGTTAATTAATTTTATTTTATATTATTGCACGCGTATACGTACGCATACGTATATATTATAGAACACGCGTGGGGTATAGTCAAGTTATTTTATTATTCATAAAATAAAAAAACGCACGGCCTTCGTCGTGCGTTTGGTGTGTTTTAAGTAACGTTATTTGTTCTTTTTCTTGTCTACTCTTGGCGGAAGCACTCTTTTGTAATTCTTGTATGGGTTAAATACTCCACGAAGCCCAATTAGTATTGCCAGTACCAAAACGCTGGGTACAAGAATGGGGAAGGTCAGTAGAACGCCAAGTACAATAGTAATTATGATGCCAACGCCCTTTCTTGACTCGAACGAGGGGAGTGGCTCGTTTGGAGTAGGCTCCTCGCTTGGGGTAATAACGGCGTTATAATCGTCAATGCCGTTATTGTATGCAAGAGGCTCGACTATCTCTTTTACCGAGTCAAACCCAATTAGTTTTTTAAGAGGAATCCCCAACGTTTTTATTAAATCGTCAATTATGGCAACGGTACCCATAACGACGCTAAACTCGGGCTTGTCGGGACTTAGGTCTGCATTGCCGGCGTAGAGTTTTTCCACCATTTCTAAAATTAGAGGAACAACCTTTTTGTTTTTAATGGGGGCAACTTTCTCGGGCGTTAGTTTACTTTCTTTTTTACACCACTTGTAAACCTTACCGATGGTTAATTTGTTTAGGAAAATACCAACTGATTTGAACAGCCACCAAAATTGGTAAACGGTCCAGGGACGAATGGAAATGGCGTTCGCGTATATTGCAAAATTAACCATATCCCCACTCATTTCGTTAACCATATCCTCTATCATACCAAAGAAGCCCTCACGGCAATACTCCGGTAAAGTTTTGCCCTCAAGGTCAAAGCGTGAAAGGTTTTGTATTACTATGGTCTTAACGTCAATTCTGCCGTCGTCAAGGTAACAAACCTTACGCATAAGCGGGGGCGAGCCGACAAGCGCGCCGGTTGAAATATCGTAAAGCAGATTCCCATTTTCGCTTTTGTGGTACTCTATATCGTGAATATGTGAGTGACCGGTGTAAATAACGTTAATGCCGTTATCGGCAAGTGCGTTTGCAAGATTAACGTTGTCTGCAATGACGTCGTGACTGCCAATAAGTTTGTAGATAGGGCTGGGCGTTAAAACGGGATGGTGCGTAAAGCATACGATTTTTTTGCCCTCTTCAATAGCTCTTTTTGCCTCGTTTAAAATCCAACTTAATTGCTCTTCGTTTAGTCCACGATGACTATTTTTCTCGTTTGCAATATAGTCGTCGTTTATGGCAATCAAACGATATTTTTCGTCCAAATCATAGGAGTAAGACATGCTGTCATAGTGCTCGTTTACGGCTTTACTTCTACCGTAGGGAGCGTACCACGTGCGCAAGTCTTCGCGCTTTGCACAGGGGAGAAATTTTTTGTAGTTGTACTCCTCGTCATAGCCGTAAGACAGACCCTTGTTTTGGTCGACTTTGCTATATTTCGTCTTCTTTAGCTCACGATAATCGTGGGTGGAGGTTGTAACAAGAATACGCAATCCCTTTTGGGTGTACTCTTCAAAAATTTTTAGAAGATCCTCGTGCGAATTTATTTCGCCGTTATCGGTAAGGTCGCCTGTGATTAAAACGGTGTTAGTCTCGGGGTCGTTAAGTATAATATCAAAGGCTTCGCGTATGATGTCCTCCGATTCGCGCATTTGCATTTGGGTTGCCTTTCTTTCCCATTTGTACGGGTCGGCTAACCAGTTGCGTTTGGAATAGAGGTGAATATCCGTCATTACGTAAAGTTTCATAAATACTCCTAAGTGGGGTTAATATACTTATTATAACATAGCCTAAAGAGTTGTTCAAGACAAAATACTTTACAAAAAATAACCAAAGGGTTATAATTAGGGTAATAAAACATAGTTTTAGGAGTTAATTATGACTATACCTGAAATAGTTGGTCTTTCAATAGGATGTTTGCTAATCGCATGTGGCATTATTATTGCCGTGCTTTTCCTTTGCGGTTATCTCACTTACAAAGACCTTTGTCATAGAAAAGAATCAATTGATAGGTTGGAGCAAAGTCCATACGTCGGTGCTCTTGGACCTAACTTACAAGATTTTAACGATTTCCGTGACGATAGTTATAGCGCACTAAAAGGCACGTCCTTTACTTGGGAATCCGTAACGGCTAGTGATGACGTAAGACTTTTTGCAAGATTTTATAAAGTTGATGATTCAAAGAAAACCGTTATTTGTTTGCCCGGATATCTTACCTCTGGCGTAAAATGTTTTTCTGCCTTTGTTCCTTTCTATATGGAAAAGGGATATAACGTATTACTCGTTACATCACGCGGACACGCTGAAAGCGGTGGCAAACATATAACGTTTGGCAAAAAGGAATCACACGATTTGCTTTCTTGGATATCCAAGATCAACGAACTCGTTGAGGGTGGTAGCATCATTGTTCATGGTATTGACATAGGTGCGAACTCTGCGCTTCTGGTTTCCGGTGACGTTGGTAGCGAGGTTAAGGGCATAATTAGTGATAGTGCATTTAGCAAGCCTTGGGACGTATTCGTGTATCAAATTAAACAAATATATCACCTCTCACCCTTCCCCATTTTGCACATTGCAGAATACTTCTCAAAGAGATTCGCGAAGGTTGGTTTTAAAGATAGCTCCATTAAGGCAGTAGCAAATAGTGCCGTTCCCGTACTCTTCGTACACGGCGCAAAGGATATGTTCGTTCCTTATTATATGTGCAACGCTTTAGTAGATAGTTGTTCTGCTCCCACGAAAAAATTCGTTGTAGAATCTGCAGGTCACGCCCAAGCAATCTTTAATGATACCGAGGGCTACAAAAATGCACTGAGCGAATTTATTGAAAGTCTGTAATACAACAAATTAAAAAAGAGCGGGTTAACCGCTCTTTTTTTGTGCTTACAAAGTAAAAACTAATCTCTCCAAACCTTATTTATTTCTTCAAAGGTGCGTTCTTTTAGTAATACGTTAAAGTTTACGCCAACGTTAAGGTGGCCGTTAGAAATGCGTACTACGTTATCGGCGTAAGGATCGTTACCGCAGGTTGCAGAATACTCAAGAACCATATTGTCGCCATTGGTAGTGTAACGAACGGTATCAAGTACTACTTCACCATTTTCATTGGTGATAAAGTTTGCTCCCTCTGCACCGTTTTGACCAACGCCTATAAAGTAAGTGGTATTAACAAGATTTGTGGTGTGGGTGGAGACTCCGTCAACCATAACGCGGGAATTTTCCCAATAGTTTTCCAGTCTGGTCTTGCCGTTTTCTTCCACTTGTAGGGGATATATCCATTCGCCGTCAACTTTTGCATAGGGGCGTGATTTATAGAATGATATCAACTCTTCTGCCGTTGTAATGGGATTGCCGTCAACGGTAATCATAAAGTCGTCGCCGGTGTTGGAATATTGACCACTCGTCATAAGATAGGGTGAGGGAAGGAGTTGGTACATACTTACAAGACATCTTAGGAAGGGGGTTGCAACGTCGCGAACTATTCCTTCAATATCAAGTAGGCTTCCAATGCCACCTAGAGCGCCAAGATTCATTCCGGCAAGCAGTCTGGCAGGGTCCTCAAGATATACCAGAGCATCAACGGCACCTAGCGTTGCGGGAGCATAGGGAGCATAAAGCACAACTTTGTCGCGATTTTCTTCCTTTTGCAGATATAAGCTTACCACGTTTCCGCCCATACTGTGGCTGGTTAGTACGATTTCGTCATATTCGCGTTCGTTAATAAACTCTTCAAGAAGTTTTGCGTTATCCTCGTTGTCAAGGCGCCAGTCATAGTTGAATACCACGACTTCTGCAATATCGCCATATTCTGCAACCATTTCGTCATAGGTTTGTCTATAGCAATTTATAGCACCATACTTCAAACGATTGGGTGAATCGGGATTAGCTGGGGAAATATCCTTAATGGATTTGCCCGTTACGATATCAACTTTAAGATTGTTAAAAATGCTTGCTTCTTCATCAAGCAGTATGTTGAGAAGTTTGGGGAAACCACCAACGCCCGAAATAACTTTGCTGATTAAGTCTTCGGATAGGACTAGGCCGTTAACGGGGTCCATAACCTCTTGAACAGGGAAATCTTCATAATTTAGCGCGGGGTCCCAAAGTTGGGTTTGGGTGCCGTCTTCATTATTAAGATAGAGTCCACCGGAGAGGAAGGCCGTAACTATTACTATGGCGCGCTTTGGCTCTTTTTTTGCAACAAAACCAACTGCACCTAGCGTTATAGTGAGAGCAAGTAAAATTACTACTAACGTGATGGATAACCTTTTGGCAAAAGTGTTTCCCATATTTGACCTCCACTAATATAAATTTAATTTTCCCTTTGAATTATTATATCACTATAAATATTATAATTCAATATGAAATATTATATCTTGCGCGCAAAATACGCGTGTGCTATAATGAATATATCTAATACCTAAAGGATGATCTCTATGGAAGTAAAAGAGACGTGTATGAATGAAGATAAAATAGTAGGGCTTTCCAATGCCGAAGTGCAGGAAAGAATTGCTAGTGGTAAGGTTAACGGCGACCAAAACGTTAAAACCAAGTCTGTTGCCCAAATTTTAAGAACTAATATTATAACCTTCTTTAACTTACTGTTTGTGGCAATAAGCGTAATTCTATTGTTCTTTGTTCCCAAGAATATGGACGGACTGTCCAACTTCGGCTTTTTGCTTGTGGTTATTACCAATCTGTTTATGGGTATATTCCAAGAGTTAAAGGCAAAAAGAACCATAGACAAGCTCTCACTTTTGAGTGCGCCTAAGGTCGTTGCAATTCGTAATGGTGAAAAGGTAAATATCGCACTTAAAGATATTGTGCTGGACGATTATATTGAACTTGCCAGTGGCAGTCAAATTTGTGCTGATGCCGTTGTCGTTGAGGGCACCATAGAAGTAAACGAATCTCTAATTACGGGTGAATCCGACCCAATAACCAAGGGCGTGGGAGACGAACTACTTAGTGGTAGTTTCGTAATTAGCGGTACTGCAGTTAGCAAGGTAATTCACGTTGGACAAGACAACTACGCAACTAAAATCACAATGGGTGCAAAGAAACTCAAGGCCCAAAATAGTGAAATTGCAACCTCGCTCACAAAGTTTATTAAGATTATGAGCATCATACTCGTTCCCCTTGGAGTAGCACTATTCTGTGTAAAGTATTTTATGCAAAATAATGAACTTAACGAAACCGTTTTGACGGTTATGGGAACCTTAATCGGCATGATTCCAAGTGGACTAGTTGCTTTGACTTCGGCTGTATTTTGTGTGTCCGTAGTTAAACTTTCTCGTCACAACACCCTTGCTCAAGACCTATACTGTTCGGAAATTCTTGCTCGCGTAGACGTGCTTTGTTTGGACAAAACCGGCACCATTACCGAGGGCAAAATGGAAGTAACCGAAATTGTCGAAAAGAGTGGAAGCCTCGAAGAGATTAAAAACGCACTGGCATCGCTGGTAAATAACGTGGGGGATACCAATCCTACTGCACTTGCGATTAAAGATTATACGGTTAAGCTAACCAATTACCAAAACGCTGTTTCCGTAGTACCCTTTAGTTCTCAAAGAAAATATAGTGGAATAAACCTTGAAAACGGCTCCTTATTAATGGGCGCAACCGAATTTATATTCAAGGATATGAGTCCCGAACTCAAAGAGGAAATAGAGAGTTATTCTGCTCGTGGCATGCGTGTAATTGCCGTTGCTAGCGGAACCTCTCAAATGATAGACAACGCTCTTCCCGAGGGACTGGAACTCATGGGTCTCGTGCTTATTGCAGACAAGATTAGAGCAGAAGCAAAAGACACCCTTAACTTCTTCAAGGAACAGGGCGTTACCATTAAAATTATATCTGGTGATAATCCTATTACCGTTAAAAGTGTTGCTTCAAGAGCGGGGTTGGAGGACGCTGAAAACTACGTTGATGCTAGCACGTTAACAACGGAAGAAATGGTCTATGAAGCTGCTGAAAAATACACCATTTTCGGTAGAGTTTCCCCCGACCAAAAATTGATGCTTGTTAAAGCATTAAAGCAAAAAGGACATACGGTAGGCATGACGGGTGACGGTGTTAACGACGTTCTTGCCCTTCGCGAAGCTGACTGCTCTATTGCCGTCGCCAGTGGTTCGGATGCAAGCAAAAACGTATCCAAATTGGTGCTTTTGGATGACAATTTTGCAAGTATGCCCAAAGTTGTTGCAGAGGGTAGAAGGTGCATAAACAACCTACAAAGAAGTGCCGCGCTATTCCTAATAAAGACGTTATATAACTGCGCGTTTGCATTCATCTTTATGATACTTTCGGCATCATTACCATTTGCTCCCAAGAACTTGACGCTTGTAGGATACATTACAATTGGGCCTCCGGCATTCATACTTGCACTAGAGCCAAACAGGGAAATTGTAAAGGGTAGATTTATGCCTACGGTAATAAGGAACGCCCTTCCTTGTTCCATAGCAATCGTACTTGCAGTACTGACGGTATATCTCGCAGCACCTGCGTTGACGTTAAGCGAAGCACAGCTTTCCACGGTATGTGTAATCGTAACGGTAGCAATAGGCTTAACCTTTATAGTTAAACTTTGTATACCCTTTACCAAGCTACGTGTTGCATTAATAGCCGTATTGGCACTATTCTTTACGGCTTGCTTCTTCCTAGAGTTCTCAAGGACGTTGTTCGGCTTATGCCACGAGTACAATATTGATATGCTAATCCTTGCTTTACCCGTATCTGTTGGTGGCATAGGAATATTCATAGGTTTATATTTTGCAATAAAATATATTCCCCAAAAGTGGATAGATGCCATTAGTAGGCTAATTGGAAAAGTCAAATTAAAAATCAACGGAGTCATAAACCCCATTATAGAAAAAATAAAAGCAACGCTAAAAATCAAAAAGGCATAGCTAATGATGCAAACTCCTAAAAAGTAGTTCGTGTTTTCTCTCGCGAAATTTACAATGACTATGATAACAAATAAAAAGGAGTAATTATATGGAAAAAGAACAAAGAAAATGAATAAACTAAAGGCTCTCAATTAAGAGAGCCTTTTTAAATTATTTAATTACTTCTTTTAGGTTTATTACCGTAAATTTGATGTCTTCGTGTTTGGTGTTGTCTTCGTAGAGAACGGCGATATCACCATTGCCTAGGTATACGGCACTACTGTAAACGAATTCACCCTCTGTAATGGTATAGGAGTAGGGGAAGGTCTTGCCTTCGTCAAGAGAGATCTTGAGCTTGCCGTTAACCCTCTTTTTGGTGTCGCTTGCATTAATGCAAGCAATGGTATATTTGCCCTCGTATTCAAAGCCGATAGCTGTAATTTGACATATGCAATGGGGAAGGTCTTCTATGAATTCGGGCTTCTCCCAGCTAGCACCACCATTTTTGGAAACGGCACGAAGTATTCTTCTCTTTTTATTATGGTTGCGCATAAATACGGCAAGGTCACCACCGGGAAGTTCTACAACTTGACTTTCCGTTGTCATTAGTGGGTCGGGAATAATCCAAGGATTTTTCTTGGGGAATCTGCCATCTATTTCGGGAGTGGCACCAATTTCCCAAGTTTTGCCATTGTCATCACTCCAAATTACTGCACAAGTAAGGCTCATGGGCCATTTGGTTAATCCATAGTAAACGGGGAAAACAAGTCTACCGGCATATTTGCCCTCTTTAATCTTTATGCCGTTAGCGGGACCTGAACCTAAGAAGTGCATTCTCTTGGATTTAACCATAGCATCTAGGCAAATAGGGGCGCTCCAACTGTTGCCACCATCTGTGGACTTTGTGAGCATAAGATAGGAAGTACCGTATGCCTTGTAGGGTGACGTTGCAGTAAATAGGTTGCCACCACAAGAAAGATTGCCGGCTTCGCCTACTTTAACGCCCACGCTCTTACCTTTGTGGGTGAGTTCTCCGTTTTCAACGACGTAGTTACAAAGACCTTTGACTACTTTTTGTTTGCCCTCTATTAAACCGGAGCCTGCGCCACAATTAAGTATGCCTATGCCGGCAGGGGTAAAAGAGTAAAGCATAAAAATAGTATTAGTAGCATCGTCATATAGGGTTGCAGGGTCAACGGCGGCGGATGAGTGCTGTTTATCGTCACCAAGTGTTGCAACGGCAGTAATTTGCTTGCCCCAAGTTATGCCGTTATCGTTAGAGATTCTAACAACTTTTTCAATTCGGTTGGGGTTATCGGAGGCAGTATAAAAGCGCTCGTCTGCACTTGCCACTAAACTACCATCGTTCAAACGGACGAGGGAGGGAATGCGGTAATTGTTTGCGTTACCTGTTTCTTTACTAAATACTTTAATTGGTGTTCTCATAAAAATATATTACCATACCGCGTAGTTATTTGCAAGGGCGAAAATATATCCTTTAAATAAAAAACCAACCAATAGCTTGGTTTAATGGCAATCTATTAGGGCTCGCCAAAGGCCTTTTTCTTGTTTATTGCACGCAGTTTTGCAATGCCCTCGCGACTAAGTTTAAAATCACGATTTTCGGTTAGTAGGCCGTTTCTACTGTCGCCTTGGTCATAAAGTTTATTGAAAGTAAAACCAACGGCGCCACTAGCGGAGATAAGGTCGTATTGCTCGGCGTAGGTGTTAATAAAACGAACTTCGGAATATTGGTCGTTTGCACGAAGGTTGCCGGCACAAAAACTACCAAGATAGAAGGGCATAGTACGAAGTTTATCCTCGGACAATAATTCGGGCTTATGCTTGCGACGTTTAGCATCTTCCTTCTCTGAAAGTTTTACTCCGTTAAAGCGATATATGAGCCACTCTTCCACCTCTTCTCGCTTGGCGCTTTCCTCTCTAAATTCATACAAATCGGTTGCATAGAGGTCACCACCACTCGTGCTACAAAGCTTGGTTGGGTCGGTTTGCTTAAAGAGTTTGTAAGTGGACGTTTGCACGACAGCACTTCCAGAATAGTTAGTAAAGGGTACTTGTATTATCAAACTGGGGTGCCCAAAATCACGATTTAACATTGCCTGTGCTTCAGTAGCAAACGCATTGAAGTTTTCTGGAACGTCGGTGTTTTTACTCTCTCCCCCCATGCTAGCACGAACCATAAGACCCAGCTTGTCGGCAATGTAAAGTTCGCGAGGGGTGGGATAACGATTAAAGTGAATGGCGTTAAAGCCGAGCATCATGGCGGAGGCGTAATCTTGTGCGATTGCTTTAGAGGAGCCTGGGACTATTCCCGTGTGGGGATAAACGCCAGCAACTTCGACGGCTCTTACGAAGGTAGGTTGACCATTGACGTAAAGCTTATTGTCGACTAGGTTGACATCCCTAAAAGCACAGTAGGTGTAAATTTGATCGCATAGACCACCACGAGCATTATAGAGAGAAATCCTCAATTCGTAAAATCTTGGCTCCAAAGATTGCCACAAGAATACCGCTTGCGTTTTAAGATTTGCAGAAAGATTGAGAACCGGTCTTGCGGTATATTCGTAAGTTGCAACGGGCTTTTTGGCATAGGCAATTTCTACCTTGACCTTGTACCCTTCGGTTTCACCGGCCACGGCGCCTTGGATATAAATGCTCTTGTCGCGCAAAGAGCCATAGGTTCTAATTGTGCCAAAATAACTTTTTGCGCTAAACTCTAGCCAAACCTCTCCAAGTATACCTAATGGAACGTTTTCTTCTAGGGAGCGTTTGGCGACGACGATTAACTTGTTTTCGCCCTCTTTAACCACAAGCGAAACGTCCAAATGAATGGAGTGCATGCTACCTGCGTTTTGAGTAATCAACGTGTCGTTCAAATAGATTTCGCTGTAGGAGGAAATGCCGATAAAGTTTAGTAGGGTGGTGCCCGTTTTTTCAATGCTGTTTAAATCAAAAGTTTTTTCATAAACGGCGGTATGGACGCCGGAAACATCGCCTACACCACTAGCCTTTGAGCCCAATTCACAAGGTAAAACTATGGTTTCGATTTGGGGCGTTTCATCGGCATAAAGGGTTACTTGCCACTCGCCGTCGAGTGATTTAAAATGAGGTCTTATGAAATTCGGTATGGGGTAATCTTCTCTTTGCATGGTTTGATTATAACACATTTTTTATGCGCGCGCAATATTTACGCGCAAGTAGTAATTGACTATATTAGAAAAATAGTATAAAATAAGAACTGAAAAGGATAGATTATGGCAAATATACTAGAAAACAACTACATTTTTAATGATATCCCATTCTTTAGTGGAAATAAAGGTTTTTCCGTTATATATCTTGACGGCGAATTTCATTTGTTTTTCGCGTTTACAAAGGGCCTTAAATCAACTATAATGCACTTTTCAACGAGTGACTGTTTCACTTGGGAGAGAAAGGAAGAGGCGCTTGTTTGCAGAGGAATAGTGGACTCCGTAACGGCTTTTTCACAAAACGGCAAGGTATACTTGTATTATGCCGTTAATAATATTTTTAATTTGACAAACGTGCATATTGCCGTAAGCAAGGATTGCCGTACTTTTGAGCCATTCCCGAGTGCAGTTATCAAAAACTCCAAACTAAAGGAGATTAAGGTCATCTATTCCGATGGTTATCGTTGGCTCATTGGTGCTGAAAATAGTGGCGATATTCCGGCATATTTTTCAAGCGACAACCTAAGTTGGCAAAAGTCCGTTTTAAAGAATTTATGTAACGATGCGGAAATCATAGATTATCTAGGCGCACCTAGTCCTTTTGTAGCAAACAATAAGAGTTACGTTGCATATTCCTCTTGTGGTGCGTGTGTTTCAGAAGTGGAAATTAATTTATCCGGTGGAGAGATAAACCTCGGTAAAAACGTACTAGAAACCTATGGCGAGATTATGCGTTCCGTTATGATTAGAGAAGCAACACCAATTATTTTCATAGGCTGTGGGCGTTCTTTAATAGCGGTAGAAGTATACGATGCGTCGGGAAACGTAGGCTTTAGGTTCTATAGAGATGCTCTAAAGAGAGCTCGTTTAAGAACGGATAACGGGGTGGAAGAAAATGCAAAAATGCCTTTAACGCTGGTTAGAGAGCAAGGAATACTCCACCTGTTCGAGCTTCCAATTGAAAGTGGTATTGCGCTAACTTTTGGTCAAACTACTATTGAAATTGATGAATACAAAAGCGTAATTATAGACGGCGTAATAGAAAATTACGGCATAGTGGACTATAATTTGCAAGAAAGTGACGTGCTAGAGGTTGCCGTATTTGATATGGGCAACTTGCTGGTAGTAGAAGTATTAGACAAAATTTACCCCATTCCTTCAGCTATGAGTGATTATATTAACGTTAGCGTTGGCGAGAAGGATTACGGATATTTGAGTTACAAATTGTGAGGAAAGTATGGGATTCAGAGAACAATTTATAGAAATTTTTGAACGTGAAATTAAACGCGAAGGCGCAAACAAGATGCTGGAATATTTGGAAAGCAGTGATTTCTTTACGGCGCCTGCATCGACCAAGTTCCATCTCGCCAGAGAGTCGGGGCTTTGCGAACACAGCATCAACGTATACTATCGTTTGAAAGAGCTCGTAGAAAACGAAAAAAGCGACTGGGCAAAGAAGGTAAGTGGTGAGAGCATCGCTATTATTGCCCTTCTTCACGACGTATGCAAAATCGGAATGTACGTTACCGATTATCGCAACCAAAAGCAACCCGACGGTAGTTGGATTAAGGTGCCGTATTATACCATTGACGAACTACTTCCTTACGGACACGGAGAAAAATCCGTTTATATTATAAACGGATTTATGCGTTTAACGAGGGAAGAAGCCATTTGTATCAACTGGCATATGGGTGGATACGATGAAAGAGTTAAGGGTGGCAGTTATTCAATCGCCAAAGCCTATGAACAATATCCACTTGCAGTACTAACTCACATAGCCGACGTTATGGCAAGTTACCTTGATGAAGACAGAAACTAATAATTGGAGGATATAAAAATGTTTGGAAGAAAAAAAGACAAGAAAGACAAGAAAAGTCTTGCAAAAGAGTTTGCTGAGTTTATAAATCGCGGAAGCATAATCGACATGGCCGTTGGTGTTATTGTCGGTGGTGCTTTCAAAGACATTGTTAACCGTTTAGTAGACTCCATAATTATGCCCATACTTGGCTTAATTATCAAAACCGACCTAACCGTTCTTAAAACGGAAGTTGTACAAGCAGACGGTACCATAGTGGAAATTCTTTGGGGTACATTTATTCAAGCTTGCCTAGATTTTATGATTATAGCCGTTGTTATTTTTGCAGCAATTAAAATTTTTGGAATGGTAAGAAGGACCCTTCAAAAGGCAAAGGAAGCCGTAGAGAAGACCGTCGATACGGTGGTTGATTCCGTAAGTGAAAAACTTCACATTGAACGTGGAGAGGAAAATGAAGAAGTTGAGGCAACGGAAACCCAAGTTGAAGATGCCCAAAATGCAGAAGAAAGCAAACAATAGTTAATAATTTTAGATTATCATAACAAAATAAGGAGAAAGACTGTGAAAAATATTTGGCACGACGTTAGTAGAGAAAGAATTAATCCAGACGATTTTTTAGCAGTAATCGAAATACCAAAGGGTTCCAAAAACAAGTATGAATTGGACAAAGAAACGGGCTGTTTAATTTTGGATAGAGTGCTTTTCACCTCTACCCACTACCCTGCAAACTACGGATTTATTCCTCGTACCTTTGCAGAAGATCTTGACCCATTGGACGTTTTGGTTCTTTCAAGTGAGGTTATCGTTCCATTGGCTCTTTGCAGATGCTATCCCATTGGTATGATTTCTATGACGGACAACGGCTTTGAAGACACCAAGATTATAGCCATCCCCTTTGGCGATCCTACTTGGTCGGACTACAAAGACATAAGTGAACTTCCTCCTCACATAATGCAAGAAATGACTCACTTCTTTACCGTTTATAAAAACCTTGAGAAAGGTAAGCAAACGGCTGTTATGAAGGTTGATGACTCTAAAAAGGCTCGCAAGTGCATAGAGTCAGCCATCAAGGCATACAGAGAACGTTTCTTGCGCGTATAGAAAAAGCGAAAAATACTAAAAATTTCACTATCACTTCATAAGAAGTTCATATTTACTTATTATAGTATAATAGAGAAATATCAATTACACATCATAGGAGTGCTATGTATAACAACCCCAGATTCAGTTACGAGGTGCGTTCGCGCGTTCCAAGAGTACCTATCGTAAAAAGGATGAGTCCTGTTGCGATAGTTTTTCTTGTGCTGTTTATACTCGGCTCCTGTATAGGAAGTGGTTTTTTAGGAGCGCATTTGGTTGCTAAAAAGAATGGAGGTAACACTCCTTCCAACGGCCAAACAACCATAATATATCGTGATAACACCGAAAGGACGGAAAACCTTTCTTCTGTGACCGGAATTAAAACGCCGGAGCAAGTGGCAAAAGAGGTTAAGCAAAGCGTTGTGGAAATCTATACCGAGTCGGCGACCTATTCCTCTAGGAGCACCCAATTTGTAAGTGGCGGAGCAGGTAGTGGCGTTGTCATCGCAACGGACGGATACATAATAACTGCATATCACGTTGTGGAAGATGCCGAGCAAGTCAAGGTGAGATTATACAACGGTAGCGAATATGAAGCAGAATGGGTTAGGGGTGACAAACTCACCGATATAGCAGTTGTGAAAATTAACGCACAAACCCTAAATTCTGCAACGGTGGGACACTCTAGCGATTTATCTTCTGGTCAAGAGATTATTGCAATTGGGAACCCATTCGGCAGTCTTGGTGGCACCGTTACTTGTGGTAATGTTTCTGCAATAAACCGTTCAATAAACATAGGCGGGAAAGACATGGAAAACCTAATCCAACTTTCTTGTCCCTTAAACCCCGGTGATAGTGGCGGTGGTATATTTAATATGTATGGTGCACTTGTTGGCATAATAAACGCAAGGGGCGCCGGAGAGTATGGTCACAATATTAGCTTCGCTTCTCCTATTAACGATGCGCTTAAAATAGGCACGGACCTAATTACGTACGGCTACGTTAAAGGTAGAGTGGACACTAAAGTATTTGACGTAAGAGAGGTCAATAATTCCTCAACAATGGTAGCCGGCCTATATTTTATGGGAGTAACCAACGAAGAAATTCATACGACGCTTGTAAGAAACGATTACATTGTTTCCGTTGCGGGTGAAGAGGTTGCAACTGTAGAGGAATGGGAAAGAATACTAAACTCCAAAAAAGTGGGAGATTCTGTGGAAATAGTTTATAGAAGACAGGGCGTTGAAGGCACTGTAAGACTGGTTTTGACCAATCGCACGAATTGCGATTAAGGAGATAGAAATGTACAAAGTACTCATAGTTGATGATGAACAAGGAATAAGAGAGCTGGTTGCAAAGTATTGCACCCTAGAGGGCTTTGCCTATGACGAAGCCAGTGATGGGCTAGAAGCAATTCAAAAGGTAAAAGATGGCTCGTATGACATAGTAATCATGGACGTTATGATGCCCGAGCTTGACGGCTTTAGTGCGGTTAGAGAAATTAGAAAGTTTTCCAACCTTCCCGTCATAATGCTTTCTGCTCGTACGGAAACCTATGACAAAATTCATGGACTGGAAATAGGTGCTGACGATTACATTGGCAAGCCTTTTTCACCAAAGGAACTTATGCTTCGCATAAATGCTGTTATGAATCGTGTCAACAGCCAAAAAACAAACGTGGAAATTTATGAAAACCAACTTTTAAAGGTGGACTTTACTGCCCGCAAGGTTGCAGTAGAAGGCGTTCAAGTCGATCTTTCTCCCAAAGAATACGAGCTACTCTTCTTTATGGTGAAAAACAGAGGGATTGCCCTTTCACGTGAAAAACTTCTCAACGAGGTTTGGGGGTATGACTTTTATGGCGATGACAGAACCCTTGACACACACATTAAGCTTTTAAGAAAGAGCCTTGGAAACGCCTCGCAGTATATTGTAACGCTACGTGGAATGGGATACAGGTTCGATGGCTAAGTTGAAGATAAAGAATATATACGGGGATAACACCCCGTTATTTTTAAAAATGCTACTAATCTTTGTGGCATTTTCGCTTGTTGTAATATCCCTATTTTGGGCTCTTGGTTTTGCAATTTCGGGAGCCGTTTTTAAGAGTATTCGCATAAATGAAGCGCATGAAATAGCAGACTTGATCGCGCAAAACATAGACAATGCGGACCTCTCGCTTTTGGTTAAAAGGCTATCGTTTGAAAATGATGCTTGCATTATTGTGTCGGACAAGAATGGCAACGTGTACCTTTCTCAAGAGGTTAGAGAGGACTGTTCTATTCACGCTTTCACGGAAGTATCTCTCGAGGGGTACTACGACAAAGCGCGTGATGGAATGGGATATTATAGCGAGGAAATGGAACTGTTCCCCTTTGACGATAATTATGACAATACGTCATACGAGGGTAAGGTGCCAAGAGGGGACAAAGAGATAAAACAATATTATATATATACCTTAATTGCAAAGAACTCCGTGGGAGAGAATTATGCTGTTTTGGTGGATACAGTTATTAGTCCAAGCGAGGCTTATACCGAAACGCTCGTAATCATTTTTGTTATTGTTAGCGTGCTTACGGCAATTCTTGCCGGATATTTAAGTTACAGACTAAGCAATCAAATTAGTGGTCCTATAATAGAGCTTACCTCGCAAGCAAAAGAAATTTCTTCAGGTAGTGCCGACCTTCAAATTACAGGTTCGGGATACAAGGAGATTTTGGAGCTTCGCGACAGCCTTCAACTTGCTCAAAAGGAAGTAAACGAAGTTGAGCATTATAGGCGTGAACTTATTGCAAACGTTTCACACGACCTTAGGACACCACTCACGCTTATTAAGGGATATACCGAACTAATGAGGGACATTCCCAGTGAGGCAACCGCTGAAAACTTCCAGGTTGTAATTGATGAAACGGCAAGGCTTACCAATCTTGTTAACGATATGCTGTCACTCTCAAAAGAGCAAGAGGGCAACGAGGAACTTAATCTTTCAAGATTTGATCTAGTGGAAGTGATGGATGCTCTTATCGTAAGGCATGGTAAACTTATTGAACACTTGGGATACACTCTCGAATGGGAGCACGTGGACAAAGCTTTTGTTTATGCCGATGAAACAAAGATAACGCAAGTGGTATATAACCTTATTAATAATGCCGTCAATTACGCCGGTGAGGACAAGAAGGTTATAGTTAAGGTTTTCGTTCGCGGTGGTGTAGTTAGACTAGAAGTAATAGACCACGGTGACGGAGTAGACGTAGAGGTGCTACCACACATTTGGGACAGATACTACAAGTCCGAAAAATCACACCGCCGTTCTACCGTTGGAACCGGGCTGGGGCTCTCCATAGTTAAATCGGTAATGAGTAAACACCCGGGTGGAGCGTATGGTGTAATCACCTCGGTTGGAGAGGGTTCAACCTTCTATATCGAATTGCAAAGGGCGTAATATGGCTTTAGAGATAGAAAGAAAATACATAATTAAAAAGACGTCGGAAGAGTTACTCTTGTCTCTTGGCGCTAGTGTAAAAAAGATTGAACAATCCTTCCTGACACCTTCAAACGACTTTCCCGTGCGTAGAATCAGAAAGGTGACGGAGGAAGGAAGAGAAGGTTTCTATTTCACCTTAAAAAGACCGGCGAATGGTGAATTTTCTAGGGAAGAGATGGAACGCGAAATTTCCGCAAAAGAGTATCTTGAGCTACAAAAAGAGCGTGATTTTGCGCTTAATGAAATTTTCAAAATCAGGTACGTTATCCCTTTTAACGGGCTTAATTATGAAATCGACAAGTTTCCTTTTTTTAAAGAGTTTGACGTTTTGGAAATAGAGTTACCATCGGAAGAATTTGAATTTACTATTCCGCCTAAAATAGAAATTATTAAGGAAGTTACAAAAGATTTTAGGTTTACAAACTTTGCACTTGCAAAAGAAATACCTATTGATTTTTAGTTAAACTCACTCTTTGTGAGTTTTTTATTTTTATAATATTTAATTGTATATTAACTTAAGTTATGTTAAAATAAATAAGTTATGGAAATGCAAATGGAACAAAAAAACGTAGTGATAGAAATTGAAAATCTATCATACGACTATCGTAATGCCGAGGGCGAATCTATAGCTCGTGGTGTAAGGAACGTAAACCTCTCTATTGAGAGAGGTGAATTTTGCGTTCTTTTGGGACACAATGGATCGGGCAAGAGTACGCTTGCTAAATTACTAAATGGTTTTATCCTTCCAGATAATGGTTTTGTCAAAGTAAACGGCATTGATACTGCCGATGAAGAGCGCATTTACGATATTCGTTCCAAAATAGGGATGGTTTTCCAAAATCCTGACAACCAAATGGTAGCTTCAATTATTGAAGACGATTTGGCTTTTGGACCCGAAAACCTTGGTGTTCCTCGTGAAGAAATAGAAAAACGCATTACTTGGGCGCTTGAAACCGTAAATATGAGCGAACATAGACATCGCGCACCGAACAAACTGAGTGGTGGACAAAAGCAACGCATTGCGATTGCGAGCGTGCTTTCCATGTTACCGGAAATTTTAGTCCTTGACGAATCCACGGCAATGCTTGACCCCAAGGGTAGAGCGGAGGTTATGGAAACGGCAATGCGACTAAACCAAGAAAAGGGTATGACCGTAATACTAATTACGCACTATATGGACGAAGCTATAAAAGCAGACAAGGTTATAGTGCTTAACGAGGGCGAAGTGCTTGCTATGGGGACGCCCAAGGAAGTGTTTAGTAAGACGGATGTTATCAAGAAAGCGTCATTGGAATTGCCTATTGCTACGGCAATCTCCTTAAAGCTACAAGAAATGGGTTATCCCGTTGATTTTGCATTAACGGACATAGAGCTTGCGGAGAGTATATGCAAATTAAAGTAGAAAATCTTAAATATACCTATTCTCCCAAAACACCTTTTGAAAAGGTGGCGCTTGATGATATAACGTTTACTATCAACGAAGGGGACACCATTGGCATAATTGGCTCGACCGGGTCCGGTAAGAGTACGCTATGCCAACATTTTAACGCCCTCATTCGTATTTCACACGGCAAGATTTTCGTGGGAGATATGGAGCTTCATTCAAAGAAATTGGACCTCGGCGCTTTGCGTAAAGCCGTAGGTATGTTGTTCCAATATCCCGAATACCAACTTTTTGCAGATACCGTTAAAGAGGACGTTGAGTTTGGACCTCTAAATTTTGGTATTCCAAAAGACGAAGCAGACATCCTTTCTAAATATGCTTTGGAGCTCACCGGACTTGATTATGAAGAGGTCAAGGACAAGTCGCCGTTTGAGCTTTCCGGTGGTCAAAAAAGAAGGGTGGCAATAGCCGGCGTTATTGCATCTCGTCCCGAAATTTTAGTGCTTGACGAGCCAACAGCAGGGTTGGATCCACAGGGCAAAAAAGAGATTTTGGACCTGGTGAAAAAACTTAAAGAAAGCTACGTTAAAACGGTTATTATGATATCTCACAATATGGATGAGATCGCCGAGTATTGCAATCGTGTTATCGTTCTTAACGATGCTAAATTGTTGTATGATACAACGCCGAGAGAACTGTTTGCACACCCTGAAAAACTTGAAGCAACGGGACTAGAGGTGCCACACGTTGTTGCACTTTCTCAAATGCTAAAGGAAAGGGGCTTGGAACTTGGTGACACCCCACTTACAAAGGAAGAGTTTACCGAACTCTTAGCTAGGAGGATAGAATGCGAGAAGTAAGTTTCGGACAATATTATCCTAGCAATTCTCCCGTGCATAAACTTGATGCAAGAGTAAAATTGTTACTCACCATAGCGTTCATAGTTATGGTCTTTTTGGTCAAGAGTTTGTACGCGTATATAGCCGTTGGTGTTTTTATACTTTTAACTACTTTGGTGTCCCGTGTTCCCATAATTAAGGTACTAAAAAGCATAAAAGCAATAATTTTTATTGTTGTAATTATGAGCGTTATAAACCTTTTTGCTAACGCAGAGGGCAAGGTTTATTGCTCCTGGTGGATTTTTACCATTACGGAGGGAGGAATAATTACTGCAGTAAACCTAGCGCTAAGGTTAATTTTCTTGGTAATGGGCACTTCCTTGCTAACCTACACGACCACACCAATGGCACTAACCGATGGTATGGAAAGCCTAATGTACCCCCTAAAACTCATCAAAGTGCCCACCCATGATATTGCAATAATAATGTCGATTGCGCTTCGTTTCATTCCCATTTTGATGGAAGAGGTGGACAAAATTATGATGGCACAAAAGGCAAGGGGCGCTTGCTTTGATAGGGGGGGCTTATTAAAGCGCGCTAAGGCATTGTTGCCCGTTTTAATCCCACTTTTCGTTTCTGCTTTTAGACGTGCAGACGAGCTAGCGTTGGCGCTGGATGCAAGATGCTATAACGCTACTCCAAATCGTACGAAATACAAAAAAGCCTCTCTATCTTGGCGTGACCTTATTGCAAGCCTAGTGACCGGAATTTTTATCACTTTGGTCGTTGCTGTCAACAACAATTTCTGGGGGTTATACTAATGCGTTACGCAATGGTTATTGAGTACGACGGGACGAATTATGCCGGTTGGCAACGTCAAAAGAACGCCGTTTCCGTCCAACAAAAAATAGAAGAAGCCCTAGAGGTAGTGCTTGGTAGCAAGACCACAATTTATGCTAGTGGTAGAACGGACAGTGGCGTGCACGCAGAGGGACAAGTTGCCCATTTTGAAAGTGAAAAGGAACTTAATACCAGAAGTACTATTTATTCTTTGAACAGCCTGCTTCCAAGTGACGTTAAAATTCAAAAGATGTTCAAAGTGTCCTCCGATTTTCACGCTCAATATTCTGCAAAGCGCAAAACCTATTTGTATCGTAGTTACGTTAGCGAAAGCGCCTCTCCGTTGAGAGATCGTTTTTATGCACGCATACTTCCTCCCGTTGACGTGGAGAAGATGAAAAGGGCGAGTAAAAGCCTTGTTGGAAAGCATGATTTCAAGGCGTTTTGTTCGACGGGAAGCTCAATTAATTCCACAGAGCGCGAAATTTATGAGTTTAACATCGTGGAAAAGGGGGACGAGGTTATATTTGAAATAACCGGAAACGGCTTCCTTTATAACATGGTGCGCATCATTGTGGGAACGTTATATTTCATAGGGAAAGGCAAACTTCCCGAAACGGCAATTGATGAAATGCTTGCTACAGGAAACAGAAAAGCAGGGGGAAAAACCTACCCCGCTTGTGGTCTGTGCCTCAAGCAAGTGGAATATATGGAGTTGGAATAGTTAAAAATATTATTTTTAGTGAAAAAAATAGCGTTTTTTATTTGACTTATTCTAACTAATATAATATTATATTTAGGCACGCGACATTTTGAGAAAGAACTAGCCCCTCCGACTCAAAAGAATCGATAAAAAACTGGAGGATTTACCATGAAATCATATATGGCAAAACCCGAAAACGTTGAAAGAAAATGGTACGTAGTGGATGCTCAAGGCATGTCACTAGGTAGACTTGCAAGCCAAGTTGCAATGATTCTTCGTGGAAAGAACAAGCCCACCTTCACTCCTAACGTTGATACGGGTGATTACGTTATCGTTATTAATTGTGACAAAGTTGTTCTAACCGGTAAAAAGTTAGAAAAGAAATACTATCGTTACCACACTGGTTACGTTGGCGGTTTGAAAGAAATCCGTTACGACAAACTTATGGCAACCAAGCCCGAGTTCGCAGTAAAGCACGCTGTTAAAGGTATGCTCCCCAAGAACTCTATTGGTAGACATATGCTTTCCAAACTCTTCGTTTATGCTGGCGCTGAACACAAGCAACAAGCACAACAACCCGTTGAGTTAAAGCTTAATTATTAAGAGGTGAATTATGACCGCAAAGAAAGTTATTAAAAAGAAAGTTCAATACTGGGGAACCGGCAGACGTAAAAAAGCTATTGCTCGCGTAAGACTTATTCCCGGTGGCGAAGGCAATATCGTTATCAATAAGAGAACTATCGACCAATACTTCGGTCTTGAAACCCTCAAGTTCATCGTACGCCAACCCTTGGTTCTTACTTCTACTCTCGACAAGTATGACGTAGCAGTTAACGTTCGTGGTGGTGGTACTACCGGACAAGCTGGCGCAATCCGTCATGGTATCGCTAGAGCTCTTTGTCTCGCTGATGAAACTCTCCGTCCTTCACTCAAGGCTGCAGGCTTCCTAACCCGTGACCCCAGAATGAAAGAACGTAAGAAATACGGTCTACATAAGGCTCGTAAAGCTCCCCAATTCTCAAAGAGATAAGAGATCAATTCAATTGTCAAAAGAGCAAGTTTATTACTTGCTCTTTTTTTATGCAACGGCCATTTGAATGCAAAAGAGGTACAACAAAAATTTTGTTGTACCTCTTTCGCTATGATAAGGGGGAAAATTATGAGCGTTTTAGCGTATTCATTATAGCATGAAAGAAAACCGTAGTATAGAAATTATATTCAATTGGAAAAAGTAAATAAAAGGTAAAACAAGCCCTAAAACTGTGCCTTTTTGCATAAAAACAGCGCATTCTCAATCATATATAATATGATGAAGAAAAAAATAATATTAGCATTGTTACTTTTAATGATCGTGCTTGTTTGCGTTAGCGTGACGGGATGCAAGAGGGATGAAAAAAGTGGTGCTTTATGTGTAAACTATAACGTAAAGTGTGCACTTAACGAGGAACAAAAAGTGCTTTACGTGACAAGCGAAATTGAAGTGACTAATGAGAGTGACGTTAGCATTAAAGAATTACCTTTTTACTTGTATCCTAACGCTTATGAGGAAGAGGGAGGAAGGGTTACGATTGGAAACGTTTCCTTATACGCGCGCGATCAAATATATAATGTAGATGGCATCAATTTGTTGGTGACTTTGGATGAAGAATTGAAGGCGGGGGAGAGTGGGGTAATTACAATTTCTAGCCGAGTGGCTTTACCCGAAGGAAATGGTAGACTGGGATATGGGAATGGGTACTACAATTTGCATGCCTTTTTCCCACGTCTTGCCTATTTCGATGGCGGTTCGTTTGTCGTGGTGCCCTACTCCAAAATAGGCGATCCATATTTTTTTAGTTATGATGACGTAACGATAAAAATAGAGTATCCAATGGAATATACTCTTGCATTCCCCGGTGAAATGATATCAAATAGTGAAAGTGAGAGGTCTAAAGAAAGCACGTTTAGCCTAAATAATGCGCGTGACGTAGCAATAGCTCTTATTAAAAATTGCGAAACGTACGAAAATGAGATAGATGGAGTTAAGATACGCCAATATACGCGGGGTAAGGAGGATTACACAAACTTTATTAAGGAGTGCTTGGCCTTTTTTAGTAAAGAAATAGGGGCCTATCCGTATTCAAGTTTTGCGTTAGTGGAAACGCCTTTTGATTATGGTGGTATGGAGTACTCGGGGATAGTCCTTATTAAATCGGGTGCACGAAACAAAGAGTTTATAATTGCTCACGAGATTATACACCAGTGGTTTGGGCTTTCTGTCGGTTCAAACTCTTATGAAGAATGTTGGGTGGACGAAAGTTTGACGAGCTTCTTAACCTATTATTATATGGATATATATAATAACGGTGGGTATAAAGAAAGTATTAGTGCTGAAAAGGGTTATTATAAAAAGTTTATGGAGGTGGGCAAGGAAAAGTATGGACTGGGATATCAGCCCAGGCTAGATTGCACGCTTGGGGAATTTAAGACGATGGAGGAATATTCTAGTATGGTTTATGGTTACGGCGTATTGCTTTATGACGGGATATATAACGTGCTAGGCGAAAAGTCATTCAAAAAGGGAGTTCGAAACTACTATAGCGATTATGCAGGAAAGGTAGCGACAGGTGAGGATTTAATGGTAAGTTTTAGTAAAAGCGGTGGTAAAAAGGTGGAAGGCGTGTTTAAATCGTATCTTGAAAACAAGGTTGTGTTTTAGGTATAAAAATTGTTAATGGAGGCATAATACCATTATCAAATAAAGGAGAATTGTATTATGAACGATCAATATACAAATCAACAACCCAGCGATTGTGGTAGCCCTAATAAGTATTTTTCTAACAATAACGTTAATGACGTAGGAAACTCCTATGGTAATTCCAACGTTCAAGACAATGCTCAAAGTGATATTGGCTTTGACGTAAATAATGCAGAGGGTACAGCAGGTAAGCGTTACATGTGTAGCAATTGTGGCACAATGCATTACGGCAATGAAGCGCCGAAAAATTGTTGCAAATGTGATGGATGTAGTTTTAGAGAAGTATAATAGAAAGAAAGCACTCAACGAGTGCTTTCTTTCTATTTTGATTTGTTTACTAAGTCTGTAAGCTTACCGGCTCTAATGGCGTTAGATATTATTTTTTCCGTTATAATCGTGCCTGCCATAAGTACGAAAGAACGGTTTATGTCACTAACCTCACTATTGACTTTTTTGCCGATTAAAAAATCGTATGAGGGCGCGTTTACGGGATTAAGATAGGTCGTGATTTCAGTTCTGTTTGAGGGTGCGTTTAATGCTTCCGGAGCAATAGGAAGGGCCTTAACGGGTTCTTTTACGCGTGGTTTGAGTGACCTATAAGTTGGGTTTGCCACAATAATGTTTGTGGAGGTAGATACTATGCTTTTAAACTTTACGGAGCCTTTGTCACCTTCGATGCTACCTCCCTTCTTTTTACCGTTAAGTTCCAGGTCCCTTACCTTCCCAAGGCGCTCCCCGCTAACCAATATTATCTCTTGGTTTATAGTGATTTTATGGTATTCGTCAAGAGGTATATCATCATTTTCGCTTGCAAGTATGGTGACAACTTCACCAAAAGAAAACACGTCGTCAACTTTAATTTGTTTGCCGTTGTCGAGGGCAAGATAGGGGCTTTGATGGGTGTTCTTATGCACGTATGCACCAATGATAATGCCTAGTTCACTTGCATCACTGAGCATTACGACACGTTTGTTTACAATTTCACTTAATAACATATTTACCTCACTAAAAATAAGTTTCGCACGTATTTTCTATTGAAATTTGCGCGTGATTATTGTATATTAATTATATGTTACTAAATTCAAATATATTCGATGCGTTGGTTGAAAGTAATCCCAAACTCGATATAACGAAAATTGAATATTATGGCAGAAAATTTAGCGTTGCCGAAGTATTGGATAGCATACTAAAAGTAGGTGGCTTCATCGTTAAAAATGGATACCAAGGTAGGTGTGTGGGCGTTATGCTACCTAATATTCCCGAGGCTTTGTTCACCTTGTATGCTTGTTCTGCTACAGGTAGCGTATGTAATCTTATAAACCCAAGGTTGCCCACCCTTCATTTAAAGAAAATCCTTCTTTCCACACAAACGAAGGTTTTGTTTTTGTATGATGCTTTGTACCAAAAGCACGCAGATATGCTGGCTGAAATTGGTGTTAAAGCGGTGCTATGCTCCCCGTTTTACTATCGTAAGGGATTAAGAGTATTGTACGCCTTAACTTCTTTACCCAACAAGGACCTATATTTTGAAAAAGTTTTGAAGTGTGAAAAATGCACTCCCGGTCATACCGATGGTATGGAGGCCGTTGCATACATTCACTCCGGTGGCACTACGGGGGAACCCAAAACCGTTGTATTGTCAAGTTTTGCGCTAAATAACCTAGCAAATTCCATTTTAACAACCGTACATCCCGAAAAAACCTATGATGCAGAAAGGGATGCAATGTTGATGATGCTACCCATATTCCACGGATTTGGACTGGGTGTTTGCGCCCATACGATAGCTTGCGCTTGTAGGATCGTGTTACAACCAAGATTTTTACCAAGCGAGAGCGTAAAACTTATTAAAAAACACAAGATTACCCATATTGCCGGTGTTCCCGCTATGTACAGAAAAATGCTAGGGGTTAAGGCTTTGTATGATGGTAGACTTAAGGGTGTAGTCAATGCTTTTTGTGGTGGCGACAGCCTAAGTGGACTGGTCAAGAAAAACTTTGACGAAGCACTAAAAGAGGCTGGCAGTGATGCGGAAATAGTGGAAGGATACGGCCTTTCTGAAACGGCATCCGTCGTAACGGTTGGAATAAAGGGGCAAACCAAACCAAATTCACAAGGTAAAGCCCTAAAAGGTAACGAAATACGCATTTTTAATAATGAAAAAGAATGCGCACCGATGGAAATAGGGGAAATTTACGTCAATACTGCCTCACTTATGAACGGTTATCTTGATGGGGAAGACGGAAATATAACCATCGTCGATGGTAAAAAATTCCTAAAGACCGGGGACCTCGGTTATCTAGATAGCGAGGGATACTTGTTCTACAAAGAGCGCAGTAAGAGAAGCATAAAAATTGGTGCAATAAATATTTTCCCCCAAGAGATAGAAAGGGTTGCTCGCGAAATTGACGAAGTTATGGAGTGTTGTGCTGCTAGGGCATACAAAAACGGCAAGCCCTACATACGTTTGCATTTGCAACTCGTTGATGACGTGCAGTATAATTCATCCATTGAAAACAAGATTAAGAAGAAAATTGAACGAGAAATAGTGCGTTATGCAGTCCCTCGCCAATTTGTTTTGGAAAAGGAAATAAAACGCACGCAAATGGGAAAACTGGATTTTAACTACTACGAAAGAAAAAATTAATTAGTCTTACTCTTCTTTTAGTGCTACTTCGTAAGCAGAAAGAATTTTGTCACGCATGTATTCACGAACTTCGGTACTTAATGGGTGTGCTATATCGCGATAGGTTCCATCGGGAGCCTTTCTTGAAGGCATTACTATGAAGCACCCACCTTCTTTTGCCTCAATAACTTTAATGTCGTGTACTACGAATGCGTTGTCAATAATGACGCTTGCGACGGCACGTAACTTAGTGTCGTCTTGTTTGATTAGCTTAATACGCACATCTGTAACCTGCATATCCACCTCTTGCGTTTTATGAGTTAGCAAAGTAAGTTACACAAAGCGAGTAATTAAAGTATATAACATAAAATTAGTTTATTCAATAGTGAAATTAAAAAATTTTATAAAATTCCTCAAAAAATAATATATTTGTACACCAAAAATCCCCTTATAGCATAAAATGTGATATGCAAAAAACAAACGGGATAGGGAAAATTCATTTTATAGGAATTGGTGGCGTCAGCATGAGTGCACTGGCAAAATTGGTGCTATTATGGGGTGGTAAGGTTAGTGGCTCTGACGTTGCATATTCAAAAAACGTGGAAGAATTATTGGAATGGGGCGCCGAAATTTATATTGGTGAAAGTGAAAAGGCTGTTTTGAGTGCCGATTTGGTCGTATATAGTGGAGCAATAAAAAAGGACAACCCGGAGTTTTTAATTGCCATTAACGGTGGCAAGAAAATGATATCCAGGGAATATTTTTTGTATGAAATAAGTTGTGAGTTTTATAAAACTATTGCTATAAGTGGTACGCACGGAAAGACAACGGTTTGCGCAATGCTAAGTAAAGTGCTGGAAGAAAACGATAGCAGTTTTACAGCCCACGTTGGCGGACATACGGAAAAGGGCAATCTAATTTTTAAAGGAAAGGATATTTTTTTGACGGAAGCTTGTGAATACAACAGGAGCTTTCTTGCCCTGCGCCCTGATGTTGGTGTAATTTTAAATATTGAAATGGATCACCCGGACACCTACAAAAATATTGACGAATTACGTAGTGCGTTTTTGTCTTTTAGCTATGGCATAAAACGTGGTGGGATACTTGTAACGAATGCCGATAGCGAGAATTATCACATTATTAAAAGCACTCATAAAGATATGTTCACCTATGCAATTAATAATACTGCCGATTTGATGGCTACGAATATTATAAATTATGGTAACGGAAATTATGGCTTCCAAATAGTACAAAAAGGATACCCTAATTGCGACATTAAGTTGGGTGTTGCCGGGTTTCATAACGTATATAACGCACTGGCTACTTTTGCTTGTGGCGTGGTGCTGGGTATAGAAAGAAGAGTTATACAAAGGGGGATAGAAAGGTTTAGGGGAGTGAGAGGACGCTTTGAATATTTGGGAAATAGGCAAGGGGCTTGTGTGTATAGGGATTACGCCCATCATCCAACGGAAATCAAAGCGTCCTTGAGGACGGCAAGAGAGAGGGCAAACGGTGGTAGGCTAATAACCTTATTCCAACCACATACGTTGTCGCGCACCGAAGCGTTATTCGAAGATTTTACGTCGGCTTTTGAGGGCGTGGACAAACTTTATTTTCTTAAAGAATACGTTGCAAGAAAGGAAAGTGGTGGCAAAAATGCTTTCGATCTTTACCAAGCAATGAGAGAAAGAGGGGTGGAAGCGCGCTATTATGCCACCCAGCTTGAACTGGTTGCCGACGTGCTGGCTGACCTACAAAAAGGTGATTTAATTTATATTTTAGGGGCTGGAGATATTGCCGAAATCGGTTCTTTACTATTAAAATAAAAATTAGATTTATCACCATAATTGGGTATTGCAAAAGAGGGGTATTCGTGGTATAATGATTTTACTTTCAATGGGGAGAGATAAATGAAATTATATACCGCAAACGGCAACAAAGATTTTAAAGTGGTTGAACTGGAGAATAATTCTCCGGAAGAACTAATTAAATTAAAGATAAGCATGGTTTATCCCACGCTTGCCGATCTTTCCGTGTTTGAGGGCAAGCTGGACATAGATTATCCCAGAGTGCCTTGTCGTTTGGCTACTGCCGTGGTAAGCGAAGATCGTCCCGAGTATGGTCTCAAACTTGGCTCAAGAGTACTTTTGAATCCTTACGTCAACCCCATTGTGCCGGAAGAAGATGAATACACGGACGTAGACGTGTATGGCATCAATCAAGACGGCTTTTTGCGTGACTTCGTTTCTCTACCCATGGACAACGTTATTCCTTTCCCCGAAGAGGTTAAAGAGGACGAGGCCATTTTTACCGATATAGTGGCGGTAGCCCTTGGCATTATTAATGAAATTAAGCCCGAAAAAGGGGAGTATATTGCATTAATCGGTAACTCGCTACTAATAAACGTTACGGCTCAGCTCGCACTTTATTATCAAGCTATTCCCATTGTCATAGGAGCAGACGAGCGTGCGCTTGCTCTTGCTGAAAAAGTGGGAGTATATTACACGATTAACGAAAGACTGGAAGACGTTAAGAAAAAGGTGTTCTCCATAACAGGTGGCAGAATGGCCGACCATACCGTACAACACTCACTAGAAAACGTAACGCCAGGTTTTGCCTACTCCCTTGCTTCCCGTGGTGGAGACTGCATAATTTGCGCCCTAAACAGCAACTATATCCCGCGTCAAGAAGTAGACGTTAGTTTGATTGCTAAAAACAACCTGACGGTTAAGGGTGTGAGTTGTGGCTTGCAAGAGTTTAATTCAGCTATTAACGTACTTGCACAAAAAATTCTTAATTTTGAAGGTTTTATCGACCATATTGTACCTCTACAAGAGGCAAAAACGCTCTTTACGGAGATGTCGGAGGATAATTTCCGTTATCTGGGCGCGGTAATAAGAGTATAAACAGTCAAAAAGCAAGGAAAAATAAAATATGTCACTTAAAATTAGTTGACATACTTAAATATTATAATTATAATAATTAAGCACTTTTACGAAAAATATGAGCAAAGAGGTAAATAGATATGAAAGAAAAAATCCATCCTAACTATAAAGTAGTTGACGTTGTATGTGCTTGTGGCGCAAAATTCAGAGCAGGCACCACCAAGAACGTTGACGTTCTCAAAGTTGATATTTGTAGCCAATGCCATCCCTTCTACACCGGCAAACAAAAGGTTGTAGATGCAGGCGGAAGAGTTGATCAATTCAACAAGCGTTACGGCAGAAAATAGTTTTAAAAAACAGCAATTTCTAGGTAGGTGCAGTTGAATCTGCACCTATTTTGTTAAATTGGATATAAAAATATGGCAAGGAAGAATTGTACCAACATAGGTGGACAAGCCGTTCTTGAGGGCGTAATGATGCGTGGCAAGACTGCAGAGGCAGTTGCCGTACGCGACCCTTATGGCAACGTTCAAGTAGAAAGCAAGCGTCTACCCGAAAAAAAGTCTATTGCCTACAAAATTCCCGTTGTTAGGGGCGTTTTGAGTTTTGTCAATAGTCTTATAGGTGGTTCGCAACTCATTATGCGTTCGGGCGAAGTTTACGGCGAAGAAGTAGAAAGCGAACCGACCAAAGCAGACGAATGGCTACAAAAGCACTTTAAAATCGATACCGTAAAAATCGCAACTTATATCGGTTTAGTGTTAGGACTTGCACTTGCTGTCGGCTTATTTATAATCGTACCCACCTTAATAAAGAATTTCGTTTTTGGGCTTATTGATATGAGCCCTTTAGGTGTTTGGGCTAATTTCGTGGAGAATTTGGCGTTAGGCTTGGTTAGAATTTTAATATTCATAGGCTATCTTTTGGCCGTGTCGTCCATGAAAGAGATAAAAAGGCTTTTTGCCTATCACGGAGCAGAGCACAAGACCATTGCCTGTTACGAAGCAGGCGAGGAATTGACGCCCGAAAACGTTAAAAAGCACTCTCGTTTGCACGACAGATGCGGTACCAACTTTATGTTCATAGTAATGATGGTATCCATATTGTTTTTTGCAGTATTCTTCTCACTGGTTGAGGCACTCAGTGGATGGAAGCCCGAAAAACAAATATACGAAATATTAATTAGGCTGGGAGCCCTTCCCTTGATTGCAGGCCTTAGCTACGAAGCCTTAAAGTTGTTTGCAAAGTACGACAACGTTTTTGCTCGCATATTAAAGGCCCCTGGTAGAGCAATGCAACTCATAACCACGAGAGAGCCCGATGAAAGTATGATAGAAGTAGCAATCACTGCTTTTACAACGGTTTTGGAGCTCGAAAGTGATGAGGAAAAGGAGGTTAGCACCTTCCGCACCTCGGTAACCGTCAAAAAGATTCTTGGCGATATGAATGCTATAAACGTCGATCGTCAACACGAAAACGAAGAAATTCTAATGACTCTCTGTGGCTATGAAAATCGTCAAGCCTTGAATAGTGCCGTGGTAATATATAAGGATATAGCCGACAGAGCGTTAGAAATTTGCAAGAAGAGGGTGGAAACCAACGAACCATTGCAATATCTACTAGGCGTTGCATATTTCTATAATAGTGAATTTAAGGTAGACAAGAGGGTGCTAATTCCTCGTTTCGACACCGAAATTCTAGTGGAAAGAGCACTTAAAGAGATTGGTGATAGGGAAGTTAAAGTGCTGGATATGTGCACGGGTTCCGGTGCTATCGCCATAACGGTCGCGCTTAACTCTAAAGCAGTTGTTAGTGCAAGCGACGTTTCCTTGGACGCCCTGAACGTTGCTCTCATAAACGCATTGGAAAAGTGTGCTAGCATACAATTCATAGAGAGTAATTTGTTTGAAAATATAAAGGATAAATATGATTTTATTCTTATTAATCCTCCTTATATTCCTTCATCAGTTGTAGAAACTTTGGAACAAGAGGTTAAGGACTACGAACCCAGACTTGCCCTTGACGGAGGCGAGGACGGCATGGATATATATCGCAAAATTGCAAGCGAATACAAGAATTATTTGAACGAAAACGGCACTTTGATGTTGGAAATAGGCGTAGGTCAAAGGGAGCAAATAGAGGAACTATTTGGCGCCGTAGAGTTTGTAAAAGACTATAATAATCCCCCTATAGACAGGGTAGCGATAATCCGCAAGGGAGAATAATATGTTTGAAAAATTGGATTTAATGCGCGTGCGTTTCGCCGAACTAAACGAATTAATCGGCAAGCCCGAAATCGTAGCTAAGCAAGAAGAGTGGCAAAAGCTTGTTAAAGAACACTCTCAACTTGGACCCGTTGTAGAAGCTTACGAACAATATCTTGCATTCGAAGAGCAAATGGCAGACTGCAAGGAAATGATGAAAGCCGACGATAAGGAAATGGCGGAAATGGCAGAAATCGAATACTACGATTTGCGCGACAAAAAGGATGCTCTTGAGGGCGAAATCAAGATTATGCTACTTCCCAAAGACCCCATGGACGAAAAGAACGTTATTATTGAAATTCGTGGTGGTGCCGGTGGTGAAGAGGCGGCACTTTTCGCATATGAACTTATGAGAATGTACCATTTCTTCGCTGATAGATTGCGTTGGAAGGTGGAAGATATTAACGTTAACCAAACCGAACTAGGTGGCGTTAAAGAAGCCGTATTTATGATTAATGGTAAAGGCGCATACTCCAAAATGAAGTATGAAAGTGGCGTTCACCGCGTTCAACGCGTTCCCGAAACCGAATCTCAAGGCAGAGTACACACTTCAACCGTTACCGTAGCAGTTTTGCCCGAAGCTGAAGAAGTAGCCGTTGAGTATAACGAAAAAGATTTTAAGATTGATACCTATCGTTCAGGTGGTGCAGGTGGACAACACGTTAACAAGACGGAATCTGCCGTTCGTATTACCCACTTACCCACCGGTATCGTAGTTGAATGTCAAGATGAACGTTCCCAAATTAAGAATAGGGAAAAGGCCTGGAAGGTTATGAACTCCCGTTTGTACGACCACTTCCGCACCCTTAAAGACAAGGAATATGCCGAAAATCGTAAAACACAAGTTGGTACCGGTGACCGTTCTGAACGTATTAGAACCTATAACTTCCCACAAGGAAGAGTTACCGACCATCGCATAGGCTTTACGCTATATTCTCTTGGTGAGTTTATGAATGGGGATATGTTCCAAATGGTAGAAGCATTGGCTCTTGCCGATCAAACTGCAAAGCTTGCAAAAATTTCCGACTAACCCCCAAGACACGAAGGAGTAAGTATGAAAGATAAGATTTTTTACAATGAAACGCGTAATCTTCTGGAAACGCACAACTTTACCCATACTTTACAAGACGTGGAAGAGCCCCAACTTTTCCGTACGATGTTCGACTATGAGAGCATACCGAAAACGCTCTTTAACTTTACTCACGTTCCAATGTTGTGTCCGGAAGAAATTTGGATGACGGACACCACTTTCCGTGACGGACAACAAGCGCAACAACCTTTTACGGTAGAGCAAATAGTTGACCTCTATAAACTAATTTCCAAGCTTGGTGGTCCTAATGGCTTGGTTCGTCAATCGGAGTTCTTCATTTATAGTGAAAAGGATAAAGAGGCTGTAAACAGGTGCCTAGACCTTGGGTTAGAGTTTCCCGAAGTTACGTCTTGGATACGTGCAAATGAAAAGGATTTCCGTTTGGTAAAGGAAATGGGACTAAAGGAAACGGGCATACTTGTGTCTTGCTCGGACTACCACATTTTCAAGAAGATGAATTTGACTCGTAAGCAAGCAATAGACAAGTATCTTGGTATTGTCAAAGACGCCTTGTCAATTGGTGTTCGTCCTCGTTGTCACTTTGAAGACATTACCCGTGCCGACTACTATGGCTTCGTTGTTCCGTTTGCAACGGCACTAAAGGAACTTATGGACGAGAGTGGCATACCAATTAAAATACGTTGCTGTGACACTTTGGGTTATGGCGTAACCTACCCCGGTGCTGCAATGCCTCGTTCCGTTCCCGGTATTATATATGGTTTAAATCACTATGCAGAAATACCTTCGTCACTTCTAGAGTGGCACGGACACAACGACTTCTACAAGGTTGTTACCAACGCAGCAACTGCTTGGTTATACGGATGTAGTGGCGTCAACTGTTCGCTACTTGGAATAGGTGAAAGAACGGGTAACTGTCCTCTTGAAGCTATGGCTATTGAATACGCTTCCATTCGTGGCACTACCGATGGCATGGATTTGAGCGTTATAACCGAAATAGCAGAGTATTTCGAAAACGAACTTGGCTACAAGATTCCTCCACGCACGCCCTTCGTAGGTAGAGCGTTTAACCTTACCAAAGCAGGTATACACGCTGACGGTATGCTTAAAGACGAGGAAATCTACAATATATTCAACACCCAAAAGATACTCAATCGTCCTCCGCTGGTAGCAATCGACTCTCACTCAGGACTTGCCGGCATAGCATTTTGGATTAACGCATACTTCAATCTACCCGACAAGAAGAAGATTGACAAGCGCGATCCCATAGTTATTGCTATAAAGGAAGAGATCGACAAAGAGTATCTTGAAGGAAGAAATACGGTTATAAGTGATGAAGAAGTTTTAAACATCATCGCACGTATAGATAAACCAAGATATAGAAAACTAATGCAACACAAATAATGTTAAGGTTTGGTGAAAATTGAATTTACCCCCTTGAAATATTTACAAAAGATGATACAATAAATATATCAATAATATTTTAATTATTGAACTATATAATTAGTGAGGAATTATGATACAAATTATTTACGGCTCAAAAGGTTCAGGTAAAACCAAAAGGATAATCGACCAGGCGAACTCCAGTATTGCGAAGGAACTTGGAGATATCGTCTTTATTTCTGATACTTCTCGCTACATCAGGGAAATCAAATATCAAATTAGATTTACCAACTCTAAAGATTCTAATATTAAAACCGAAGACGGCCTACTAGGTTTCATCCAAGGTATGATAGAAGCAAACTATGACATTCGCTTGTTCTACATCGATGGTGTAGCAAGAATGATAGGCAAAGATATTAGTGAAATGGCAAGTTTCTTTGAAAGATTAAAAGCAATCGCTACTAAGAGCGAAGCAACTTTCGTGTTAACTATATCCGCCGATTACGAAGAACTTCCCGAGTTCTTAAAGGAAATCGCAGACAAATAAGGAGTAATTATGGACTTCATTAGCACTCGCGGACTAGGTGCAGTTAGTGCCGGTACCGCTATCCTTAAAGGGATTGCTGAAGATGGCGGACTTTATGTTCCGTCATTTTTTCCAAAACTAACCAGTGAAGATTTACGCAATATGATAACCATGGATTACGCAGAGCGTGCAGCCTGCATCCTTGGTATGTTTCTTAGCGATTATACGGAAGCAGAGCTTCTTGATTACGCGCGCAAGGCGTATGCAAGGTTTGACGGTGAACCGGCTCCCGTAGTTGGTATTGATGAAACCACCTACGTTATGGAGTTGTTCCATGGCCCCACCCTTGCGTTCAAGGACATTGCTTTGACGTTACTTCCCCACTTGATGGGAGCAGCTCACAAGAAATGTGGTTCGGACAAGAAAACCCTTATACTTGTTGCAACGAGTGGTGATACCGGTAAGGCTGCCATAGAGGGCTTTAAGAACGTTGATGGAACGGAAATAGTAGTTATCTATCCCAGCGAAGGCGTATCTGCTCTTCAAAAATTGCAAATGCAAACCTCAAACGGCAATAACGTGCACGTTTTAGGCATAAAGGGTAATTTTGACGATGCACAAAGCGCGGTTAAGAGAATCTTCAACTCACAAGAGGCAAAGGCAAGGTTTGAAAAACTGGGATATGCTCTTTCAAGTGCAAACTCCATTAACTGGGGTAGACTTGTTCCTCAAATCGTATACTATATTTCCGCCTACGTAGATATGCTTGGTTGTGAAGAAATAAGAGAAGGGGAAGAGATTAATTTTGTCGTTCCTACCGGTAATTTCGGTGACGTTCTAGCCGGTTACTACGCAAAGAAGATGGGACTTCCCGTAAGCAAATTGATAGTTGCTTCCAACATAAACAACGTACTGACCGAGTTCTTTACTACCGGCAAGTACGATATTAATCGTCCCTTCCACAAAACTATGAGTCCCAGTATGGACATTTTAATTAGTTCCAACCTAGAAAGACTACTCTTTGAAATTTTCGATAGGGATGCTTCCAAGGTACGCGAGCTAATGGATAGTTTGAAGAACAATGGCGAATACAAAGTGGATTTAGAGGAAATCTTTGACAAGATCCCCGAATTTTTGGCATATAGTTCAGATGAAGAGGGAACAGAGGCAACCATAGACAATTTCTTTGAAACCTATGATTATCTACTAGACCCCCATACGGCGGTAGCAGTAAATTCATACAACGATTATCTAACCGAAACGGGCGATCTTACCAAGACTGTAGTAGTATCTACTGCAAGTCCCTATAAATTTGCTCACGACGTATATGAAGCCGTTTCCGGCAAAGACGAACCGGAACCATTCAAGGCCGTTAAGAAGCTTCACTCATACACCTTAACCGACGTACCCAAGGAAATTAGCGAGCTGGAAACGTTAGAGCCCATCCATACCGACGTTGTAGCAGTAAACGAGATAGAAAAGGCAATATTTGCCTACTTTGAAAAGGAATAATAATTATGGAAAATAGCAATAATCAACCTAAAAAGGTAGTGTATTCGGGCATACAGCCCACCGGTATTATCACAATAGGCAATTATATCGGTGCTATTGACAATTGGTTGAAGCTTCAAAGCGACTATAATTCGATTTTTGGTATTGCAGACTTGCACGCTCTAACGGTAAGACAAAATCCCGCTGAATTCAGAGCAAGGGCACTTTCTTTCTTTGCCCAATATCTTGCAGTAGGTATCGACCCAGAAAAGGCAATTATTTATTTCCAATCCCACGTTCCCGAGCATACCGAATTAAGTTGGATTCTTAATTGCTACACCTACGTCGGCGAAATGACGCGTATGACGCAATTCAAGGACAAGTCCAAGAAGAACGAGGATAACATTAATATGGGACTACTGGATTATCCCGTACTAATGGCGTCTGATATTTTATTGTATCAAACTGATTTGGTACCCGTTGGTATTGACCAAAAGCAACACTTGGAAATCACA
The DNA here is from genome assembly GCA_045577735.1 of Candidatus Stercoripulliclostridium sp. GTDB lineage: Bacteria > Bacillota > Clostridia > Christensenellales > DTU072 > Stercoripulliclostridium_A. The sequence continues at coordinate 15,536 of JAZNIY010000017.1, read as the reverse complement.
AGAGATATTGCTACTCGCTTTAACAACTTGTATTCACCCACCTTTGTCGTGCCAGAAGCATACATTGCAAAGCAAGGTGAAAAGATATATAGTTTGCAAGATCCCACTGCAAAAATGTCAAAGTCCGACCCCGATCCCAACGCATCCGTTGCTATTATTGAGGATCCCGATAGCATTATGCGTAAATTCAAGAGAGCTGTTACCGACTGTGAAACCACCGTTGAAATTAGGGAAGATAAGGCGGGCATTATGAACCTGCTAACCATAATGAGTGCAATGACCGGGGAAAGTATGGAAACCCTTGCAGAGCGTTATCGCGATGGTGGATACGCTAAGTTTAAGCAAGCAGTAGGGGAAAGCGTAGTAGAAAAATTCAAGCCCATTAGGGAAGAATATAATCGTTTGATGCAAGACAAGGGCTATCTAATGCAAGTTGCAAAAGAGGGCTCCGAGAAGGCAAGATACCTTGCAAGAAAGACGGTAAGCAAAGTAAAGCGTAAGATAGGATTAGTGGAACTCAAATAATGTTCGGATACGTAAATGCAGACAAACCGAATATGCTTATTAAAGACTACGCGGTTTATCGCGCATATTATTGTGGTCTTTGCAAGAGCATAGGGCGTAAAAATCCACCCCTTATGCGTTTTACGATAAACTATGATATCACCTTTTTAACCATGCTTGCGCACAACTATAATAAGGTTGAGCCCAAGTTTAAGAAGGCACTATGCATAGCACACCCCATTGGCAAGCCCTTTAGCGTTGTCGTTAACGATCCCGTTCAAGAGTGTGTCGTGGACATAAACACCATTCTTGGTTACTACAAAGCATACGATGATATTGCCGATAGGGGAAGTCTAAAACATCTTATTGCCAAGTGGTATATTAAGGGCAAATACAAGCGTGCGTCCAAGCGTTATCCCGAATTGGACAAGGCGCTCCAAGAGTGCTTTAAGGAGCTTTACGAGTTGGAAAAAGCCGGTTCTAGGGATATTGATGCAACGGCAAAAACAAGTGGCGATATGCTTATTGCAGTAGCAAAAGCGTGCTGTCCCAATTATGACGATTTGCTCATTACACTTGCAGATAATTTGGGTAGATGGATATACCTAATTGATGCTTACGACGATTTACTAAAAGACGTAAAGAAGGACAATTATAACCCACTCAAGGTGGAGGGAGAATTAACGGATGAAGTTATAGACAACATCCAAAAGGTCACTAGGGAAAAGCTTTATTACTATCTTAATAACATTAAGAACGCCTATGACCAAATGGACATAACTATCACCGAAGGACCGCTTTCTAACGTGGTGTACGTAGGACTGCGTGCTCGTACGGAAGAAGTGCTAAAAACGAGAGGTATGAAATGCAAAAAGACCCTTTTATGATACTTGGAGTAACTGAATCGGTATCCCAAAACGAGCTTTATGAGGCATACAAGAATGCACGTAAGCAATGGGAAAACAAGAGATTTGCACCCGGCGACGAGGGCGCATATGCTTGTGAACGCCTTGATGAAATTGAGCAAGCCTACAGGGATGCAGAGGACATTTTGTGTGCAAAGGAGGTCATTATTCCCGAAGTCGTAGAGCCCACAAGCGAAGACGAATACGTGGAAATTGACCGTCTTGTTAGGGACAAGCAATACTCTATTGCACAAGAAAAGTTAGAAGCAATTAAGATTAGGGGAGCAAGATGGCACTTCCTACAATCTATAGTTTTTGCCGGCACCGGAAAGAACTATGAAGCGCTTGAACATCTTAAAACGGCTACCGTAATAGAGCCCGGCAACGCCACCTATTCCGAAGCTTACAATCGCATGCAAGAAAGAGTGGGCAGACCTCAAACCCAAGGTTTCTATGCGTATAGAGACAACGGAGAGGGTGGTGAAAACAGACGTTCCTACCGTGACGACGGGTACGATGGTCGCAATCACGGTGGTGTTACCCCATGTGATTGCTGTCAAGGACTAATTTGCGCAGACTGCTGTTGCGAATGTATGGGTGGAGATTTGATTTCCTGTTGTTAAAGTGAAGAGATTTTCATCAAAGAGAATAGCGCTTGCCGGAATATCTTCGGCGATATCGCTTGTTGCAATAATTTTATCATTCTATATTCCCAACTTGAGTATGTCTTTTAACTTACTCGCCTCGGTTGGGATAATGCTACCGCTTACGCAAAAATACTATCGTGAAGCAATATTGTCTTACGTAGCTGTTTGTGCGCTTGGCGGTATTTTTGCTAATATTCATATTTTACCCTTTGTTTTGGTAGGTGGTTTCTATACCATTGTTACCATTGTTATAGATGACCACAAAGACAAGATCAAGTGGTTTATATCCTACCCCATAAAGGTAGTTTATGCTTGTTTCGTATTCTTTGTCCTTTACTATCTTACCGATATTTTCTTCGTTAACTTTAGTGCCCTCAATATATCCATGGAGAACAAAGGACTCCTTTATTTCCTTTTAAACCTTCTTTTCGTTGCCGTATTCATTATATACGATGCATTACTACTTTGGGGATATCATTGGAGTGTGCCGTATGTGGAGCGTATTACCAAAAACTTAAAGTAGACTTTGTTTTTTGGCGACCTACTTCACAAAACTAAAAGTCTCCCTTCGGGTCATGTACGCCTTAGTACACTCCCCTTGGGAGATTTTCTTTTGTTCGTATCTCATCCAAAAAACGAAGTCTACCGTATTCTAAAACTGGTGCGAGTAAACTCAAACTGAATAATAAGGTTTTTTGGCGACCTGTCTAGGAAAAGTAAGAGGAAACCATAAACAAAAATCTATCCTTGTGAGTGAAGCGTAAGCGAAATGAGGTCGTTCCGCGTTCCGCATTCCGCACTCCGCACTCCGTAAGGCTGTTCCGCGCTCCGCACTCCGCACTCGCGCAAGCGTTGCTCCGCATTCCGCACTTAAATAAATCCTTGTTTGCAACTTGAACGAAAGACGTTCTAAAAATGTTTGACAAAATGAAAAAACTTAAGCATTTTGAATAAAAATTTGTCAACTGAAAAACTAATATGTTTTGCTTAAAAAGTCAAGGAAAAGGCAAGAATATTACCATTTTTGCAAGATATAATAAATCAAAAACGTGTACAAAACTACGCAAAAAAGACGCAAAAAAGACGCAAAAAAGTTGTCCTAAAGACGTACTTTTTGCGCCCCAGGATAGTATAGGTAAGGGGAGTAGAGATAAGGATAGTATAGGGGAGGGTAGGTAAGCGTAGGGTAACGTAGAATAGGGGGAGGATAGAGAAGAGAAATATTCCCCCCACCTATGTTTTTTGATTTACGTTGCTTACGCAATGGTATGTATATTTTCGTTTACGTTTCCGTAAAGCCAAGTGAATTGTTATTCCCACAGCCTCCGCAACACAACACTATAAGTAGTAGGGCAAGGCATTGGTTGTTGCCACAAAGGGCATCGTTTCCACAGCCTCCACAACATAATACTATAAGCAATAAAGCAAGCGTGCTATTTCCAAACATATTTACCTCCGACAAATTAAGTGGTTACTTTACAATATGCCTGAACTTTCTTCTTTGTTACACTTTTATAATCAAAGAAAAAAGGAAATAAACATGAATTCCTTGCTTGTTGATTTAGAAACCCTTTCCACCATACATCATTATTTGCCCTCGAACGCAGACCTTGCCGATATGGCGAATTTCTTTTCCGTTTTCGGTGACGTAACGCGCCTTAAAATGCTCTCTGCGCTCTCCGTTGAAGAGCTTTGCGTAAGCGATATTTCCACCATTTTGGACCTTAATCAAACCACCGTTTCCCATCAATTAAAGATACTTCGTGACGCAGGTATGGTTGCTTTTAGAAGGGAGGGAAAGATAATTTATTATCGTATTATCAATAAATTCGTTCAAGAAGTTATGCTTATGGGAGCAAGCTATATTTGTGAAATTCTAACGCCTAGGGGTAAGGTGGGCTAAAATATTGGCTATTGACACACACGCGTGCGTGTTGTAAAATATAACTATGGTTAACCTAGGAAACGATTGGGACGTCATCCTCAAAAGCACCTTTGAAGGGGAGGGATATCTCAATTTAAGAGAATTTTTAATTAGTGAATATCGCAATCGTGTAATCTATCCCGATATGCACGACATTTTTAACGCGCTTAAAACCACCTCTTATGAAAACGTAAAAATCGTGATTTTGGGACAAGACCCATACCACAATCCCGGCGAAGCGCACGGAATGTGTTTTTCCGTTAAGCCCGGTATTAAAATCCCACCCTCGTTAATGAACATTTACAAGGAATTGAACGCCGATTTGGGTACGTATATACCAAATAACGGCTATCTCGTTGACTGGGCAAAGCAGGGCGTACTGCTTCTTAACACCGTACTGACGGTTAGGAAAAACGCACCTCTTTCGCACAAAGGCAAGGGATGGGAGCAGGTTACCGACAACGTCATAAAGGCGTTAAACGACAGAAGTGACCCCGTAATATTCTTGCTATGGGGCTCGCCTGCACGCGCAAAAAAAGCACTAATAACCAACCCACAGCATTTTATATTGGAAACCGTCCATCCATCGCCCTTGTCAGCGTACAACGGCTTCTTTGGATGCAGGCATTTTTCCAAAGCAAACGCAATATTATCCAAGTTGGGCAAGCAATCCATCGATTGGCAAATAAAGAATATATAAGGAGCAACTATGGATTACGAGAAGATAGTAATGTCACGTGTAAGGTGGATAAAGGATCTACTCGAAGAGAGTGGTGCAAAGGGCATCGTTCTTGGTATGAGCGGTGGTAAAGACTCCGTTTTGGTAGGTATCCTTTGCCGTATGGCAACGCCAAATGTAACCGGTATAATAATGCCTTGTCAATCCAAACGCAATTATGGGGAGGATCGCGAGCACGGTTTGCTTGTTTGCGAGCAGTACGATATTAAAGTGCTGGAAGCCGACTTGACTCCCGCAAAAGAAGCACTTGAAAAAATACTAGAGCCTTTGGACGAATCCCAAACGCCCATGGCATACGCTAACGTAAACCCAAGGCTTCGCATGATTACCCTCTATAACTACGCACAACGCAAGGGATATCTTGTTGCAGGTACGGGCAATCGCTCGGAAATCACCATGGGTTACTTTACCAAATGGGGCGATGGTGCTTGCGACTTTAATCCCATTGGAGATTTGACTGCTACCGAGGTTTTGGAACTACTATATTACCTTGATTGCCCAAGATGTATTGTGGAAAAGGCACCGTCGGCAGGACTTTTTGAAGGTCAAACCGACGAGCAAGACATGGGCATAACCTACAAAGAGCTGGACACCTATCTTTTGACGGGGGATGCCACTAAAGAAGTGAGAGAAAAGGTCGATAGCGCGGAAAAACGTGCAGAACACAAACGCGCTATGGGAAGAATATACCCAAGATAATCAAAAAAGTAAAAATTAATTTTTTCGTGAGGATAAAATGAAACTCAAAGACATTGTCGAACTTTTGAACGCCAAAGTTTATTGCGGAGAGGACCAATTTGATATGGAATTAATCTCTGCTTGCGCATCCGATATGATGAGCGACGTACTTGCTTTCGTTAAGGATCAAGCGCTACTAATTTCCGGACTATGCAATCCACAAGTAGTCCGTACTGCCGATATGATGGACATTAAGTGCATCGTACTTGTACGTGGTAAAGTTCCTACCAGCGATATGATTGCAATTGCAAAACAAAAGGGTATTGCAATCATCTCTAGTGATTATCGCATGTACTCGGCCTGTGGGGTACTTTATAAGAACGGACTTATTGCCGGTGATCAAGAAACGGTATGAGTGAAGCGTTACATCTGGAATTTGAAGTAGCTGGCAACAATTTCGTGTCGGCCGGTGGAGCATCCGACGAAGTCAAAAAGACCTTGAAGATGCTTGGAGTTAGCACCGCCTCGATAAGAAAGGTTGCAATTGCTATGTACGAGGGTGAAATCAATATGGTTATCCACGCAGGCGGTGGGCGAGCCATAGTTGATATTTATCGCGATAAGATTGTTATCGTACTAAAAGATAACGGCCCGGGTATCCCCGATATTGACCTTGCATTGACCGAGGGTTATTCCACGGCAACCGATTCCATTCGTGATCTTGGTTTCGGAGCAGGTATGGGACTACCTAACATGAAAAAATATACCGACGAGTTTAAGCTTGAAAGTGAGGTTGGTAAGGGTACTACCGTTACTATGGTCGTTAACTTTTCCTAATAGATAGGTAAGGAGTTATTATGGATAAGAGTATCCACACGGTTATGCTTGACCGTGACAAATGTAAAGGATGTATATCTTGCATGAAGCGTTGTCCCACCGAGGCAATAAGAGTGCGTGGTGGCAAAGCTAGGGTTATATACGATAGGTGCATTGGCTGTGGCGAATGCGTAAGAATGTGCCCACACCAAGCAAAATTACCCATATACGACAGCTTTGACAAGATATTCGACTACAAGTATAAAATTGCCGTGCCGGCACCATCGTTGTTCGGTCAATTTAACAACTTGAAGTCGGTGGATTTAATTCTCACCGGGTTATTGGAAATTGGCTTTGACGACGTTTACGAAGTGTCGGTAGGGGCAGAACTCATAAGCGAAAAAACGCGCGAGCTTCTTGCTAGTGGCAAACTAAAGAAGCCCATTATTTCCAGTGCCTGTCCTGCAGTCGTGGAATTAATTTATATGCGTTACAAAGGTCTTGCCGACCACGTTATAGACCTTGTTGCGCCCGCTGAAGTTGCACTAAAACTAGCGCGTGAGCAAGCATTACAAAAGGGTATCCCGGAAGAAGATATTGGCGTTTTCTTCATCTCACCTTGTCCCGCTAAGGGCTTTGCCCTTAAAAATCCCATTACGAGCGCTAAGGCTGTGGCAGACGGCGTGCTTTCCATTAGCGAAGTATACTTTAAGCTATTACCCGTACTTCCCAAAATCAAAGAGGTTAAACAGCTTTCTAAGACGGGCATGCTTGGCTTGCGTTGGGCTGCTAGTGGTGGAGAGTGTTTGGGAATAGATAACGACAAGTATCTTGCTGCAGACGGCGTAGAAAACGTTATGAACGTCCTGCGAGAAATGGAAAACGATGCCTTGTCCTACATAGACTTCGTCGAGCTGGGTGCTTGTACGTCCGGCTGTGTAGGTGGTGTTTTGAACGTGGAAAACCCCTTTGCAGCAAGAGCAAGATTGCGCTCGTTTAGGCACAGATTGGAGCCTATGAGGAATGCCCTTAACGTCAACGAATTTGACGAAGAATTCTTCCATTGGGACCACGAGCCGGAAGTTAAGGATATATTCCGTTTGGACGAAGACTTTGGGCTAGCTCTCAAGAAGATGAGAGAGATAGAAGAGGTTTACGCAACTTTACCCCAACTCGACTGTGGTCAATGTGGAGCGCCCAGTTGTAGGGCCTTTGCCGAGGACGTTGTGCTTGGAGAAACAACTATAGATAAGTGTCAACAATTGAAAGATGAAAATAAATAGTTTAATTAAAAATCTTGAAGCAGACATAGTAAATATTGCCGACGTAGACAGAGAAATCGAGGGTGGATATTGTGGAGATTTCCTTTCCGTTGTAATGGGCAAGGCGCCCGAAAACGCAGGATGGTTTACCATTATGAACAACCAAAACGTGGCGGCGGTTGCAACGCTCACCGACGTCGGCATAATCATACTATGCGACGGCGTTAAGCCCGACCCGTTGCTTGACAAGAAGGTCAAAGACGTTGGCATAAATTGCATTACAACGGATTATACCGTTTTTGATGCCGTCAAGAAGAGTGGACTATAAAAATGGCTAAATATCGCTACGATTTACACATCCATAGCGCGCTTTCGCCTTGTGCAGACGATGATATGACTCCGGTCAATATCGTTGCCACTTGTAGCGCGCTTGGAATAGATATTCTAGCGATAGCAGACCATAACGCAATTAAAAACGTGGAAGCCGGAATGGAGGTTGGCGAGGCATTGGGAATTACCGTAGTACCGGCCTTTGAATTACAAACGAACGAAGACCTCCATTTGCTGTGTTTGTTTCCCGACTTTGATAGGTTACGCGCCTTCCACAAAAAGATTAATTTTACCGACCTAAAAAACAGGGAGGACATCTTCGGCAGACAACTTGTCATTAATTCCGACGACGAGATAGTGGAGGTCGAGGACAGTCTACTTTTAACAAGTGCCGAGATTTCGGAAAGCGAAGCATATGCTCTTGCGTTAAGATACGGGGGCGTATGCGTGCCTGCGCACGTTGATAGGGATTCCTTTGGAATGATAGCAATGCTAGGTGGAATACCGCCGTATTATCACGCCGTGGAATACTCTTGCGATGGTGACAACGCGCACGAAGTCGACAATATTTTTATTTTGCACGACAGCGATGCCCACACCCTAGACAGCATAGGGAAAGGGGTTCATTTTATAGATTTGGAGGAGCCTACGGCAGAGGCGCTCATTTCTTTTTTGATAAATAAAAGTAAAAAATAGGGAATAAGCAACTTTATTTAAAAAAGTATTTGCAAATTCGCGCGCGTGTGATATAATTATTATGCGCGTGCGTAAACGCGCGAACAAATAACAATAAGATAATAAATACATTTCTTTGGAGGAAATAATGGCAAGAATCAAGTTAACAAAAGTTCCGTTTGCCGGCACTCCCGAACAAGAAGAAGCTCTTAACGCTAAATTGGCAGAGCTAAAATCTGTTCCCGGTGGACTTATGCCCGCATTGCAGTTTGCTCAAGAGTTATATGGTTATCTTCCCATCGAAGTTCAAACCAAGATAGCAGAAGCATTAAATATCTCTCTTGAAGAAGTTTTTGGCGTAGCGACTTTCTACTCACAATTTACTTTGAGTCCTCGTGGACAATACCAAGTATCCGTATGTATGGGAACTGCTTGTTACGTTAAAGGCGCTGGCGACCTAGTAGACGCTCTTAAAGCAAAATTCGGTATTGAATCTGGCGAATGTACCGACGACGGCAAATTCAGCCTTATTGAAACCAGATGCATAGGTTGCTGTGGTTTGGCTCCCGTTATGACCGTTAACTCCAACGTATACGGCAAAGTAACGACCAACCAACTCGACGGTATCGTTTCCGAATACAAATAACAATGAGAGAACTTGCCCTTCACATTCTGGATATTGCGGAAAATTCCGTTAAGGCTAACGCAAAATTAGTTACGGTGGAAATTCTGGCAAAAGAAAATATCCTTACGATTAGAATTAGTGATGACGGCAAGGGGATGAGTGAAGAATTCTTGGCAAAAGTAACCGACCCCTTTACCACGACCAGAACTACTAGAAAGGTAGGAATGGGAATACCGCTATTAAAGCAGGCGGCGGAAACGGGTGGTGGCACCTTCGAAATAAAATCTCAAGTAGGGGTGGGCACGGTAGTAACCACGACCTTCCAACTTGACGACATAGACAGAATGCCACTTGGAGATATTGCCGAAACGGCAACCACGCTACTTTATCCCGATTGTGATTTTAGGTGGATATACAAAGTAGACGACAGGGAATTCGTTTTCGACACCAGGGAAGTTAAAGAGGAACTAGAGGGAATACCAATAGATAGCCCGGAAATCATCGCTTTTCTCAGATCAATGCTAAAAGAAAACATCGAAAGTATAAACGGAGGTATAATTATATGAAATCCATCGCTGATATCAAAGCAATTAGAGAAAAAATGCAAGCGCAAATTATCAGCCGTGACAACGAAAGCGAAGCTAACGAAATTCGCGTCGTAGTAGGTATGGCTACTTGTGGTATCGCAGCAGGCGCAAGACCTGTTTTCAACGAACTAGTAGACCAAGTTGCAAATAGAGGAATCAAACACGTTAAAGTTACCCGTACCGGATGCATCGGTATGTGCAAGCTTGAGCCCATCGTAGAAGTTTTCGTACCCGGCCAAGAAAAGGTAACTTACGTTCACGTTGACGCAGATAAAGCAAAGAAAATTCTTGACCAACACGTTCTTGGTGGCAAAGTTTGCACCGAGTATCTTGTAGGCGACGAAGCATAGGAGGAAATAATATGTATAGAAATACTGTTCTAGTATGTGGCGGTACCGGTTGTCACTCCAACCACAGCGCAGAAATCTATGACAGATTTGTTGCTAAGGTTGCTGAAAACGGACTTACCGAAGAAGTATTGCTCGTTAAAACCGGATGCTTCGGCCTTTGTGCTGTTGGTCCCGTTGTTATCATCTATCCCGAAGGCGCATTCTATAGCCAAGTTCAAGTAAGTGACGTTGATGAACTAGTATCAGAACACCTTGTAAAGGGAAGACTAGTAGAAAGACTAATCTACAAAGATTTGAACTCTCCCGAAGTTACCAAGGCTTTGTCCGAAACTAACTTCTACAAGAGCCAAACCCGTGTTGCTCTTCGTAACTGTGGTGTTATCAACCCCGAAGACATCGATGAGTACATCGCATACGACGGTTACCAAGCCCTCATTAAGGTTCTAACCGAAATGACCCCCGAAGAAGTTATCCAAACCGTTCTTGACTCCGGTCTACGTGGTCGTGGTGGTGCAGGCTTCCCCACCGGTCTAAAGTGGAGATTTGCTAGAAACGCTCAAGCAGATGAAACCGGTATTAAGTACGTTTGCTGTAACGCTGACGAAGGCGACCCCGGTGCATTCATGGACCGTTCTATCCTAGAAGGCGATCCTCACGCAGTTATCGAAGCAATGGCAATCGCTGCTTACGCTATTGGTTCTAACCAAGGTTACATCTACGTTCGTGCTGAGTATCCTATCGCTGTTCAAAGAATGAGAATAGCTATTGAACAAGCAAAAGAATACGGCCTACTAGGTAAGAACATTCTTGGTCTTGGATTCGACTTTGACCTTGGTATTCGTCTTGGTTCAGGTGCTTTCGTTTGTGGTGAAGAAACTGCTCTTATGACCTCTATCGAAGGTAAACGTGGCGAACCTCGTCCCCGTCCTCCATTCCCCGCAAACAAGGGTCTATTCCAAAAGCCCACCATTCTTAACAACGTTGAAACTTACGCTAACGTTGCTCAAATCATCCTTAAGGGTGCAGAATGGTTCAGATCAATGGGAACCGAAAAGAGCCCCGGCACCAAGGTATTCGCACTTGGTGGTAAGATCGTTAATACCGGTCTAGTAGAAATCCCCATGGGAACCACTCTACGTACCGTTATTGAAGACATCGGTGGCGGTATCCCCAATGGTAAGAAGTTCAAGGCAGCTCAAACCGGTGGTCCTTCAGGTGGATGTATCCCTGCAGAACACATGGACGTTCCAATCGACTTTGAAAACCTTGCTGCAATCGGCTCCATTATGGGTTCCGGTGGTCTAATCGTTATGGACGAAGACAACTGTATGGTTGACATCGCAAAATTCTTCCTACTATTCACCAAGGATGAATCTTGTGGTAAATGTACTCCTTGCCGTATTGGTACTACCAGACTTCTTGAGTACCTCGACAAGATCACTTCCGGTAAGGGCGAACTTAGCGACCTTGACGAAATGGAAAAACTTTGCTACTACATCAAGGACAACGCACTTTGCGGTTTGGGACAAACTGCTCCTAACCCCGTTCTTGCAACCATGAAGTTCTTCCGTGACGAATATATTGCACACATCGTTGATAAGAAGTGTCCCGCAGGCGTATGTAAAGCATTGCTTTCTTACGAAGTATTGGATACCTGTAAGGGTTGTACCCTATGTGCACGCAACTGTCCCGTTGGCGCAATCAGCGGTTCTGTTAAGCAAATGCACCATATCGACCAATCCAAGTGCATCAAGTGTGGCGTATGTATGGACAAGTGTAAGTTCAAGGCCATCGTAAGGAAATAGGAGGATAAGATAATGGAAATTAAAATGGTTAATTTAAAGATAAACGGCCAAGACGTTAGCGTTCCTGCCGGCACTACTATCCTTGATGCTGCTCGTTCCGTAGGCATCAAAATCCCCACCCTTTGTTATCTTCGCGACATCAACGCAATAGGTGCTTGCCGTGTTTGCGTAGTAGAAGTTAAGGGCGCAAGAAGCCTTGTTGCAGCTTGTGTATATCCCGTAAACGAAGGTATGGAAGTTACCACCAATAGCGCAAAGGTTATCGAAGCAAGAAGAACCACCGTTGAACTAATTCTTTCCGACCACGATAAGAATTGCTTGAGCTGTGTTCGTAACCAAAACTGTGAACTACAACGCCTTTCTGAAGAACTCGGATGCGATGCAAAGCGTTTTGGCGGTGCAGTTAATGAATTCGATATCGACGCTACCACTCCCTATATCGTAAGAGATAACAACAAGTGCGTTCTATGCCGTCGTTGCGTAGCTGCTTGTAAGGAATACCAAGGACTATCCATCATTGGTGCAAACTCTCGTGGTTTTGCTACCCACATTGGTGCATCCTTTGACTTTGACCTCAAAGACGTTCCCTGCGTAGGTTGTGGACAATGTATTAGTGCTTGTCCCGTTGGCGCTCTTTCCGAAAAGGAAGAAATCGACGACGTTATCGCAGCACTTCAAGACAAATCCAAGTACGTTATTATCGCTACTGCTCCCTCAGTTCGCGTAGGACTAGGCGAAGAATTCGGTTATCCCATTGGCTCTAACGTTGAAGGCAAGATGGTTACCGCAATGCGCAAGATGGGCTTCAATGCAGTATTTGACGTAAATATGACTGCTGACCTCACCATTATGGAAGAAGGTACCGAGTTCCTCAGCCGTCTTAACAACGGTGGCACTCTCCCCATGATGACTTCTTGCTCTCCTGCATGGATCAAGTTTGTTGAGCACAACTATCCCGAATTTATCCCCAACCTTTCCAGTTGTAAGTCCCCCCAACAAATGTTTGGCGCTATCTGCAAGACTTACTACGCAGAAAAGATGGGTATTGATCCCAAGGATATGGTAGTTGTATCCGTAATGCCCTGTACCGCAAAGAAATTTGAAAAGGGCAGAGATTACCAAAACGCAGCAGGCGTTCCCGATATCGACATCGCACTTACCACCCGTGAACTTGCTAAACTCATTAAGAGATTTGGCATCATCTTCAACGAACTAGAAGACAGCGCATTCGATGCTCCTCTTGGAATCGCATCTACCGCAGGTCTACTATTCGGTGCAACCGGTGGCGTTATGGAAGCTGCTCTACGTACCCTTGCTGACGTTCTCGAAGGAAAGAGCCTAGAAAACATCGATTACACCGACGTTCGTGGCACCAAGGGCATTAAGGAAGCAACCGTAACCCTAGCTGGTAAAGAAGTTAAGGTAGCTGTTGCAAGTGGCCTTGCAAACGCAAAAGCACTCATGGAAAAGATTAAGAAGGGAGAAGCTGATTACCACTTTATCGAAATCATGAGCTGTCCCGGTGGCTGTGTAAACGGTGGTGGACAACCCATCAAGAGCGCATACGAACGCAATAACCTTGACATTAAGGCACTTCGCGCCGGCGCTATCTATGATGCAGACAAATCTTCCGCACTACGTAAGTCCCACGAGAACCCTGTAGTTAAGGAAATTTACGAAACCTATCTTGGCGAGCCCAATAGCCACAAGGCACACGAAATTTTGCACACCAAGTACACCCCCAGAAAAAAATATTAAGATTTAATTAAACCATAAGAATACGGCTGTCTTATGACAGCCGTATTCTATCCAATAGGAGTAATAAATGGGTAATAATTACCACTACAATAAACGTCCCAAAAAGAAGAAATCTTTCTTGGATGAAAACTACGTTCCACCATACGATAAGGAACTTCTTGACCAAAGCATAGACATTTTACGTTTAAGCGACGTTGTTAAGGAGAAATTGCTAAAAGGCAACGTAAAGACCGTTCGTGACGTAGTTATTAGATGTGAAAAGGATTTTTATCGTATTCCTACCTTTGACAAGCGCAATTTGGGCGAACTCAAGAGTGCTCTTAACAATAAGCGCTTGAGATTAAAACCTATGCCCGAAGTACAAAATACGGAAGGTAAAAAGGAAGAAAATCAAAATCGCCAAGGAAACAAGGAAGGGCAAGGTGGCAATAAAAACGCAAACCAACCAAAGGGACAAAAAGGCGAGAATAAAACCAATAACAAAGAAAATAATCGCAACCAAAAGAAGGGTAATGAGAAGCAACAAAACACTCACAACCAACAAAATGGTCGCGCAAATGATAATAAACAACCCACCAAACAGGGAAAAAATGACAATCGCAAGGTAAGAGAAGAGATTACCGAGCAAAAAACCAAGGAAGAGAGAGAAAAACTTCGTCCAAAGAAGCAAGAAGTAGTTCATCCACAAGACAAATACGTTAAGATTAACAAGAACGGCAAGTGGGGATTCGCTACTCGTGACGGAAAGGAAGTCATTACCCCCGAGTATGATGAGGTATATCTTTTCCACGAAGAACTTTGTTGTGTTGAAAAGAACGATAAGTTTGGATTTATCGACAGACAAGGCGAAGTTATTATTCCCATCGAATACGATTGCGCAATGAGCTTCTCCGAAGGGTACGCTTGTGTATTCAAGGGCGAACATTGTGGATATATCGACAAAGAAAACAATTTGGTTGTTTCCTACCAGTTTGATGCAGGTACTCCCGTTGTAGAGGGCAGTTCAAGAGTCAAGAAACTAGGAAAGTGGGGCGAGCTATTTATTAGCAATCCCAATGAAATACGTTGGATAATTTAGTATGAAAAAAATAGGGGTTTTGGGCGTAATCATTTTAATAGTAATGATTATATCGATGACAAACGTATCGGTCGTCGCCGTTGCTCGTGCCTCTAATAATTACATATTACACGATGGTGTAAACCTTTATGCCGATGAAACGCTTACTACCGTCACGAAAGAGTTAAACCAAAACGATCAAGTTGAGGTACTTGAGGTGGTTCAAATTGGTGGCGCCGAGTTTTATAAAGTAAAACACGAGGGCGATACGGGCTACGTGGATGCAAAATATCTGTATTCCACCAGCCAAGAAAGCCGTTATAAACTTTATACGGCAAAAGCATATAGTGATCACGTGGGTGGCAGTATAGAGGTATATTCCTCTCCGAGTGCCGAGAAAAACGTTATTAAAACCTATCTTGACGGTACGGTGCTAACCGTGTCTAAAAGTGAAGTTGACGGTTACCATATAGTAATTATGGAAGATGGCGTTGGTTACGTCAAGGATGAAAACCTAACGACTTCCATAAGCTATAACGAAAGGGTTGCGCTTTCTATTGCATTGATTTGTGCGATAGCGATAATACTAATTTTATTAATAACCTATTACCGACGCAACTACGAGTATTTCAAGAGCAAGAAAACTTCCAAATAAAGAGAAAGACCGAGTATCGGTCTTTTTTATTGTATAAAGAAAACCACGCGATAGTCGCGTGGTTCAGTATAGGTTAACCGATGAGAAGAATCCTCCAAATGTGATACAATAGTTTAGACCTGCCAGTCAAAACTAAAACACATTTGGAGGATATATCTATGAAGAAGAACAGCATAGACAATAGTAGTTTAGCACACACAAAATGGAATTGCAAATATC
>JAZNIY010000016.1:0-1781 GCA_045577735.1 Candidatus Stercoripulliclostridium sp. | reverse complement strand
ATCTTCTTCCAAGTTTGCAGAACGGTGCCAACCACTACCGGTATCTGTTTGTAATTGGAAAGCTCCTAACGTTTGTAAAGATGTTTGAAGCAAATTAGTTTCCCAAGTAACAACGGCTGATTCGCCAGTAGCAACCGTTATACTTTGCGGTTGAGTGGTAAACTCAAATGCTTCACGCCAAGTAACCGTAAAGGAGTCCGAATAAATATCACCGCCGTCTTTTGTTGCGTGCGCCCTAAAAGTATAGGTACCGCTTTCCAATGCACTTATCGTTGTACCCGTGGGAGTAGCATTTTGAAATTCACCCCAAGTAGCTCCGTCGTATTTTTCAAGTTTAATGGAGGCTACGCTACAGTTAAGTCCCCAAGTAACAATGACGTTCGTGCCATACGATACACTATAATCAATGGGCTCGGTAGTAAACTTTGGCGCATTGGGGTCATACCAATCGACCTTGAAGGTGTTACTGCTGATAACTAATCCGTTTTGGAAGGTTACCTCTACGCGATATTGCTTTACTACGTTGCTGTTTGCGGGAATACTAAATTCACCCGTAACCGCGCCAAGACTTGCCCAAGTATCGTTTGCGTTTTTAACAAACAATTCCATACCTTGAATGTTCTCATTCTTGCTAACGTGAACCGTGTACTGCGGAGATTGTCCGTTTTCTACTACTTTATCTACCAAATCGTACTCAAAGTAATAATTTTCATAATCATAGTTGATTATAACTTGAATTTTATCCTCTCTGTTTGTCCATTGGGTAGTAAATATACCGCTATAATCGTGAGAATATAGCATATTTGCAACCAAGCCATAATTAGCAGTAGTATGGCTAATTAGTTGGTCGTCAATAAGTTCACCATTTTTGGTATGTAATTCTACTCTCAAAGAATAAGACTTACCCTCTTCGAGTACGTCGCCGTTTTCTAGCTTATTCGTTCTATAAGCATTCAAGCCCTCGTAAACGGAAACGCTTTCAACCGACAATCTATCGTCAACTAGAGTAATACTGCTTGCATTGTAGGTGCCGGCAGTTTCGCCTACTGCTAGTAAAGGAGTGCCTATTTCTAAAGCGGAGATAATATCTTCGCTTTGAAGAGTGGTATCCTTCCAGCTGTCGTAAAGAATGGTGTATTCTGTAAATACCGTTTCCAACGTAACCTTATCACCCTCTTCGGTATACCAACCGTCAAATTCTAGGTCTAGGCTATCAGTACGATAAAGTTCTTCAAGAGAAGTGAGGGTACCGTCTGCCTTAGTATTTTGGGTTATAAAGTATTTGCTAGCATCATTTTCAAAGAACACGTAGTTTTCTAAGGCTCCGTTAGTCAAGCAAAAGTCCACTCTTACCGAGCCTACTGCACTTGCCGTAAACGGCGCAACCGCAAAAGCACTCACAAGCATTACGAGTGCCATTAAGAAAACTATTAAGAAAAGTCTTGATTTCGTATTCATTGTTCTGCCTCCTATATAAAACTGTATCCCCTCGCACTCTGGCGAGGGGCATAAGTTAAGTTAAATTATTCGGTAATATCGTCGTTTCCCGTGGGAATATCGGGAGTCGTGTTAGGAGTTGCTTTGGGGGCTTTCTTGAAGATTGCAAGAAGCTCTGCTAGGCTCTTTTTCTTTACTACAAACCAGAAGATTGCAAAGCCACCTACTCCTAGTCCTACTGCACCAACAGTTGCCCCTACTGCTATTCCTGCAATTGCGCCACCACTTAGTCCTGCCTCGTCTTCACCTTCGGGTGTGGTATCGGGGGGGTTGTCGGGGGTGGG
>JAZNIY010000015.1:0-4066 GCA_045577735.1 Candidatus Stercoripulliclostridium sp. | reverse complement strand
ACTACGATTACGCTATCGTGGTTGTCAATTAGGTTGGTTGCATTTTCATCACTAAACCATTGTCCGCAAGTACAGGTGTAATATGCGGTGTTACCGTTTTCCGTACAAGTTGCACCCTTCGCTACAACGGGAGTTAAAGCGTGAACGTGATTTAGTGCAGGAGCAATTACGTACTGACATACGGTACATACCTTTGCCTCTTCTTCGGTGGGGTTTGCTATATTGGGAGTATGGGTTGCTACCTCTCCCTTTTCAGAGCAGTTGGTATTTTTACATACCTTGTAGTGTTCGTTTGCATCGCTTGACCAAGCTACGCCTTCGTAGTTGTGGTTGGTTGCGGGAATTATTACCGAGCTGTGGTCTACAATTAGGGTATTACCTTCGCTATCGCTAAACCATTGTCCGCAAGTACAGGTGTAGTATGCTGTGTTACCATTTTCCGTACAAGTTGCGGGAGTTGCGGAAACGGGAGTTAGAGCGTGAACGTGGTTTAGTCTAGGAGCAATTACGTATTCACAAACGGTACATACCTTTGCTTCGTTTTCGGTTGCGTTAGGAATATTGGGAGTATGGGGAATAATGCTATCGTGAGCAGTACATCCGCTGTTTTCACAAAGGTGTGCGTGTCCGTTTGCATCTTTATAATCCCAACCTTCGCTCCAATCGTGGTCTAGTAAATCGCCATACTCTTCACCACAAGTACTACAACTTGCCTTTTGGTAGCAAGTTGCAGTTCCACCCGCGTGGTCTGCTAGTTTACCATATTCGTGATGGCACCATTCACATTCCGATTTACTTTGACAAGTTGAAACACCACCACTATGATAACTCCAGCTACCTATTTCATCACAGTTTGCACAATAGGTTGCACATATCATGTCATCAACGTATTGATAATTGGGAACTGAAAAATCATGTTCACCATAGTACACGTAGTTACAAACGGAGCAATGACCTTGGGTTTGGCACGTTGCTTCCGTTCCGTAGTGGAACATAATGTTCATTTCTTCTTCGTGGGGGTTGGGGCATCCGGCCTCAATACAGGGTTGCCAGTGATATTCATCGTCATAAGCCCATACCAAGTCGCTATAATGATGGGTGTGTAGCGCAGTAACATCTGAGATATAGAACATTTTAGCGCCACCCGAAGAGCCACCGGAAAGAACCTCTTCTCCATAGATATTCGCTTTGGTTAGTTCATCTAAATCAGACCCTGTAAAGTCCAATAAAAAGCCGTCCTTTGCTTCTATTTGAATGTAGTACGTATATACGTCTCCTTCTTTATAAGTATCGCTTCCTTGCATTGTATAATCGGTGTCTTTATGGATCCACATCAAACCCACAACGTTTATTCCATCTGCGTAAATATCGGAAGTTGTAGTGCTTATTGTTTTATTTCCATCCTTAGGTATTGGCATGGTGAGCTTAATCATAGTGATAACATTGCTGATTGCAAACTGCTCTCCTATACCACATTTTCCATCAACAAGGGTAACTTGACAATGAATCATACTATTTTTATCACTAGATTTTACAGTATAAGAAATATCGGTTGCACCATTTATTTCTTCGCCATTTTTGTACCATTGGTAAAATACCGTTTGATAGGTAGCGTTTGCGTGGTCGTATGCATTTTTGAAAGTGCTGTTTTCGGTACGCATTCTTTCAACGTCAACGGTAAGGGTTACACCTATTCCTATTTCTCCATTTGCAGTGTAATAAACGGGGAAATCTGCCGTGGGAGCTGTAAAATCATAAAAGAAATAGGCAAGCCCATCTACAGTTTCCGCCATCAACTCTCCGTTCACGTAACAACTTGCCAAATATGGAATGTTCGCCTCGCTCGTTTCAAGAAGCCTTCCTGAAAGACGATAGCTCTTGCCGGGGACGATGATAACGTTCTCTACGGAAAGTGGTGAACTATAGGTATCCGGAGCAATCAACGTGGAAATCGTCATGTTTTCGGAATCGATAGCAACACCGGGCGTAGCAGAAGAAATTTGAGGCGCCTTTCCACCTACTACAACATCAGTTGCATTAAGATAAATTTGATAGAGATAATTATAACAATAGTGCGCCTGTCCCCAAGCGACTTTATCACCCGCAGTAACTACTGCATAAAAAATGCCATCTACGTCATCTGCCTTGAAATCGTACCTTGCATTAGTTTCGCCTTCAATTACATCGCCGTTTTTGTACCATTGATAGCTAACCTCGCCTGCATCAAGAGCATCCTTGAATACGTTGCTTTGAGTTGCCATTGTTGCTGTATCAAGTTCTATCTTTCCGCCAATACCAAGTTGTGTCGTATCATTATTATAGATTACCGCAAAAGGATTTCCGGGAAGTTGATTAAATGTATAAGAAATAGAGGCATATCCTTCTGTGCCATAAACGGTAGCATTGTTACCATTTACCGTTGCGATATCAAGAGGGGTTTTAAATCTATAACCATCCGGTGGATAAACAAGAACTTCTACCGATATGATTTGTCCGGGGAAAAAGCTTGCGTTTTCGTCCATTCTTACCTCGTTGGCAAACCATTCCACGTCGCCAATAATGACATCGCCGTCAACAACAACTTTAGCGTCCTTTATTTTTTCTCCCACAACGGGCGTATCTATAGCAAGCTCTACCGACTTTACGCTTTCATTGCCATAATAAGCCGTAAGTGTAACGGGAGTAGCGGGCATTGTAAAAGTCGTCGTTGCGCTATAAGCGTTTTCCACTAGAGCGCTTCCATCCCAACGGACGAACTCCATTCCTTCTTCGGGTGTGTTTGCTATAATGGTAACCTCTTGTCCGTAACTTGCTTCCGCAACTTGAACGCCACCAACTTTTGCAACACCATTCACAATATTGATAGGATATTTTTTATCAAGGGATATTACTTTTACCGTATTAGTAAAACTGCTGTCCGCCGTTTTATAAATGCTACATTGGTTATAAGAGTACCAATAATATTTAGCGCCCGCATTGGTAGCTTCAATTTGCGTACCATCAAACACGTTTGCTGAAAGAACCTCGTCGTTTATCGTAACCTCATGCTTAGCAATATCAAACGCAGACTTTTGCGCACTATTTACTTGAACACCGGTTTTGAACACAGCGTTGTTTATTACCAACTCGCCTGTACTTTCGGAATAAAGTGCGCCGTATCCGTCCATATAAACCGTTGGGGTAGCATCCCCAATCTCAGTATGAATATAACATCCGCCGTCAAGGGTAAGCGATGCTTGGCGTTCCAAATATAAAGCAAAGCCATTCAAAGAACAGCACTCACAACCATCTAGCGTTACCTTTGCCGTATCTGTTGCAGAAACGACCACGCCTAAATAGGTGTTCTTCATCGTAACCTTGGTTGCAAAAAATGTGGAATCGTCTTTTACAAAAACAACACCTTTTGCGGTACGCTTGTGGTTGATAAAATAGTTTTCAAATTTTGCGGTTCCGTTTTTCATTTCAAGGCTTGAACTGTTCGAAACCTCTATCATAGAAAACCCTTCGCTGAAAAACTCGTTCGCATGATTTAATACGGTTAACGAATGCCCATTCAAATCAAGAACGTATTCAAATCCGCCATTAAAAACCAAACGATGCTTTGTGGGAAGTTCGTCGTCGGGAACAACGTCTTCTATATCGGCCATAAGTTTGATATTTAACTTGTCCGAGTTAACTGCGTTTAGTAATTCGTTCCAATTCCAAACTTCCGTTACTTCATCTGCCATAGCGCTAAAAGGCGCAACGGCAAAAACGCCTATCAGTAACGCCATTATTACTACTAGGGCAAGTATGCTAATTCTTTTTGCTTTCATAAAGATATCTCCTTCTATTTGGGCACTTTGCCATTTTAGGATGGTATCATTTTATACCTCAGTATGCGTGCGCGTATTCACCCAAGGTGGGTGAAATGCTAAAAACGAAGGGGTGAGTTTAGGGTGATTTTTGGGTGAGGGTGAGAAAAAATAAAAAAATAACCCAAAACGGGTTAGTTGTGTTTTGGCTTTTGCCAAGTGGTATTGGCGTTGCCGTGATGTCGTTATCACTGCAACGCAAACATCACACG